>JAMXLM010000001.1 GCA_024280995.1 Candidatus Dormiibacterota bacterium
GGCTGGCGCCTGCCACGAATCGTCACGAAGCTCGTCGGGCCGCTCGCGGTCTGGGCGTCGTTCATCGTCACGGTCAACCTCTACCTGAACCACGTCAACTCCGACTTCACGTACTGGACCTGGATCACGTCGGGTTCGTTCTCGACGCCGTTCAACCTGCTGGTCGACAACCTGTCGGTCTTCATGGGCCTCGTCATCACCGGCGTCGGCGGCCTGATCGTCACCTACTCGGTCGGCTACATGGAGCACGAGGACGGCCCCAGCTACGCCCGGTTCTTCACCTACATGGACGTCTTCATCTTCTCGATGCTGCTGCTGGTCCTGGCCGACAACTTCATCTTCCTGATCGTCGGCTGGGCGATGGTCGGCCTCAGCTCGTACCTGCTGATCGGCTTCTGGTACCAGCGCCGCTCCGCCGTGATCGCGGCCCGCAAGGCGTTCGTGATGAACGTGATCGGCGACGTGGGCATGATCCTCGGCACCTTCGTCCTCTTCGTGCAGTTCCACGCGATCACATATGCGGGTGTGTTTCGGTATTTCGGCGTCTGCGACGTTTGCACCCGCGCAAATCCGAACGCACCGTTCGTTCGGGGCGACAGTGGAATGCTCGAGCTCGCCGCCTTCCTGCTCCTGGTCGGCGCCGTGGCGAAGTCGGCGCAGCTGCCGCTCCACACCTGGCTTCCCGACGCCATGGAAGGCCCGACCCCGGTCAGCGCCCTGATCCACGCCGCGACGATGGTCACCGCCGGGGTCTACCTGGTCGGACGAATGCACCCCATCTACGACCTCGCGGTCTACGCGCACGGCGCGGTGGCGATCATCGGCGCGGTCACGGCGCTGTTCGCGGCGACGATCGCGATAGTCCAGACCGACATCAAGCGAGTGCTGGCCTACTCGACGATGAGCCAGATCGGCTACATGTTCCTGGCGGTCGGCATCGGCGCCTACTCCGCGGGATTCTTCCACCTACTCTCGCACGCGTTCTTCAAGGCCCTCCTCTTCATGGCCGCCGGCAACGTCATCCATGCGATGCACGACGAGCAGGACATGCGCAAGTACGGCGGGCTGTGGAACGACATGCGGCCGACGGCGATCACATTTCTGGTCGGGTCCCTCTCGCTGGTCGGTGTGATCCCGTTCGTCGGCTTCTTCTCCAAGGAGCAGATCCTCGGCCTGTCGTTCGCCAAGGGCGACCCTCTCACCTACTCGGTCTGGGCGATTGGCTTCGTCACCGCGCTGGTGACCGGCTTCTACACCGGCCGGACGTGGTGGATGTCGTTCTGGGGCAAGCCCTCGCCGGACCGTCCTGTCGAGCATCCCCACGCCCCCGCGCTGGTGATGATGGTCCCGGTCGCGATACTCGCGGTGCTGGCAACCGTGGGCGGCCTCCTCCAGACGCGGACCCTCGGGTTCGGAACCAGCGTCGTCTCGGACTTCCTGGGCGCGCAGTCCTGGGATGAGAACGGGGGCGCGATCGCGCTCGGACTGCTGACGATGCTCATCGCGGCGGCGCTCTTCGTCGGCGCGATCCGGATCCGGCCGTGGACCGCCGTGGTTCCCTGGGCCCAGCGACTGCTCGAGCACAAGTACTACTTCGACGAGCTCTACGACGCGGCCTTCGTGCGTCCCATGGACTGGGTCGCGGGATTCGCCTTCCGCGACGTGGAGAAACCGGTGATCGACGCCGCGGTGGTCGACACCGGGCGCCTCACTCAATGGACGTCCGTCGAAGCATCGCGAAACCTGCAGACGGGCTATTTCCGCAACTACGTGCTCGTCTTCGTCGTCGGCGTGGTCGCCATCGGTGGCGGGCTCGTGATCATCAGGGCGCTGTCATGACGCTGACGAGCCTGTGGGTCGTCCCGGTCGTCGGCGGAGCGCTCGTGGCCTTCCTGCCACCCCGGCTCGCGAAGTGGTTCGGTGCACTCGTCGCTCTGGTCGCGCTGGTGATCGCGGCGTTCGTCGCCTTCAACTTCAGCCCTGGCTTCCACGGCTACCAGTTCACCGAGAAGCTGGCGTGGATCCCTCAGCTCAGCATCTTCTACCGCTTGGGCGTCGACGGCATCAGCGTCTGGCTCGTCGTGCTCAACGCGTTCCTGACGCTCATCGCCATCCTTGCCACGCCCATCACCCAGCGCACGGGCGGTTTCGTCGGCCTGATGCTCGCGATGGCCGGAGGTCTGGCCGGCGTGTTCATGGCCACCGACCTGGTCCTCTTCTACGTCTTCTGGGAGGCGATGCTCATCCCCGCGTACTTCCTCCTGTGGAGGTACGGCGAGGGCCAGCGCGCGGGATGGGCGGCGATGAAGTTCGTCCTGTACACGCTGGCGGGCTCGCTGCTGATGCTGGTCGGCGTCATCGGCGAGTACGTCGCGACCGGCCACAAGACCTTCGACCTCTCGGTCCTGGCGACCTTGGCCCCCTCACCGTCGACACAGTTCTGGTTGTTCTTCGTCTTCGCCCTGGCGTTCGCGATCAAGACCCCGCTGTTCCCGTTCCACAGCTGGCTGCCTGACGCGTACAACGCCGCACCGATCCCGATGCTGATCACCTTCGCCGGCGTCATGGGCAAGGCCGGCGCTTACGGCTTCCTCAGGATCGCCGTTCCGCTGTTCCCGCAGCCCGTGGACTGGTGGGATTGGCGCTGGGTCCTACCGGTCCTGGCCGTCGCGGCGATCATCTGGGGCGCGCTGATGGCGCTGGTCCAGAACGACATGAAGATGCTGGTGTCCTACTCGAGCATCAGCCACATGGGCTTCATCGTCCTCGGGATCTTCGCGTACAACGTGCAGGGCCAGCAGGGCGCGGTGGTCCAGATGGTCAACCACGGGATCATCATCGCCGCGCTGTTCCTGATCGTCGGCTGGATCACCGACGCCACCGGGGTGCGGGACCGCTCCGCGCTGGCCGGGATAGGGCGCAGCGCGCCGGTCATGGCGGGGGTGTTCGCGGTGATCACATTCGCCGCCCTCGGCCTTCCCGGCCTGAACAGCTTCGTCGGCGAATTCATGACGATGCTCGGCGCGTGGCAGCGGGCGCCCGCGCTCGCGATCGTCGCGGCGATCGGCCTGGTGCTGACGCCGGTCTACATGCTGCGGCTCTTCCAGGGCGTGACCCAGGGCGAGCCCGCCGGGCCGGCACCCAGGGCTGACATCCGAGCCGGTTTGCTTGGGGTGCTGACGCCGCTGGTGCTTCTGATGTTCGTGCTCGGGCTGTATCCCGCGGTGCTCACCAACCTCATGACCTCGCTCGGCCAGGCCGGGCTCGCGCGCTGATGATCCCGCCAGGAACAGACCTGACCTACTCGTGGTCGCAGGCCGCGAGCGACCTCGGCCAGATCGCGCCGATCGTCGCGCTCACCGGCTTCTTCCTCTTCGCGGTCGTGACCGACCTGGTGCTGCCTCGCGCCCGGCGCGGCGGGGTCACCGCGATGATCGCGGTGGTCGGGTTCGCCTACTCGCTCGGGACAGCGCTGTTTCGGTGGCAGTTCGCGACCGGCGGCTACGCGTACCACCGCTTCGCGACCGGCGACAACTTCGCACTCTTCTTCGAGGTCCTTTTCGCCAGCCTCGGAATCCTCACCGTCGCGCTTTCGCACTCGTACCTGCGTAAGCGGCGGATGCTTGCCTCCGAGTTCCACATCCTGACCATGGCCGCGGTGATCGGCATGATGGTCCTCGCTTCGGCGACCTCCCTGGTCACCGTCTTCCTCGGCCTGGAGCTGCTCTCGCTCTCGCTCTACATCATGTGCGGCTTCGCCCGCACCGACCAGTCGTCCCAGGAGGCGGCTGTGAAGTACCTGCTGATCGGCGGCTTCGCCAGCGCATTCGTGCTGTTCGGCATGGCGCTGGTTTACGGCGGCGCGGGGACGACGGTCATACCGGACATCGCCCAGCGCCTCGGCACGTCGGCTGCTTCCAACCCTCTGATCCTGCTCGGCATCCTGCTGATGGGCGTCGGCTTCGCCTTCAAGGTTTCGGCCGCGCCGTTCCACATGTGGACGCCGGACGTCTACCAGGGCGCGCCGATCCCGGTGACCGCGTTCATGTCGGTCGGGACCAAGGCGGCGGCGTTCGCCATGATCGTTCGAGTCTTCGCGGGCGGCCTTCCCCACCTCGCGCCCGAATGGCAGGCGCTCCTGGCGATCGTCGCCGCCGCGAGCATGCTCGTCGGCAACCTGATGGCCATCGTGCAGTCGAGCCTCAAGCGCCTGCTGGCGTACTCGGGCATCGCGCAGGCGGGCTACGTGCTGATCGGAGTCGTCGCGGGCGGGCAGAACGGCCTCGAGGCGGTCCTCTACTACCTCTTCGTCTACATGTTCATGAACTTCGGCGCGTTCGCGGTGGTCACGCTGCTGGCCGGCCCGGACGGTGACAGAGATTCGTTCGGCGACCTTGCGGGCCTCGGCAAGCGAAACCCTGTGCTGGCTGTGGCGATGAGCATCTTCATGCTCTCCCTCGCAGGCTTCCCCCCGTCCGTGGGGTTCTTCGGCAAGCTGTTCCTGTTCACCGCGGGCGTGGCGACCGGCTACACCTGGCTCGTGGTGCTCGCGGTCTTGATGAGCGTCGTCTCCGTGTTCTATTACGTCCGGGTGCTGATCCCGGTCTGGTCGGCCGGCCCGACGCCCGAGAGGCTGCGCCCCTCGCTCAGCACCAACCTCGCGATCCTCCTGAGCGGCGCGGCGTCGATCCTGCTCGGGCTCTACCCGACCGCGCTCTTGATTGCGGGCCAGATCGGAGCAAACCCGATTACTCCGAACCCCTGAGCTCCAGTTGAACCGCGAGCAGCTGCTCCAGGCGCCGCTGGTTGCGGTCTTCGCGGTTCTTCGCCCCGATGGCAGAGTGCATGCAAGCCCGCTGTGGTATCGCTGGGACGGGAAGGCTTTTCATCTCAGCGTCGAGCGCGATTCGCCGCGGCATCGCTGGTCCGTTTCATCGGGACGCGCCACGATCTGCATCGAGACGGTCGAAGGCGAGGAGCTGAGCTTCGTGACCGCGGAGGGGCCGGTCACAGCCGGGCCTCTCTCGTACGAAGAACGGCTGCGGATATGGGAGCACTATCGCGGCGCCGAGCACGCTCGTCAGGTCGTGGACAGGGGCGGGCACGAGTCCAAAGTGGAGCTGATCCTGCACCCGGAGGTCTGGATCCCGGCTTAGGCGCGCAGCCTCTCGAGGGTCGAGCTGAGTCGACGCTCCCGGGTCTCTGGTTTCTTCGCCTCCTGGAGGCTGAGCGCGATCTCGCGCTTGCTCGTGTAAGAGAGCTTCTCCCAGGCCGCGGTCGCCTTCTTGTCCTTCGCCATCGCCCGCGCCAGGTCCTCCGGTGGCTCGATTACCCGGGGCGCGGTGTCGAGGTCGAGCTCGACGGTGATCGTGTCGCCACGCGTCACGCCCGCCGACTGCTGGATCGCCTTGAGCACGCCCAGACCGAATCCTCCATCGCCCGTCGGCATGAGCGACCCACGATAGGGATGGCCGGCGATCACCGACTGGACCTTGGGCCTGCCTTTGAGCCCGAGCTTCTCGATGACGTCGCGCGGGATCGGCACGAACGTGCCCTGGCCGGTCGGATCGGGCTGGAGCACGGCCTTGAACTTCTCCATCGGTTGACGACAATGATCCCAAGTTGCCCTACCTGAAGCGAGGCGGTGTCCGGCTCTACTACTCGGATTCAGGGTCAGGTCCGCCCGTCCTGTTCCAGACCGGCGGGGCCGGAGATGCGTCGATGTTCGAGGAGGCCGGCTACCTGGCCGCGCTACCCGGCCGGCGCCACATCGCCTTCGATCACCGCGGGCACGGAAAGAGCGATGAGCCCACAGCCCTCGCTGAGCACCGCATGGGTGAATACGTCGCGGACGTGCTCGCCGTGATGGATGCGGCGGGCGTCGAGCGGGCTGCCCTCGTCGGCTACTCGGACGGCGCCAACCTGTTTTTCCGGCTGGCGGCAGAACACCCGGAGCGGGTGGCCGCTGTCGTCTGCATCGGCGGCGTCTATCACCCGGACGACACCAACGACTACCGCCTGGAGTCCGCGGCCAGGCTGCGCCGCATTGGTACGCGCCGGCTCATCGAGGACATGGCCGCTGAGGAGTCCCAGGCTCCACCCGGTTGGCTGCTCGAGAACTTTGCCGCGACCTCCGCCGAGATGATGGCGCTGGAGCTGGAGGGGTGGGCCGATTCCCCAACCAGCTGCGCCTACTTTCCGCGGGTCGAGGCACCCACTCTGATCGTGTGCGGCGAGCTGGAAAACGCCGACGGCTCGGTGGAGCCGGCCCGCGCAGCGCTTCCGGACGGCGAAGCGGTCATCCTCCAGGGCTTAGGCCATCTACAGGCTTTCTGGCGGTGCGACCTGACGGCGCCGCACATCGCGGCGTTCCTGGACGCTCACGTGCCGGCGGGGATGGCCGAGCCCGCGTAGAACGGCCGCGGGTAAGGCGCGGGCTTGTAGCTCACGTAAGAAGGCTGCAGAGCCAAGCCGAACACGTTGTTGGCTGCGGCGCCCTGCGCTGACGCTGACGCGTTGAGAGCCTCCGGCTGCAGGGCCGCGTCGTCCCACGAACCCGTGTCAAGGCGCTTCAGCAGCACCTCCAGGGCGGCGATGATCTCGCCGGGCGAGAAGGCGCAGTGCCCGGCGCGATGGACGAAGAGCTGGCGCAACATCCCCAAGCTGCCCGCGTTGGCGACCGCGCTCGCATACGAGCTCTCGTTGGGCGGGATCACGAGCCCGTCTCCCGTCGTGTGCACCGAAAGTACCGGCACCGGGAGGTCGCCGTCGAAGCTGATGTTGCGTGCCAGGTACGCGGCAGCCCCCGCATCCGGCCTGATGTCAGCGCCGGCGTTCAAGGTGCGCAGGTCCCGTGCGAGGTCGAGCCCTGCCCTGGCGTAAAGGCTGCGCACCTCGTCGCGGTCAAGCGAAGCGGCGAGCAGAGCCGAGTAGTCGACGCCGACGTTCCACGAGGGGCTGCCACCCGCCCGCTTCTCGAGCTCCTGCCGGTAAGCGAACGCGAATGCGAAGTCGACCTTCGACTCCCACTGCTCCTGCGCGGCCGCCTGGGCCGCGTAGTCGGTCGCCGCGGGCTCGGCCTGGCGCGGGTCGAACCAACCTGGCAGGTCGATGAGCGCTCCGGCAAGCGCAAGTCGCGCCCGTCCCTGCGGCGTCGCCGCCGCCGCGTTGAACAGCTGCGCCGCCAGCCGGCGGTTGGCGTCGGGGTCGGTGATGTGGGTCAGCTGAAGCGCCGACGAGGGCGCGAGAAGCGTCTTGAACGCGTACGCGGAATCTAGCTCGGAGTTCCAGGTGGCGACCCCTCCGGAGAGCACACCGCAGAGCGGCATCGCGGCTGCGAACCGGTCCGGATGCAGCTGGACCAGGCCGGCGGTGATGATCCCGCCCAACGACACGCCCCAGGCGATGACTCGTTTTGGCTTGCCGACGTGGGCGTCGAAGTAGTCCAGCAGCGCGATCTGGTCCTTGAA
This sequence comes from Candidatus Dormiibacterota bacterium, assembly GCA_024280995.1. GTDB lineage: Bacteria > Chloroflexota > Dormibacteria > Dormibacterales > Dormibacteraceae > 40CM-4-65-16. Next base: position 7,470 of record JAMXLM010000001.1, read on the forward strand.
CGCATCCTCCAGCGCCCAGCCGGTGGAGGAGTAGGACGACGCCGCGGCGGCGAAGTGATGGCCGAGCAGCCACTCGCGGGCGAAGTCGTCGGGCGCTGCCTGGACCGAGTTCTGGCTCCCGGGAGCCACGTAGCCATGGCTGTAGACGAAGAGCGTGCCATTCCAGCCGGCGGGGACCTCGATGTCGTACAGCGCGGCGCCCATCGTCCCGGTGAGGTTGCGCGCCGTCGACGTCGCGCGCGGGGTCGATCCTTGCGTGCACCCCGCGAGGACCACGACCAGAGCGATTAGCCAGGCTGCCCTAGATATTCGAGCGCCCCTGGCAACCATCGACCGCGATGCTCGCCCCCGTCACGAGGCTCGCTTGCCGGGAGCAGACGAAGGCGACCACGCTCGCGACCTCTTCGACGGTGCCGAAGCGGCCCAGCGGCATCTCACGGCCCACGAAGTCGGCGATGCCCTGCGGGTCCGCCTGCTGCCGGCGGTGCCAGCCGCCTCCCTCCCACAACACCGACCCGGGCGCGACGCCGTTGACGGTCACGCCCTTGCTCGCGACGTCTTTGGCGAGCGACTTGACCAGGCTGATCTCCGCCGCCTTGGCCGCGTTGTAGGCGGGCGCTCCGCCGGCTTCCCGACCCCACACCGACTGGAGCATGACCACACGGCCCCATCCACGACCGGTCATCGCCGGCAGCACCAGCTGGGCCATGTGCAGGCTGACGATCACGTTTCCGTCGAAGGCGACGGCGAACTCCTTCACCCCGGTGTCCGCCCATGTCGATCCGGCGCGGATGCCGAAGTTGTTGACGAGGATGTCGATCGGCCCGAGGTTGGCAACGGTCTCGTCCACGGCGTGCTCGCGCTCTTCTTCCCTGGTCAGGTCGGCGGTCACGCCGAAGCCTCCGTTCTCCCGCGCGACCCGGTGCACGTCCTCCTTCGTCCGGGCGACGACGGCAACCCTGGCGCCCTCGCGAGCGAGCGCTTCGACGATCGCAAGCCCGATTCCCTTCGTCGACGCGGTGACGAGCGCGACCTTGCCTTCGATGCCGAAGTCCATGTGGCTGCATGCTAATGACGTGGTGCCGCAGGCTGCGATCAACGACGGCCGGCCGGTCGAGCCCCGGCCATCGTCAACTGTGGTGCTGGTCAGGGACGGCGATCCCTGGGAGCTGCTGATGGTTCAGCGTCCTGGCGGCGCGGACTTCGCGCCCGGCGCGTTCGTCTTTCCGGGAGGGTCGGTGCACGAGGACGACCGCTCGTTCACGGACGAGCTGCGCGCGGCCGCCGTGCGCGAGCTGTTCGAGGAGGCGGGAATTTTGCTGGCGCATGGCGCGACCGCAGCCGAGTGCGCCCGTTTGCGCGAGGCGATCGCGGATGGGCGGTCGTTCGGCGAAGCCCTGCTCGGCCTTGGCCTGAAACCGGATTTCGACGCCCTGGTCATGTTCGCGCGCTGGGTCACGCCGGCGATGCTCCGGCGCCGGTTCGACGCCCGCTTCTACATGGCGCGTCTACCGGCGTCGCAATCGGTCGAGCCACAGGAAGGAGAGGTGGTCGACTGGGTGTGGGTGTCGCCGGCCGACGCGCTGATCAATCCCGACCTCAACCTGGTGTACGCGACGCAGGCGGTTCTGGAGTCGATCGCGGACGCGCCGGACGTGAATGCGTTGTTCGAGCGCTTCCGCAAGCTGGAGGAGGTGCCTGTGGTCGAGCCCCGGATCGTCCGGACCGAGTCGGGCTGGAAGGTTGTGCGGGACTGACGACGTATTCGAGCAATGGCGCTATCGGGATTTGACGCGCTGAGAGAAACTCCGCCCGTTTGGGCCGAATAGCGCCCAATCGACGGCGAGATTACGTCCCTTTCGGCCCAAAAGGACGCCTGACGGGGTAGGTCAGCGCCAGCTGTCGCGCCAGCGGTCGTAGTGGACGACGTCAACCCCACCCTGGCTGAGGACGTCGAGGCCCGCGGGGTCGCGATACGCCACCCTGTAGTAGACGCGCGCGACGTTGGCGTTGATCGCCATCTTGGCGCACATCACGCAGGGCGACGCGCTCACGAACATCACCTTGCCGGGGAGCCCCGCTCCCGCCTTGATCAGCGCGTTCTGCTCGCTGTGCAGGCAGCCGCAGGAGCCTGGAGTCGTGGTGTCGCAGCGGTTGGGCAGCCCGCGTGCGTTGCCGTTGTAGCCGATGCCCAGGACCTGGGTCAGGTCGGGGGTGGTGATCACCGTTCCGACCTGCAGCCGGGCGCAGGTCGAGCGCTTGGCCAGCTCCTCGGCCATGCGCATGTAGACCTCTTCCAGAGGGATTCGGTCGGGCGCCTGGTCGGGTTCGCGGAGGGGCTGGATCTCCGCCATCGAGCTCATGTTAACGACCTTGTTTATACCCCGGATCAGGGCTACAATGCGCAAGATGTCGTTGCTCGAACTGTTGTTCGCGCTGCTTCTCGTATGCCTCATGGCCGGAACGGCCGCGCTGGTCTGGAGCCTGGTGCGCCGCACCCAGGAGCTCGCAATCGGGCAGGCGCGCGACATCGCCGAGCTCAAGGCACGTCTCCAGTCGGGCGGGCAGAGCCAGGAGTCACAGGCGGTGGAGCTCCGCGAGCGGCTCAGCCAGACGCAGTCCGCCCTCGAAGGCCTGCGATCCGCGGTCTCGGCCCGGCAGCCCATCGAGGAGGAGGCGCGGGCGAGCCTCAAGCGGATGGAGAGCATCATCGCCGGCAGCTCGAGCCGAGGCGCAGCGGGCGAGCGAATCCTCGAGGAAGCTCTGCGCCACCTGCCGCCCGAGATGCTCCAGCGCAACGTCTGGGTCGGCGGCAAGGTGGTGGAGCTCGCGCTGCGGCTCCCCGGAGGGAAGCTGCTGCCGATGGACTCGAAGTGGGTGTCGAGCCCCGCGCTCGAGCAGCTGGCCGAGCCGGGCCTGGACGCCAACCGGCGCGCAAATCTCCTGGGCCAGGTCGAGCGTGAGGTCGAGCGCCGCGTCCGCGAGGTCGGCCAGTACATCGACCCGGGGACCACGACCCCGTTCGCGCTGGCCGTCATCCCCGACGCCGCCTTCGACGTCTGCCGGAGCGCGATCGTCAACGCCCACAGCCGGCACGTGATGGTCGTCGGCTACGCGATGGCCCTCCCCTATCTGCTGACCCTGTACCAGCTGCACCTGCAGTTCGCACGCACCGTCGACATGGACAAGCTCCAGTCGGCCCTGATCGACATGGAGCGGCAGGTCGACGTCCTGGAGGGGATCCTCGAGAACAAGGTCCAGCGTTCGCTTACTGTCCTCCAGAACGCCTACACGGAGGGCCGGCAGGCGACGGCGAAGATCCGGGCTTCTGCACAGAGCGCACAGCTGAGCGAGGTATCTGTGGAGAACCTCTCCACAGACTCCGCCGAACGGCCGCCAGACCTTTCCACAGAGACCCTCCGCCTCGCCCTCATCGACTCCGTCCAGTAGGGCGGGTTTTGCCCGGTTTCCCCCAGTCCTTACCCACCCTGTGCCCAATTGGCGCGCAGGGATATCCACAGGTAATCCACCAAGATGTTGGGGTCACAGCGCCGGTGAGGCCAAATATCTTGTGTTTAACCCTTGACATGCCCAAAAGCCGGTCGTATAGTCCACAGCGTTACATCGAGGCCCTGGGGCATAAGTGGCGGGCATGCTCTGGGGCCTCTTCCATCTCCATAGAGACATCCCAAACGTTCTCTTCCACGTCGCAGCAAAGCGGTTCAAATTCACCCCCACCGGGGATGATCTAAGGAGGCGCTCCTAACAAGAAGATGGCCAAGAATCTCACCGACATCGCAGGGTCCCGAACCGCCAAAACCAATGGCAATGGGAACGGGCATGGCTCCAAGGTGAAAGGGCTTCGCTTTGGGCGTTTCTTCACGCCTCCTGGGAGCCACGCTTACGACCTTGTCGAGTGGGAGCGGCGGACGGCGGCCATCACCGGTGAGAAGGGCCAGGTCATCTTCGAGCAGAAGGACGTCGAAGTCCCCCGCTCGTGGTCGCAGCTGGCGATCAACGTGGTCGCCCAGAAGTACTTCCGAGGCAGCCCGGGCAGCCCGGAGCGCCCCGCCGGAGGCCCAGATAGGGAGACCAGCGTCCGCCAGATCATCGACCGGGTGGTCGAGACCATATGCAAGTGGGGCAAGGAAGGCGGCTACTTCGCCACCGACGATGACGCTGAAAACTGGGCCGAGGAGCTGCGCTATCTGCTGGTGACCCAGCACGCCTCCTTCAACAGCCCGGTCTGGTTCAACATCGGCGTACCCGGCCGGCAGCAGCAGGCGTCGGCGTGCTTCATCAACTCGGTTCACGACTCGATGGAGTCGATCCTCGATCTCGCGAAGACCGAGGGCATGCTCTTCAAGTTCGGCAGCGGCACGGGCACCAACCTCTCCGTCCTGCGCTCCTCGAAGGAACAGCTGTCGGGCGGAGGCACGGCGTCAGGTCCGGTCTCGTTCATGAAGGGCTATGACTCGTTCGCGGGCTCCATCAAATCCGGCGGCACGACCCGGCGCGCGGCCAAGATGGTCATCCTCAACGCCGACCACCCCGACGTCATGGACTTCATCCACTCCAAGGCGGAGGAGGAGAAGAAGGCCTGGGCGTTGATCGAGGCCGGCTACAACGCGGGCTTCAACGTCCCGGGCGGCGCGTACGACTCGGTCCAGTTCCAGAACGCCAACCACTCGGTCCGCGTCAGCGACGACTTCATGCGCGCGGTGATCGACGACAAGGATTGGAAGACGAAGGCGGTCGTCGACGGCCGCACCATCGACACGTACAAGGCTCGCGACCTGTGGAAGGAGATCGCCGACGCCGCGTGGATCTGCGGTGATCCCGGCCTGCAGTTCGACAGCACGATCCAGGACTGGAACGTGGTTCCGAACACCGGCCGGATCAACGCCACCAACCCATGCTCCGAGTTCGTGTTCCTCGACGACACCGCGTGCAACCTGCTGTCGCTGAACTTGATGAAGTTCCAGAACGAGCAGGGCGCGTTCGACGTCGACCGGTTCCAGAGAGCGGTTGACATCACCTTCACCGGCCAGGAGATCCTGGTCTCGAACGCCAGCTACCCCACTCCCCAGATCGGCAAGAACTCCGAAGCGCTCAGGCCGCTCGGCCTTGGATACGCGAACATTGGCGCCCTGCTGATGTCCATGGGCCTGGCTTACGACTCCGACGAAGGGCGGCGCGTCGCTGGCGCGATCACCGCGATCATGACCGGCCGGGCTTTCGCCCAGTCGGCGCGGATGGCGCAGGTGAAGGGTCCGTTCAGCGAATACGCGAAGAACCGCGAGCCGATGCTGCGGGTCATGGAGAAGCACCGCGCGGCCGCGCACCAGATCACGACCTCGCCGGAGTCGGCCCAGCTTGTAGACGCTGCCCGCGCGACGTGGGACGAAGCCGTCAAGCTAGGACGCGCCCACGGATACCGCAACGCCCAGGCGACAGTCCTGGCGCCGACGGGGACCATCGGCCTGATGATGGATTGCGACACGACCGGCATCGAGCCCGACCTCGCCCTGGTCAAGTACAAGAAGCTCGTCGGCGGCGGCCTGCTGAAGATCGTCAACACGACCGTCCCGACCGCGCTGCGCAAGCTGGGCTACGACGAGATCAAGGTCAAGGAGATCGTCGAGTACATCGACGAGAACGACACGATCGAGGGTGCGCCGCACCTGCAGGATGAGGACCTCAAGGTCTTCGACTGCGCCTTCAAGCCGGTTAAGGGCACGCGCTCGATCGCCCCGATGGGCCACGTGCGGATGATGGCTGCGGTCCAGCCGTTCATCTCGGGATCGATGTCCAAGACGGTGAACCTGCCGACCGACGCGACGATCGAAGACATCCAGCAGACGTACATGGAGTCCTGGAAGCTCGGGCTCAAGTGCATCGCGATCTACCGCGACGGGTGCAAGCGGTCGCAGCCGCTGTCGACGTCGCTCGACAAGGACAAGAAGGCATCAGACGCGGCGGACGGTGAGCAGAAGGCCGTTCGGCGCAAGCTGCCTGATGAGCGCAAGGCGATCACCCACAAGTTCGACGTCGCCGGGCACGAGGGTTACGTGACGGCGGGCCTGTACGAGGACGGCACTCCCGGCGAGCTGTTCGTGACCATGGCCAAGGAAGGCTCGACCATCTCCGGCTTGATGGACGCTTTCGCGACCCAGACGTCGTACGCGCTGCAGTTTGGCGTGCCGCTCAAGTTCATGGTCGACAAGTTCAGCCACATGCGGTTCGAGCCGTCCGGCTTCACCAAGAACAAAGAGATCCCGATCGCGAAGTCGATCGTGGATTACATCTTCCGCTGGATGGCGAGTCACTTCCTGCCGGTCGAGGAGCAGGACGAGGTGGGCATCATCCGGCGCGAGGAGCCTCCCGCGCCCATCGCCGACCCGCCAAAGGCTGAAACAGAGTTCAAGGTCATCGCCACGCCCAAGACCGGCAATCCGGTCACCGGCCAAAAGTTGACGTTCGTGAACACAGGCGACGCGCCCGCATGCCCGGACTGCGGAGCGATCACGGTTCGCTCAGGTTCTTGCTACAAGTGCCTGAACTGCGGGGCGACCACCGGCTGCAGCTGACGTCCCTCCCCAATTGAAAGAGCCGTCTGGGAAACCCCCAGGCGGCTCTTTTTGCTCGTGATCTAGCATCACGCTGATGGCTACCGAACCGGTGTCCTACGCGACCAACATCAAGCCGCTGTTCCACGAGCGCGACAGGGACTCGATGACCTTTGCCTTCGATCTGTGGTCCTACGACGACGTCAGCGACAACGCCGATGTCATCCTGAGGAGGCTCAGCGCTGGGACGATGCCCTGCTACGGCGCCTGGCCGCCTGACAACGTCGACCTCTTCAAGCGCTGGGTCGAGGGTGGCAAGCAGCCCTGATCGGAGCCTGCTGAGCGCGATCACGGATCGCGAGCAGCTCATCTACCTGCTGTCGGAGGCGTCGGAGCTGGAGCATGGGCTGTGCTGCTGCTACCTGTTCGCGGCCTTCAGCCTGAAGCGGAATCTCGACGAAGGCCTGACCGCGTCGGAGCACGAAGCGTTGGTGCGCTGGAACCGCGTGATCAGCGGCGTGGCCGTGCAGGAGATGCTGCACCTGGCGCTCGCGAGCAACCCTTGTCAGCGATCATGGGCCGGCATCTGCAGGCCGCTGCGACAGAAAAGTAACCGCGCCGGGCTATTGGGCCGGCGCCGGCTCGCCTCGGATCGCGGCCAGGGAGCGTCTCTGCCCGCCGCCGTCGTCGAAGTTGTCTGGACTCAGCCAGGCCTCGAACGCCGCGCGGCGTGAGGGCCACTCGCCGTCGGTGATCGAGAACCAGGCGGTGTCGCGATTGCAGTCCTTGATCACCATGTGCTGGCGGAAAGTGCCTTCGTAGACAAAGCCGAATCGCTCGGCCGCGCGACGTGAAGGTTGGTTCAGCGCGTCGCACTTCCATTCGAACCGGCGGTAACCGAGCTCGTCGAACACATGCCGCGCCTGGAGGTAGAGCGCCTCCGTCGCCTGGCGCGTGCGCTGGAGCTGAGGAGACAACCAGATGTGCCCTACCTCGATCACGCCGTTCTGGGCATCGATGCGCATCAGGCTCGTCAATCCCCGAGCGGCTCCTGCTCCTCGATCCACGATCGCGTACGTGAAGGGGTCAGCCAGCGGCGCCCGCTGATCCAACCACCTCATGAACTCATCGCGGCCTGAGAACGGGCCATAAGCCAGGTAGTCCCACGTCGAGTCCGCGCCCGCGGTGGCTCGAAATAGATCGTCGCCGTGCCGGGAGGGATCCAGGGGTTCGAGTCGGACTGTTTGGCCCTGGAGCGGCTCACGAGCCGGAAGCCTGGCCGGGCGCCAATTCAGCCGCTGCACGTCGTCGCCTATTGTCCGGGCGATGGACCTGACCGCGCCGGCCATTTTCGAGCTCGGCCTGCTCCTCCTGCTGGCCGCCCTGGCGGGTCGCGGTGCGAGAGCGCTCGGATTGCCGGCGGTCATCGGCTACCTCGTCGTCGGCGTCGCCGTCTCGCCCTTCACGCCCGGATACGTCGCCAATCGCGAGCAGCTGTCGATCCTGGCCAACGTCGGTGTCGTGCTTCTCCTGTTTGAAGTCGGCATCGAGATCAACCCGCTCAGGCTGGCACGGGAGAGGCGCCGGTTGCTACTCCTCTCGCCGCTGCAGGTGATCGTCACCGGACTGCTGAGCGCGACTGTTTGCGTCGCCCTCGGGATGAATCCTGCGGGTGCGGCGCTGATCGGGCTGTCCCTCGCCATGTCGTCGAGCGTCGTGGTGGTCAACATCACACGCAGCCGTCGCCGCACGACCGACGGCGCGACCGACGAGACGCTGCTCGCATGGAGCGTCATCCAGGACCTCGTCGGAGTCGGCGCCGCCATCGTCCTCGACGTGGTCCTGGGAATAGGAACTCGGACGGGCCTCGCGGCGCTCGTGGGCGTAGTCGGATTCGTCGCACTGGCGGCGCTGGCCGCCCTGGCCGTTCCGTGGCTGCTTCGCCGGCTGCAGACCGAGCACGACCTGTTCTTGCTGGTCTCGGTGGCGAGCGGCCTGCTGGTCGCCGGCGTCGGCGCGCGTTTCTTCGACATCCCACTCGCTCTCGCCGCCTTCGTCGCGGGCGTCGCAATCACTGAAAGTCCCGTCGCCGCCGAGGCCCGCCACCGCCTCCTCCCCTTTCGCGATCTGTTCGCCGTCATGTTCTTTGTTGCTCTTGGCACGATCATCGACCCCCGTCTGCTGCCCGGAGCGCTGCCCTGGTTGGCGCTCTTTCTTGTCACCATCGCCGTGGCGAAGGTTGCGCTCGTGTGGCTGCTGGCCCGAGTGGCAAAGCTCGAGGCGCGGTCCCTGCAGCTCGCGGTCGGCCTCGGCCAGGTAGGTGAGTTCAGCTACGTCCTGGCTGCTCTTGCCCTGGGTGCGGGCTTCATATCGAATGAGGTCAGCGCCGGGCTGGTCTCCGCCGTGGTCATCTCGATTGCGCTGTCGTCGATCCTCGTGCGCGTGGTGGGCCGTCGCTACTTCGCGCCCGAAACGCCTCCGTCGACGACAAGTCCCGACGCCATCACGAACCGCGACTCGTCGGAAGCGAGATAGAGCGCCGCGGCGGCGACGTCCTCGGGCCGTCCGAGGTCGTTGCTGAGCTGGCGCTTCCGAATCGAGGCCATGCCCTCTTCGGGGTCGGCATACGACTCCCGGAGGTACCTCTCGACGAACGGAGTGAGGATCGTGCCCGGCAGCAATGCGTTGACCCGGATGCCGTGGGGAGCCAGGTCGACCTGCATCGACTTCGTCATCGCCAGCACTGCCCCCTTGGATGCCGCGTACGAGACGCGCCGGGCGAGCCCGATCTCGGCGATGCAGGAAGACATGTTGATGATCGACCCAACCTTTCGTTCGATCATGAAAGGCACCACCGCGCGGCTCATCAGGTAGACGCCTCGCACGTTCACGCGCATCACCCGGTCGAACAGCTCGGGCTCGGTTTCGACGACGTCTCCCACGCCGGCTATCCCCGCGTTGTTGAAAAGCACGTCGATGCGGCCTTCGCGACTCGCCACCGCGGCCGCCAGGGCTCGGGTCTCGTCTCCGTCGGTGACGTCGACACGTGACGCCCAGGCGTTCTCGATCTCGCGGGCGGTCTCCTCCGCCGCCGCAACATCGACGTCCGCCACCACGACTCGCGCGCCCTCGGAGCCGAAGAGCCGCGCCGATGCGCGCCCGATGCCCGAGCCCGCGCCGGTGATGACGCAGACCTTGCTGTCGAGCCGCCCCATCGCTATGCCCGTTCCGTGCCGATGAGCTTGGCCAGGCCCAGGGCGATCAGGATGATGGCGCCGTCCACGGCGTCGATCCACGTCGAGCTGATGTTGGACAAGGTCAGGATGTTCGTCACCAGCGAGAGCAGGATCACGCCCGTCAGCGCGCCGACCATGCGCCCCCTTCCCCCCTCGAGTGAGATGCCGCCGATGACGGCGGCGGCAAAGACACCGAAGATCAGGTTCGATCCCTGGCCGGCGGTGACCGCGGTTACTCGGCCCGCCTGCATCAGGCCGCCGACCGCCGCGAGAACGCTCGCCACCATGAACACCCCGATTCGGACGCGGTCGACCTGGATTCCGGCGGCGCGCGCGGCCTCGAGGTTGCCGCCGATCGCGTACATCGCGCGACCGATGCGGTGATAGCGCAGGAACAGCGCGGCGACCGCGAAGCTCGCGATCGTGACCCAGACCGAAACCGGGATTCCGAACCAGGATTCGGCGCCGAGATATATGAAGGCCTCGGGCAGGTTGTAGACGGTCTGGCCGCCAAGCCATCCGAGCTGCAGACCGGTCAGAAGAATGCTCATCGCGAGCGTGAAGATGAAGGCGTTGAAGTTCGCCTTGATCACGAGCAGACCGTTGAACGTGCCCACGGCGAGGCCCACCGCAAGAACGACAACCAGGCCGAGCCACGGATTCCATTCGGTGCCGAGTCCCTCGCTCGCCTTCGGTGCGATGAGCCAGGCGCCGAGAAGCGGTGCGAGACCGAACGTGCCCTGGAGCGAGATGTCGAACTTGCCGGTGAGAAGGATCAACGACTCGGCCACGACGACCATCCCGAGAGCCGCGCCGCCTTCAGCGACGTTGATCAGATTGGACGGCGTGAAGAACACCGGGTTGACCACGGCGCCCGCGATCATCAGCACGACGATCACCGGCACGAGCGTCAGCTCGCGGAACCAGTTCAGGACCACGAGCCGAAAGTCCCGCGACGCGGCGGGCGCCGGGCTCGCGGCCTTTCTCTCCACTGCTTGCTCCACCGTCACACCGCTACCTCCAGCGCCTCGACCGCCCCGATGAGGCGCTGACGGTCCCACGGCGGCCTGTCGAAGCGGGTCGTGACCCGGCCACGAACCATCACGAGCAGCCTCGTGCAGACACGCAGGTCCTCGAAGTCGTCGGACACCAGGAGCACTGCCACGCCCCGGTCGCGCGCCTCGGCGATGGCGTCCAGCAGCGCCTCCTTGGAGGCGACGTCCACCCCCACGGTGGGGTTGATCGCCACGAGGACCGACGGCTCGGCCGCCAGCGCCCGCCCGACGACGACCTTCTGCTGGTTGCCGCCGCTGAGGCTCGCCACCGGCTGGTCCAGAGAGCGCGCGACGATGTGAAGCCGCTGGACCTCGCGCCTGGCGATATCGGTGCGGCGACGAACGGACACGATCCCGAGCCGGCTGGAGATCCGAGCCAGCACCCCGTGCGTGAGGTTCTCGTCGACGCCAAGCTGGGGCGCAAACCCACGCTGGTGGCGATCCTGAGGAACGTAACCGATGACGCCTCTAGCCGTGATCGAACCGGAACGAGTCTTGACCAGGCCGGCCACGGCGTCCCCGACCGTCGCGCTACCGGAGCCCTGCAGGCCGACGAGGCCCACGCATTCGCCCGCGCGAACGGCAAGGTCGAGGTCGTAGACCGAGCCCGTCCGAGAGACGACGTTCAGCTGCTTCAGCTCCAGCGCCACGTCTCCGAGGCCGGCGGTCTTGCGCGTGGCCTCGATCTCTGTCGCCCGCCTGGGCGGCGCGCTGCCGACCATGGCCGCGATGAGCGCTCCCTGGCTGACGTCGGACACGCTGCCCGCGAGGACCAGCTCGCCGTCGCGCAGCACGCTCACCCGCTGGCAGATCTCGTAGATCTCCTCGAGGTGGTGCGAGATGTAGAGCACGCCGACGCCGCCCTCGCGCAGGCGACGCACGCGGTCGAAGAGGCGATCGACTGCCGCCTTCTCGAGCGCGGCCGTCGGCTCGTCGAGGATGAGAAACCGTGCGCCGGTGGACAGTGCGCGGGCGATCTCGACGATCTGCCGCTGCTCGACGGTCAGGGTCGACGCCTCGCGGTCGACGTCCAGGTCGAAGCCCCACTCGAGCATCAGCTCGTGCGCTTCGGCGCGAAGCCTCCGCCAGTTCACGAAGCTGCGGCTGTCGCCCACCGGGCGGTTGAGAAACACGTTCTCGGCGACGGTCAGCGGCGGCACGACCATCGACCGCTGATAGACGCAAGCCACCCGCGCAAGCCACGCCCCGCGGTCGGCGGGTGCGGGCGCTGGCTCACCTGCCAACCGGATGGCGCCGGTGTCAGGCCGGTTCAGGCCCGTGAACAGAGCCACGAGCGTCGACTTGCCGGCGCCGTTGCGACCGACGAGCGCGTGGCACTCGCCCGCCTTGACGTCCAGGGACACGTCGACCAGCGCCTTCGTCTCGCCGAACGACTTGGATACGTTCTGGGCCTCGCCCACCGGGACCGGATTTGTCGCCGGCCCGGTGGACGTTAGCCCCGACATTGGGAGGTCAGGAGTTCCTTAGTGGTTGTTGCACCACAGGTCCGTGCTGTTGACCTGGGTAGATCCGTTGTCGCCGGCAAGCGTCACAAGCGGCGCGGCCAGCGCGTCTTCGAGGTTGCCCTGCACGGTCACGATCGAACTATTGTGGTCGGTCGACTGACCGGCGCTGTACTTCGTGCCGGTGATCGCCTGCTTGGCGTAGAAGATGGCGTAGTACGCGTACTTGTCGGCGGGCTGGTCGATGGTCGCGTCGAGCGTCTTCGACCGGATCAGGTCGCACTCGTGCGGGGAACCGTCGTTGCCCACCAGGATGATGTGGTTCGCCGCGCCCACGTCGGCCCACTTGCTCTTCTGCTTCTCGGCGGCGATGATGCCGTCCTCCGGCACGCTCCAGTGGACGTAGACGCCGCGCAGGTCTGAGATCGCCGTCAATGCCGTCGTCGCGTTCTGGACGGCGGGGTCGGTGCCCCAGTCCTTGGTCTCGTAGGACTTGACCTTGAAGTTGGGGTACTTCTGCTGGATCACGCTCTGGCAGCCGGCGGCCCGGTCGCGCGCGTTGAGTGACGTCAGGTCACCCTCGACCATCGCGATCGTTCCTGGTCCGCTGGCATGCGATGCGATGTAGTCACAGGACTTGCTGCCGTAGGCGTTGTTGTCCGCGCGGACGATCATGTACACGCTGCCCTGGCTCGGAGCCACGTCGACGGTGACGACGGGCACGTTCTTGCTCTTGGCGTAGTCGAGCGCCGGCCCGATGGCCGCGCTGTCGGCCGGGTTGATGATCAGGGCCTGCACGCCCTGGGCGATCAGCGACCTCACGTCGATGATCTGCTGCGCCGCCTCGTTCCCGTTGGCCTCGACGTTGGCCACCTTGGGACCGATCAGCTGGACCCCGAGCTGGGACTCGTACTGGCTCTCGTACTTCAAGTAGTTGCCCCAGAAGCCGGGTAGGTTGTACGTCAGGACAACGCCGATCTTCGGCGTCGACGAGCCCCCGCTGGAGCTCGGGCTGCTCCCGCAGGCGAGGGCCATCACCGCCACCATGGCAAGCAGACCGGGGACCCTGAACCGGCTGCCGAACTGTCGCTTCAATTTGCCTCCTCCTGATCTACCGCTTGCAAGTAATCCGATGTTTAGCGCCGAACGCACCTTAGTTCCGCTTCGGACGAGTGTCAAGTGGCCATTTCGCTTCCCTCAGGCATCCGATGTTCTAGCCATGTAGCGCCGTGCGGATAGGCGAACCGCTGCAGCGATTCGGCCTTGATCTCGGCGCTGTAACCCGGTGCTTGCGGGGCCACATACCGCCCTCCACGGAGGCGCACCGGATCCACGAAGTGCTCGTGCAGATGGTCGACGTACTCGCACGTGCGACCCTCGAGCGAACCGCTGACCGCGATGAAGTCGAAGATCGCCAGGTGCTGCACGTACTCGCACAGACCGACCCCGCCCGCGTGCGGGCACACCGGGACCCCGAACCTGGCCGCCATCAAGAGGACCGCGAGGACCTCGTTGACGCCGCCCAACCGGCAGCTGTCGACCTGGCAGAAATCTATCGCCTCGGCCTGGAACAGCTGCTTGAACATGACCCGGTTGTGCACGTGCTCGCCGGTCGCGACGCCGATGGGCCGGATCGCTTCACGGATCCGCCGGTGTCCGAGCACATCGTCCGGGCTCGTCGGCTCCTCGATCCACAGCGGATCAACGTCGCGAAGGGCGGCCACGGAACGGATCGCCTCGTCCACTCCCCAGACCTGGTTCGCGTCGAGCATCAGCCAGCGGTCGGGTCCAATCGCGTCACGCAGGATCTGCGCCCTTCGCCGGTCCGACCCCGGGTCACCGCCGACCTTCAGCTTGAGATGGGTGAAGCCGTCGGCCATCGCCTGGCTCGCGATGGCGCGGATCTTCTCGTCCGAGTATCCGAACCAGCCCGCCGACGTCGTGTAGGCGGGAAAGCCATCGCGGAGCATCTCCGCCTCCCGCGCCTCGCGGCCGGGCACCTGGCGTGCGAGCAGCTCGACCGCTTCGTCTGGGCCGAGAACGTCGTCGATGTAGCGAAAATCGATGCACTTGACCAGCGCGGCCGGGCTCATTCCGGAAAGCAGCTTCCACAACGGCTTGCCTTCAACCTTTGCGTACAGGTCCCAGACCGCGTTCACGATCGCCGCGGTCGCGAGATGGACGACCCCCTTCTCGGGACCGAGCCAGCGCAGCTGGCTGTCGGAGACTACATCCCTCCAGAAGCCGGCCATGTCGGCCGCGATCTCCTCGAGGGTGAGGCCGACGACGTGGGGCGCCAGCAGCTCGATCGCTTCGACGCAAAGCTCGTTGCCCCGGCCGATGGTGAACGTCAGTCCGTGCCCGGAAAGCCGGTCCGGATGGTCGGTCTCGAGGATCACGTAGGCGGCCGAGTAGTCGGGGTCGGAGTTCATGGCGTCCGAGCCGTCGAGCGTCAACGAGGTCGGAAACCTGATGTCGAGGGCCGTGGCGCGCATGATGCGTGTGCTCACCCTGGTCTCGGAGTTATATGCTAAACCTCCGATGTTTGTCAACCGCCGATGCCCGACGGCCCCCCAGATGTGGGCGGGAAGGCTATGAACGTCCGACCTCTTGGCAGCCGTGCCGGGTTCGACGACAATCATCGCGACGTGAGCACACTCCCCAAGGCCCGCCGCGGCCGCCGCACCGACCGAGCCCCCCGCGTCACCGAGGAGGCGATCGACAAGATCCGCGAACGAATCGTGTCAGGCGCCTGGGGCCCGGGCGATCGCCTGCCCAGGGAGAGCGAGCTCGCCGCCGAGCTTGGGCTGTCCCGCAACTCGCTTCGGGAGGCTGTGCGCGCTCTGTCCCAGCTGCGTGTGCTCGAAGTCCGACAGGGCGACGGAACCTATGTCAGCAGCCTGGAACCTGACCTCCTGCTCGAGAGCACCGGCTTTATCAGCCACCTCCTGCTCGGCGACACCGAGATCGAGCTTTACGAGGTCCGGCGCATCCTGGAGGCAGCCGCCGCCGCGCTGGCGGCCGGTCGAATCGACCAGCTGGAGCGCTCGGAGCTGGCGGAGATACTCGAGCGCATGCAGCGAGCGAAGAACGTCGAAGAGCTGGTCGAGGCTGACGTGGCGTTCCACGCGGTGATCGCGAAGGCGGCCGGCAACGCAGTCCTCGCCTCGCTTCTCGCAAGCCTCTCGACCCGGACGATGCGAGTCCGTCTCTGGCACGGCCGCGCGGCCGAGGATGCCCTCGACGAAACGCGCGAGGAGCACCGACGGATATACGAGGCGATCGCCGCGGGGGACGCGGAGCTCGCACGGGCGGCGGCGACCGCCCATATCGCGAGCGGCGAGCGCTGGCTCCGAGCGCAGCTTGCGCCGGGGAGAAACGGCTGATGGAGGTCGGCCTGCACACAAAGATCAAGCCAGGCGCCGAGGTGCGCTACGACGAGTACCACCGCGCGGTGTGGCCCGGCGTGCTGCAAGCGATCCGCGAGGCCGGCATCACCAGGTACGTGATCTTTCGAGACGGACTCGATCTATTTCACTTCATCGAGTGCGAGGACTATGACCGCGCCATCGCCGAGATCGCAAAGGACTCCACGAGCATGCGGTGGGAGGCCGAGATAGCCACGATGATGGCCGTGACGCACGACTTCAGCGGCGAAGCCGGCGACCGTATGAAGAAGATCTTCGAGCTCTGATCCCCCTCGGGACGCTGGGACTCGGCACCGCGCCGCTCGGGGGCTTGTTCGAAGCCGTCGATGACGCAGACGCTCACGCGGTGGTCGAGGCGGCCTGGGATGCGGGCATCCGCTACTTCGACACCGCCCCCCTCTATGGGTTTGGTCTGGCGGAGCGGCGGCTGGGCGCGGTGCTGCAGACAAAGCCCAGGGAGGATTTCGTCCTGTCGACCAAGGTCGGAAGGCTGCTTCGCGAGGACGCGGAGCCCGAGCCGGGACAAGCCTGGAAGGGCACGCCACCGCTGAACCCGGTCTTCGACTTCTCATACGACGCAACGATGCGGTCGGTCGAAGAAAGCCTGCGCAGGCTGGGCCTCGATCGAGTCGACATCCTTCTCATTCACGACCCCGACCAGCATTTCCGGGAAGCGCTCGGCGGTGCCTATCGGGCGCTCGACCGCCTGCGAACCGAAGGAACCGTGAGGGCGATAGGCGCCGGCATGAACCAGGCGGAGATGCTGGCTCGCTTCGCGCGGGAGGTTGATTTCGACTGCTTTCTGCTGGCCGGTCGCTACACGCTCCTCGATCGCACCGGAGCCCAGGAGCTTCTGCCGCTGTGCGCGGAGCGGGGCATCGCGGTGATCGCGGGAGGCGTCTTCAACAGCGGCATCCTGGCCGAGACAGGGCCGGCTCAGCACTACAACTACGAACAGGCGCCTCCCGAAGTGATCGCGCGAGCCCGCGCGATCAAGGCCACGTGCGAGCGCCATGGAGTCGACGTGAAAGCTGCGGCGCTGCAGTTCCCGCTGCGCCACCCCGCGGTCAAGTCGGTGCTCACCGGCTGCCGCACCGCGGCCGAGCTGAGGGAAAACGTGCGCCTCTTCGGCGCTCGAGTGCCCGACGGGCTGTGGGAAGAGCTGGACGCGTGATCGTCGACGCCCACCAGCACTTCTGGGATCCGACCCGTCGCGACTACCCGTGGATGGGAGACGAGCTGGCCGCCATCCGCCGGCCATTCGGTCCGAACGAGCTTCGGCCGCTGCTCACCGAAAACGCCGTCGACAAAACGATCCTGGTCCAGACCATCTCCAGTCTCGACGAGACGCGCGAGTTCCTCGAGATCGCCGCCGCGAACGATTTCGTCGCCGGCGTCGTGGGGTGGGTCGACCTCACCGGGCCCGACGTCGCCCAGACGATCGCCTCGCTGGGCGACCGGCTCGTCGGCGTCCGGCACCAGGTTCACGACGAGCCGGACCCTAGATGGCTCCTGCGCTCCGACGTGCAGCACGGGATCGATGCAGTCGGCGAATCGGGCCTTGTGTTCGACCTCCTCGTGCGCGCGCGCGAGCTGCCCGCTGCGCTCGAAACGGTCCGCAATCACCGGGAGACCATGTTCGTGGTCGACCACGCGGCCAAGCCCCGCATCGGCCGCGGGTCGTGGGACGCGGAGTGGGAGGCGGCTCTGGCGCCGTTCAGCGACCACGAGAACGTCGCCTGCAAGCTCTCGGGCCTGGTGACCGAGGCCGACTGGAAATCCTGGACTCCCGACCAACTGGCGCCTTACATCGATCGCGTCCTGGGTTGGTTCGGCGCCCGCCGCTGCATGTTCGGCTCCGACTGGCCTGTGTGCCTGGTCGCAGCGGACTACGCGCAGGTCAAAGACACGATTCAGCGGATCCTCGGTCTGGACGCTGACGTCTTCGGCGCCACCGCCCGCCGCGTCTACGGCCTCTAAGCCACCTTGTCGACGACGGCGTTCCACCGATCGTCGATGCGCCCCACCTTGTAGATGATCAGGGCTGCCGCCCATGTCACGACGAAGGCGGCGACGATCACATAGCCCGCCACGCTGAGGATCGACGTGGCCGCGGCGTCGAACGGGCCGCCCCGCAAGCCGAGCACCTGGATGAGGATCTGCACGACCTCGAGCAAGCCGATGAACAGCGCGACGAAGACGGACAGCGACGTGATCGTCAGGTTGTAGAAGACCTTTCGGATCGGCGTCGCGAACGCCCACGAATAAGCCTTGGACATGAACGCCCCGTCCATCGTGTCCATCAGCGACATGCCGGCGGCGAAGATCAACGGAAGCGAGATGATGGCGCCGAAGGGCAGGCCCTGCGCCGCAGCGCCGGCCGAGATCGCGAGGAAGGCGACCTCCGACGCGGTGTCGAACCCCAGCCCGAAGAGGAATCCGACGGGGTACATCTGCCAGCTGTGCTCGATCAAGCGAAACAACCGGCCGAAGAGGCGGGTCATCAGACCGCCGGCCACCAGCTCTTCCTCGAGGGTGGTGCGGTCGAACTCCCCGCGCTGCATCCGGCGATACACGCGGATGATGTCGAGCAGGACGAGCAGGTTCAGAACGCCGATGACGATGAGGAAGCCTCCCGACACCGACGTGCCTATCGCGCCGCCGATGCTGCGCAGCTGGCCATTGTCAGCCACCACGCCCTGCACGAGCCACCGCACCGCGAGGCCCAACGCGACCGCGATCACGAGCACCACGGTCGAGTGCCCGAGCGAGAAAAAGAAACCCACGCTCAGCGGCTTCTTGCCGCTGTGCAGCAGCTTGCGGGTCGTGTTGTCGATCGCGGAAATGTGGTCCGCGTCGAAGGCGTGCCTCAGTCCGAGCGTGTAGGCGACGCCGCCCAACCAGAGGAAGCCCGGATGGCTTGCGCCGTAGGCGAGCAGCAAGCCCCAGCCGGCCAGGTGCAGAAACGTGACGGACCCGAAAAGGCCTGCCAGGCGACGGCCCTCACCCCGTTCCAGGGTCATCGCCGAATAGCCTATCCCTTATCGCGACAAGGTCGCAACTTCGAACTCAAACTGCCTCCGAATTTCTGCGAATCATTCCCGAGAAATCCTGTCGTGTAGGCTCGCGCAATGGACCTCGACGGGCTCCCGCCTCAGCTCCGGCCCATCCTCCGCTCGCTCGAAAACGCCGTCAGGAGTCGCGAGCCGGCCGTCCGGGCGAACGTCTACGCGCTGCGCGTCGCCAACCCGCTCTTCACCAATGACCAACTGGCCCATGAGCTCATGCGTTCCACGCGGAGGCGCGTCGCTGCCACTGGCGCGATCAGCGGCGCCGCGTCGGTGGTGCCGGCGGTGGGCACGGTGCTCGCCGTCGGCACGGTCACGAGCCAGACCCTCTACGCGCTGGAGCAGGAGCTCGAGCTCGTGTTGGGGATAGCGACGGTCTTCGGCCATGAGCTCGCAGACTCCGACGACCGCCTCCTGGAGGCGTTGGTCGTGGTCGGGGCCGCCGGCGGCGCGATCAAGCTCCGCCAGGAGGTGATCGTGGTCGGCGGCGAGTACCTCGCAATCGCGGCGTTTCGACGGTTTCCTCGCGTCCTCATCGCGCACGGTGGGGGACGCATCCTGTCGCGGATTCTTTCGCGAGCCGCAACCTCCGGAGCCGCCAAGGTCGCCGCGCGGGTGGTGCCATTGGGGGTAGGGATCGCGGTGGGCGCGGGCTTCGACTGGCTCGCGGTCACCGGTCTGGGCCGCGTGGCGATCCGCTATTACGGCCCGGGCGGTCCGGGCGCTCGACCGCTGCTACTTGCTCCCGAAAATTCCTCGCACGTCGAACTCCGCAACTGAGGTGATCTGTTCGAACGTGCACTTCTTCGGCGGCTTGTCCGTGCGCCAGCGCAAGAAACCAGTCGCGTGCCGGAACCTCTCCCCCGCCTCGAGCTTGTCGTAAGTCACCTCGCAGACGAGCACCGGCTTCACCGCAACCCACTCCGTGTCCTTGCCGCGCGACCACCGGCTCAGCCCGCCAGGCATGCGGCCCGGGTTCCCCCTCCACTCCAGCTCGGGGATACGCGTCTCCAGCGGTTTGAGCTTCGCGACCAGCTCCTTGCGCTCGGCCGCGTTGAAGGACGACGTGTGGCCGACGTAGTGCATCTCGCCTTTCTTGTCGTAGAGCCCGAGGAGCAGGGCGCCGAGGGTTGAGCCGTCCGCTGTCTTGCGCCAGCCGATGACGACGCAGTCGGCGGTGCGCTGGTGCTTGATCTTCACCCAGAGGCGCTTCCCTGGCACGTACTGGCCCGACCACGACTTCGCGATCAGACCGTCCAGTCCCGCGCCCTCGAACCTCTCGAACCACTCATCCGCCGTCTTTGGATCGCGGGTGTATGGGGTCAGGAAGATCGGGCGCTTCACGCCCTTCAGCAGCTTCTCCAGGTGTTTGCGCCGCTCGCCGAGGGGCAGCTTGCGCAGGTCCTCGTCGCCTTCGGCGAGGATGTCGAACGCGACGAACCACGACGGCGTGGCCTCGCTCAGCATCTTCACCCTCGACGCCGCGGGGTGCAGCCGCATCTGCAACGCGCCGAAATCCAGGCCGTTGGCGCCGACGATCACGATCTCGCCGTCCAGGACGAGCCTCGAGGAGCGCAGGCCGCGGATCGGCTCGACCAGCTCGGGGAAGTAGCGCGTCATCGGCCGTCCGCCGCGGCTCATCAGCTGGACGTCGTCGCCGTCGCGGAACACCAGGGTGCGGAAGCCGTCCCACTTCGGCTCGTACTCCCACGAGTCGCCCTTCGGGATGCCTGACTCCGAGATCGCCGAAAGCATCGGCTCCATGTCGACGGGGATGGGAAGCTTCATGCGACTTTTCCCCAGGTGTCTATATCTTGTGGACGGCGGGGCACGCTGGTACTATATCGGTGGCCGGTAAAGGCTAGTCAATTTTTCGAAATCACGCCCCCACCCCAGCCTGGGAAGCCTCCGCAAGGGGGCTTCCCCCTTTTTTTGGGTCTATTTGTTCAAGCCTTCGAACTCTGCGAGCAGATCGTCGACGGTCATGCTGCCGTAGTCCTTGCCCAACGCCTCCCTCGCGGTCGCCCAAAGGCTTCGGGCGGCCTGAGGTCCGCGGGTCTGGAGCTCGCTCAGCTTCAGCCGGCCATAAACGCCGATGTCCGGAACCTGCTTCAGCTGGTCGGCCATCCATTTCGCCCACTGCTTGACGTTGGACTCGATCGGCGCCGCCTTCGCGACCACGGTCGCCGTTGCGGGAGCGGCCGCCGCGGCCTTGTCGACCACTTCTTTCACCTTCTCCCCCTCCGCCACCGCTTTGGCAGCCGCCTCGTCTCCAGCCGCCTTGGCGGCGGCGGTGTCTTTCGCCGCCTGAGTCTTCAGCGCCGTCAGCCCCTGGCTCGCGATCTCGCTGATCCTGTCGCTGGCCGACTCGGTCACGCCACCGTTGTCGTCGCCCGGCTTGCGTTCGACCGTTCGTCCGAGAGCGCCGCCGATCAGGTTTGGCACGTCGAGGCCGGTGAGTCCTTTGATCGCCGTCGTCGACTCGACCACCGCCCGGGTGGCGTTGCGCACCAGGTCTGAGGCACCGTCGGCGCTCATCACGGTCAGGGAATCGATCTTGCTCATCGGCTCGGCCGCCGCGCGGACGATGTCCGGCAGCGCGGCCAGGACGGTCTGGATGATGGCCGCCTCGTTGAACTGCTTGTACGCGTCGGCACGCATCGCCAGCGCCTTGGCTTCGGCCTCGCCTTTGGTCAGCACGATCTGGGCCTCCGCCCCACCTTCGAGGCGAGTCGTCTCGGCGTCGGCCTCGGCGGACGCGATGCGGGCCCGCTTCTCACCTTCAGCGCGAGCGATCACGGCCTGCGCCTCTGCGGCCGCCGGCTTGACGGTGCTCGAGAGCAGCTCCTTCTCCTTGCGGTCGGCTTCGAGCTGCGCCAGCTCTGTCTGCTTGCGCACGACCTCCTGCTGCGCCTCCGCCTGTGCCAGCGGACCTGACTGGTCGGCGCGCGCCTGCGCGGCGGCGACCTGGGTCTTGGTCTCCGCCTCGCGGAGCGACACGTCTCGGGCCGCGTTGATCTTCACCTGCTGAGCCTCTGCCTCCCGGACCGCCGCCTCCTGGTCGGTCGCGGCCTTGGCCATTCGGGCGTCTCGGGTCACGGTTGCGACGCTCTGCTGCCCGAGCAGCTCGATGTAGTTCGACTCGTCCGAGAAGCTCTGAATGGTGAAGGCGTCTATGACCAGGCCGCTGGTGGCGAGGTCACCCTTGGCCGCGTCCTGGACCTGCTGAAGGAGCTTCTGGCGGTCGCGGATGAGCTCCTCGATGGTCAGCGTGCCGACGATCGAGCGGAGCGAGCCTTCGAGCACGTTCTTGACGATCGAGTCGACCTGCTCCGGCTTGGCGTCGAGGAACCGCTCGGCGGCGTTGCGAAGCGACTCGACGTCGCGGCCGATCTTGAAGGTGGCGACCCCCTGGACCTGGACCTTTATGCCCTGGCTGGTCACGGCGTCGGTCAGCTGGACGCCGATCTGCCGGGCGGTGAGCTTCATCCGCCCAACCCTGTCCAGCAGGGGACGCACGAACGTGCCGCCACCGACGACGACCTTCACGCCCTTGTCGCCTGGCGTGGAAGCCACCTGGCCGCGCTCGTCGCGGACCTTGGCGCCGCGCGAACCGGCCACGATCAGCGCCTCGTTGGCGCCCGCAACGTGGTAGCGGCTCGCGACGAAGGCGATCAGGAGGACGAGGACGATTACCGCCGTGACGACGAGAAACGGTGTTGATGTAGCGAATTCAGGCATCGGAACGTGCTCCTTCCCCAGTGGTGACCGGAACGGATTCGACGACCAGGTTGTTGCCGGCCACTCCGACGACCTTCACGGTCCGGCCGGCAGAGATCTCGGTCTCTGAAGTCGCGCCCATGTTGTGGGACGCGCCCGCGAAGCTGATCAGGACGCTGCCATAGCGGTTGGCCGGTATGCCGACGGCGACGCGGCCGGTCGAACCGATCATGTCGGTGAGGCTGAACGTATCCGTCGACTCAGCCTGACGTAAAGCTTTGAACGCCCCGTAGACGACCCCGGCGCCGATCAGGCCCGCTACCACGCCGACGAGGGTCGCGCCCCCGACGCCCAGGCCGAAGCTGTGCTCGCCGAGGAGCCCGCCGATGCCGAACATCGCGACGAAGCCCAGGAGCATCGGCGTCGGCGACACCCCACCCAGGTCGAAACCGAGGTGAATGGCCGCGAGGAAGCCTCCGAACAGGTCGTCGAAGATCAGCGTGAGCAACAACAACCCGCCACCCAGCACCAGGCATGCGCTGAATACGAGGTCGGCCGTGCTCATCTGGCTCTCAGCAGCGAGTCTACAGGCAGCCGCGCAGGGCTTCGACGAGCGCCGTCGTGCGCGGGTCGGCGCCCCACACCCCGCGCATCCGGTTCATGGTGTAGCCGAACGCGATGCCCAGCCGCGGGTTGGCGAAACCCACCGAGCCGCCGCTTCCGTAATGGCCGAAAGATCCCTCGCCGGCCATGGGGCGGAACGCGGACGGGAGGGCGAAGCCGGTACCGTAGTGGGTGTCGTAGACCATCGTCAGGTCGGGTCCCTTGGCCTGCGTGGCTGACGCTGCCGCGACCGTGTCCGGCTGAAGCAGTCGCTCGCCGTCGACCTCGCCGATGCACGCGGCGTAGATCCGCGCCAGAGCACGCGCGCTGCCGATCCCGGAGGCGGCGGGCTGCTGCGCCGCGTGTAGGGGCCGCTCGTTCCACCCGCCGGCTGGGATGGCGCCAAACGAGCGGGCGGTGATCGTGGTCGGATCCAGAACGCGCCTGGTGAACGGGTCCGGCTCGGCGCCGGGCGCCGGTGGCGCCGGCGGGAGCACCGGCATCACCCGCGACTCCTGGTCCTCAGGCAGGCCGATCCAGAACTCGGCGCCCAGCGGGCCGGCGATCCTCTCGGCGACGAATGCTCCCGGCGTCATCCCCGCGACGCGGCGAACGACCTCGCCCGCCAGCCAGCCAAACGTAACCGTGTGGTAGCCGTGCGCGGACCCGGGCTCCCACAGCGGACGCTGTGCCTCGAGCGCCTCGACGGCGGGCGTCCACTGCACGATGTCGTCCAGGACGATCGGCCGCTC
Organism: Candidatus Dormiibacterota bacterium; assembly: GCA_024280995.1. Classification (GTDB taxonomy): domain Bacteria; phylum Chloroflexota; class Dormibacteria; order Dormibacterales; family Dormibacteraceae; genus 40CM-4-65-16. Next base: position 31,364 of record JAMXLM010000001.1, read on the forward strand.
GAGCGCGGCGAGACCGGCCTTGTGGCTGAACAACCACCGGACCGGCATTGCATCCTTTCCCGCCGCTCCGAACTCCGGCCAGTATTCGACCACCGGAGCGTCGAAGTCGAGACGGCCTTCCTGGGCGAGCACGTGGGCGGCGATCGCCGTGATTCCCTTCGTCGCCGAGAACACGAGCTGCAGCGTGTCGTCCTTGTAGGTGCCGCCCCAGATGTCGACCACCGGCCTGCCTTCGACGTACACGCAGCACGCCGCGCCGTCTTCGTTGTGCTTCTCGAAGTTCTCCGCGAAGGCTTCGCGCACAGGCTCGAACCGCGCGTCGACGGCGCCGTTGACGCGTGTCTCGATCACGCCCTAAACCTACTCGCCAACCGCCTTCTTGCGCCGGGTGCGTGTGCGCACCTGGCGCCGATCGGTCGCGCGGCGCAGCGGAACGTCGCCGCGGCGCAGCACCGAGACCTGGATCGGCAGCACGCCGATGTTGACGAGCGCGGCCCACAAACCACCCGCGAGCAAGCCGATGAAGGCGCCCAGCAGCCCGATCAGCAGACCGACGCCGGGGATGACCAGGAACCACCTGTCGGACACCGTTTCCAGCGAACCGACCTGGCTGCCGAGCGGCAGCAGCTGCTGGGCTATGCCGAGGCTGAAACCCAGCTGGTTCTGCCAGTCGACGAGGGCGCCCGCAAGCCAGCTGACCAGTGCGCCGAGGATCGTGCCGATGAAGAGGCCGAAGACGAAACCTGTGATGGCCCCGGCGAACATGGCGCTGCGAATCGAGAGCCGGACGAGGTAGTCGTTCACCATGCCAGCCGCCTCGGCCTCACTCTAGACAGCAGGAAGATCAGCAGCCCGATCACGATCGCGGGCACCGCCAACCCGTAGCCGATGTACGGCAGCAGCAGCGAGTGCCGCTGCGAGGCCACGATGGCCACGGCGACGCCGTGCGAGGGAGCCGGCGGCGGCCCGGTCGACGGCTCGGTCGCCGCGAAGGAATGGCTCGCCGCCACTCCGGCCTTGCGCATGGAACCGTCGGGACGGTAGAGACCGAACGTCTCGACGGGCCCGATGCCGGGCTTCTGTGTCCAGTAATCGTCGAGAGTCCACCAGAGCGCCGCCCCGACAAATCCGTCCGGCTGAGTGTCGAACACCGCCGACATCTGCGCGTAGTACGTATTGAAGACGCGCAGCTGGTCGCTCTCCTCGGCGGGATAGTCCGCCCAGTGGCCGTACTCGAGAATCATCACGGGCTTTTTGGGGTACGTGTGGTGCGCGACCTGTAGCGCCGACTGTATGTCCGCTCCTGAAAGCCGTCCCCCGTACAGCACACCCCAGTACATGGTGTATCCGGCGACGTCGAGATCTTCGCTTGTTGGGTCTGCGGGATCGGTCCCGTACATGGCCTGGCCGACGAGTCGGGTGCCATCGATGCGCCGGTCGAGCGCCTTCAGGGTGCGCATCGCGGAGACGCGCTCGCCTCCTCCCATCGACTCGTTGGTGAAACCGTGGAACAGCACGCTGGGTCGGTTGAAGTCGCGCAGATCCATCTCAGCGAGCATCTGCTGAGGGACGCCGCGGTCCATGGCGATGCCGAACGTTTGCGGTGAGTAGTGATACAGCGGGATCTCCTCCCACAACGCAAGACCGAGCCGGTCGGCGAGGACGGGCAGCATCTGGTTGGGCGGATGGTGGTCGACCCGGATCAGGTCCGCATGCAGCTTCAGCACACGAGAGAGGATCGACGCGATCTCGGCCGCGGACGCCAGTGGGCCGCCGGCAGGCCCGCCGTTCTTCGTGGGCGTCTGCCGCTCCTCGTGCATCGCCACGCCAGACAGGGCGATCGGCAAACCATTGAGAAGGAGGCGTGGCGCCGTGGAGTCGACCTTGATCTGGCGGAGTCCGAAGCTCGTGAAGAGGTCGTCGACGGCCTGACCATCGGCGAGCACGGTCACCTGGAGGACGTAGAGCGCTGGGAGGCTCGGGCTCCAGAGGTCGGGTGACCGGATCGCAAAGGGCGCCGCCACGCGAACGACCGAGTTGCCGCTCAGGTCGCCCGCCTCGATCCGCTGGCTGAGCAGCGGCTGGGCGTCGAAGGGGATCAGGCTGTTCGGGAGCGGGTTGAGCAGGTTGGCCGCGTTCGCCTGCGCAGGCCAGAGCCGGACGTTGACAGAAGTCTTGACCGTGTCCTGACCGCGGTGCTGAAGCACGATCGACACGTCTGCGCCGTCGAGGTGCGGCGTGACGTCGGCGCGGACCGCGCTCGTCGCCGGCAGCGCCTCGAGCCACACGTCGCCGACGATGCCGCCGTAGTTCCACCAGTCGGCCAGGCCCCAGGGCACGATGTCGTCGCGCGTGCCCCAGACAGGGTTGTCGACACGAACGACCAGGTCGTTGTAGACGCCCGGAAGCAGGGCATCGGTGGCGTCGAGGGCGAACGGCGTGTCGCCGCCCTCGTGGTAGCCCAGGTAGCGGTCGTTCAGCCAGACGTCGGCGATGTAGCGCACGGCGCCGAACTTCAACATCGCGTACCGAGCGCTCCACTCGTTGGCGACGAAGAAGTCGAGACGGTAGTAGCCGCCGGTGGTGGTCTTGTCCGGTGGCGGGTTGAAAGTTCCCGGCACCGACATCGCCTGCCAGCCGGACGCGTCGAAAAGAGCCTCGCCGCGGTGGCCGAGCTCCTCGGTGATCGCCTTGAGGGATACCTTGCGGTCGGTGAGGCTGAGGCTCGTGTCGACGTGCTCGGGGTAGAACCGCCACTTGCCGTCGAGCTCGAGGGTCAGCCGCTGCTGACGGTCGAAGCTCGGAACGGGCTGACCGGTCTCGTAGGCAACAGGGCCGCCCGGCTCGTCCTGGAAGCTAAGCGTCGGCGGGAGATCCGCGCGCCCGGCGGTCAGGGTGAGGCTGCACCCCGCGAGCAGCGGTAGAGCCATGCCTGCCAGAACGATGAGGGCACATTTGTTCGCCAAGCCATCGACCTCACATAAGAGCGTTCGCGCTCTCAGTTGTACCGGGGGATGAGCGTTCTCTGTTTGGTGGCCGGATCCAAACGCTGGTCGCGCGATGTGACCGAGCACAGCAACGCGCTGGACCTCGAGAAGAACGTCTTCACCAAGGACAGCCCGCGCGACATCGCCGAATCGCTCAAGCGATCGGCTGAGCACAGCTCCCGCCGCAAGAGCGACCCCTACCGCTCGGCAATGTCGATGCTGACCTTCTACATGAACCGCGCCGGCAAGAACCTGCCGAAGGAGCGCAAGCAGAAGCTCGAGAAGGCCAAGGATGAGCTCCGCGGGCTGTTCGGGAAGCAAACGTCGCGGCGGCGACGCGGTTAGAGGGCGACGTTAACAACTCTTAACGATCTAAGCTCAGGCCCTTCAGAAATTCGTCACTAAATTTGTCTCCCACTCACTTGAGCACCGAAGCGATACCGCCCCCGCTACCGCCCCAGATGTCCCCCGACGGCAAATGGATCTGGGACGGCGCGCAGTGGCGGCCGATCCCGGTCCACGAAGCCGCGTTCCCGAACTGGCAGGGCGTCGGAGCCGGCTTCGTGCCCGAGGTCGACACCCGAGCACCCGTGGCCGTGGCCCCTCCTCCGACTCGCCAGGCGAGCCCACCGGCGTCATACCGGATGGCCGGCCCGGCACCCGGTCTGGCCGTACCGCGGTGGAACACCGACTCGGCGCGGCAGCAGCTTCAGCGATTCGCCCCGCTGGCGATCGGCGCCGCCGGCCTGATCGTGGTGATCGTCGTCGTCAGCGTGGTCGCGACCCTCGTCCTGTCCAATCGACAGGGCGACGTCCCGAGCGCCAACGTCGCGGCTCCCAAAGGCGGGCCGGCCGCCCGCTCGGAGAATGCCGAGGCGGCATACCTGGTGAAGTCACTCGATGGGCCGATGTCAGACCTGAAGGACAACCTCGTGACCGCCGAACAGTCCTGCAGCGTCGGCATGACGTCTTCGTGCGAGGACTCCATCATCACGATCGCCAACAACGTGGCTCCCATGCTTTCGACCCTCGACCAGTCGAACGTTCCGTCCTGCATCGCTTCCAAGACAGCTGTTTTCCACCAGGACCTTGCCGGCGTCAGGGACAGCCAGGACTACGTCGTCAAGGGATTCAACGACAACAAGAAATCGGAGTTCTCGACCGGCGTCGCCGACGTCCTCTGGTACGGACATCACGCTGTTTCGGACTACGCGGTGGTTCGGGCGGCGACCGGCGTCTGCGACGGGGAGATCACCGGGCCCTAGGCTGCCGGCTCACCGCTCGAGAAGCTCGAAGCGGACTGCGCGACGGATCACGAACGGTTCGTCCGCGAAACGCCTCCGCGTCGCCGCATCGACGACCCAATTCGCGGTGTGGACGAAACGCAGGTGCTCCCGGAGGTAGGCGCGGAGCGCCGGCAGGTTCTCAAACGGAACGCGGTGCCAGAAGCGGCCGCGACGTCCGTGTTTGAACAATCGCTCGCTGACCACAGTCGCGATCGCACGATCCGACGACCGATCGTTGGCGAGCTCGACTCGGTTCGTGCTTACGACCCCAAACCGCTGGTATCCCCGAACCTTCTGCCGCTCGGCGTACGCGGGGACGCGAGAGTCAGGCCGAGCGTCGACCAGGATCCCGCCGGGCGCGAGGACCCTGTGAACCTCCCTGAGGGCATCGACCATGCCCCTTGTGACGATGCATCAAAGCGTCCAGGACAGGATCACCACGTCGAAATCTGCGCCGGGGTACGGCAGGTGCTGCGCCGCGCCGACCGCAAAGCGGACGTTGCGGCTGCCAGACCGGCGCGCGTTTCGCTTCGCGGCGGCGATGGCGTCGGGGTCGGCATCCAGGCCTTCGACGCGCGCGGCGAACGGCGCCACGCCGAGCGCGAACCTGCCGTCGCCACACCCGAGGTCGAGGACTCGCTTGCCTCGGACCAGGTCCTCCCCGCCCCACTCGCGGAGCTCGACAAGCGGCGCCGGGCGCAGCGCAGACGACATGGCAGGCAGGCGCTTGCCGACGTCGCCGCGGAGATGTACAGCCGCACCGCTCATCGCTGAGCGTGCAGCTTAGCGATACCTAGGCCAGTTCCGCGCGCCGCTGCTTGTAGCGAGCTTCCAGCTGGTCGACCGTCACGGCGACACCGCTGCGCTCCGCATCGCGGGACGCCGCAAGTCGAACGCGGAAAGTGCCCAGCCAGTGCGTGATGTCCTCGAGGTCGTTGAGCGCGGCGATCGAGATTTGCTCAGTTGGCGCGACGGACCGATTGTCGATGTCGGGCGTGCGTCTCTTTGCCATGGCCCCATGCCTCCAATGAAACCCGCACCCCCGTCGAAGCCTACCTCGGGGATCGCAATTGATTCCGCCAACAAACGGCGATTTCACGATCGGCGTTCTGGCCAAGTCTTTTGGAGCCCTGGAAGCGGCGCACTCGAACCGCGGTGCCTAACGTGGCGGCCATGAGCAAGTTCCTCGTCACGTATCACGGCGGTTCCGGCATGCCATCCGATCCGGCCCAGATGGAGAAGATCACGCAGGCGTTCGGGGCGTGGCTCGCCAAGGCCGGAAGCGCGGTTACCGACCCGGGTGCGCCCCTTCGTCCGGCGACGCAGGTCGCCACCGGGACGCCCGAGCCGCGGGTAGCGATTGGCGGATATTCGGTCATCGAGGCCGACGACGTCGAAGGAGCGGTCGCGGTGCTGAAGTCGCATCCTTTCGTCGCGAGGGGAGGCACTCTCCAGGTCGACGAACTGGTCTAGGGATTACATCTAGGTCAGGTCGCGGGGCTTCCTTTAGGGACGAGGCAGATCCACACGAGCCCTGGCGCGATCGGTACTGAGTGTCCGCCCGAACCGGCGAATGTCGGAGGACCGGTTGCGCCCTGGGTCCACGTCGCGTCGAACTCGCGACCGGCGGTGAACACCTGGGCCTGGCCGGTACCGGTGACGTCGTGCTGGACGCCGGTTTGACCGTTCACGTCGACGACTGCGGACGACGGGGTGATGGTGACCTGCTGGACGATCAGGGTGGAGATGACGAGCGGATTGCCTGTGTTGGCGTCGATGAACGGACCCGTGTCCGGCTCCGTCCGCTTCCAGCCTCCTGCAGCTGAGTCGTAGGAAAAGGCCGGCGTCTCGACGTCCGACACCGGCACGGTGACTCGGGTCACCGGCTTGCCGCCGGCAACCGACGCGACCGCGGTGCGCTGCCATAACGACCACGAGACCGCCGGCGCGTTGGCACGCGACGCAATGTCGGCGAGATGCGAGCCGTCGCTGTAAAGGTTGTGCGGGGGAAAGCGGCTGCCGTCCCGAAAGAGGTCACCGCCGGCGCTGTTCTCGTCGGCGTTGGGGATGCCGGCCGACTGGATCTGGCCCTTGATGTAGCTGCTGCCACCTGAGAAGACCACGACGGCGCCGTAGATCTTGGCCAGAGCGATAGTCACCAGGCGGGCACTCCGGATGGGACCGACCCGGCCGTTGGGCGAATTCGTGTAGATCACACTGAAGCGGCTAATCCCGCCTTCGGTGACGTATTCGTAGACAATCGCCGCGCTCTGCAGCCCGGACTGAGGGCGGGCGGCAGACAGGTTCTCGACCTGCACGAGCACCGGCGCCGGGTGATCGGGGTTGGCGGGAATCGCGGTATAGCTGCAGGCGGCGGCGGCTTGCGCGAGCAGCATGGCCGCTCCCGCCAACCGGGCCGCGTTTGACGTCCTCATCACATGAGAGAACGCCCAGCCGAGCTGGAGGAGCCCCGGGGGGATTTCGCGCGCTTCGGCGGAAGCAGGCCGGACTATCGGCCCGATTGCGCATGTTTTGGCGGAAACGTGCGGAATCTGGAGAGGCTCTGGCGGCGTATCGCTGGTCGGGCGGAGAGGATTTGAACCTCCGGTCTCCTGGTCCCAAACCAGGCGCTTTTCCGAGCTAAGCTACCGCCCGCGCTCCAGGCCGGCCAGCGACTGCAGCGCGCCCGACTCTAGCAGCGCCCGCGCCGCTGCCGCGCGATGGCTGTACTTGCGCTTCTCCTCCGGCGGCATTTCCCCAAATGTCTTCCCCTTCGCCGGCACCAGGAAAATCGGGTCGTAGCCGAATCCCGCCTCGCCTCGCCACTCGGGCACGACCTCACCGCGGCACTCACCCTCATACAAACGTGTCTCGACGCCGGGTACCGCCAGCGCGATCACACAGACGAAGCGGGCCTTCCAAGGCCGCGCCACGCCCTCGAGCCGGCGCAGAAGCTCGGCCGTCCTTTCCTTCTGTGTCGGGCCCAGGCGCGCCGATCGGATACCCGGAAAACCATCGAGAGCCTCGAGCTCGATGCCCGAGTCGTCGCCGAGCGACGGCAGGCCGGACTTCGCGAGCGCGGCTTCGGCCTTGAGGCGCGCGTTCTCCTCGTACGTCTCACCCACCTCGGGCACCTCGGTGTCGAACGCAACGAGCTCGAAGCCCGAATCAGCCAGCAGGTCGCGGTACTCGCGGATCTTGCCGGCGTTGCCCGAGGCGACTACGAGTCGGGGACGATCAGCCAATCACAGCGAGGCGAGCGCCCTCTTCTGGGCGACGATCAGCTCCTTGATGCCTTTGAAAGCGAGCGCGAGCATCGCGTCGAGCTCGGCCCGCGCGTACGGCGCGCCCTCGGCCGTCGCCTGAAGCTCGACCAGCCGGCCGTCCTCCGTCATCACGCAGTTGAGGTCGGTCGATGCGTGGAAGTCCTCGGAGTAGTCGAGGTCGAGGACCGGCGTGGCTTCGACGATGCCGCAGCTCACGGCCGCGAGGTGCTGGCGCACCGGGATCTCGGGGATCATCCGCGCGTCCTTCATCCGCTTGATCGCCATGTACATCGCGGTGAAGGCACCGGTGATGGAAGCCGTGCGCGTTCCGCCGTCGGCCTGCAGGACGTCGCAGTCGAGCGTGATGGTGCGCTCGCCGATCTTGCCCATGTCGACGGCCGCACGCAGCGAGCGACCGATCAGTCGCTGGATCTCGTGCGTCCGCCCGCCGACCCTCCCCTGGATCGCCTCTCGCGTCCCGCGGTCGTGCGTCGCGCGCGGGAGCATCGAGTACTCGGCTGTGATCCAGCCCTGGCCCGTGCCGCGCCGGTGCATCGGCACGCGGTCTTCGACGCTCGCGGTGATCCAGACCCGGGTGCGGCCCATCTCGATCAGGCACGAACCCTCCGCATGGACGTTGACGCCGAGCTCGATCTTCACCGGCCGCAGCTGATCCGGCGCGCGACCATCGCGGCGCGCGGCCGTGCCGGTCATCGTCCGAGAAGTTTCAGTAATAGCGCGCTGCCCTCATAGAACAGGTAGAGCGGAATGAACATGATCATAGGGGTGACGGGATCGATGCCAGGCGTGAGGAAGTTCGCAAGAATGCCCAGTCCGAGGAACCAGTATGGCCGGCGCTTGTGCAGCCATTTCGAGGACACGATGCCGAGCATCCCGAGCACGAAGAGGATCACGGGAAGTTCGAAGACGAGGCCGAACCCGATGACCATGATCACGACGAAGCTCACGAGCTCGGTCACGTCGGGCAGATACTTGACGTCCGTCGGCGCCAACGAGCCCAGGACGTGGATGTAGATCGGTAGCGCAAACATCGCGAAGGCGACGCCGATGGCGAAGAAGACGGTCGTCGCCACGACCAGTGGAAGGACGAAGCGGCGCTCGTGGGGATGCAGGCCCGGACTGACGAACCACCACGCCTGCTGGATGATCACCGGCGACGCGAGCACGATGCCGATGTACATCGCCACCTTGAGCTGCAGCAACACCCCGCCGCCAGGCTGCAGATAGATGGCTTGCGTGATGCCCGCGCGATTCACCAGGTACGTGATGATGTGGCCGGAGATGAAGATCGCCGCCACCGTCGCGATGCCCCATGCGACCAGCGAGATCCACAAGGCGCGACGAAGCGCCTCGAGGTGCTCGATCACGGACATGCGTTGCTCTTCGGCCGGCACGCGGGCCCGCGGACCGCGCTGCAGGACCCGGTCTAGAAGCGCCACGGGCGCCTAGCTGTTAGAGGGTTTGGCCTCGGACGAGGAGCCCTTGGCGGTGCTCTCGGCGGGCGGCTGCGGCTCGGCGGGCTTGGCGGCGGTGGTGACCTCGCTCGTCAGGTCGCTAGTCGCCTTGCGGAACTCACGCATCGCCTTGCCGACCGCGCTTCCGAGTTCGGGCAAGCGGCTGGGCCCGAAAACCAGCAGCACGGCCACGAGGATCAACAAAAGCCACAGCGGGTGAATCGGCATTTGAGCCCGATTATAGAAACTCGGCCTGTGACGCGCCGGTCAGGAGCCGGTCAGGAGGCGGTCAGGAAACCTGGATCGTGACCGACTTGATCGTGTCGGTCGAGGTGAGCAGCTGGACCTTGTCCATGCCGGAGATCACCGTCCCGAACCGGTTGTAGACCGCGGTCGGTCCCGCGCCTGGCCACGCCGCCTTCATGACGAAGAACTGGCTGCCGTTGACCGGGCCGTCGATCGGCCGGGCCATGCCCACCGCGGCCAGACCCCAGGGAGTGCCGGACGGTTCGTCCGGCAGGCTGTAGCCGGGCCCGCCGTGGCCGTCGCCGCGTGGATCACCTCCCTGCACGACCCAGTCCTCCGACTTCCAGAAGTTGAGCCCGTTGTAGAAGCCGTGGATGGCGAGGACGACGAAGTTGTTGACCGTCACCGGCGCCACCTCGGGTGCGAGGTCGATGACGAAGTCGCCCTGGGTCGTGCTGACGGTCGCCTCCAGCTTCTGGGAGGCGGTGATGCACATCGGCTGAGGGCCGAGGAAGGTGTGCGGCCCGGTCTGGGTCGAGGTCCTGCAGTCGGCAAGCGCCGGCGGCACCGCTTGCTCGAGCGACTTGCTCACGAGCTTGCCCGCCCCGATCACGGCCAGGATCAACGCACCCATCACGATCACGGCCAGCCACGTCTGCCTGCCGAGCGTGACGGGCGCCGCGTGCTCGTCAGGCTCGACCGGCGCCGGGCGCCGGGACTGCCTTTGCTGCTGGCTCACTTCCTGGCGGCCGCCTCGGCGATCGCCGTGACGAGGCCGTGGGTCGTGTATTCGCGGGCCACGATCGACACCGGCAGCCCGAGCTTGCGGGCGGTGTCGGCGGTCACCGGGCCCATGCAAGCGACCTCGGCGTCGCCGAGGATCGCCGGCAGCCGGTCCTCCGGAAAGGCCCGCACGAAGTTGCTGACCGTCGACGACGCGGTGAACGTGATCACGTCCACCCCCTCGCCTTCGAACAGGCGCATGAGGGCGGGACCCGCGTCAGGCGGGCAGACGGCGCGGTAGACGGGCAGGATGTCGACCTCGGCACCTCGATTTGCAAGCAGCGATGGTAGAGCGTCCCGCGCGACCTCCGCTCGGGGCACCAGCACACGGCGGCCGTTGAGCTCCCAGCCCTCGAGGGCGTTGGCGAGCCCCTCTGCGGTGTACTCGGAGGTCACGAGCTCCGGCCGCAGACCGTGGGCGACGAGGGCGTCGGCCGTCTCCTGGCCGATGGCGCAGAGCTTGGAGTAGTAGAGGGCGCGAGCGTCGGCGCCGGTGGTCAGGAGCATCTGGAAGAAGATCTCGACCGCGTTCGCGGACGCGAAGATGACGAACACCGTTCGGTTGAGGTTCTTGATCGCTTCCTTGACGCGATCGTCGGTGGGAAGCCGCCGGATCTCGATCGTCGGTATCTCGACCACCGCGGCTCCAAGGTCGACCAGCTCGCGGCGAAAAGAATCGACCTGGTGGCGCGCGCGGGTGATCAGGATCCGGCGGCTGTGCAGCGGTCGCTGGGAGAGCGTGTCCAGGCGCTCCGCCATCTCCACCCCCGGGCCGAGCACCAGCAGCGCGTCGCCCCGCAGCCCGTACGTCGTGGCCTTGCGCGCCAGCTCGCTGAGCTGGGCAGTGACGCGGTGCTGCCCGGGAAGGCCCGGGTTGAGAATCAGGGCGGCGGGCGTTTCGGGCGCGCGACCGTTCTGGAGCAGGGCGCTGATCCCGGATTCCCACCAACCCGACGCCAGGCGCAACACCACTGTCTCGCCTCCGGTGACGAGACCGAAACCGATCGACGCCGACAGGCCTTCGATGGTCAGCGGAATTCCGCTCATCACCGGCGCCGCGAGCTCGACGATCAGCCCGGGCACGGCCTCGAAATCGATGCCGGCGCGGTGCAAGCGATCGGCCATCTCGCTGCCGTTGGTGAACGCGTATGGATTCCCGGGAAAGAGAACCGTGACCTTGCGACCGTTGCGCGCAAGGCGAATCACCTCGTCAACCGATTCGAGTGGCGCGATGTCCGCATTCGCAGGTGCGAGGTGAAGCAATCCCGCGCCGCAACCATCGCAGTTGCGAATCACGTCGGCTTCCTTCACCGCCTCGACGGCTTGCACGGTGGCCAGACCTGGATGACCTGGTCCGACGCCGACGAGCCTGACCCTACTCATGCCAACACCACGCCCATCCCCACCCCGGGACATGGCTGACAGGTTAGAGCTTTCGGCTTACCACGTAGTCCGCGAGCGAATCGAGGTAATCGGACGCGCTGCTCGCGCCAATCGACTGCAGATGCAAGCGTGCGGCGTCGGCGTGCTTGCGTGCTTCTTCGAGCGCAAGACGTGGACCATCGCTGTCGCGAACCGCGGTTGCAACGTTGCGAGATTCCTTTGCGTCGAGTCGCTTTCCGTCCTCGAGCTCGATGCGTGAAAGCATCAGCGGCAGCGTCGCGAATCCCTCCGTGAGGTCGTGGCCGATTGGCTTGCCGACCTCGTCCTCCGTGGCCGTGTAGTCGAGGACGTCGTCCGCGATCTGAAACGCAAGTCCGAGCTCGCGACCGTACGCCTCCAATGCCGTGCGCTGCTCACGTGGCAGATTCCCGAGCAGGGCGCCGATGTCGCAGCATGCCGCAAGCAGCGTCGCCGTCTTGGCCTCGATGCGGCCCATGTACTCCTCGACGCCAGTGCTGTAGCGATGGCGAATGGCCTGCTGGCGGACCTCTCCCGCGCAGATGGCCATCACAGCCCGGGCAAGGATGTCGACGACCTCGGGGACACCCGTGCGAGCTGCCTGCTCGTAAGCCTTGGCGAAATAGAAATCGCCGATGACGATCGCGGGCTCATCGCCGAACTCCGCGGCGATGGTCGGGCTGCCGCGCCGAGTTGGCGAGTTGTCGATCACATCGTCGTGGACCAGCGTGGCGGCGTGAGTGAGCTCGACGGCCATGGCCGCGGGCATCAGCCGTGGAAGCTCATACACGCCGCACCTTGCCGCCAGCAGGACGAGCGCCGGGCGGATACGTTTTCCCCCCGCCGCGAAGAGGCGGGCCATTGGCCGCGAGACCTCAGGCGGATCGGAGTCGATCGACTTTCTGAGCTCTGCTTCGACGGCGGCAAGATCTTCGGCCGCTGGACCGAACAGGTCAGCGGAGTCGGTCAAGATCCTTTGACTGACAACCGGTAGCCGAGCCCGGGCACGGCCTCGAGGTTCACCCCGGTGTTGGACCGCTCCGACAGCTTTCGCCGGAGCCGCTGCACATGCGGATCGACCGAGTGATCGTCGAGGTCGTGGGGATAACCCCAGACCTTGTCCCGCAGCTGCGCGCGCGTGAGCACACGCTCGGGGTTCGCGGCCAGCACGGCGAGCAGGTTGAACTCGGTCATCGTCAACGTGATCTCGTCATCGCCGACCTTGACGCGACGGGCGGCGTTGTCGATCTGCAGCGCGCCGATGCTGATCACGCCCTCGCGGCCGCCGCCCGCTTCGGCTAGCGCCGAGCGCCGCAGGTGGGCATTGATCCGCGCCGCCAGGATGCGCGAGTCGAACGGCTTGGTGATGTAGTCGTCGGCGCCTACTTCGAGACCCACCACCTCGTCCATCTTGGTCGAGCGGCCGGTGAGCATCACCATCGGGCTGACGACACCGTGGCGGCGAAGCTCGCGAATGACCTCGGTGCCGCTGATGTCGGGCAGCACCCAGTCCACGAGCACGAGGTCGGGCTGCGCGGTTCGGCCCAGCTCGATGGCCTGGGCGCCGGTCCCCGCCTCCACGACGTCATGCCCTTGCAGGCGGCAGACCTCGGCGACGAGCATGCGCACGGGCACGTCGTCCTCGATGACCAGGATGCGCCGGCGGCGGCGCGGAGCCGGGCTGCTCAGCCGTGTGCCGGAGGCGCGAAACCCACCCGTCGTGACTCACGGGCTGAGCGCTTCGGTCTGCGCATCAGGATTACGCGCTTGTCGCCCCCGTCGATCACGCTGGCAAGGTCCCACCCCTCGGCTGAGGCCTCCTGGATGACCTTGACCAGGGTCACGCCGTCGCCCACCTGGTCCACGCTGAGGACCTTGGTCGAGAACTCCCACTCCCTGCTCGGCGTGCCGACCGTGGGCACGAGCCCCGACGCCACGCGCGCTCCGTCGGGAGAGGCAGGCTCGGCCGGCCCCTCGGGTTCCTCGTCCGGGTCCTCTTCCACTCGCGTTTTCACTGTCGTCAGATTGTAGGCGCCCAGCCTTGGACCACTCTTAGTACCCCCGGCGGGGGTCGAACCCGCGCTGGACCGGGTTTAAGCCGGCTGCCTCTGCCATTGGGCTACGGGGGCGTTTTCCATTTTGCCCCGCGGCGCCGGATTCAGTCGTAGTCGAAAAAGCCTTTGCCTGTCTTTCGCCCGAGCCGCCCCTCACGCACCAGCTTCTCCAGGACGGGTGGTGGCGCCGGACCCTCGCCGAGCAGGTGGCGGTCCTGCATCGCGCCGTAGAAGATGTCGAGGCCGCTGAAGTCGAGGAGGTGGAACGGGCCCATCGGCCAGTTGAGGCCCTTCTGAACCGCGGTGTCGATGTCCTCGGCACTCGCATAGCCGCCCTCGAGCAGGCGCATGGCCTCCTCCGATGCGGCGAAGAGGACCCGGTTGACGATGAAGCCCCATATCTCCTTATGGAGAAGCACCGGGGTGCGATTGATGCTGCGCACGAACTCCATCGCCGTGTCGACCGTGTCGTCGCTCGTTTTCGGCCCTCGCACGACCTCGCAAAGTTGCATGACCGTGACCGGGTGGAAGAAATGCATGTTGCAGCAGCGTTCGGGCCGGCCGCTGAAGTCGGCCAGCCGGCTGATGGCGATGGTGCTCGAGTTGCTGGCGAGAATGGCGTCGGGATTCGCGTCCTTGCCAAGATCCTCGAAGACGGCCTTCTTGGCGTCGAAGTTCTCGATGACCGCCTCGATGATCAGGTCGGCGGCGGAGACGGCTTTCGCCAGGTCGGCCTCGTCCTTTATTAGATGCATCGCGCCGGCCGCCTGGTCGCGGGTGAGCCGCTGCTTCTCGACCGAGCGATCGACGAGCTTCTGGTTCTGGCTGCGCGCGTGCTCGAGCTGGCCCTTCACCGTGTCGACGAGGGTGACGTCGTAACGGCCGCTGAGCGCCGTCTGCAGCGCGATCTGCGAGCCCATCGTGCCGGCGCCGACCACGGTCACGCGCTTCAATTCACCCATGCACGTGAGCATGAACGAATTCGAGGAGCTGGTGGAGAAGGCCATCGAGACCATCCCGGAGGAGTTCGAGCCCTACATGGAGAACCTGGTCTTCATCGTCGAGGAATCCTCGCCGCAAGGCTTGATGGGCCTCTATCACGGCGCCGGCGCGCTGCACGCCGGACAGGGCTTTCCAGACCGCATCACCCTCTACAAGGCATCGCATGAAAGGGCGACCACGAACATGAGGGAGCTCGTCGAGGAGATTCAGCGGACGATCTTGCACGAGGTCGGTCACCACTTCGGGATGGAAGAGGAAGAGCTTCCTTACTAACCCAGCGACCAGAACGCGCGGTCCCAGAGGATGATGGGGTCGCCGCTCCCGATCTCGGCCGCCTCGACGGCTCCCACGACTATCTCGTGATCTCCTGCAGTGTGCGACTGCGTCAGGCGACATTCGAGCCAGGCCGCGCAACCATCCAGAAGCGGGATCCCGTTCGTGCCGGGGCGATGAGCGAGCGTCCGCCAATCGACAGCGGGAGCGCGGCCGGCGAACCGGTCGGCGATGAATTCCTGGTTGCGCGTGAGCACGTTGACATTGAATGCTCCGGTTTCGAGGACGACAGCCCGCGTGGCCGAAGCGCGCTCGAGGCCCACGAGGACCAGGGGCGGCTGGAGCGATATCGAGACGAGGCTGCTGGCGGTCAGTCCCTTGAGCTCGTCGCCGGTGCGGGCGGTGACCACGCAGACGCCGGCGGGGAGGCGTGCCATGGCGTTCAGGAAGGCTTGCTCGGCCACGGAGGGATCTTAGAATCGACTTTCGACCGAGGCGACGTAGCCAAGTGGCAAGGCAGAGGTCTGCAAAACCTCCATCCCGAGTTCGATTCTCGGCGTCGCCTCCACCCCACCCGTCCGCGATCAGGGAGGTTCACAGCGCGCAATGGGCGTAAGCGCCATCAAGATGCCGCAGCTCGGCGAGTCGGTGACCGAGGGCACCGTCGACCGCTGGCTCAAGAAGGAGGGCGAGTTCGTCAAGCGTGACGAGCCGCTGGTCGAGGTCGTCCCCGACAAGGTGAACGCCGAGATCCCGTCGCCCTTCGAGGGCAAGCTGGTCAAGATCAGCGTCGCCGAGGGGACCACGGTCCAGGTCGGCACCGAGATCGCGCAGATCGAGGTCGAGGGTGGAGGCGACGCTCCGGCGGCGCCCGTGGCCGAGGCTG
>JAMXLM010000002.1 GCA_024280995.1 Candidatus Dormiibacterota bacterium
TGATCCAGGTCCAGTACGTGAAGTCGGAGTTGACGTGGTTCAGGTAGAGGTTGACCGTGACGATGAACGACGCCCAGACCGCGAGCGGCCCGACGAGCTTCGTGACGATTCGTGGCAGGCGCCAGCCGCGGCCGGCGAGGATGATCGCCCCGGCCGCCGGGAAGAGGAGGAGGAGGAGCGCGAGCGTCTGGTTCAAGCTCACCCCCTCAGCCCGCTGAGGTCGTCGACGTCCTCCGCGTCGCGGGTCCGAAAGATGTCGACGAGGATCGCGAGACCGACCACCGCCTCAGCCGCCGCGACGGTCATCGACATGAGCGCGAACAGCTGGCCCTCCATGTTCTGGAGCTGACGCGAGAACGCGACCAGCGAGAGGTTGGCGGCGTTGAGCATCAGCTCGATGCAGATCAGGATCACCAGAGGATTGCGGCGCACGAGCACGCCGGCGGCGCCGAGCGAGAACAGCACGGCCGCAAGGAGCAGGAACCAGGAAGCGTCGAGCTGCGAGCCGCCGATGTCGAGCGTTCCCACTTAACGGCTCTCCGGGGTCACAGGTCGTCGATCCGCTTGCGGCTGAGGTAGATGGCCCCGATCGCGGCGACCAGCAGGATGATCGAGGTCAGCTCGAACGGATAGAGATAGGTCGTGAATAGCCCGATCGCTATCGACTGGACAGTGCCGAAGAAATTCATGTCCGTCTTGTCCGGCTGGCGGTACTGGACGCCCTGCAGCAGCGTCCACATCAACCCGAGCATCACGAGCACGAAGATCCCCGACAGCCAACCCTGGTAGCGAAGGCGCCCGCGGCCGAGCTCGCGTGCCGGTCCGAGGAGCGCGATCACGAACACGAACAGGACCATGACCGCGCCGGCGTAGATGATGATCTGGACCGCGAAGATGAACTGCGCGCTGAGCAGCAGGAAGATCACGGAGAGCGCCAGCATCACCAGCACGAGGCTCAGCACCGACCGGATCGGCTGGTGGAACGAGACGACGCCGACGGCCCCGAGCACCGCGACAGCCGCCGCGACGAAGAAGACGGCGATGGCCACCTACTTCTTTTCCTTTTCTTGCGCATCGAGTCGAGCCTGCACGTCGGGCGGGAGCGGCTCCAGCAGCTTCTCCTTGGTGTAGATGAACCTCTCGCGGCTCGTGTCCGACAGCTCGTATTCCGGTCCGAGCACGATCGCCTGCACGGGGCACGCCTCCTCGCAATAGCCGCAGAAGATGCAGCGCAGCATGTTGATCTCGTAGGTCTTGGCGTATCGCTCGCCTGGCGAGACGCGATTCTCGTCGGTGTTCTCGGCCGCGATGACGAGGATGCAGCCGACGGGGCAGGCCGCCGCGCAGAGCTCGCACCCGATGCAGCGCTCGAGCCCGTTGTCGTAGCGGCGGAGGTAGTGCCGGCCACGGTAGCGCTCCGAGCGGGTCGTCTTGTCTTCCGGATACATGGTTGTGACGACCGGGCGGAACGTCTCGCCCAGCGTCGTCTTGAGCCCGGTCAGGAGAGCTGCGACGTCGCTCGCCACGCCGGGCTGCTTCTCTTCGTCGTTCTTCTTTTCGTCCGGCACCTAACTCACCGCCACGAGCACGATCGCCGTCACGACCACGTTGGCCATCGCGAGGGGAAGCAGCACTTTCCAACCAAGCCTCATCAGACGGTCGTAGCGAAGCCGCGGGAAGGTGCCGCGGAGCCAAATGTAGACGAAGATCATGATCACGACCTTGATCAGGAAGGCGAGCACGGGCGGCACCGACCACAGATACCAACCGCCGAAGAACAGCAGCACCGCGAGTGTCGACACGGTGATCACGTTCAGGTACTCGGCGAGGTAATACATCGTGAACTTGAGGCCGGAGTACTCCGTGAGGAACCCGCCGATCAGCTCCTGCTCCGCTTCAGGCAGGTCGAATGGGGTGCGGTTGGTCTCCGCGGTCGCGGAGATGACGTAAATGAGAAATCCGATCGGGGTGAGGATGATCAGCGGGAGCGGTCCGTGGTACGGCCCCCAGCTGACCGTGTACTCGACGATGTCGCGCAGGCGCAGCGACCCGACGATCATGAACGTCGGCACCAGCGCCAGGCCCAGCGACATCTCGTAGCTGATCAGCTGCGCGGCCGAACGCAGCCCTCCGAGCAGCGAGTACTTGTTGTTGGAGGCGTAGCCACCGAGCACGATCGCGTAAACGTTGAGCGAGCTGACGGCGAAGATGATCAGGATGCCGACGTTCACGTCGGCGATCCAGTACGTGACGTTGTACCAGAGGCCGATCGGGATCACGACCCACGCGAGGAAGGCGGCCGCGACGCCGATGGTCGGCGCCAGGACGTAGATCACGCGGTCGGTCTTCTCGGGGATGAAGCTTTCCTTGAACGCGAGCTTCACTCCGTCGGCCGCGAGCTGCATCAGGCCCGCCGGCCCGACGCGGTTGGGCCCGGGCCGTCGCTGGATGCGCCCTAGCGCGACGCGCTCGAACCACACCGTGTAGGCGGTCGCGGTCAGGACGACGAACAGCAGCAAGGCCATCGCCACCACGACGACGACCCAGTGCCCGATCGCGTTGTTGTAGAAGTCGTTCACGGGTGCGCCGGCCCCACCAGGACGGGAGCGGGCGCCGGCTCGGCCGCGGGCGGCTGGATGCCGATCGCGCGCTGGATCGGAAGGATGCCGTCGTAGTCGAGCGCAAGGCCGAGCGCAGCGCCGAGCTCGCATAGGACCTCCCAGCCCTCCTTCAGCGGCGGCGCGACGGGAATGGGCGGGCTGAGGAACTGGACCGTGCCCTCGAGGTTGGTGTAGCTGCCCTGGCGCTCGGCGAAGGTCGTCGCCGGCAGCACCACCGAGTTGTCGTACCCGTCCCGCGGCAGGTGGTCCCACGCGGCGACGAACTTCGCCGAGGTCGGAATCCCGGCGGTCGGTGGCGGACCCCACGAGAGCAGCGCCTCGACCCCATCGAGCTTGTCCCAGCCGGCGACGCCGGCCGTAAGCGCGCCGCGCTCGTTGGTGGCTCGGTAGAGCTGCATCACCTTGCCGCCCGCCTTCGAGGCCAGGTCGGCGCACGCAGCGGCCAGGTCGGACACGTTCTCGCTGCCGTATCCGTCGCCGAAGAGGATCGCCACCGGCCCGCCCGGGCTCTTGAGCCAGTCGTGCGAGACGAGCTTGCGGACCTCGGCCGCTGCCGCCGCCGGCGCGTTGCGGATGTGGAGCGTTCCAGGGTGGCGGTCGAAGTCGACGCCGTCGGGGTAGACGACGATCAGCCTCGCGCCCAGCTTGCCTACCGCCTTCTTGACCCGCAGGTTGACGATGGGTGCGTCGTGCTCGAGGTCGGAGGCGACCACGACGATCACGCGCGCGTCATCTATGTCTTTGATGCGCAGCTCGTTCTCCCCGGCCGGAGCCTGGATCGCGGTCCGGCCGTGCATCTTCACCTTCGCGCCCTTGAGCGGTCCGTCGAGCAGCCTTCGGAAGAGGAAGGCCTCCTCGTTGGTGATGTCCTGCGGCAGCGAGACGCCGAGCCGGGCGCCCTTGCCCCTGACGCCCGCCGCCACGGCATTGATCGCCTCGGCCCACGTGGATCGCCGGCCGCTGATGGACGGTGTGCGGACCCGCGTCGGGTCGTTGACGTCGGTGTAGTCGAAGCGCCCGCGGTCGCAGATCCAGCCCTCGTCGATGTCGTCGTTCTCGTGCGAGGTGACCCGGACGAGCTGGCCGCGGCGCTGCCACAGTGTCACGCTGCAGCCGACGGCGCACTTCGAGCAGACGCTCTCGGTGTGGGTCATGTCCCAGGGCCGCGACTCGAATCTCCAGACCCGCGAGGTGAGGGCGCCGACGGGGCAGAGGTCGATGATGTTGCCGCTGAAGATCGACGTGAGCGGCTGGTCGAACTGACTCGCGATGATCGACTGGACGCCGCGCTCGACCGTCGTCAGCTCCTGCTCCCAGGCGACCTCGTCGTAGTAGCGGGTGCAGCGGTAGCACAGCACACAGCGCTCCCGGTCCAGGGCGATCTTGTCGGACAGGGGGACCGGCTTTTTGAAGTGCAGGCGCGGCCCGTCGATCCGGCTCGTCGGGTAGCCGTGGCGGAAGGTGAAGTCCTGGAGCGGACATTCGCCGCCCTTGTCGCACACCGGGCAGTCGAGTGGATGGTTGGCGAGCTCGAACTCGAGCACGTCCGCGCGGGCCTGGACGGCCAACGAGGTTTGCGTCTTCACGACCATGCCCTCGGCGACGGGCGTGCCACAGGCGATGCGGGCGATGGGCGGGCCAGGCGTGATCTCGACGACGCAGAGCCGGCACGCGCCGACGTAGTTGAGCTTGTGGTGGTAGCAGAAGACCGGGATCTCGATCCCCAGCTTTTTCGCTGCCTCGACGACGAGCGTGCCCGCGGGAACGCTGACCTGGCGCCCGTCGATCGTCAGGTTGACGTCAGGCATTCGTCCTCCCCGCAAGCGGGGAGGTGGCATTGACTGCCGCCATCTCCGCGCTGCAGACGTTGTGCAGGGCGTGCTCCTCGTACTCGGAGCGATAGTGGGTGAGGGTCGATGCGATCACCCAGCCGGCCGCGTCGCCGAGGCCGCAGAGGCAGCGTCCGGCCTGCAGGCCGTCCTGGATGCGGTCGAGGATCCCGAGGTCCTCGGTGCCACCCTCCCCGGAAAGGATCCGCTCGTAGGCGCGGACGGCCCAGTTGCCGCCAACGCGGCAGGGCGTGCATTTGCCGCACGACTCGTGGGCGTAGAACTGAAGAAGGCGGTGGGCTGCCTTGACCATGCAGAAGGACTCGTCCATGACGATGACCCCGCCCGAGCCGCCCATCGTCGCGAACGCGCGGCCGCCCATGTTCAGCGGCGGCTGCGGGTGGCTCTTCAGGTTCGCCACGTTCTTCACGCCGTCGAGGTCGGTCGTCGTGTCGAGGAGGTCGCCCGGCATGACCGGCGACGACGAGCCGCCCGGCCACCAGGCCTTGATCGTGTGGCCGGGCAGCGCGCCTCCGGCCAGTCCTTCGATGAGGTCGCGGTAGGTCTTGCCGATCTCCATCTCATAGTTGCCGGGCCGCTGGACGTGGCCGCTGACCGTGAACATGCGCGTGCCATGCGATTTCTCGGTTCCGAGCTTGGCGTATGCCGCGCCGCCGTTCTCGATGATCCAGGGCACGGTGCTGATCGTCTCGACGTTGTTGACCGTGGTCGGCCGGTTCCAGACGCCTTTCTGCGCCGGGTAGGGCGGCTTCCATGCTCGGGGCTGAGCACGCTTGCCTTCCAATGACTCCAGCAGCGCGCCCTCCTCGCCGCAGATGTAGGCGCCGTGCCCGCGGAAGATCCTGACGTCGAGCGGCCAGTCGGCGCCGAACGGCTTAGGGCCGATGTAGCCCTTCTTCTTCATCTCGCCGATCGCCGTGACGAGCCGCTCGTACGGCCCGTCATACTCGCCGCGGATGTAGATCCACGCCTGATGGGAGCGGATCGCGAATGCCGCGATGCCGATGCCCTCGAGGAGCATGTGTGGCGAGTTCTCCATCAGGTAGCGGTCTTTGGCCGAGCCCGGCTCCGATTCGTCCGCGTTTACGACGAGGTGCATCGGCAGCGCCGACTCCTTGGGCATGAGCGACCACTTCACGCCGGTCGAGAAGTCCGCGCCTCCGCGACCGCGCAGGCCTGAATCCTTGACCTCCTGCACGATCTGATCCGGGTTCATCGTGGTCAGGGCCTTGCGCATCGCGCCGTAGCCGCCGAGCTTCTCGTAGACGTCGAGCGTGTGCAGGTTATCGGTGCCGAACCAGCGGGTCAGGACCGGACCTTTCGTCGTGCCGCGAAGCTCAGGCATCGGCTTTCTTCTTCCTGGGCGCGGCGGCGCGCTTTCGGGCGGGCTTGGCCGGGGCCGCCGGCGGCCCCTCCGCCGGCTTCGCCGGCACCTCCCCATGAATGGGGAGGACGTTCTTTCGCTCCGCGATCAGCGCGTCGATCTTTTCCGCCGTCAGGTCGTAGTGATAGGAATGGTCCAGGCGCATCATCGGCGCGTATTCGCAAGCGCCCAGGCACTCGACCGCCTCGACGCTGAACAACCCATCGGCGCTGACCTCGCTCTGGCCGCCCACGCCGACGCTCTGCATCGCGTGCGCCAGTAGATCGTCGGCGCCGCGCAGCTTGCACGAGATGTTGGTGCACAGGTACATCCGGTGCTTGCCGACAGGCTCGGTGTGGAACAGCGTGTAGAACGTGGCGACGCCCTGGACGTAGCCCGGGTCGAGCTTCAAGAGCTCAGCGACCTCGCTCATCGCCTCCGGGCTGAGGTAGCCGACGTGCTCCTGGGCGAGGTCGAGCGCCGGCATGACCGCCGACCGAATGTCCGGGAACTGCGCGGGCAGGCCTCGGATCTCCTCGATCACGTGCTCGGACAGCACCCCCATCAGTCGGGGTCCCCGAAAAATCGGAGATTTTTTGGGGTGTTCATCGGTCGCAGTCCCCGAGCACGGTGTCGGCGGTGCCGATGATCGCCACCATGTCGGCGACCATGTGGTTCATCGCCATGCGTTCGAGCGGCTGCAGGTTGACGAACGAGGCGGCCCGGAACTTCACGCGCCGCGGCTTGTGCGTCCCGTCGCTGACCACGTAGCAGCCGTTCTCGCCTCGACCCGACTCCACCGCCGCGTACGCATCGCCGGCCGGCACCGAGTAGCCCTCCGTGAAGAGCTTGAAGTGGTGGATGACCGCTTCCATCGAGGTCTCGAGCTCCTCTCGGGGCGGCGGGAGAACCTTGCGGTCGTCGACGTTGATCGGTCCGTCGGGCAGGCGGTCGAGCGCCTGGCGAAGGATCCGCACCGACTCGCGCATCTCCTTGATCCGCACCAGGTACCGCCCGTAGCAGTCACAGAGGTCCGAGGTTGGGACCTCGAAGTCGTAGTTCTCGTAGCCGGAGTACGGCATGTTCTTGCGCAGGTCCCACTTCACGCCCGATCCGCGAAGCATCGGCCCGGTGGCGCCGAGAACCTTCGCGTCCTCGGCGGGGAGCCGGCCGATCCCGATAGTGCGCGAGCGAAAGATCGGGTTCATTGTCAGCAGCGCCTCGTACTCGTCGACGTTGCCGGGCATCTTGTCGCAGAACTTGTCGAGCATGTCCATGAAGCGAGGCGTCGCGTCCGCCATCACGCCGCCGGGCCGGATGTAAGACGTGTGCATCCGGAATCCGGAGATCTCCTCGTTCATGTCGAGGATCGTGTCCCGCTCGCGGAAGCAGTACATCAGCATCGTCGAGGCCCCGAGCTCGATGCCGCTGGTGCCAAGCCACACGAGATGCGATGCGATCCGGGTGAGCTCGCACATGATCACGCGCAGCGCGTCCGCACGTGGCGGGACGTCCACGCCGAGCAGCTTCTCGACCGCCAGCGCGTAAGCCAGGTTGTTGATCGGCGGCGACAGGTAGTCGTGGCGGTCGGTCACCACGACGGCCTGCTGCCAGCGCAGCGCCTCCGCCTGCTTCTCGATCCCCGTGTGCAGGTAGCCGATCACCGGCGTGAGGCGCTTCACCTGCTCGCCGTCGAGGTCGACGATCAGCCGAAGGACCCCATGAGTCGAGGGGTGGTGTGGGCCGAAGTTGACCGTGAGCAGCTCGCCGCCGAAGGCGCCGTGCTCGCCCGTCCTCTGGACGGTCACCCCCTGGCCGATGGTGCCCGTTTCGGAATCGCTCATGCCTTCTCGGGGGCGGTCTGCCAGCTTTCGTGCTCTTCGGAGAACTCGACCGTCTCGCCGCCGACCGGGTAGTCACGGCGCAGCGGGTGGCCGACCCAGTCGTCGGGCATGAGGATGCGCGTCAGGTCGGGATGGCCGTTGAAGATCACGCCGAACATGTCGTAGGTCTCGCGCTCGTCCCAGTTCGCAGGCGGGAAAAGGTCCGCCACTGAGTCGACGTGCGGCGGATCGCCGTCGACGAACGCACGCACGCGCAGCTGCTCGAGGGAGTCCATGTTTCGCAGCTGATAGACCATTTCGTAACGCCCGGGCCACTTCGGTCGCGAGGAATCGGCCAGGTGGTCGACGCAGGTCAGGAAGACGAGCAAGCGGTAGCCCTCGCCCTTGAGCGCCGCCAACGCGTCGTGTGCGGTTTCGGGCGAAACGGTGATCCACGCGTCACCCGCGCTGATGCCTCGCTCGACGATGAGGGAGTCCGCGATCACGACCGCGGGGTGATCCCCTGGGCCTTGATCCGCTCTTGCAGGATCATCAGCGCGTTCAGCAGGTCCTCAGGCCTGGGTGGGCAGCCGGGGACGTACACGTCGACGGGGACGATCTTGTCGACTCCCTGGAGCAGCGCGTAGTTGTTGAACACGCCGCCGGTCGACGCGCAAGCACCCATCGAGATGACCCACTTCGGCTCGGGCATCTGGTCGTAGATGGTGCGCAGGATCGGCGCCATCTTCTGAGAGACGCGCCCCGAGACGATCATCATGTCCGCCTGCCGCGGCGAGGCGCGCATCGCCTCGGAGCCGAACCGCGCGATGTCGACGCTCGCGGTCGCGGTGTGGATCATCTCCATGGCGCAGCAGGCGAGACCGAACTGCAGCGGCCACACCGAATTTCCGCGGCCCCAGCCGATCAGCTTGCCGAGCGTCGTGGTCAGGATGTTCTGGCCGAGGGACTCGGCGAGCGCCTCTATTCCCAATCGAGGCCTCCTTTGCGCCAGATGTGTGCGAGCGCGATGAGCAGGATGCCGATGAACACGAGCATCTCGATGAGGCCGAACCACTTGAGCTGCCTGAGCAGCACCGCCCACGGGTAGAAGAAGACGGCCTCGACGTCGAAGATGATGAACAGCATCGCCGTCAGATAGAAGCGGACGGAGAGGCGTCGCACGGCGGGTGTGTCGGGGATGATCCCCGACTCATAGGGTGCGAGCTTGCGCTTGTACAGCTTTGTCGGACCGAGAACGAAGCTGAGTGTGACCAGCGCCCCGATCAGCCCGAGGACGATCAGGACGAAGATCAGGATTGGGACGTAGCTCTCGAGCAACTCCGGTTAATTCTATTTGGGTCTTCAGAAATCCCGTTGTTCCCGCCATTCGGGCACAAATGGCCGGGAGTGGGGCCGCCAGTCGACCATTCGGGCACAAATGGCGCGCGCGGGGGTGAATCGGTGGAGCTAGTGGTGGTCTTTGCGCCGGTGGCCGATGTTGACGCCGTGCGAAAGGGTGGCGTGGATCGGGCAGTAGCGATTGCAGGCAAGGTCCAGCGCCTGGTCGACGAGCTTGTCGTCGGTGTCGCCGTCCCAGGTGCAGTGAAACGTGATCTCGATCTTCTTGAACGCCTTCGGCCACTCCTGCTCGCGCTCGCCGACGACCTCGACCTCCAGGCCGCGCAGCGGTTGCTTGAACTTCTTGAGCAGCAGCACGGCGTTGAGGCCGGTGCAGCCGCCAAGGGCGCCGAGCAGCATCTCCGTCGGCCGCATAGCGGCGTTGTCGCCAAGGATCGGCGCCTCATCGATCTGCGCGGCATGTCCGGAGTCGGACTCGATGTCGAACAGCACCTTGTTGCCGGTCCAGCGCGCGGTCGTCTTGGTCATCGGGCTGCAACACATATACTCGGAATCGATTCGTAGGGGGGAGTAGCCACCTCGCGAGGTCTCGTCAGGACGGCGCGTCGCCCGGGACCTCGGCGGACCGCAGGTCCGCGGCAAGACCTCTACTCGGACTCGTTCGAGTGGAGGTTTGTTTTCGATGTTTCGGACCATCCTGGTTTCCATCGTGGCGATCGCGTTCACGGACATCGCCCTGCAGCTGGACAACGCGCTGGCGATCTCGTCTGTGGCGAGCACCGTGCCTCCGCAGTCGCGGCTTCCGATCCTGGCCGGCGGCGTGCTGCTCGCCGCGCTGTGCCTGTTCGGGTTCACGCTCGTCGGGTCGCAGCTGATCGACCGAATCTCCTGGCTGAAGCCGCTCGCCGGGCTGGCCCTCGTGGTCATCGGCGGCAAGCTGGTCTGGGACTACTTCCGTAACTAGACTCTCGGCATGTCGAAGGACGCCAGGGACAGCTTCCGCGACGTCGCTCCGAACTACGCGAAGTCAACGTTCCACGCCTCGGCCGTACGGCTGCAGGAGGTCCTCGACCTGGCGCACCCCCGTCCTGGCGACCTGGCGCTGGACGTCGCGACGGGCACCGGCAACACCGCCTTCGCCCTGGCGCCCAAGGTTCGGCGCGTCGTCGGGCTCGACCTGACACGCGAGATGCTCGACGAAGCCCGCAAAGTCGCGGCCGAGAAAAAAGTCACGAATGTCGAATGGGTCATCGGGGACGCATGCCACCTGCCGTTCCCGGACGAGACGTTCGACCTGTACACGGTCCGCGCGGCCCCGCACCACTTCGCGGACATCGACAGGTTCATGGCGGAGGCCTACCGCGTCCTCAAGCCGAAGCACGACGCCGCCTTCGTGGACTGCGCGCCGCCGCTGCCGGCGCGCGATCTCCTGCACGAGGTCGAGGTCAAGCGGGATCCCTCGCACGTCATGTCGCTGACGCTCGACGAGTGGGTCGGGAAGCTGCAGCGGGCCGGCTTCCAGGTCGAGAGGGCCGAGGCGCGCGAGCTCGACTGGAATTACGAGGAGTGGATGGGCAACATGGACGTCAAGCCGGCCCTCGCCGCCGAGCTGGCGGCGGTGATCGAGTCGGCCGAGGGCCAGGCGCGCAAACAGCTGCGGCCGGAGCGGCGCGAGGGCAAGCTCTGGCATGCGTACTGGCACGCACTGATCCGAGCCCACAAGGCGTGACGTCGGGGCCGTTCTTCGAGGGCGAGGTCATCGTCCTGGTCGACAAGGTTGGGCGCAGGCACCGCGTCCGATTGCGCGCCGGGGAGCGCCACTCGATCCACTCAGGCCTGATCCAGCACGACGATCTGATCGGCCACGAGGAAGGGACGATGGTGACCACGCAGCTCGGCGCGAGGCTCCTGGCGGTCCGGCCGACGTTCGCCGAGCAGGTCACCGGCCGTCGCCGGCAGACCCAGCCGATCTACCCCAAGGACCTCGGGGCCATCCTGGTCGGCGCGGACATCCACCCCGGCGCCCGGGTGCTCGAGGCCGGGACCGGGACCGGCGCCCTCACGATGGCCGCTTTGCGCGCGGTCGGTCCGAGTGGCTCGGTCGTGAGCTACGAGGCACGAGAGGAGTTCCTGGAGGCTGCCAAACGAGCCATCGGCGAGACGCTGGGCGAGCTGCCGCCAAACCTGACCCTCAAGCTGGGCGACGTCTACCTCGGAGTCGAAGAGCGAAACATCGACCGTGTCCTGCTCGACCTGTCAGAGCCGTGGCAGGCCGCACCCGCGGTCAAGGCCGCGCTGCGGCCTGGCGGGATCGTCTTCGCCCACTGCCCCAACGTCAGCCAGGTCCAGCGCTTCTTCGACTGCCTGCGGGAGCTCAGAGGCTTTGGGATGCTCGAGGCGTACGAGCTGCTGCAGCGCGGCTGGACCGTTCGCGGCCGCAGCATGCGACCCTCGCACCGCATGGTGGCCCACACCGGGTTCCTGTGCTTTGCCAGGCGCCTGGCCGCCGACGACCTGTTCGAGCCGGAGGGGGAGGGGTTCCGGTAACCATCGCGGGAGATCCACCGTTTGGTCAGGCATGGGGCCTCGCGTCCCGCGAATCGTCTTGCTCTGCGTCTCAGCAGCCGTCACCATCGCGATGTTCGCCCTGGCCCCCATTTACTCCGCACGCGTCGTGGCGGCGGTACAGGGCGCCGTCGACCCGCCCCACCAGTGCGGCGGAGGGTAAAGGCCCGAACACCCCGCGGCCGGATAGCATTTCGCTTTAGATGAGCGGGGGACGCATACCCATCCAGTGCACCGTCACGGGCGCAGCCGGCCAGATCTCGTACTCGCTGCTGTTCCGAATCGCCCACGGAGACATGTTCGGTCCCGACCAGCCGGTGGTCCTCCGGCTGCTGGAGATCGAGCCGGCGATGAAGGCCCTCGAAGGCGTGGCCATGGAGCTCGACGACTGCGCCTTTCCGCTGCTCGCCGGGACGGAGCTGACCAGCAAGCCAGAGGTCGCGTTTGACGGCGCGGATTGGGCTCTGCTCGTCGGCGCCGCGCCCCGCAAGCAGGGGATGGAGCGCTCCGACCTGCTTTCGGTGAACGGAGGGATCTTCGCGCCCCAGGGCAAGACGATCGCCCAGAAGGCCTCGAGCGGGGTGCGCATCCTCGTCGTCGGCAACCCGGCCAACACCAACGCCTACATCGCGCGCATGAACGCCCCCGAGGTGCCGGCGGAGCGCTGGTTCGCGATGACGCGTCTCGACGAGAACCGCGCTCGCTCGCAGCTCGCGCAGAAGGCCAAGGTCCCGGTCGCCGCCCTCTCGAACGTCGCCATCTGGGGGAACCACTCGACGACGCAGTACCCCGACGCGCACAACGCGCGCATCGCGGGCCTCCCGGTCGAGGAGGTCATCACCGACCACGGCTGGCTGAAGGGCAAGTTCGTCGAGATCATCCAGAAACGCGGCGCCGCGGTGATCGAGGCGCGGGGCGCATCGTCCGCGGCGTCGGCCGCCAACGCGGTCATCGACTCGGTGGTCAGCATCCGCACGCCGACCCCGTGGGGCGACTGGCACTCCCTGGCCGTGGTGAGCCACGGTGAGTACGGCGTGCCCGAGGGGCTGCAGTTCGGCTACCCCGTCCGCTCCGACGGCGACCACTGGGAGGTGGTCCCCGACCTGCAGCACGACGACGACGCATGGAAGCGGATCCGGGTCACGACCCAGGAGCTTTTGCAGGAGCAGGAGATGGTGAAGAGCTTGATCCCCGCGCAGCCGGCAAGTTGAAAGAGAAGTTTCTCCAGGCTCAGACCGAGACGCGCGAGCGCGAGGCCGACCTGGTCGCGATGGTCAAGGACGCGCCGCCTGACCCGTCGGGGAAGTGGCGACCGCAGGACCACCTCGCGCACCTGTCGGAGCAGCGTCGATTCGGGGCGCAGGTCTTCGACGCCGTTCGCACCGGCGGCGATCCGCCGCCGGACCCGGGTGAGGGGTCGAACGACGCCTTCTACGAATCGACGAAGGACCAGCCTGCCGCCGCGATCATCGCCGGCGCGGACAGGACCTGGGTCGAGCTCGAAACCGCCATCAAAGCGTGCACCGAAGATGACCTCGCGCAACCGAATCCTTACGGCCCGAATCCCCGCAGGCTTGGCGACGGCGCGCCGGGAGATCACCTCGCAGCTCACCTGTTCTGGTGCTACCTCGACGCGGGGGACGAGAAATCGGCCGAGGCCGTCCTGCGCTGGGCTCAAGACCTCTCGTCCAGGACTTCCACCGACGCACGAACCCACGCCGTCGGGACCTACAACCTGGCGTGCTTTTACGCCCGCACCCGGCGGGCAGACGAAGCCATCCCGCTCCTGCGAGAAAGCTTCGAACAGGCGCCGGATCTCAAGGATTGGGCGCACAAGGACCCGGACCTGGACCCGATTCGCGACGACCCAGGGGTGACTCAGCTCTTGGCGTGAAAGAGGAGCTCTCGCGTGTCATCGCCGACGCTCGCGCGCGGGAGCAGGAGCTGGCGAGTGCCAACGAGGCATTAGTTCCCCTGCGAGCGGCGCTTGAGGGCAACGAGCAGTTGCGCGAGTGGGCAAAGCAGGATTCCGACCTGAATCCCGTTCGAGACGACCCAAGAGTGATTGGGCTGCTCGCGTGAAAGAAGAGCTGCTGAAAACGCTGTCCGAGACGCGAGTGCAGGAAGCAGACCTGGCGTCGCTGCGCGTCGACGCTCCTCCGGATCCGGAGGGCCGGTGGGCCGCGAAGGACCACCTGGCGCACCTGGCCTGGTGGCGCGAGAAGAACTCGGCGGCGACGATGGACGCCGTGCGGAGGGGTGTCGAGCCGCCCGCTCGCGTCGAAGTAGACAGCGAACAGAACGCGATCGTCTACCGCGCCACGAAGGACATGTCGGTCGCCGAGATCAAGGCGCGCGCGGACGTGTCATGGGATGCGCTCGAGAGGGCGGTCGAGGCGTGCACCGAGGAGGACCTTCGGAAGGAGCATCCTCACACGCCTGGATTCGCGATCTGGCAGCTCGTCCCGGCGCACGCCGGCCACGTTGGAATGCACGTGATGTCCTGGCTGCTCGACGTGGGGGACGTCGAACGTGCCAGAGAAGTGGCGCTGTGGGCGTATCGGATTGAGACTGACGCGATCTCTCAACCGATCCAGCGCGCTGACGCTGACTACAACCTGGCCTGTTTTTACGCGCGGGTCAAGGACTCGCGCGCAGCGCTCCCGCTGCTCCGTCGAAGCCTGACCGCCAACCCTGACCTGATCGCCTGGGCGCGCCAGGACGGCGACCTCGATCCGATCCGCCAAGAGCCCGAGTTGAAGGAGCTGCTGGCGACCTAAGCTGGATTCCGCGATGAGCGTGGTCCTCGACCGGCATTCGTACCCGTTCACAGCCATCGTCGGCCAGGAGTCGATGAAGTTGGCGTTGATCCTGAACGCCATCGTGCCGACGATCGGCGGCGTGCTCATACGCGGCGAGAAGGGCACCGGAAAGTCGACCGCCGTGCGCGCCCTGGCGCGGCTGCTGCCGGAGCACGACGTGGTCGAGGGCTGCCACTTCGGCTGCGACCCGCTCGACCGTGAGGCGCTGTGTGCCGACTGTCGCCAGCGATTGCAGGCGACCGGCACGCTGCCGGACCACAAGCGCCGCATGCGCGTGGTCGAGCTGCCCATCAACGCGTCCGAAGACCGCGTCGTCGGAACCATCGACATCGAGGCCGCGCTGCGCACCGGCGCGCGACGTTTCGAGCCGGGAGTGCTCGCGGAGGCAAACCGCAACATCCTCTACGTCGACGAGGTCAACCTGCTGGACGACCACCTGGTCGACGTGCTCCTCGACGCGGCCGCCATGGGCGTGAACGTGATCGAGCGCGAGGGTGTCTCGTTCAGCCACCCATCGCGCTTCATCCTCGTCGGCACCATGAACCCGGAGGAAGGTGAGCTGAGGCCGCAGCTGCTGGACCGTTTCGGCCTGTGCGTCGACGTCGAAGGCATCCGGAACCCCGACGAGCGGGTTCTGATCGCCGAGCGTGACGCCGCCTTCAAGCGCGGCGACCACGAGTTCAACAACGAGTTCGCCGCGGCGGACACGAACCTGTCGCGGGCACTTGGCGAGGCGATCGCTCGCGTCAAGGACGTTCGGCTCACGCCGGGGCACGCGCGACTCATTTCAGCGATATGCGTCGAGGCGGAGGTGCTCGGCCACCGAGCCGACGTCGTCATCGACCACGCCTCGCGCGCGCTCGCCGCGTACCGCCGGCACGGGTCGCCCTCGCGCGAAGACATCTACGACGCTGCGACCCTCGCCCTTGCGCACCGCGCCCGCCAGCCGGTGCGGCGCGACGACGAGGACCGAACCGCGCCCGAGCACGGCGAAGAGCAGGAGGGCACACAGCCGTCGGAGTCTGAGGCGGGCGAGCCGCAGGCGTCAGACAGCGAATCCAGCGCCGAGGCGTCGGCCGACCAGGCGGCGAACTCGTCTGAGACCGGTCAGCAGTCGGCCGGAGCCGACACCGGGGTGACGACCGGCGGCTCCAGCGGCCAGGAGTCGGCACCCGAGGCCCTGCAGACGTTCAACGTCCGGCGGATCGACCTCCCGCGCCAGCGCCGCGTCCGCAAGCAGGGCGGCAAACGCGCGGCAAGCCAGACGCCCGACCGGCGCGGGCGCTACGTCCGGGCCGAGCCAAAACAGAAGGTGAACGACCTCGCCATCGACGCCACGGTTCGCGCGGCCGCGCCGATGCAGAGGGAGCGAGGCCGGCGCCATGGCGAGCGGCTGATGCTGGAAAGGCAGGACCTTCGCCAGAAGGTGCGCGAGCGCAAGATCGGCAACCTGATCGTTTTCGTGGTCGACGCCTCCGCTTCGATGGATGCCGAGCAGAGGATGGCCGCCACCAAGGGCGCGATCCTCTCGCTGCTCCAGGACGCCTACGTACGGCGCGACCGGGTCGCGGTCGTCATCTTCAAGAACCGAACGGCGGAGGTGGTGCTGCGGCCCACGTCCAGCGTCTCGCTGGCGCGGCGTCGCCTGGAGCGCCTGTCGGTCGGCGGCACGACCCCGCTGACGCACGGCCTGATGGCCGGTTACAAGGTGGTGAAGACCGAGCTGCTGCGTGACCCGTCGATCCGCCCGCTGCTGGTCTTGATCAGCGATGGCCGGGGCAATATCTCGATGTTCAAGGAGGAGCCGCTGGTCGAAGCGCAGAAGGTGGCGGCGCTCATCGACGCCGAGGACATCGACGCGCTCGTCATCGACTCGGCTCGCGACTACAGTCACCTGCCGTCGGTCCAGCACCTTGCGCGAGTTGCGCCCATGTACCAGACGTACGCGATTAACGCTTGCGCGGACCTGGCGGAGCGCATGGGAGCGCACTATTACGGGCTCTATGACCTTTCCCGAGACGAGATTGCGACTGCGGTTGAACGGGAGCTTGGTCGCGGGCGCTAGCTTGCGGATCCTTGTGCTCGCGGTCGGGCTCGTCGCGTGCGCGTGCTCATCGTCCGATCTGCCGGCCGCGACGACTGCCACGCCTTCCGCGACCTCGCAGGCAAGCCCGTCCCCGTCGCCCACCCCCACCGGCGCCGAGGTCCCGGTCGACAAGCAGGTCCTTCCACCCGCCACCGACCCGCCGGTGGCGCAGCTGTGCCGCACGGCCATCACCACGACCGCCGACCAGAACGCAACACCCCTCTTCTGCCACAACGGAGCGGTCAACGTCCTGGCGTGGTCGTTCTACGGCGCCGTGAGCGACAGCATCCTGAGCCTCGGGCTCAATCCGAACAACGGCCAGCCGCAGTCCGCGATGTGCGACGACATCGCCCACAACGGCGCGAAACGCTCGCAGGAGGTGAGCGCGTACAGGCTGGCGGCGGCCTACTACGGCTGGACCTTCACCTTCGACCCGACCAAGGTGACTTGCTCCTAGGCGTCGGTAACATCTAGCCGCACATGGCTCTCGAGCGCTACACCTACCCCTTCACCGCGATCGTCGGACAGGACGAGATGAAGCTCGCCCTGGTGCTCAACGCGATCAACCCGACGATCGGCGGCGTCCTGATCCGTGGCGAAAAGGGAACAGGCAAGTCGACGGCGGTGCGGGCTCTCGCGCGCCTGCTGCCCGACCAGCAGGTCGTCGAAGGATGCCACTTCGGCTGCCACCCCGACGATCCCGAGGACTGGTGCCTCGACTGCCGCGAGCGGGCGGCGGTAGGCGCGCTTCCGGTCACGACTCGGCGCATGCGCGTGGTCGAGCTGCCCATAAACGCGTCCGAGGATCGCGTCGTCGGCACGATCGACCTCGAAGCGGCCTTGAAGGAAGGCTCGCGCCGGTTCGAGCCGGGAGTGCTGGCCGAGGCCAACCGCAACATCCTCTACGTCGACGAGGTGAACCTGCTCGACGACCACATCGTCGACGTGCTGTTGGACGCGGCCGCCATGGGCGTCAACACGGTGGAGCGCGAAGGGGTGTCGGTCTCGCACCCGTCGCGATTCATCCTCGTCGGGACGATGAATCCCGAGGAAGGCGAGCTGCGGCCGCAGCTCCTGGACCGGTTCGGGCTTTGCGTCGACGTGGAAGGCATCCGCGACCTCGACCAGCGGGTCGCGATCGTCGAGAAGCGCGCGGTCTGGGAGGACGATCCCAACCTCTTCTATCAGCAGCACGCCGAGTCGGAGCAGGCGGTCAAATCACAGATCGCGGAGGCGATCGCGACTTTCCCCGAGGTGACGTTGCCGCGCGAGATCCTCCGCCTCATCGCTCAGATCTCGATCGCGCTGGAGGTCGATGGCCACAGGTCTGACCTCGTGTGCGCGCGGGCCGCGCAGGCCAAGGCAGCCTACGACAGCGACGAGGAGGTCGGGGTCAAGCACGTCGGCGAGGTCGCCGAGATGGTGTTCGCCCACCGCGTCCACTCGGTGCCGTTCGGCAAGGGCGGGCCGAACCTCGGCGAGGTCATCACTCGAATGGTGGGCCAGGGATAGCCACCAACCGCCCGCGTTTTGCGCAAAGCGGCTTCGTGATCATCGAGAGAGCCATATTGCGCAAAACGGGCGAGTTCGCTCCCTAGACTGAGGCCCCAGTGCAGGAGGTCTCCCTTCAACCTCGCCGCGCAGCCGAGCTCCTCGAGCGTGTCGAGACTAACGTCCACCGGGTCATCGTCGGCAAGGACCGCGTCGTACGGCTCGCGCTCGCGGGGCTGGTCGCCGGCGGTCACATCCTCCTCCAGGACCTTCCCGGCACCGGCAAGACCATGCTCGCCCGGGCGCTCGCGACCTCGGTCGGCGGAACCTTCCGGCGCATTCAATGCACACCCGATCTGCTCCCATCCGACATAACGGGATCGAGCGTCTTCAACCAGAAGGACCTGACGTTCGAGTTCGTCCCCGGTCCGATCTTCGCTCACATAGTGCTGGCCGACGAGGTGAACAGGACGACGCCCAGGACGCAGTCGGCGCTCCTCGAGGCGATGGGCGAGGGCCAGGTGACGGTCGAGGGGACGACACGGGTCCTCGAGCGGCCGTTCTTCGTCGTCGCGACGCAGAACCCGGCCGAGTTTCACGGCACCTACCCGCTGCCCGAATCGCAGCTCGACCGCTTCGTGCTCGCCGCCGAGATGGGTCCGCCGACCGACGCCGAGGCGCTGGAAGTCCTGGCCCGGCGCGAGCACGGCGACCCCATCGCCGAGCTTGGAGCCGTGATCGAGATCCAGGAGGTGATCGAGCTGCAGGAGGCCTGCCTCCGCGTCGTCGCCGCGCCCGCGATCCGTTCGTATCTTGTCGCCCTGCTGCAGGCCGTGCGCGCTCGGTCCGAGGTGCTGCTGCCGGCGAGCATGCGCGCCGGCGTCTACCTGCAGCGCGCCGCGCAGGCGTGGGCCCTGTTCGAGGGCCGCGACTTCGTCCTGCCCGACGACGTGAAGCTGCTGGCGGTCCCGGTGCTCGCGCACCGCCTCGGCATGAGAGGCCGCGCGAAGGCCGCGGACATGCTGGACGAGGTCGTATCGACGGTGCCGATCCCGCCGCTGAGGCAGCACTAAGGCCGGGTCTGGCGTGAGGCCCACCTGGCGTGTCCTCGGCGCGCTGTTGCTCTGGGCGAGCCTTGAGTGGTACGGCGCGACGTCCGAGGTTTCGTGGCTCTTCCTCCTCGCTTCGTGGGTGTTCGCGCTGCTGGTGATAAGCGCCGGCTATGCGCTGTGGAACCGTCGCGGGCTGATCCTGTCCCTTACACCGCACGGATCGCGTCCGGCCGAGGGCTCGCCGGCGAGCGAGCTTCCCGACGGGGTCCTGCGGACGGGTCCGCACCCCTCGCCGCTGTTCGAGGGAGACGCGCTCGAGCTCGAGATCGGCCTCTCCAACACCGGAGCGGCGCGCGGCCCGGCCTGGGTCGCCGGGGACGTTGCGGGCACGCCGCTGCGGGCGGCGACAGGGCTGATACCCCGTGGCGGCTGGCGCTCGAGCCGCTCGCTGGAAGGACTTCGCCGCGGACCGATCGGCGCGTCCGGCTGGACCGTCGTCACCAGCGACCCGCTCGGCTTCTTCCAGAGTCGTGCCCACGCGGGCGACGCCGAGGTCGCGCTCGTCCTGCCGCGCTTCACGTCGCTGGCGGGCCGTGTGCGGGCGCGCGAGATGGAATCCAGCGTGCCGTCGCCACGCGCCGGGGCGGGCAACGAGCTGTTCGGCGTGCGGGAGTACCACGCGGGGGATTCGCTGCGTCGCATCCACTGGCGGTCGAGCGCACGCCGCGGTGAGCTCGTCGTGCGCGAGTACGAACCGCCCGGGGTCCAGTCGCTCGCCGTCTACATGGATCCATCGCCCCGTACTCCAGGGGTTGCCGACCAGCTTGCCCGAATCGCAGCGTCGGAGGCCTGGGACTGCATCCGCGAGGGCGGTCGTGTCGCTCTCTGGGCCCCCGGGCTCGCCGCCGGGCAGGCGCGCGATCTCTGGGAGTCTCTCGAATGGCTGGCGCGCTACCCGAGCGACGTCGGAGACGACCCGCCTCCCGAGGGCACCGAGGCGGTGATCGTCACCGGCACCGCCGACGAGCGGCTCGTCGATGCGCTCGAGGCCGCGCGCCGGCGCGGATCGCGGGTCCGTGCCTGGGTCGTGGGCGACGCGGACCTGGACGTCGACGCGCCGGTCGAGCACGTTGGCATCGAATGGCCGCTGTGACCCGACTCTTCCGCCTGCCGCCGTCGCCGATCGAGAGCTCGGTCGAGGGAAGGCTGTTCGTGTTCGCGGGCTTTGCGGTCGCGGTTCTCGCGATCGTCCTCTACGGCCAGGACTACGTGGTCCCGATCGCGGGTGTCCTGGTCGCGGCGGCGGGCCACGTCGTCAGCTACCGGGAGCGGAATTCGAGGCGCACCTTCTGGCGCCAGACGCTACTCGCGACGCTGGTCTTCGGCGCGCTCTTCTACGTGCTCAGCGACTCAGCGCTCGCGCTCTTCGGCGGCATCCTCCCGCAGGCGAACTTCGCCATCCTTCTGGTTGCCATCACGAGCTTCGACCTGAAGACGCGACGCAACTGCTACTCGAGCATGTGGATCAGCCTCGCCATCCTTTACCTGGCCGCCGTCTACGCCTGGGACTACGCGTTCGGCCTTCTGCTCGTGGGGTGGACCTTCTGCCTCGCGGCCTTCTGGACTGCCTCGCACCTCCGCCGCAACGAGGCGGCGTTCCGCCTGCCCGCGAGAGCGGTGGCGGTCGCCGCGGTCGTCGCGCTTTTCAGCGGCGTGGTGTGGTTCGTCGTCACGCCACAACCATCCGGTGCGCCGGTGTCGCCGCTGGTCGTTTCGCTGCCCAACTTCACGAGCTTCAAGGGCGACATGGAGAGCCCGGCGCTGCCGTTGGTTCAGATCGCCGGCGACCCGACCGGGGCGACGAGCAGCGTCGACCTTCACTACCGCGGCCGGCTCGGAGATTCGCCGGTCATGTACGTGCGCACCGGCGCGCCGGCCTATTGGCGCGGCCTGGTATTCGACACCTACCGCGACGGGGTGTGGACGGCATCGATCAGGGACTACCAGCAGCTCGAGCCGTACGTGCCCCCTCGCGTCCTGCCCCCGGCGCCGCCGGACAATCTCGGAACCTTCGTGCAGACGTTCCGGGTGCTCCGCGACATGCCCGGGGTGATCAGCGCGGCCTACCCGGTCGAGAGTCTGTACGCGCCCGTTTCGGGGCTGCGCGAAGACGCGTACGGAACCTTCCACACACCGGAGCAGCTGCGGGCGGGGCAGACGTACAGCGTGGTCTCGTACCTGCCCAACCTCACCGCGGGCGTGCTTCGAACGGACGCGCCCCTCGACCAGCTGCCGGACCACTTCCTGACCTATTCCGATGTCGGCGCGCTCTCGGACCGAGCCATCGCGCTCGCTGCGAGCGTCACGCGTGACCAGCCGACCTACTTCGACAAGGTCATGGCCCTCACGACGTACCTGCAGACGAACTACCGCTACACGCTCGACCTGCCGCCCGTGCCCAGCGGGCGCGACCCGGTCGACTGGTTCCTGTTCGATGTCAAGACCGGTTACTGCGAGCAGTTCGCCACCGCCGAGACGCTGCTGTTGCGCAGCCAGGGCATACCGGCCAGGCTGGCCACCGGCTACGCGACAGGCGATTACGACCCGGTCCTGAACCAGGCGGTCGTGCGCGAGCGCGACGCCCACGCCTGGGTCGAGGTCTGGTTTCCGCGCCACGGCTGGGTGCCCGTCGACCCGACACCCGGGGTCTCGCCGCTGGCGGCGACGCAGTTCCCCAGCCACTGGGCCGCGGGTGGGGTCGCGAGGTTGCTCCCGCACCTGACGGTCGGTGCGCCGGCGTCCGCGCTTGGTTCGATCGGCGCGCTGGCGTTGCTGCCCGCGGCGCTCGGCATCGCGGTGGTAGTCGCGGTCCTCTACGCGTGGCTGCGCCGGCGCCGGTGGGTGGCGCGGCGAAGGCCGCAGCCGGGGGAGGTGGAATTGCTCCGGCTGTACGAAAGATTGCAGCGGCGCCTTGGCCGCCGCCGCGCGCCGCCCGAGACGCCGCTCGAATACCAGCGCTCGATCGAGTCCGCGCTCCTGGAGGAGGTCACGCGCGCCGTCAACGAAGGCGCGTACGCCCGCCGCTGGCCCGAGCCGCGACGGGTTCGCGAGATGGCGCAGCGGATATCCTGAATCCGATGGCCCAAGCGACCAAGGTGACGGGCGCGGAGAACGTCCGTTGGGACCTCAGCGACCTGTTCCAGTCCCCCGACGATCCCGCCATCGAAACGGCGCTGAGTCAGCAGCTCGAGCTCGCGCAGACCTTTGAGACGAAGTACAAGGGCAAGGTCGCGACCCTCGAGCCGGCCGCTTTCGTGGAGATGATGCGAGAGCTAGCCGACTACGAGGAGTCGGCGATGCTGCCGGAGGTCTACTCGTACATGCTTCACAGCCAGGACACTCAGGACCACGCCGCCGGCCGGCTCCTGGGTCGAGTGCGAGAGGCGTCCGCCGAGCGCGGCGTCCACCTGGTTTTCTTCCCGCTCGAGCTCGCGCAGATCAGCGACGAGAAAGCGGAAAAGCTCTACGCCAACCCTGAGGCTGCCGCTTTCAGGCACTTCGTCGAACACGAGCGCATGTTCCGGAAGCACCAGCTGTCGGAGCCCGAAGAGCGTGTGCTGACCGATTTCAGCCCAGTCGGCAGCGGCGCATGGGTTCGCCTATTCGACGAGCTGATCGGGCGGATTCGGGTCGACTACGAGGGCGAGCAACTGCCGCTGGACAGCGCCCTGGTCCTCATCCGCGAGCCCGATCGGGAGGTTCGGCGCAAGGCCAACGACGCGATCACCGAAGCTCTTCGCGGCGACATCCGCACGCGCGGCTACATCTTCAACATCATCCTCCAGGACAAGTCGATCGACGACCGAGTTCGCGACTTCCCGAGCTGGATAAGCTCGCGCAACCTGGCCAACGAGACATCGGACGCGGCGGTCCAGGCGCTGGTCGAAGCGGTGACAGGTCGTTACGACGTCTGCATCCGCTACTACCGCGTCAAGCGAAAGCTGCTCGGCGTCGGTGACCTGCACGAGTGGGACCGGTACGCCCCGATCAGCGACACGACGCGCGACCTCATGTGGGACGAAGCAAAAGAGCTGGTCCTCGGCTCCTACACGCGCTTCTCGCCGCGGGTCGGCAAGCTCATCGAGCAGTTCTTCGCCGACAGCTGGATCGACGCGCCGGTCCTGCCCGGCAAGTCCGGCGGGGCGTACTGCATGCCGGTCACCCCGCACCACCACCCATACGTCCTGCTGAACTTCACCGGCAAGCTTCGTGACGCGCTGACGCTTGCCCACGAGCTTGGCCACGGCCTGCACGACCGGCTCGCCACGAAGCAGCACATCTTCGACTACCACCCGCCGCTGACCCTTGCCGAGACCGCGTCGGTCTTCGGCGAGGCGCTGACGTTCGACCGGATCATGGCCGAGGAAAAGGACCCGAAGGTCCGGCTGGCGATGCTTTGCTACCAGTGCGAGGACGCTTTCTCGACCGTCTTCCGCCAGGTGGCGTTCAACCGCTACGAGGACGCCAGCCACACCGCCCGTCGCACAGAGGGGGAGCTGTCTGTCGAACAGCTGGGCGAGATCTTCCAGGAGAAGCTCCAGGCGATGTTCGGCGACGCGCTCACCCTGACCGACGACCACAAGGTCTGGTGGAGCTACGTCAGCCACTTCCTGCACACCCCGGGCTACGTCTACGCGTACGCCTTCGGCAACCTGCTGGCGCTGTCGGTGTACCAGCGCTACCGCGAAGGGGCGCTGACGGTGGACGACTACCTCGACTTCCTCGCGGCGGGCGGCTCGACCCGCCCAGACGAGCTTGTCAAGCGGATCGGGATGGACATCACCGATCCCGGATTCTGGGATGCGGGCCTGCAAATCCTCGACGGAATGGTGAAAGAGGTCGAGCGCCTTTCAGACGCTCGATAAACTTATTTTCGAGACCACCTAAAACCATTCCGCACATCTGTGCGAGGGGAGTGACATGGCCGTCACCGAAACGGTTACCACGACGGATCTCGACTTCGCCCGCCAGCTCGGCCAGCAGCTTCGCGTCGATTCCATTCGCTGCAGCACAGCCGCCGGTTCGGGCCACCCGACCTCGTCGATGTCTGCAGCAGACCTCATCGCCGTCCTTCTTACCAAGTACCTGCAGTACGACTGGTCGAGGCCCAAGGATCCGAACAACGACCACCTGATCTACTCGAAGGGCCACGCGTCGCCCCTGTGCTACTCGATGTTCAAGGCCGCCGGGGCGATCACCGACGCCGAGCTGATGACCTTCCGCAAATTTGGGTCGCGCCTCGAAGGTCATCCGACGCCGGCGATCCCGTGGGTCGACGTGGCGACCGGCTCGCTGGGCCAAGGCCTTCCGATCGGGGTCGGCGTTGCGCTTGCGGGCCAGTACCTGGACAAGCTGCCGTACCACGTGTGGGTTTTGTGCGGAGACTCCGAGCTGGCGGAAGGCTCCATCTGGGAGGCCCTCGACAAAGCTGGCCACTACCAGCTCTCGAACCTCACCGCGATCTGGGACATCAACCGGCTCGGCCAGCGCGGACCGACCGAGTACGAGTGGAACCTTGACGTCTATCGCCGGCGCGTCGAGTCTTTCGGCTGCTTCCCGATCGTCATCGACGGGCACGACGTGAGCTCTATCGACCGCGCGTTCGGCGAGGCGCTTTCGAACACCGGCAAGCCGACGGTGATCATCGCCAAGACGATCAAGGGCAAGGGCTTTTCCGAGATCGAGAACAAGGACGGCTGGCACGGGAAGACCCTGCCCCCGGACATGGCTGAGCGCGCGATCAAGGAGCTCGGCGGCCTCCGTCACCTGAAGGTCAAGACCCAGAAGCCAGAGCGCGGGCCGGCGCCAAAGCGGCCCGCCGCCTCTGAGCCGGTGCTCCCGACCTACAAGAAGGAGGACAAGGTCGCCACGCGCAAGGCGTACGGCGATGCGCTCCTCGCCCTGGCCGCCATCCCCGAGGTTGTAGCGATGGACGGCGAGGTGTCCAACTCGACCCACTCGGACGAGTTCGCGAAGGCCCATCCGGACCGGTTCTTCGAGATCTGGATCGCCGAGCAGCAGCTTGTCGCGACCGCGGTGGGAATGAGCGTGCGCGGCTACAAGCCGTTTGCATCGACTTTCGCGGCCTTCTTCAGCCGCGCCTACGATTTCGTCCGCATGGCCGCCATCTCGCAGGCGAACATCCGGCTTACGGGCTCGCACGCCGGAGTCGAGATCGGACAGGACGGGCCGTCGCAGATGGCGCTCGAGGACCTTGCGTCGATGCGGGCGATCCACGGTTCGACGGTGCTCTACCCGTGCGACCCGAACCAGACGGCCAAGCTCACGCGGATCATGGCCGACACCTCGGGCATCGTTTTCATGCGCACGACGCGTGGCGCCTACCCGACCATCTACGGAGGGGGGGAGACGTTCAAGGTCGGCGGCTCGAAGGTGCTGCGCCAGAGCGCCAAGGACAAAGTCACCCTCATCGGCGCGGGCGTGACGCTGCACAACTGCCTTGCCGCGGCCGACGCGCTCGCTGCGAAGAAGATCCCGGTCCGCGTCATCGACCTGTACTCGGTGAAGCCGGTGGACGTGAAGACGCTGCGCGAGGCGGCCCGCGTCACCAAAGGCCGGCTAGTTGTGGTCGAGGACCACTACCCCGAAGGCGGGCTCGGCGCCGCGGTGCTTGAAGCGCTGGCAAACGATCCACCGGTGCGGCTGGTGCACCTGGCTGTGAAGGGCATGCCTACGTCGGGCACGGCCGAGGAGCTCATGAACGCCGCCGGGATCTCGACCCGCCACGTCGTGGCCGCCGCGACCAGGCTGGCGCAGGCGAAGTGATGGCGACCGCAACCACCTCCAGGCCGAACCCGATCAAGGAGCTCCGCGCCGAAGGCCAGTCTCTATGGCTGGACAACATCCGCCGACAGCTGGTCTCGTCCGGCGAGCTCGCGCGCCTTCGCGATGAAGGGCTGACGGGCGTCACCTCCAACCCGACCATCTTCGACAAGGCCGTGAGCGGCTCGAGCGACTACGACGAGGCGATGGTCGAGCTGGTCCGTGAAGGCAAGAAGCCCGCCGACATGCTGTGGGACCTGATGATCGAAGACGTCCAGGCCGCGGCCGACGTGTTCCGGCCGGTGTACGACAAGACAAAGGGCAAGGACGGCTTCGTCAGCATCGAGGTCGGGCCGACGATCGCCAACAGCACGCAGAAGACCATCAAGTTCGCCGAATACCTGCACGACCGATGCCAGCGGCCGAGCGTGATGGTCAAGATCCCCGCCACCAAAGAGGGATTGCCCGCCATCGAGGATCAGATCTCCAAGGGCAACAACATCAACATCACGCTGATCTTCTCGGTCGACCGCTACGCCGAGGTGGTCGAGGCCTTCATGTCCGGGCTCGAGAAGCTGCAGCGCGCCGGTGGCGACGTGAGCAAGGTGGCAAGCGTCGCGAGCTTCTTCGTCAGTCGCGTCGACACGAAGGTCGACAAGCAGCTCGCCGAGAAGATCAACGCGTCGCCCGATCCTCGCGAAAAAGGAGCGATCGAGCGTCTTTACGGCAAGGCGGCCATCGCGAACTCGAAGATGGCCTATGAGCGCTGGAAGGAGCTGTTCGGCACGTCGCGCTGGGAGAAGCTGGAGAAGGCCGGCGCGCGCACGCAGCGCTGCCTGTGGGCAAGCACCTCGACCAAGGACCCGCGCTACCCGGACACCTACTACGTCGAGGAGCTGATCGGCCCGGAGACCGTCGATACGATTCCGCCGGCGACTCTCGCGGCGTTCCGCGAGCACGGCGAGGTTCGGCGAAGCATCGATGAAAACGTGGACCTGGCCCGGCGGCAGCTGAAGCAGCTCGCGGACATCGGAGTCGACATGCGCCAGGTCACCGACGAGCTCGAGACCGAAGGGGTCGACCAGTTCGTCAAATCCTTCGACAACCTGCTCGACACGCTGCGCAACAAGGCGAAGGACATCAAGGCGGGCAAGGGCCCGCGGCAGTGGTACAGCCTCGGTGGCCTGCAGCCCGCCGTTGACGCGCAGCTGGCGAAGCTCAAGAAGGACGACGCGCCACGTCGCCTTTGGGCCAAGGATTCGACGCTGTGGACCCCCGACCCCGCGAAACGGCAGGAGATCCACGACCGCCTCGGATGGCTCGACGTCGCGGACAAGATGCAGGAGAAGGTGGGGGAGCTGCGCGACCTCGCCGCACAGGGCCGCAAGTTCACCGACGTGGTTCTGCTCGGCATGGGCGGTTCGAGCCTGTGTCCGGACGTCCTCCGCCACACGTTCGGCACGGTGAAGGGCCATCCGAAGCTGCACGTACTTGACACGACCGACCCGGCGACCATCCTGAGCGTCCGGGCGAAGATCAACCTCGCCAGGTCGCTGTTCGTCGTCGCGTCCAAGTCGGGCGAGACGACCGAGACGCTGTCGCATTTCGCCTATTTCTTCGACCAGACAAAGAAGAACGGCAAGCAGTTCGCCGCGATCACCGACCCGGGCACGTCGCTCGAGAAGCTGGCGAAGGAAAACGGATGCCGCTGGATCTTCTCCAACCCGCCTGACATCGGTGGCCGCTACTCCGCGTTGTCCTACTTCGGCCTCGTGCCGGGCGCGCTGATGGGCGTCGACGTCGCCGAGCTTCTGGAGCGAGCGGTGGAGATGGAGCACTCGTGCGCGGACTCGGTGCCGGTCGACACCAACCCGGGTGTGT
Source organism: Candidatus Dormiibacterota bacterium (assembly GCA_024280995.1). Taxonomy (GTDB): domain Bacteria; phylum Chloroflexota; class Dormibacteria; order Dormibacterales; family Dormibacteraceae; genus 40CM-4-65-16. Next base: position 27,757 of record JAMXLM010000002.1, read on the forward strand.
GGCTGGGCGCGGTGATGGGCAAGTTTGCGACCCAGGGTCGTAACAAGGTCACGCTGATCACGTCGCCGAAGGTGGCGACCTTTGGCTACTGGGTCGAGCAGCTCATCGCCGAGAGCACGGGCAAGGAAGGCAAGGGCATCGTGCCGATCGAGGGCGAGCCTGTCGGCAAACCGACCGTCTATGGCCCCGACCGCCTCTTCGTCCACATCCGCATGGACGCGGACCCGCCGAATCGTAAGGTGAAGGCGCTGGAGAAGGCCGGCGAGCCGGTGATCACGCTGACGCTGCGCGACAAGCTCGACCTCGGCGGTGAATTCTTCAGGTGGGAGGTGGCGGTTGCGATCGCCGGTTCGATCCTCGGAATCGACGCCTTCGACCAGCCCAACGTGCAGGAGTCGAAGGACAACACCAAGAAAGTGCTTGCCACCTTCAAGAGCCGGGGCAAGCTCCCTGCGGTCGAGTCGGTGGCCGCGGCGAAGGCAAAGTCCGGGCTGGTGTCGCTGATCGGGCGCGCCAAGAAGGGCGCCTACTTCGCGATCATGGCCTACACCGCGCGCACGCCGGCTTCTGAGGCGGCGATCGCCGCGATCCGGAGCTCGGTCCGCGACACGACGGGGATCGCCACGACCGCGGGCTACGGCCCGCGCTTCCTCCACTCGACCGGCCAGCTGCACAAAGGCGGGCCGAAGACCGGCCTGTTCCTCCAGATCGTGCAGGACGACACGAAGGACGTCTCGATCCCCGGGCAGCCGTACACGTTCTCCGTCCTCAAGCAAGCGCAGGCGATCGGCGACCTGCAGTCGCTGACGTCGCGAAGGTTGCCGGTGCTGCGCGTCACTCTGGGCAAGACGCCGACCCTGGGCTGGAAAGCCCTCGCGACCGCCGTTCGCGCGGCCGTGCGTTCATAGTGCCGGGCCACCCCGCGTCCACGCGGCCGGCGGAGGCAGGGCACTAATGGAAATCGGATTCATCGGCCTCGGGCGGATGGGCGGCAACATGGCGCTGCGCCTCAGCCAGCGCGGGCATCGCGTCATCGGCTTCGACCTCAACCCGGCGACGGTGCAGTCATACGGCGCGCAGGGATTGGTCGGCGCGGGCGCCTGGAAGGACTTCGTCTCGGCCTTCGAGAGCAAGCCGAGGGTGATGTGGATCATGGTCCCGGCCGGCGACCCAACGACTCAGGCCATCGACCAGCTGATCTCGCTCGGGGACGCCGGAGACATCATCGTCGACGGCGGCAACACCAACTGGAAGATCGCGCTGGACGACGCCGCCAGGGTCAAGGCGAAAGGCATGCACTACGTCGACGCCGGCACGTCGGGCGGGATCTGGGGCCACGACCTCGGGTACTGCCTGATGGTGGGCGCAGAGCCGGACGTCTACGAGCACATCACGCCGCTCCTCGAGGACCTGGCGCCCGACGGCGGTGGCCTGGTCCACACCGGCCCTGAAGGCTCGGGTCACTTCGTGAAGATGGTGCACAACGGCATCGAGTACGGCTTGATGCAGGCTTACGCCGAAGGCTTCCAGGTCATGAAGAGCTCGAGGACTTTTCCGAACATGGACATGCGCGCCATCGCCGAGGCGTGGCGTACGGGAAGCGTCATCCGCTCGTGGCTGCTCGACCTGACCGCGCGCGGCCTGTCGCAGGACCCCGAGCTCTCGACGATCAAAGGATGGGTCGAGGACACCGGCGAGGGTCGCTGGACGGTCGAGGCCGCGATCGAGGAGTCGGTGCCGACGCCCGTGATCGCCGAGTCGCTCTTCGCCCGCTTCCGGAGCAGGATGGAGAACAGCTTCGGTGACCGGATGCTCGCGATGATGCGCGCGCAGTTCGGTGGGCACGCCGTCGTCAAGGAAGACCCGCCTCAAAAGTGAAGGTCGACGAGGCCCCCAACCCGCTGGCTGAGGGGCTGCACGATTACCGGATCGCCGATCCGGCGGTCATGGTCATCTTCGGCGCCACAGGCGACCTGAGCGGGCGCAAGCTGCTCCCGGCCCTTTACAACCTTGCCAAGCAGCGTTCCCTGCCGGCGGGCTTTGCGGTGGTCGGCGCGGCGATGAACGAGCTGTCCGACGACGACTTCCGCAAGCACGCGTCGGACAAGATCCACGAGTTCTCACGCACGCAGCCGATCGACGGTCGCGTGCTCGACGCCTTCCTTTCGTCGGTTTCGTACGTGAAGGTCGACTTCGGGCAGCTCGATGACTTCAAGACGCTGGCCAAGAAGCTGCAGCAGCTCGATGATGCAAACCACGTTCCGGGCAATCGGATCTTCTACTGCGCCACGCCGCCGCCGACCTACCAGACCATCGCGCTCCAGCTGCAAGCCTCGGGCCTGAACAAAGGCGAGGGCTACCACCGCATCGTCGTCGAGAAGCCGTTCGGCTCGGACCTGCAGTCGGCGCGGGAGCTGACGCAGACGCTGCAGAAGGTCTTCGCCGAGGACTCTGTCTACCGCATCGACCACTACCTGGGCAAGGAGACCGTCCAGAACATCCTCGCGTTCCGGTTCGCCAACTCGATCTTCGAGCCGGTGTGGAACACCAACCTGATCGACTCCGTGCAGATCACGGTCGCCGAGGAGATCGGCATCGAGCAGCGGGGCGCGTACTACGACAGGGCGGGCGCGCTGCGCGACATCATCCAGAACCACGGCCTTCAGCTGGTCACGCTGACGGCGATGGAGCCGCCGCTTGCCTTCGAGGCAGGCGCGGTGCGTGACGAGAAGGTGAAGGTGCTGCGCTCGATTCGTCCGCTGATCGGCGAGGACATCGAGCAGTCGACGGTCCGTGGGCAGTACGCCGCCGGATGGGTGCTGGGTGAGCAGGTCGTCGGCTATCGCGACGAGCAGAACGTGGCCCCTGACTCGCAGACGGAGACCTTCGCGGCGCTGCGACTGTTCGTCGACAACTGGCGCTGGGCCGGCGTTCCCTTCTACATCCGCGCGGGCAAACGCATGCCCAAGCGCGTGACCGAGATCCGCATCCAGTTCAAGCGCCCCCCGCACCTGACCTTCGGCCGCGAGGCGATGAAGGAGGTCGACCCCAACGCGATCACTCTGCGCATCCAGCCGGAGGAGGGCATCTCGCTGAAGTTCGGCGCCAAGGTGCCAAGCGCCGGCCTGCGCATTCGCAGCGTGACCATGGACTTCGAATACGTGACCTCGTTCCTGGTCGAAGCGCCCGAGGCATATGAGCGCCTGCTACTCGACTGCATGATCGGGGACCCGACGCTGTTCACGCGTGCCGACGAGGTGGAGGCGGCATGGACGCTGGTCGACCCCATCGAGAACGCGTGGCGCAACGGGAGGCCGCCGCTGGGGACGTACCCGGCCGGCTCGTGGGGGCCGGACACGGCCGCGCAGCTTCTCCAGGGCGACGGCCGCGAGTGGCATCGGCCGTGACCGCCCTCCAGCGCGACGTGAACCCGATGTGGCACGGCGAGGACGTGACCATCGCGGACGTTCTCACGGCGCTCGACGACATAAGGCTCAAGTTCGCGAGGGCCGAGGCGGGGGATGACGCCGAGCATCTTCACCCGCGCAGCTGCGTGATGACGTTGATCGGGATAGCGCCCGACGATCAGCAGGAAAAGGTCGCGAGCCTTGCTACCCAGGCGATCGGCATGGAGCACCCGGCGCAGGCCATAGTCCTTCGCGAGGAGGCGCCGCTGGCCGGAGGTCGCCTCGAGGCCTGGATCACGACCGATGTGCGCCGTCCCGAGGTGGCGTGCGCCGTCCAGTGCGAGCTCATAACGCTTCACGTGAAAGGGCCGGCCGAGGAGCACCTCGGCCCACTCCTCGACCCGCTGCTCGTCAGTGGCGTTCCGACATACCTCTGGTGGCTGGGGACGCCTCCCTTCGGCAGGCGCGAGCTGCTCGACGCGCTGCGGATCTGCGACGGCCTGGTCGTGGATTCGGCGGAGTTCGAAAAGCCTTACCAGTCCTTTCAGCAGATGTCGGGGATGTTGAAGCTGGTGCATCACCGGCTGGGCCTTGCCGACCTCCAGTGGTCCCGCCTGCGGCCGTGGCGGGAGATGATCGCCCAGTTCTTCTCGCCGGTCGATCGCCGGCCGTTCCTGGAAGGGATCTCCGAAGTGGGCATCGACTACTCGGGCGAGGGGCGAGGAAACCGGATCGTCGCGTCACTGCTCACCGGGTGGATGGCTTCAGCTCTCGGTTGGAGGCTGCGGCGCGCCACCGCGGGGACCGGAGGTGTCGTGGTCGCGCACTACGAGCGCGGCGACCGGACGGTCGAGGTCGAGTTTCGTTCGGTCCCGAAGGACGGCCTGGTTGCGGGGGAGCTGAGCTCGGTTCGCGTCGCCGGTGTCTCGCGAGGAACCACGTTCCGCCTCGGAGTGCACCACAATCCGGAACGGGCGCGCGGCCGGGACATCGACTTCCCTGAGCGCCGCGGGCATGACACCGCCCGGGTGCTGCTTACGATCATCGAGATCGGCGACGGTGAGCCGCTTCGCCACGTCCAGCAGCTGGAGAGCGAGGACGAGGTGACGCTGCTCCTCGATCTGCTGTCGACCGGAACCCACGACGAGGTGTTCAACCGCTCGGTCGCGGCCGCGGCCGCGCTCATGCAACAGTTCTGATCCGTGGCCGATTTCATCGTTCTCGCCACCGCGGAGGAGGTCGCCGAATCCGCAGCGGCGGAGATGGCCGAGGCGCTGCGCGGCGGCGCCCGCACCCTCGTCCTGACCGGTGGCACGTCGCCGACGCGCGCTTACGAGCTTCTGTCTCAGCTCGACCTGGAGTGGGGGCGGGTAAGCATCCTGTTCGGCGACGAGCGATGCGTTCCGGCCGACGACCCCGAAAGCAACTACCGGATGGCCAAGGAGAGCTTGCTGGACCGTGTCAACCCGGCGACGGTGTACCGCATCCCGGGCGAGCTCGGACCCGACGTGGGTGCCGATCTCTACGCCGAAGTCGTCTCCGGCACCGCACCGTTCGACTTCGTGCTCCTGGGAGTGGGGGAGGATGGCCACGTCAACTCGCTCTTTCCCGGACACGATGCTCTGAGGTCACAGGCGCTCACCGCCGGGATCCATGACTCGCCCAAGCCGCCTCTGCAGCGCGTGACGATGACGTTCCGGGCGATCCGCGACGCGCGGCGCGTGCTGATAATCGCCACGGGCGCGGGCAAGGCCCATGCCGTCGCCCTCGCCCGCCGCGGTGAGACGCCGTCGGGGATGATTTCAAGCGCGCGATGGCTGATCGACCGGGCGGCGGCCGGAGAGTGAGGGCCGTCGAGATCGTCCCGTCGATTCTCTCCGCCGACGTTGGGCGGCTGGCGGAGCAGGTCCAGGAGGCGGAGAGCGCCGGCGCCGACCGCATCCAGGTCGACGTGATGGACGGACACTTCGTTCCGAACCTGACCTTCGGTCCCCAGGTGGTCGAGGCAGTGCGGCGCGCGACGAAGCTTCCCGTCGAGGCGCACCTGATGGTCGAGCGGCCCGAGCTGTTCGTCGAGGCGTTCGCCAGGTCCGGCGCGACTCTGATCGAGGTACAGGTCGAAGCGACGACCTCCCTCTATCGGACGGTGCAGACCATCAAGGAGCTTGGCGCCAGGGCGGGCGTCGCGATCAATCCGGCGACGCCGGTGGACGCCCTGCGCGAGATCCTGCCGTACATCGACCTGGTCAACGTCATGACCGTCGAGCCGGGATTCGGCGGCCAGAAGTTCATCCCGCACAGTCCCGAGAAGGTCCGCCGCGTCCGGGACCTCTCGAACCAGGTCGAGATCGAGGTAGACGGCGGGATAGATGCCCGCACCGCTCCTTTGGTTGTCAAGGCCGGGGCCAGCGTTCTTGTGGCTGGGAACTCGGTGTACGGCTACAAAGGCGGCGTCGCCGCCGGCATCAAAGCGATCCGGGACGCGGTTGGCTGACGATCTGAAACGGGCGGCGGCGAGCAAGGCGCTCGAGCTCGTCCAGGACGGGATGCTGGTCGGCCTGGGCACCGGCTCGACAGCGCGCTTCTTCACAGAAGGGCTGGGTCAAATGGTGGCCGGCGGACTGAAGGTCCGCGGCGTGCCGACATCGCGCGCCACCGCGGAGCTGGCGGCATCTCTTGGCATTCCGATCGTGACCGAGCTCATCGGCCAGATCGACCTGGCCGTCGACGGCGCCGACGAGGTCGACCCCGCACTCAATCTCATCAAGGGCCTGGGAGGAGCGCTGTTTCGCGAGAAGCTGGTGGCCGCGGCTGCCAAGCGCTTCGTGGTAGTCGTGGACGAGTCGAAGATGGTGGAGCAGCTGGGGCGGGGGGTGCTTCCGGTGGAGGTGCTGCCCTTCCTGTGGCGCTTGACCGCGGAACGGCTGACGGCGCTTGGGGTGAGCCTTGTACTTCGCGGCGGCGAGGAAACACCCTACGTGACGGACAACGGCAACGTGATCCTGGACCTGACCGTCGAGGGCGGCGTCAAGGACCCGGACGCCTTCGGGATCGAGATCAAGAAAGTGCTCGGCGTGGTGGAGCACGGACTGTTCGTGGACATGACCGACACCGTGATCATCGCGGGCGCCGACGGCCCGAGGGCGATCGGGAGGACGTCGGCCGCTCCGTAGTCCCGGCCGCGTACCACCACCCCATAATCCAGCGTTGAAGCTCTCGAAATGAGTCGTGGTAGCCGCTTGACACGGATCGCGGCGTACGCCCTGGCGGCGGTGGCTCTGATCGCCCTGGGGGCGGTGGGTGAGGCGTTGTTGAGCGGGCGCCAAACCGTCGATCACGTCGCGTCGGTGACGCCGTCACCGCCGCCCGCCTCGCCGTCGCCTTCAGGCACCGTCGACCTGGTCCATGGACGGATAGCGATGTGGAGCGGCCAGCCGGGAAGCGGCGGCTTCGTCACGTTTCCCGGCGGGCAGTTCAAGCTCGACACGGCGAGCAACGTCGGCTACCCGACGGACGCTCCGGGATCCGCAATGTCAGCCCAGGGCCTCAGCTACGACCCTGAGACGAAGAGCTGGGTTCTCGTGCCCCGCCGCCTGATTCGCCCGGACGGCCAGGGTTATGTCTTCAACAAGGTCATCGACGGCTACTTCGTTGTCACGGTGGTGCGTGCAGACGGGACGAGCTACAACCTGCCGCCCTTTCCCTGGAATGGCAGCTACGTCGGTTACACCCTGATCGGGGCTGAGCCGGAAGGGATCTACTACTCGGACGCTTCGGGGCACCTTTTGGAGATCGACTACCTGGGGTCTTCGACCCGCGAGGTGAGCAACCAATCGTTGAACTGGCTCGCGGCAACACACGGGTACGGGTATGGGATCTCGTCGCAGGGCGGGGTCAACCCACTCGTGCGCGTTGACCTCCGCACCGGAGCAGGCGGAGCGTGGTTCAACCGTGCGGGCCTGGCGCCGCGCCTCATCGGATTCACCGGTGCCGGGACGCCGATCGTCGCCGCCGACAGCCGCGCACGCACCGAGGTCTGGCTGGAAGGATCGTCGCCGCAACTGTTGAAGGCGGTCGACGCTGCGCCTGACGCCGGACTGAGCGGTGTGCCGCTCAACGCAACCTCGGCCAGCGGGACGGACGACGCCGTCTGGGTCGCGACGAATCGAGGTCTTTATCTCTACACGGCAAAGGGCGGATGGGTCTTTGCTGCGACGGGCGGCGGGGATGTTGCATCGCCCTTCCTGCCGGCCTGATCGATTCGGCCGCCCCTGGCCCTGGATGCCCGGAGAGGCGCGCGGCCGCCCGAGCTAGGCGACCTGCACCGTTATTGGGAGAATTGTTGGCTAGGACGGGTCGCACGGTCGACCCCCGCGCTCGACAACCGGATGCCTGGGCAAGCGCGGGGCCGCCCGAGCTAGGCGACCTTCTCGGTTATTGGGAGAATTGACCGCAGGACGGGTCGCCTAGCTCGGTCGAGGGCGCGGCACTGGAAATGCCGTAGGCCCGCAAGGGCCTCGTGGGTTCAAATCCCACCCCGTCCGCTTCCAGTGCAAGCAAAGTGACAGGCTTGATGGCGCTCGGGTCTCTAGAATTCCACCGGCTGTGGCGAACCCGCGTGACTACAGGGCTCTCGTGAAACGGGCCGGCGGACCGGTTGGTTCGGTGCCCCTGCACCTCATTCGGGACGACGCCGAAGCCTCGCTTTGCGGCATCCCACGGATCTCGCTGAGCGTGGCGGGAGGGCTTGACGACCTGGTCTGCGCCGACTGCCTCACCTGGTTTGAAAAGCGCCGGGCCATGACCGGCAACTTTCCGACCGCAGCTCCGCGCAAGTAGGAGCGCGGGGGGCCGAGTCCGGTTCGAGACCCTGGTTCTCCGCGATTGACCTCGGCGATGGCATACCGTTGAGATCGATGCGCGGACCCGCCGATCCGAGGCCGCCGACCCCAGACTTCGGCCGAGTCTCGGCCGAGCACGCCCAGACGTTCATCGGCATCATGACCACCCTCCACAGCGAGCCCACCGCCTCGGCCTTCGGCCGCCTCTTGAAGAAGAGCCTCGAGCCCGACGACTACATGCTCCTGGCGCACCTGTTCGAGGAGATCAGCGTGCTGGCCCTGCACCACCTGGTCCCCGAGGCCTTGCTCTTCGACGCTTTTGCCTTCGACCTGTACTGGGACGAGCTGCGCGAGGACGTGCTCGCGCTCCGATCTCAGACCGGCAACGATAAGTTCTGCGAGAACTTCGAGATCGCGGCCGAGCGGGCCCGCGCCTACCGCAACGACCGGCCACCAAAGCTCCGCTGGATGCACCGAGGCCGCCCGGACGCTCCTCCAGACCCGCCGGGTGGGCTTGGGGTCCGTCCGCCGGGGCCGCCGCCGCACGATGAACCGGCCACGCCGGCCCCGGAGCCCGCCGCCCAGAAGGACTGATCCGGGCCGCGGCTGCAACAACATCGCGGTTTTGCGCATCTCACAAGCGGAAGATGTCAGCCGCTTTGATCGAGCAAAGACCACAGGCCCTCGCCCGGGCCGTCGCCGGCGACGCGGACTCGTTCTCCCGGCTGCTCGAACCGCTCCTCGATCAGGCCTATCGCCTCGCAGCGGTGATGCTCAACGACCGCGCCGCGGCCGAAGACGCCGTACAGGAGGCCGCGATCAAGGCCTGGCGGAAGGTGAAGCAGCTGCGCGGCGACGACACCGCGCTCCGTCCATGGTTCCTGTCCATCGTGGCCAACGAGTGCCGGATGGCGAGGCGAACCCGCTGGTGGTCGGTGGTGAGGCTGGCCGACTTCAGGACGCCTGCCGCCGAGCCGGACGAAACCCGATCGGACCTGCACCGCGCGCTGTTGCGGCTGTCACCTGACGAGCGGCTGCCGCTCGTGCTCCATTTCTATCTCGACCTTCCGCTCGAGGACCTTGCCCGGACGCTGGGCGTGTCCACTTCCGCGGCTCGCTCCCGCGTCTACCGCGCGGCGAAGCGTCTTCGAGCCGACCTCACGATCCAGGAGGTGTTCTGACGTGAGCAACGAGGAATTCCGTCGCGACCTGAACAACGTGTTCGATGACGTCAGTGGCACCCCGACCTCCAACCTGTCCGACCGCATTCGCTCGGCGGTCGCGCAGCCTCCTGAAGCTCGCGGACCCTACTGGCTCGCCGCGGTCGCCGCGGGGGTGATCGCAGTCCTGATCGTGAGCGTGCTCTATGTGGCCGGGCCATTGAAGCCGGCGCCGAGCCAGGTCGGCGGAGTCACCTCAACGCCGACCCCGACTGCATCGAGCGCGCCATCGGCGTCGCCTGCGCCAAGCCCCACCGCGAGCCAGCAACCGTTCACGTGTACGGCAGAGAACCTGATGCCGACCTCAGTGACCCAGCCGCTCTACGCGATCAATGCGCTGCGCACCGGAACGCACACGGGATACGACCGGATCACCATCGAGATTGCAGTCGTGCCTGTTGCGGTAACCGTCCAGGGAGGCACGACTTTCACCCGCTCGCCGAGCGGCCTTCAGACGACGCTCAAAGGCAAGAACGGCATCCTCGTGACGATGCACAACACCGATCTGCACTCGAATTACAGCGGCCCGAGGGACATCGTCACCGGATTCAGCGGGCTCGCCGAGGTCAGCATCGTCCAGGATTTCGAAGGCACGGCGCAGCTTGCCCTTGGGGTGAACGGAGCGTCGTGCTATCGAGTGACCTGGCTGACCAATCCGAGCCGGCTGGTCATCGACGTGCAGAACAGCTAGGGCCGCAGCGGATGGCGCAGCGACAGCTGCCGCTGGCGCTCGCGATGGTAGTCCGGGTCGGCTTTCCGGCCGAAAAGGCGGCCGGAGGTCGACAGCCGCAGGCGGATCAGCTCCACGATCGCACGCAGCCCGTCGAGCCACGTCAGCTTCTTGCCCTCCGCCCGGCTGCGGGCGTAGTAACGGATCGGCACTTCATGGATCCGGTAGCCGAGCCGCAAGACGCGCGCGGTGATGTCCGGCTCGATATCGAACCGCTTGCCCTGCAGGTTGAGGCGCCTCCACAGGTCTGAGCGCAACGCCTTGTACCCGCTCTCGAGGTCCGAGATGTAGCAGTCGAACAGGATGTTGGCGGCGAATGTCACCGCCTTGTTGCCCATCACGAACCAGAAGCTGAACGCGGTCTGGCCGGCGAAGCCGCGCACGCCGTAGACGACGTCGGCGCGCCCTTCGACCAGCGGCCGCAGCAGGGTCGGATAGTCCCTTGGGTCGTACTCGAGGTCCGCATCCTGGACTAGCGCGAACGGCATGCGCACTTCTTCGACGGCGCGGCGCAACGCAGCGCCCTTGCCCTGGTTGGCCTCCAGGCGGAAGGCCCTGATTCGCTGGTCTCGGGCCGCGAACCGGCTCAGGATCGCCCAGGTGCCGTCCGTCGAGCCGTCGTCCACCGCGATCACCTCGCCGACTTCGGGCTGTTCCAGGACGTGGTTCAAGATCAGCTCGAGCGTCCGCTCCTCGTTGAACGCCGGGATCATGACCGAAAGGGATCCCTGGAAGCTCATCGGGTCAACCACTCTAACCGCGAGCGCTCGAATTCGATCCTGGTTCGGCCTTCGCTAAATTGAGTCTGTATTCGCAGCGCAACTCAAGGAGGGACCATGTCGTCGCTTGCGTTCGACCCCGAGGAGACCACTCAGTGGGAGCAGGTCAGCCCGCGCGACGTCCACCCCGAGCAGTGGAAGAAGTTCGAGGGCTACGCGGCCGAGATCTTCAAGGCGTTCGGCATGGACCTGGACACGCCCGGCACGCGCAAGACTCCCGAGCGCTTTCTTCGTGCTCTGTACGAATCGACGTCGGGCTACGAGGGTGATCCCAAGCTGCTCACGGCTTTCCCGACCGAGTGCCACGGCGGTCCCGACTGCAACATCAGCCAGGTCATCGAGGGGCCGATCGAGTTCTACGCGCTGTGCGAGCACCACGCGCTGCCCTTTTACGGTCACGCGTACATCGGCTACATCGCCCACGAGGAGATCATCGGCATCTCCAAGCTGACCCGGCTCGTGCGCGTCTTCGCCCGGCGGTTCACGGTCCAGGAGCGCATCGGCGTCGAGATCGCGGACGAGCTCGTGCGCATCCTGCAGCCTCATGGGGTGGCCGTGCACCTGAACGCCATGCACCTGTGCACGCAGATGCGCGGCGTGCGTGAGAGCCATTCGCGCACCTGGACCTCATACTGGCGCGGCAACTACGAGAACGACCCGCAGCTGCGGGCCGAGTTTCTCGCGACCGCCGCATCACGGGTCGAGCACTGATCGATCCGTTCGACGTCCTCTACGAGTCCGCCCTGCCTCGCTATCCGCTTCCGGAGGAGCTGGCGCGGCTCTACGGAAGCCTCGGCTTCACGGACAAGGTCGTCTACTCGAACTTCGTGGAGTCGCTCGACGGGGTGGTCGCGCTGGGGTCGACGCCATCTGCGGGCTCCGCGATCAGCGGCCGGAATCGCGCCGACCGGTTCCTCATGGCGCTGCTTCGAGCATGCGCCCACGCGGTGCTCGTAGGAGCCGGAACCCTGCGCGCGACGCCGGGCCACGTGTGGACCGCTGAGCATGTGTTTCCCGACCTGAAGTCTGAGTTCGCCGAGCTGCGCGCTTCGCTCGGCCGCGATACCCGGCCGCGGCTCGTCCTGGTGACGGCGAGTGGAGACGTTCCCGTGTCGCATCCAGCGGTGATCGCCGGAGCGACGGTCGTGACCACCGCGGCCGGTGCCGCGGCCTTGAAGGGCCGGCTTCCGGAATCGTGCGACGTGATCGAGGTGGGGGGTTCCCGATCGGTTGATCTACAGGAGGTGCTGGAGGCAATGCGCCGGCGCGGCTACGACGTGATCCTCACCGAGGGCGGCCCGCACGTCATCGGCGACCTGATTGAAAAAGGCCTCCTCGACGAAGCATTCATCACCCTCTCACCGGTCATCGCGGGCCGCGACCGCGAGGCCAGGCTCGGCATGGTTCACGGCGTCGAGCTGCTGCCCGACCGCGGTCTGTGGTCGCGCCTACTGAGCGCTCGCCGACATCAGGACTTTCTCTTCTTGCGTTACGGGCTGAAGGCCTAGCAGCTGTCGGCGCCGAGCAACAACGGCTCGGACGCGGCGACGCCCGGCTTCGAGGTCACGGCGACCAGGGCCCCCGACTTGCTGCCGGCGGGCAGGTTCACCGTCCACTTGTCGCGAGGGATCACGACCGCGTAGTTGGGCGGCGTGTAGTCGGGCGGCCCGGGCAGGTCGGTCGTCTGGCCGGTGCAACGGTCGAAGTACTTCAGGTCATAGTGCACCGGCACCGTCTGGCCCTTGGAGAAGTAAACCGCGACCTCGATCGTGCACGAGGTGGCCAGGTCGCAGTTGGTGCCTGTCTCGTCGGCGACGCCGACGGCGATCTTGCAGGGCGTCCCCGTCGTGCAGAACTGGACCTTCGTGATCGGGGCCGCCGCCGCCGGAGCGAAGGTCGGCACCGTCTGCGTGCCGTGCCCGGTGGGCGACGAGGTGGGGCTGCCCTTGGGCGAGGCGTGGGCCGATGGGGTCGTATGGGCCGCGACCTTGTTTGTGCTGCCTCCGATCTTGCCGATCACGAAGACGCCGAAGATCCCGAGCAATATCACGACGATCACGGCCACCGCCGCGGGCACCAGCCACGGCGGCCGGTCGACGGGACCGATACCGCCCACCCTCGGGCGCGGGACGCTGTGCGGGCGCGGGGGAGGGGCGGTCTGCCTGGGAGGCGGTGGTGCAGCCGGTACGGGGACGGCCGTGGCCGCCGGCGTGCGCTCGACCTTAGGCTCGGCGATCGCGTAGCCGGTCCCAAGCGGCTCGGCCGGCACGGCTTCCCCAGGCTTCCAGGCGGGCGCCTCGACGGGAGTCCAGGTCTGCGCCGGCGGAGCCGGCGAGGGCGCCGGGGGTGGCGGCGCCGGCGGCGGGGCGACGGGAACGACCGGCTCCGCCACAGGCGGAGTGGTGCTGAACGCCGAGGCGCTCGCGGCGGCGGCCGGCTCCCATGTCGGAGCCGGGGGCGCCACCGGCGGCGGGGCCGTGGCCGGCTTGGGCGGTTCGGGAGCCGCGATGGGCTCCGACTGCTTGCCGGCCTCTTCCCAGGGCAGCGGCGCCCGAGGAGCCGTCGCAGGAGCTGGAGGATCGGTCGATGTGACCGCGGGGATGGCCTCCGGCGTCACCGCGGCCGGGGTGTTGCTCGCTTCCGCCCAGGAGGGGACGGCCGGAGCGCTCGGTGGTGTGTCCACCGCCGCCGAAGCCGCGGGGGCCGCGGGCGTCGGCGCGGGCGCGGGTGCGGGTGCGGGGGCAGGCGCCGGCGGTGGGAAGGTGATCGCCGGAAGCGACGGATATGACTGCAGCGGCCTCTCAGGGGCCTCATACAGGGACCCTCGCGACGGCCGCTCCTCGGGCCGGGGGTTCGAGAGGAACGGCGCGGGAGGTGCCGGCGCGGCGGGCGCAGGCGCTGTCCCGGCCGCCGGAGTGAATGGCTGAGGCTGCGCCGGCGCGGCATCGGCCGGCAGGAACGGCGCGATCGCCGGGACCTCTCTGCCCCCGGCGCGGGTGGCGAGCTCGGACTGCGCCGCCATCTGGCGATCTGGCGCGAGCAGCGGGGCGGCCATCTCCCGCAGCGCTCCCTGAGCGCGGTCGGCGGACGGTCCCATGGCCCCGCTGGCCATCGAGCGCATCGTGACCACGAGGCCGGGCGGGATGCTCGGCGGGGCGGGTGAGCCGGCCGGGTCGACGCCGAAAGCCGCGCAAACCGCCATGCCGGACGATCGCACGTCGGCGCGGAGGTCGCTCTGGGAGGGCGCGCCTCGAACAGCGGCCGCCGGGTGTCCCGCGATTCGCACCTCGCCGTTGGAGGTGACGCGAACGGCCGTCGCACCGAATCCGCCCATCGCTATTCCCATCTCGTGGAGCGCGGCGACGCCGGAAAGCACGGCCGCACCGAGCGCCGCCGCCGCCCCCGGGGTCATCGGTCCGCGGGTGAGGATGGAGCTCAACGGGGTGCCTTCGTTCGGCTCGACGGCGACCCAGACACCGGTCTGGTCCGTGCCCCAGGCGAGCACGGGGGAGAGGGCGGGATGGCGGTGGTCGAACAGGCGCTGCAGGCGCGGAACCGCCGCCGTGGCTTCGGCCTGCGGCACCGGGATCTCGTGGACGACCGCGGGCTTACCGTTCCGCAGGACGGCCTTCCAGCCCTGTCCTGCGCCGGTTCCCACAAGTTCGATCAGCTTCGGCTTGGGCTCGGATTCGGGCATTTAACGGTGCATGGTACCCTTGCGGAACGTGGCATACGTCATCGTTCAGCCCTGCATAGACGTCAAAGACGCCTCATGCGTGGAGGTCTGTCCGGTCGACTGCATCCACACAGACGACGCGGCCAACATGTACTACATCGACCCTGACGAGTGCATCGACTGTGGTGCTTGTGTCGATCCGTGTCCGGTGGACGCGATCTTCCCCGAGGACGAAGTGCCAGAGCAGTGGCGCAACTTCATCCAGATCAACGCCGACTACTTCAAAAACCGGTAGCACCGCCTCGTAGAACGGGTTGACCAAGCACGCAGTAACGCTCATCCCCGGCGATGGCGTGGGCCCGGAGATCTGCGAAGCCTCGCGTCGTGTCCTCGAGGCCACCGGGGTCGAGTTCGACTGGGACGTCCAGAACGCGGGCGAAGCGGCGATCCCCGAGTTCGGAACTCCGCTCCCCGACAAGGTGCTCGAATCGATCCGCAAGAACAAGGTCGCCCTCAAGGGTCCGATCACGACGCCGGTCGGCAGCGGGTTTCGCAGCGTCAACGTCGCCCTGCGGCAGGCGCTGGACCTTTACGCGCTCGTGCGGCCGGTGAGGGCATACAAGGGCGCGCGAAACCTCCGCGACGACCTCGACTTCATCATCGTTCGCGAGAACACAGAAGACATCTATGCGGGCATCGAGTTCGAGGAGGGCTCGCCCGACGCGCAGCACCTCGTCGCCGAGATCTCGGAGCTGGCCAAGAAGAAGATCCGGCCGGACAGCGGGCTCTCGATCAAGCCCATCTCGATCAGCGGCTCAGAGAGGATCGTGCAGTTCGCGTTCGACTACGCGCGCCGGTACGGCAGGCGAAAGGTGACCGCCGTGCACAAGGCGAACATCATGAAGCACACCGATGGGCTCTTCCTGGCGGTCGCGCGCAAGGTCGCTGAGCGCAACAGCGACATCGAGTTCGAGGACCGGATCGTCGACAACATGTGCATGCAGCTCGTGCTCCGGCCCAGGGAGTACGACATCCTCTGCTGCCCGAACCTCTACGGCGACATCATCTCCGACCTCGGCGCGGGCATGATCGGCGGCCTGGGCCTGGCTCCGGGGGCGAACATCGGCACCAACGGGGCGGTGTTCGAAGCCACGCACGGAAGCGCGCCAAAGTACACGGGCCAGAACAAGGTCAATCCGATGGCGGTGATGCTTTCCGGGGTCCTGATGCTGCGCTACCTGGACGAGACCGCCGCGGCCGACGCCATGGAGAAGGCGATAGCCAACGTCATAGCCCTCGGCGAGAACGTGACCTACGACCTCAAGGAGAAACGCGACGATCCGACCGCCGTGGGTACGAGCCAGGTGGCGGACGCCGTGATCGCACAGCTCAAAGCCCAGCAGGTTTGATCCCCGACAGCGAGGACCTGCGGCGACTCCGCCGCCTGTGGACCGAGCACGTCCACTCGCCGGCGCCCGCGGTGGGCAGCGACCCCAGGCGGCAGGAGATCGCGCTTTACGCGTCGTGGGTCGGCAGCGTGGTCGAGGCCGCTCTTGCGCGGGGGGCGCTAGACCGCAACCTGGCAACGATGCTGGAAACCCGGCGGGCCGAGGGCAACCAGCGCGTGTTCCGGGCCGCCGGCGAGCTGGGCGAGCCTGTCCGTTCCTACGTTGCTCGGTTGATCGCGATCGAGGATCTGCTGGCACAATTGCCGGTCAGGTGAGACCCTTCCGGCTGGTTGCCCTCGTCGTGCTGTTGGTTGCCTGCAACCAGACCGCCTCGCCCGTTGTCGAAAGCCAGGTTGCCTCCAGCTCGCGTGATGCGTTCGGGCCGCTGCCGATCGATCAGCCGTCGTTTGCCGACCGGACCAACCCGATTCCATCGCTGAGCCTGCAGGAGCTCTTCCATCCGAAATACATCGTGCCCAACGATCCGAGCAAGATCCGTACGCTGCTCGTCACGGGCGACGTGATCCCGGCGCGAGGCGTCGATTACTTCGCCACCATCCGCCACGACTACCTGTGGCCGTTTCGCCGCACCGCCGATTACACGAAGAACGCCGACATCACCTACATCAATCTCGAGTCGCCGCTGTTCGCGGGCTGTGCGGTGAACCCCGGCCCGACGTTCACGTTCTGCGGCGACGCGCGCTTCGTCAACGGGCTGACCTACATGGGCGCGGACGTGGCGAACCTTGCCAACAACCACCTGACGAACTACGGCGCCGAAGGAGTCACGGCCACCGAGCAGCTGCTCAATCAGCACGGGATCCAGACGTCGGGGCTGGGACCGGTGGCGGTGATCGACGTGCGCGGCATCAAGTTCGGGTTCATCGGCTTCAACGGAGTGGGCCGGGCCATCGACAAGGTCGCGCTCAAAGCCGGCATCGCCCGCGCGCGACAGCTGGCCGACATCGTGGTCGTGCAGTTTCATTGGGGCAAGGAGTACGAGCGGCAGCCGATGCCGGACCGCGGCGTGCCGACGCCCGACGACCCGGTCGTGATCGGGCACGACGCCATCGACTGGGGCGCCGACATCGTCATCGGCAACCATCCGCACTGGTACCAGGGGATCGAGGTCTACCACGGCAAGCTGATCACCTACGCGCACGGAAACTTCGTCTTCGACCAGATGTGGTCGGAAGAGACCCGCGAGGGAGTGATCGGGACCTACACCTTCTACGGCACGCAGCTCGTCTCGGCCACGTGGAAGGCATACCGGATCTACGACTACGGCCAGCCGGTTTTCATGAACGCGAAGGACAACGCGACCGCGCTCCAGACCATGGAGGCTGCCAGCGACCAGCTCGCGGTCCGCCTCCAGGAGCCGACCACCGCGCCCGTTCCTGCGATGCCGCCATCGCCCGCCACAGCGCCGGAGCACGCCCCAGCCGGATAGAATTCCTCGCACCAAACCCTCAGGGGGTTCTCACCGTCCCAGCCCACGTCACAGAACGAAGAACCTTCACGCGCGCCAAGCGCAGGCAGCGTCGCGAGCGGCTGACCTTTCTCGTTTCGGTCAGCGTGATCGTGGCCGCCGTCGTGACAACCGTCTACGTCGCGCGCAACCGAACGACGCCGTTCGACTTCAGCCTCCAGAGCTCGTCCGCTTCCGCGCCCGCGGCCCAGACCTTCGACCATTTCGACTTCTCCACCTTCTGGCTCGCCACGCACGGCCAGCCGAACATCCCGATCCACGGCCAGGCGGCGTACCTCGTGGACGTCGACGCCCGTCAGGTCCTGTGGGAGCGGGACCCCGAGACCTCGCGCGCGCCCGCGAGCCTGACCAAGCTGATCACCGCCATGGTCGCGGTCGACGACGCGGGCTCGCTCGATCGCACCATCACGGTGACGAAAGAGGCGACCGAGGTGGTGCCCAGCGTCATGGGCTTGAGCGCGGGCGAGCAGCTCACCCTCCGAGAGGTCCTCGCGGGACTCTTCCTCGACTCCGGCAACGACGCCGCTGAGGCGCTGGCGACCGGGCTCGTCCCACGCGACCGCTTCATTCGCCAGATGAATCAGAAGGCGAAGAGCATCGGCCTCACCGCCAGCCACTTCGTGACACCGAGTGGTCTCGACGCTCCCGGACACGGGATGTCGGCACACGACCTGGCGCACACGGCCGCGTACCTTGACGCGTACTACCCGCAGCTCGCCACCATCGCCGCGACGAAGGACATCGTCATCCCGGCGACCGCGACCCACAAAGCCTTTTATCCGCACAACCTCAACCGTCTCTTGTGGTCGTATCCAGGGGCGACCGGCTTGAAGACCGGGCTCACGGACAACGCGGGAGGCTGCATGCTCGCCACCGCGACCCGGAATGGACGCCACCTCATCGCCGTCGTGATGAACGCAACCGGTTTCTCGACTCCGGACGCGGCGCTGCTGCTCGACTACGGATTCCGTGTGCACCCGACCGGCCTGTTCGGTCTGCCGTCGACCTCTAGTTAGACTTCGGATTCGATGGCCAGGGTGACGGGGCTGAAGGCCCTCGAGGTGCTCGACTCGCGGGGCAATCCGACCATCGCGGTCACGGTGATCACCGACACGGGAACCGGCCGCGCAATCGTGCCCTCCGGAGCGTCAACCGGCGTGCACGAGGCGGTCGAGCTGCGTGACGGCGACCCGAAGCGCTACGGCGGCAAAGGCGTGCTCAACGCCGTGGCCAACGTCGAGGGCGAGATCGCGCGGCGGTTGGACGGCGCCGACGTGGAGGACCAGCGGAGCATCGACCAGGCGCTCATCGAGCTCGATGGCACGCCGAACAAGTCGCGGCTCGGGGCCAACGCGATCCTCGGTGTCTCCCTCGCGGTGGCCCACGCGGCGGCGAACGCGAAGGGCGAGCCTCTATACCGACATCTGGGGGGCACGGACGCTTCTCTGCTGCCGCTGCCGATGTCGAACATCCTCAACGGAGGCGTGCACGCGGACACGTCCGTCGATCTCCAGGAGTTCATGGTCTGTCCGGTCGGCGCGCCGACGTTCCGCGAGGGCATTCGCGCGGTGGCGGAGGTGTATCACGCGCTCAAGGCGGTGCTGAAGTCGCTCGGACTTTCGACCGCCGTCGGTGATGAGGGTGGGTTCGCGCCGGACCTGCCCTCGAACGAGGACGCGTTGAAGCTCATCGTCGAGGCGATGGGAAAGGCCGGCTACCGCCCGGGCGATGACGTCGCCATCGCGCTCGACCCAGCATCGAGCGAGTTCTACAAGGACGGCCAGTACGTGCTGAAGGGCGAGGGCCGCACGCTCGACGATGCGGAACTCGTGAAGCTGTATCAGGACTGGACTGTGCGCTATCCCATCGTCTCGATCGAGGACGGCATGGCGGAGGACGACTGGGAGGGGTGGAAGAGCCTGACCGAGGCCGAGGGTAAGCGCATCCAGCTCGTGGGCGATGACCTCTTCGTCACGAACGTCAAGCGCCTGAAAGAGGGCATCGACCGGGGAGTCGCCAACTCGATCCTGATCAAGGTCAACCAGATCGGCACCCTGACCGAGACGCTCGACGCCATCGAAATGGCGCGGCGTGCGGGCTACAGCGCGGTCATGTCGCACCGTTCGGGAGAGACCGAGGACACGACCATCGCGGACCTTGCGGTGGCTACCGGGGTCGGCATGATCAAAACCGGTGCGCCCGCGCGCTCCGACCGCGTGGCGAAGTACAACCGGCTGCTCCAGATCGAGGCCGAGCTGGGCGAGGCCGCCAGATACGCCGGCCGCTCAAGCTTGAAGAAATGAAGCCCGCGTCGCGGGCCGTACACGCGGGCCGCGAGCTGTCCGCCCGAAGCCCTCTCGCGCCGGACCTGAGCCAGGCCTCGGTCCACGTCTACACGGACCTCGACGACTACGACGCCGTCGCCCGCGGCGAGCGCCCGGGTTACTACTACGGGCGCAACTCCAACGCCAACCGCGAAATGCTCGAGCGCGCGATCGCGGAGCTCGAAGGCGCCGAGGCCGGTGTGGCGACCGCGTCGGGAATGGCCGCGCTTCACGGGGCGATCCTCGCCCTCGCGCCCAAACCCGCGACCATCGTCGCCACCCGCGAGCTGTACGGCGGGACCGCCGCGATGCTGCGCCAGGACTTCGAGCCCGCGGGCTACGAGGTGAATTTCGTCGACCTCGGAGATCTGGACGCAGTTCGGCGAGCGCTGCAGGGGGCCGGGCTCCTCATCGCCGAGACCATCACCAATCCGCTGTGCGGCGTGCCGGACCTGGAGAAGCTAGGCAGGATGGCGCGTGAGCGCGGCGTGCCTTTTGTCGTCGACAACACGTTCGCCACTCCGCTTCTGTGCCGGCCGCTGGAGCTGGGGGCGACGGCGGTCATGCACAGCGCGACCAAGTATCTCGGCGGTCATTCGGACCTAGTCGCGGGAGTGATCGTCGGCGACGCGCAGACCATGAGCGTCGCGCGGGCCCGCTCCGCGCGGACGGGGACGACGCTTGGGCCGTTCGACGCCTGGCTCGCGCTGCGCGGGCTGCGGACACTTGACGTCCGCATGCGCCGGCACAGCGACAACTCGCTCGCCTTGGCCCGCGCGATGCGTGCGATGCCGGGAGTCGCCAGGGTTTACCACCCGATCGTCGATGGGCCCAACCGCATCCTGCCCGATGGTTCCGGCGGGATGATGGCGTTCGACCTCGATGGCGGACGGGACGCGGTGCAGCGGATGATGACGCGCTTCAAGCTGGTGACCTTCGCGGCCAGCCTTGGCGGCGTGGAGACGACGATCTCCTACCCGGAGATCACGTCGCACCGCTCCATGAGCGCCGAGGAACGCGCGGCGCTGGGCGTCGGACCGGGGACAGTCCGAGTCTCGGTCGGCATAGAAGAGGCGGCGGACATCGTCGCCGACTTCTCTCAGGCCCTCTCGCACGAGTAGGTGGCCGTCTACACGCTGCTGCAGCTCCTCGAGGTGGTGGCCGCAAGCCTGGTGCTGCTCGTCGGCGTGCTCAAAGGTTGGCCTCCGGTGGCCCTGCTAGGCGGTGGGTTCTTGATCGCCAAGGCGATCCTGAACATCCTGTGGCCGGAGGGCGGAACCGTCTACCGGCGATCGCTCATCGGTTACGGAGTCGCGGCGGTCTTTGTCATCGGCGGCACGATCCTCTTCCATTTCGCCGGCTGACATCCTCCCCGCGCGCGGGGAGGTGGCCCCCAGGGCCGGAGGGGTTCCTATCCTGTTCAGAAGTGACAGCCCTCTTCAGTCAGGGGATCACCAAGCTCGTCGGCAACACGCCGCTACTGCGCGTGCGGCTCTTCGAGCGCGAGTTCCCGCAAGTCGAGGTGTACGCCAAGGCGGAGTGGTTCAACCCCGGCGGCTCGGTCAAAGACCGCGCAGCGCTGGCGATGATCGAGGACGGTGAGCAGCGCGGCGCACTGACCAGAGAGAAGACGATCATCGACTCGACTTCGGGCAATACCGGCATCGCCTACGCGCTCATGGGCGCGGCGAAAGGGTATCGGGTGAAGCTGGTGATGCCGCGCAACGTCAGCGCCGAGCGCAAGGCGCTGGTGACCGCGTACGGGGCGGAGATCGTCTACAGCGACGCGGGGGAGGGCTCCGACGGTGCCATCCGGCTGGTCCGTGACCTGGTCGCGCAGGATCCCGACTCCTACTTCTATCCCGACCAGTACTCGAATCCGGCGAACCCGCGCGCGCACTACGAAGGCACGGCGGTCGAGATCCTCCAGCAGACCGGCGGCCGCATCACCGCATTCGTCGCCGGTCTCGGCACAACCGGGACGTTCGTCGGCACGTCGCGCCGCCTCAAGGAGCACGACGCATCGATCAGGACGATCGCCGTCGAGCCGGAGGATTCGTTTCATGGGCTCGAAGGCCTGAAGCACCTGCCGACCGCGATCGTGCCGCGCATCTGGGACCCCTCGCTGGCCGACGAGGTCTGGGGCGCGCCGACCGAGCCCGCGTACGACCTGGCGCGGGAGGTGGCGCGGACCGAAGGATTATTGGTCGGGCACTCGAGCGGCGCAGCCCTCTGGGCGGTGCGCAGGCTCGCGACGACGATCCGAGAGGGCGTTGTGGTGACGGTCTTTCCCGACTCGGGGGATCGCTACCTGTCCACCGGTCTTTACGGCGCGCGTTCACGTTGAAGATCCGACGCGAGGCGCTCGAATCGATCCGCGCACATGGAGCGGAGGGCTTTCCGTACGAGATCTGCGGCCTGCTCATCGGCCGGCCGAACGAGAACCTGGTCACCGAGGTCCGTCGCGTGCGCAACCTCGAGGAGAAGAACCCTGAGGTCCGCTACCTGATCGACGACAAGGAGGACATGCAGATCCGCAAGGAGCTGTACCAGACCGACCTGGACGTCCTCGGCTACTACCACAGCCACCCCAACCATCCGGCGCGGCCTTCCGTCTTCGACATAGAGCGTTCGTGGGAGAGCTATGTGTACGTGATCGTGTCCGTCCAGGAGGGAAAGCCCGCTGACGTAAACGCCTTCCTCGCCAGGAGGGATCGGGGACCGGTGGACCAGGTGCCCCTGGAGGTGGTCTGAGCACCGAGGCCTCGGCACGCCCGACGGTCCGTTGGCTCAATCGCAACGTCCTCGGCATCGGCCTCGCCGACCTCGCCGCGGACGCGAACTACGAGATGGTGCTCGCCGTCCTGCCGCTGTTCATCACCGCCGGACTCGGCGCACCCGTATACACGGTCGGCCTCGTCGAAGGGATCGCCGACGGCGCCTCCGCCGCGATCAAGGTCTGGAGCGGCTGGTACAGCGACCGTGTCGGCTGGCGCAAGTACCTTGCCGTCGGCGGATACGGCGCCACCGGTCTGGGGTTCACGCTTCTGCTGGCGGTCACCAGCTGGCCGCAGGTGCTGGTCTCGCGCGCGTTCGCCTGGATCGGGCGTGGGCTCCGCCAGCCCATCCGGTCCGCGATGCTTGCCGGCTCAGTCGAGAAGAAGCATCTCGGCAAGGCTTTCGGCCTTCACGAGGCGCTGGACACCGCCGGCGCACTGATCGGACCGGCGATCGCGTTCGCGCTCCTCGCCACGAACCACGGATTCCGCACCGTGTTCGCGGTGGCCGTGATCCCCGCGGTCCTGGCCGTCACCTTCTTCGCCTTCCTGACACGCGACCCTCGCCGGGGCCGGCGGGCGGCCAAGCCGCCCGAATTCAAGCTTCCACGCCCGTTCTGGCGTTTCCTGGTACCCGTCGCGGTCTTCGGCACCGGCAACTTCGCCACGGCGTTCTTCACCGTCCGAGTGGTCCAGATGCTCCGGCCGGAGCTCAGCGTCCCCGCCGCGACCGCCGCCGCGGTCGGGTTCTACCTGGCCCACAACGCCGTCGGCACGGCCGTCTCGTTTCCGGCCGGATGGCTCGCCGACCGCGCGGGCAAGGCGCCGGTCCTGGCCTCCGCGTACGCGACCTTCGCCCTGGCATGCGTCGTCGGCGCGCTGGGGCATGGGTGGTTCGCGGTGGGACTGCTTGCACTTCTTGTCGGCGCGCAGGAGCCGGTGGTGCCGTCGATCGAGAACTCGCTCGCCGGCATGCTCATCGAGGAGCGCCGGCTTGGCTCGGCATACGGGATGCTCAACGGCGTCAACGGTGCCGGCGACCTGGCGTCCAGCGTTGCGGCCGGATTGCTGTGGATCGCAAGCCCGGTCGCGACGATGGCCTTCGGCGCCGTGTTGTGCGCCGGCGGCTCTGCAATCCTTTGGGCGTGGCGCGGCCAATTGTCGCGATCGTCGGTCGGCCAAACGTAGGCAAATCGACCCTCTTCAACCGGATGATCGGCCAGAGGAAGGCGATCGTCGACGCACAGGCAGGCTTGACTCGTGACCGCCTCTATGGGGTGGCCGAGTGGCGCGGCCGCGAGTTCACGGTCGTCGACACCGCCGGGCTCGACCTCGATACGGCGAAGGACGAGTCCCGAGCCGCCATTGAAGCCCAGACGAAGGTCGCCATCGACCAGGCGGACCTGATCGTCTTCTTGCTCGACGTGCGGCAGGGCCTGACGCCGATCGACCGCGACATCGCGCGGATGCTGCGGACCTCGCGCCGGAACCTGATCGTCGTCGCCAACAAGGCCGACTCGCCGAGCGAGCGCCACCTCGCGCACGAGCTTCTGGAGCTCGGCTTCGACGAGCCGTCGCTCATCTCGGCTCAGCACGGCCTCGGCGTCGGTGATCTCCTGGACAGGCTCGTCGAGGCGATGCCTCCGCCTGAAGAGGCGCCCGGCCAGGACGGGAGCGCCGACCGGCTCGCGATCATGGGGCGACCCAACGTCGGCAAGTCCTCGCTGCTCAACGCATTGCTCGGCGACGAGCGCGCCCTGGTCAGCCCCATCCCGGGCACGACGCGAGACCCGATCGACACGGAGCTGACGTTCGGCGGCGTTCCGGTGGTGCTCGTCGACACCGCCGGCATCCGGCGCAAGTCGTCGAGCCGCGACCGGCTCGAGCGGTACAGCCTGCTTCGCGGCATCCACGCAATGGAGCGGTCCGACGCGGTGCTGCTCGTCATCGACGGCTCGGCCGGGGTGCTGGCCCAGGATCAGCACGTGGCCGGCTACGCCCTCGAGGCCGGCAAGGGCCTCGTGATCGTCGTCAACAAGATCGACCTGGTCGAGCCGGATATGCGCAAACCCGCGTACTGGCGCAAGGCGTTGACCAACGACTTCAAGTTCGCCGCTTTCGCCCCTGTCGTCGCCGTCTCGGCGAAGACGAAGGAAGGCATCCGCACCGTGATACCTGCAGCGCTCGAGGTGGTGGGGCAGAGGCGGATCAAGATGCCGCCCAACGAGCTGAACCGCGTCCTGCGCGAGGCTTTTCTCGAGCACCAGCCGCCCTCGTACAAAGGGCGCCGGCTGAAGCTCAACTACGCGACTCAGGCCGCCGCGGAGACGCCGACGGTCGTGATGTTCGTCAACGACACGAACCTCCTTCACTTCTCCTACCGGCGCTATCTCGAGAAGAAGGTTCGCGATCGATTCGGGCTCGTCGGAAACCCGCTGAAACTGGTGCTCAGAGCGGGAAAATAGCCCGCGCTTACATTTCCCTGACCTGTGTAAAACAACCGGCTAACGTCGCGGTGTGAATTTGATGGCATGGGCGCAGCGATGAGCTCGAAGATCCTGGTCGTCGACGACGAGAAGCACATCGTCGAGCTGGCGCGCCTCTACCTGACCCGCGAGGGCTACGAGGTCGAGGGGGTGGGGGACGGGGCGCAGGCCGTCGCCAAGTTCGGCCAGGTCAAGCCGGACCTGGTGATCCTCGACATCATGCTGCCCGGTACCGACGGCCTCACGATCTGCAAGGAGATCCGCAAGCAGAGCCAGGTGCCGATCATCATGCTCACCGCGCGAGACGAGGTGACCGACAAGGTTGTCGGTCTCGAGGTTGGCGCGGACGACTACCTGACCAAGCCCTTCCACCCGCAGGAGCTCGTCGCTCGGGCCAAGGCGCTGCTCCGCCGCGCGCGGACGGAGCCGGACCAGCCGAAGCTGGTGCGCGCGGGCAAGCTGGAGGTGGACATCGAGCGACACGAGGTGCGCTTCGGGCCGGAGCGCGTGCAGCTCCGCCCGAAGGAGTTCGACCTCCTGGCGCTGCTCGCCCGCTATCCGGGCCGCGTCTTCCAGCGCAGCGAGCTGCTCGACCTGGTGTGGGGCTACGACTTCCCGGGCTACACGCGCACGGTCGACGTCCACGTGCAGCAGGTGCGCGAGAAGCTGGCGGCCGCCAGGGTGACCGACCCCAGCATCCAGACGGTGTGGGGTGTGGGCTACCGGTTGGAGCTGGCAGGCAGCTGACCCTGCGCATACGGCTCCTCGCGGCCGCGGCAGGGATCGTCGCCCTGAGCCTGCTCCTGGCCGGTGCGCTGACCTGGGTCCAGGTTCGGACGCTGGAGTTCCAGGGAACCCAGGACCAGCTCGATCGGCAGATCACGACGGCCGCGCAGCAGGTGCGCATGAACGAGTGCCAGTTCGTGCAGGCGGGGACGGGCTCGTGCCGGGTCGCGTTTGCGGCGGACTTCACCGCGCGTCTGGATTCACTTGCGGCCAGGCTCGGAACCGGCCGGCTTCTGCTGCTGGACAACGAGCGCTACATCGTGTACGACAGCGCGGCCCAGTCGACGGGCAGCCGGATCCCGCTGACTCAGTCGCAAAGGTTCCAGAACGTCCTCGAGGCTCGCCCAGTCTTCGACGGCGAGGGCTACATCGCAGCGGCCATGAAGCTGCCAGGCAAGCGAATCGACCCACTCGGCGCAACGTACGTGGTCCTCGCGCAGCCTCAGTCATTCGTCGCCGGCGCCGCGGCCGGTGATCTCGCGACGCGCCTCCTCGAGGCCGGTGGGGTCGCCCTGGTCGCCGCGATGCTGCTCATCCTTCTCGTCGTCCGCTCGGTGACGCGGCCGCTGACCCAGCTCGCCGCCGCGGCCGAGGACATCGCGGCCGGCAACTACTCTCGGCGGGTCAGCATCTCCGGGCAGGACGAGATCGGCATGCTCGGCTCGGCATTCAACCGCATGGCCGAGGCGGTCGAGCGCGCCCGCAAGGTCCAGCGCGATTTCCTGGCCAATGTCTCGCACGAGCTGAAGACGCCGTTGACCAGCCTGATCGGTTTCAGCCAGGCTCTGGTCGACGACAGCTTGCTCAGCGATGCCGAGCGGCACCGCGCCGCGACGATCGTGCACGAGGAATCCGAGCGAGTGCTGCGCATGGCGCAGGAGCTTCTCGACCTCGCGCGGGTCGAGGCCGGGACGATCTCGATGCACATCACGTCGGTCGACCTGAGCGGTCAGCTGCAGCAAGAGCTCGAGATGGTCCGCCCGCGCGCCGCGTCACGCTCGCTGGCGCTGGACCTGAACGTCCCCGACGACATCCCACCGGTGGCCGCCGACCCCGAGCGCCTCCACCAGATCCTCGACAACCTTCTCGACAACGCGGTCAAGTACGCACCCGAAGGGACGGCCGTGCATGCGGTGGCGCGGCTCAGCGGCGGCGGGGTGGAGACGATCGTCTCGAACCCCGCGGGTCAGCATCGGCCCGACCCGGATCGCATGTTTGAACGCTTCTACCGCGCGGACCCATCGAGGTCCGCCGCTGCGGGCGGTGTAGGTCTCGGCCTCTCGATCTCCCGCGAGCTCGCGGTCGCGATGAAGGGCAGGCTGTGGGCGGACTTCGACGACTCTGGCAACCTGCGCCTCCATCTGACGCTTCCAGCCTCGCGCGACTCGGTTTCGACGCCGGCAGAGGCAGCGCCGGCCGCCGTCGCGTAGGTCAAGCGAGAAGGCGCCGCCGGCCGAAC
Organism: Candidatus Dormiibacterota bacterium; assembly: GCA_024280995.1. GTDB lineage: Bacteria > Chloroflexota > Dormibacteria > Dormibacterales > Dormibacteraceae > 40CM-4-65-16. Next base: position 55,179 of record JAMXLM010000002.1, read on the forward strand.
GCAAGTCCCGGTTCGCCTCGCACATACATCAGCAAGAACAGCGCTTCGACGATCACGGACAGAAGGCCCAGTGGAACCGGGCCCATCATGTCAAGCGCTGCTCGTGGTAGAAGGGCAAGCCTGTGGTACGCGCGAGGGCGTACGCCACGATGGCGATCGCCGACATGAGGGCGGCTAGGTCCCACGCCGGCTGACTGCCGGCGCCGATCCCAATCGCAAGCGGCACTGTCGCGAGCGCGAGAAGCAAGAACAGCACCCCGATGTAAGCGGCGGCCATGAAGTGGTCCGGAAACGCGATCACGTGTATCGCCCCGTTGCTGAGCAACAGGGCGCTCGCGACCAAGGCCTGCCCATGCGAACGCTTCATGGGCGCGTCGAAGAAGCGTGTTGAAAAGAGTCCCATCAAGACGTTACGGGCGGCGGTCACTGCTGAGCGGCGGGGACCAGAAGCGTCACCGGGTTCTCGATCAGCCGTTTGACCTCGGCCATGAACTGGGCCGCGGTCGCCCCGTAGAAAACCCGATGGTCGACCGAAAGCGTCATACGCATGACCTTGCCCGGCACGATGCGGTCGCCTTCGACGACCGGCACGTCCTTGATGCCGCCGACCGCGAGGATCGCGGCCTCGGGCGGGTTGATGATCGCGGTGAACTCGTCCACACCGTACATGCCGAGGTTCGAGATCGAGAACGTCGCGCCGCTGAGGTCGCCTTCGGCCGGCCGCCCTGATCGCGCGCGCTCGATGACCTGGCGGGACTCGATCGAGATCTGGATGATGTCCTTGAGATCGGCATCGTGCACAACCGGCACGAGTAAGCCCATGCCCTGGCTCGGCGCGACCGCGAGGCCGATGTTGATCGAACGCTTGCGTTGAAATTTGCCGTCGGCCCACGAGGAGTTGACCTCGGGGAACTTGCGGAGGGCGAGCGCGCAGGCCCGCACCAGGAAGTCGGTCATCGTCACCTTCTCGGCGCCGGGTACGGAGTCCTTGAGCTGCTGGCGCAGGCTGACCGCGAGGTCGACGCGAACCTCGACGGTGACCTGGAACTCGGGCACGGTGGCCTTCGACTCGGCCATGCGGCGGGCGATGGTCGACTGCATTCGCGTGGGTTCGATGACCTCTACGTCGGGGCCGGCCGGCCGCTCCGCCACCGGCTGCGGCCGGCGCCGCTCCGCCTGCCGTGTTCCACCGGCCGCCATCACGTCTTCCTTGACTATGCGGCCGTCGGGGCCGGTGCCCTTGACCGATGCAAGGTCGACGCCCATCTCCTCGGCGAGGCGTCGCGCGAGAGGGGAGGCTTTGACGCTCCCGTCAGCCTGACCGCCCCGCTCGCGCGCTGGCGGGGGAGCCTGTGGCGCCTGAGGTGGCGCGGGTTCGGCTTCCTGCGCGGGCGGGCCTTCTTGCGCGGGCGGGGCCTCCTGCGCAGGCTGGGACGCCTGTGCCGGCTCCGGTTGCTTCGCCGGCGCCGGTTCCTTGGCCTTGGACTTTGCGGCAGGGGCGGCCGCGGGCGGGGGTTGGGCGGCGGGTGCGGGCGCGGCGTCGGCTCCGCCGTCACCGATCCGGGCGATCGGCGCCCCGATCTTGGCCGGCACGCCCTGCTCGACCAGGATCTGCAGCGTGCCGTCGGCGTCAGCCTCGAGGTCGAACGTGGCCTTGTCGGATTCGACCTCGGCGAGCACGTCTCCGCTCTTCACTGCGTCGCCCGACTTCTTCTTCCACTCGACGATCGTGCCCTCCTCCATCGTGTCGGAGAGCTTCGGCATGTTGATGTCGGACATCAGGCGTCGACCTTCTTGCCGAGCGTCGCGCGCACGAGCCGTTTGATGTCTTCGGCCGTCGGGATCGAGGCCTTCTCGAGGCCCTGGTTGTAGGGCATGGGCACTTGCGCCCCGCCAAGACGGCGCACCGGCGCGTCCAGGTAGTCGAAGCATCGCTCCTGCACGCCGGCGGTGATCTCCGCGGTGACGCCGTATGTCGACCAGCCTTCCTCGACCGCGACGCACCGGCTTGTCTTCCGCACCGAGTCGACGATCGGCTTCCAGTCGATGGGCCGGATCGAGCGCAGGTCGATGACCTCGGCGTCGATGTCCTCCTCCTCGAGCTGCTTGGCGGCCTCGTAGGCGAGCACCGCCATCCGCGACACCCCGACGATGGTTATGTCTGAACCTTCGCGCCGCACCGCCGCCTGGCCGAGCGGCGTCGTGTAATCGCCATCGGGAACGGGCCCCTTGACGTTGTAGAGGCTCATCGACTCGAGAAACATCACGGGGTTGTCGGACCGAATGGCAGACTTCAGCAGCCCCTTTGCGTCTTCCGGCGTCGTGGGCGCGACGACGAGCAGCCCGGGGATCAGGCCGTAGAGGACCTCGAACGAGTGGGAGTGCTGGGCCGACAGCTGGTGGCCCGCGCCGCCGGGCATGCGGATGACCATCGGCACCTTGACCTCGCCGCCGAACATGTAGCGGATCTTGGCCGCGTTGTTGACGATCTGGTCGTACGCGACCAGCGAGAAGTTGATCGTCATCAGCTCGACCACCGGCCGCAGCCCGAGCATCGCCGACCCGATCGCCGTGCCCACGATGACCTCCTCGGCGATGGGCGCGTCGACGACGCGCTGGGCGCCGAATCGGTCGAGCAGGCCCTCGGTCACGCGATAGGCGCCGCCGAACTTGCCGATGTCCTCACCGATCAGGTAGATGGTCTCGTCGCGCTCCATCTCCTCCGCCAGCGCCTCTCGCAGCGCCACGCGGTAGAGCTTGTCTTCGGCCTTGACCGCGGTTGCCATCAGACCTTCTCCGCGCGCAGCTCGGGCCGGTTGTCCCACTGTCCGGCGTACGTGTACTTGTAGAGATCGGCCGCGTTCGGGTCCGGGCTCTCGTCCGCGAACTGGATGATGTCCTTCACCTCGTTGTCGACCTCGACACGCACGTTCTTGAAGTATTCCTCGTCGGCCAGGCCACTCGACTCCAGCTCGTGCTCGAAAGCGACGATGGGGTCGGCCTTGCGCCACGTCACCTTGTCCTCTTCCGACCGGTACTTGTCCGGGTCGACCACCGAGTGGCCCCGGAAGCGATAGCAGAGGGACTCTATGAAGCGCGGCACCGAATCCTTGCGCGTCTTCTCGAGGATCTCGCTCGTCTTCAGCATCACCTCGCGCACGTTCATGCCGTCGATCTGGATCGACTCCATGTCGTAGGCGCACGCCTTCTTGTAGATGTCCGCCACGGCGGATGCCTTCTCGACGGGCGTGCCCATCCCGTAGCGGTTGTTGACGCAGAACCAGACCACCGGCAGATCGAAGACCTTGGCCATGTTCAGCGACTCGTGGAAGGCGCCGATGTTCGTCGCGCCGTCACCGAACATGCAGAACACCACGTCGTCGTGCTTCTGATATTTGACCGCCCACGCGCCGCCAACCGCGAGGGGGAGGTGGCCGCCGACGATGCCGTAGCCGCCCATGAAGCGCAGCTTGTAGTCGACCAGGTGCATCGACCCGCCGCGTCCGTGTGACGTGCCGGTCTCCTTGCCGAACAGCTCCGCCATGACCTCCTTGGGGTCGACACCGCGCGCGATCGCGTGGCCGTGCTCGCGGTAGCTGGTGAAGATCCAGTCGTTCGGCTTGAGGGCAAGGATGCCTCCGACCACGGTCGCCTCCTCGCCGATGTTGAGGTGGCAGTAGCCGCCGATCTTCGCCTTCGTGTACTGCTCTTGCGCGCGCTCTTCGAAGCGACGGATGAGCTGCATCTGCCGGTGAATCCCGAGCAGGAAGTCGCGATTGTCCTTCTTCAGCTCGAGCGCCTTGGCGTTGATTGCCGCGGGCGTGGGAGGTGGGGAGGAGGGAGACGGTTTCACGGTGGCTGCCATTTCTTTCTCTCGATTTTGGTTGTTCTGGGTGGTCTGGGGCGCGGGAGCCGGGTTTGCCTGCCGGCGGTTCGCGATGTGAATGGCGCGGCCCTGAGCCGCAAGCGCCGCCTCCATCAACGACTCAGGCAATGTCGGATGGGCGTGGATCGTCAGGTCGATCTGCTCCAGGGTCAGGCCGTTCTGGATCGCCAGCGTGGCCTCGGCAATGAGGTCCGTGGCGCGAGGGCCGACGATGTGCGCCCCCAGCAGCTTGCCCGACTCTGGGTCGCTGAGCACCTTGACGAAGCCCTCGGTCTGGCCGAGGGTCAGCGCCCGGCCGGACGCTGCGAACGGGAAGCGTCCGACCTTGACCGCGATCCCCTTCTCCTTCGCCTCTTTCTCGCCAAGGCCGACGTGTGCGATCTCCGGGTCGGTGTACACGCAGTTCGGCGCCGCGTGGTAGTCGGGGACGCGCTGAGAATGATTGCCCGCCCCGGCGATGTTCTCGACGGCGCACACGCCTTCGTAGGACGCGACGTGGGCGAGCATGATGCCGCCGATGACGTCGCCGATCGCCCAGATGCCTTCGGCGTCGGTGTGCAGGTGCTCGTCGACAACCACGCGACCGCGCTCGAGCTTGACCCCGGCCTTCTCGGCCTCCAGCCCCTGGGTGAAGGGCACGCGCCCGACCGCGAGCAGGACCTGGTCTGCGTCCACGGCGCCACCCTCGGCACCGGTGGAGAACTGCACCTGGAAGGCGCCGTTCTGCTTCACGACGCGTGAGACTTTGCTTTCGGTGTGGATCTCGCCGCCGAGGCCCGCCAGGTGCTTCGAATAGACGTTGACCAGGTCGCTGTCGACCATCGCCAGCACCTGCGGCAGCATCTCGAGAACCGTGACCTTGCTGCCAAGCGCCGCGAACATGGCCGCGAACTCCATGCCGACGACCCCGCCGCCGATCACGGCCAGGCGCTTCGGCACTTCTTTGAGCTCGAGGATCTGGTCGGAGTCGATCGTCAGCTCGGCGCCCGGAAGAGGGATCCGTGAGACCGCCGACCCGGTGGCGATGACGATGTCCTTGCTCTGCAGCTGATCGCCGCCGACCTCGATCACGCCCTTGCCGGCCAGCTTCGCGGCGCCGGCGTAGCTGGTCACGCCGCCGGCCTTGAGCAAGCCCTCGACGCCTTTGACCAGCTGATCGACCACCGCCGTCTTGCGCTTTTGTGCGGCGGACCAGTCGAAGCCGACGTTGTCGGCGACCAGGCCGAACGGCCGGCCGTCCCTGGCCAGCGTGTAGAGCTCGGACGACTGGAGCAGCGCCTTGGTCGGGATGCAGCCGCGGACCAGGCAGGTTCCGCCCATCCGGTCCTTCTCGACGATGGCGGTCCTGGCGCCCAGCTGCGCGGCGCGTAGGGCCGCGACGTAGCCGCCGGGCCCGCCTCCGATCACGACGACGTCAAACGATCCGCCCATAGCTCCCATCTATACGAGGTATCAATAGAAATTATGCCGCGAGGCTCATCCGGGCCGGCCGCCGTTCGGGCTGTAACGGTTGACGATCGGCATCCTCCGGTCGCGGCCGAAGGCACGCGGTGTGATCTTGACCCCGGGCGGAGCCTGCCGGCGCTTGTACTCGCTCCGGTCCACCAGCTGGATCACACGCGCGACCACCTTCGGGTCGTGGCCGTTGGACACGAGCTCCTCCGGGCTCAGGTCATCCTCGATGTAGCCGATCAGGATCGGGTCGAGCTGTTCGTACGGCGGCAGGCTGTCGGTATCCTTCTGTCCTGGCTTCAACTCGGCCGACGGCGGCTTGGTGATCACACGCTCCGGGATGGCCGGCCCGAGGGTGTTGCGATACCGGCACAGCTCGTAGACGGTGGTCTTGGTGATGTCCTTGAGCACCGCGTAGCCGCCCGCGATGTCGCCGTACAGGGTGCCGTAGCCGGTCGCCAGCTCTGACTTGTTGCCGGTGCTGAGCACGATGTAGCCGAACTTGTTCGAGAGGGCATGCAGGATCGTCGATCGGATCCGAGGCTGAACGTTCTCCTCGGCCACCCCGGGCTTGGTGCCGGCGAACACGGGGCTCACGATCTTCTCGAAGGCCTCATGAGGGGGTTCGATCGAAAAGTCCATCAGCTGCATGCCGAGGTACTCGGCCGTCATCCCGGCGTCCTCGACGCTCTCGGTCGAGGTGTAGCGCGACGTCATGCGGACACCGATCACGTTCTCCGGGCCGAGGGCGTCACAGGCGATCGCGGCCGTAAGCGCGGAGTCCGCGCCGCCGGACATGCCGATCACGGCCTTCTGGAAGCCCTGCTTGTGCATGTAGTCGCGCGTCCCGAGCACGACGGCCGCGTAGATCTCCGCAGCACCTTCGAGCGGAGTCGCGAGGCGTCGCTCGAGTGGTGGCTTTGCACCGACAGAAGGTGCCGGGACGTCCAGCTCGCTCACCTCCAGCTCGAGCCCCTCCGCGGCTTCGGCTTCGCGGCGGAGCTTCTCGGTCGGACGGTGGGGTGGTCCGGTCGGGACGTCGCAGACGAGCAGCTCCTCGTCGAAGGAGGCGGCGCGAGCGATCACCTTTCCCCGGGGGTCGAACACCACGCTGTTGCCGTCGAAGACGAGCTCGTCCTGGCCGCCGACGGTGTTCACCCACGCGATGTACGCGCCGTAGTCGGCGGCCCGGCCGCCGATCATCGCCTCACGTGGCGCGCGCTTGCCGTAGTGGTACGGCGAACCGTTGATGTTGATCAGGACCTGGGCGCCGTGGTCGGCTTCCCAGGCCAGCGGGCCGGCCGGGAACCAGACGTCCTCGCACACCGACAAGCCGAGCCGCGCCCCGCCAAAGTCGACGATCGGCGCAGCGTGCCCCGGTGCGAAGTAGCGTTTCTCGTCGAAGACCCCATAGTTGGGCAGGAAGACCTTGTGATAGACGGTCTTCACCTCGCCGTCGCACACCAGCGCGGCGGCGTTGAAGATGTCACCCTCCTGGTCGACGAAGCCGACGATGACGGCGATGTCCTTCACAGCCTTCGCGATGCGCTCCAGCTGGGCCAGGTTGTCGCGCACGAACGAGGGCTTGAGGACCAGGTCTTCTGGCGGGTAGCCGGTGATCGCGAGCTCGGGGAAGCACACCAGGTCGGCGCCTCGCTCGCGCGCCCGGTCCGTCCAGTCGAGGATCAGCCGTGCGTTGCCCTCGAGGTCGCCGACCGTCGGGTTGACCTGCGCGAGCGCGATTCTCACGCTTCAATTGTCGCGTGAATCGAGTCAGGCTCCGCCAGGCGACGGTCGCCGACGCCGGCTTACTGGAGCGATGGCAGCAGCCGGCCTACATCGGCGAGTTCAACCGTTTCGGTATTCCTCCGCGACCGCTGCGGGACGAGATCCGCGAGCACGGCCTGGTCGGGTCGGACCGCGGCGCGCTGATCGTCGAGCTCGTCGCCGACAGCACGCCGATCGGCACCGTCTCCTGGCACCCGGAGCTCTACGGACCCAACGCCGAGTCGGTGGCCTGGAACATCGGCATCAACCTGATTCCCGAGGGCCGGGGGCGGGGTTACGGTGGCGAGGCCCAGCGCCTGCTCGCGGACTGGCTGTTTGCGTCGACCGCCGCCAACCGCGTCGAGGCGATGACCGACGTCGAGAACGTCGCCGAGCAGCGCGCGCTCGAGAAGGCCGGGTTCCGACGCGAGGGCATCCTGTACGGGTCGCAGTTTCGGGGCGGTGCCTGGCGCGACCTCGTGGTGTATTCGTTGCTGCGCGCACAGGCAGGGTCGCCTCCTACGATTGCCTCGGGATGACCTACTTCGAGCGTCTGCGCGCGCTCTCACGAGAGCGCAAAAGCCTCCTGTGCGTCGGCCTCGACCCGGACCCTGAACGCATCGCCGGTGGCGCGGCGGGGGCGCTGCGACACTGCCGCGAGGTCGTGCGCCAGACGGAAGAGCACGTGTGCTGCTTCAAGCCCAACAGCGCCTTCTGGGAGCAGTACGGGCCCGATGGCTGGAAGGCGTTGCTGGAACTGCGCGGAGAGACCGAGGGCACGCCGTTCCTCCTCGACGCCAAGCGCGGCGACATGGACAACACCATGCGCGCCTATGCGCGCGCGGTGTTCGGCACGTTGGCGATGGACGCTGCCACGGTCAACCCCTACCTTGGCTCCGATTCGCTCGAGCAGTTCACGAGCTACGGCGACCGAGGTGTCTACGTGCTGTGCCGCACGTCCAATCCCGGCGCCACCGACCTGCAGCATCTCCAGGTGAAAGGCACGCCGATCTACCGGCACGTCGTCGACCTCGCGGAACGATTGAACCTGCACGGCAATGTCGCCCTCGTCGTCGGCGCCACGGCGCCGGAGCAGGTGCGAGAGGTTCGGAGCGTGACCGACCTGCCCTTCCTGCTTCCGGGCGTGGGCGCGCAGGGCGGCGACGTCGAAGCCGCGGTCCGGGCGGCGTTCAACGGCGATCCCGCGTCGTCCCTTGTCGCGGCGAGCAGGTCGGTGCTCTACGCGGCAAGCCCCGCCAGGGAGGCAGCGGCCCTGCAGGCGCAGATCAACGCGGCGGCAGGCGCGACGGCGTGAGCGAGCGCAAGCACACGGCGCGGCTCATGTTGAAGGGCCACATCATCGATTCGATGATGCTGCCGCAGGTGATGGACGTCGTCATGGACCTCGGCGGCAACTTCACGATCGAGGAGTTGAAGGTCGGCCAGCACAAGACCGACACGTCGCTTTGCCGGATGGAGGTTTACGCCGACTCCGCCGAGGTGCTGGACCAGATCGTCCAGCGCGCGCGGGCGCTGGGCGCCACCGCGGAGCATGAGCAGCCGGCGCGCGTCGACAAGGTCATGCACGACGGTGTCTTCCCCGAGGGCTTCTACTCGACGAGCAACCTGCCTACCGAGGTCCTCGTCGAGGGCAGCTGGGTCGAGGTCGAGAACATCGAGATGGACGCCGCGATCGCGGTCGACCGCGATGCGAAGCGCGTTTGGTGCATCGTCTTCCAGGACGCGAAGCCGGGAATGGACGTCGTCATCGGGCACCACGGAGTGCGCGTCACCCCCCTCGAGCGGTCGAGGCAGACGGAGATCTTCAGCTTCATGGGTTCGGAGGTGTCGGCGGAGAAACCGAAGAAGGTTCTGATCGCCGGGATCGCGGAAGAGATGCGCCAGGCACGGGCAGCGGGAGGTAAGATCCTCGTGGTCGCCGGTCCAGCGGTCGTGCACACGGGTGCCGGTGTTTACCTCTCACGCCTTATCGAGCTGGGCTACGTCCAGGTCCTGTTCGCCGGCAACGCCCTCGCCGTGCACGACGTCGAGTCGATCCTCTTCGGCACCGCGCTCGGCGTCAACATCGCCAGCGGCGCGCCGATCGAGCACGGCCACGAGCACCACATGCGTGCCATCAACCGGGTCCGCGCGGCCGGCGGGCTGCGCCAGATGGTGAAGAGCGGGCAGCTGACGGGGGGCGTCATGAAGTCCGCGATCGACCACGGAGTCGAATACGTGCTCGCCGGCTCGGTGCGCGACGACGGGCCGCTGCCTGATGTGATTTCAGACATGGTCGAGGCGCAGCGGCGCATGCGGGCGGCGCTGAAGGGTGTGCGGATCGCGCTGATGCTCTCGACGATGCTGCACTCGATCGCGACGGGCAACATGCTGCCGGCGGGAGTGCGAACCGTCTGCGTCGACATCAATCCGGCCGTGGTGACGAAGCTCGCCGACCGTGGGAGCTGGCAGTCGGTCGGCCTGGTCACCGACGTCGAGTCGTTCTTGCGCGAACTGGCCCTGGTCATGGAAACTGGTCGCCATGGGTAAAGGCCGCGACAAGCAGGGTCGCGAGAAGAAGAAGCCTAAGAAAGTCAAAACTTCGGCCAAGCAACCGGGCGCGGACCGGCCCTCGATCGAGTTCCGCCATCACTCCGTCGTGATGGACCAGCCCGAGACGCCGATCCGGACCACTCCCGAATAAACCGCCGCGCCGTCTTCGCGGCGATCGGTTTTCTGGGCGGTCTGCTCGGCGGGCTGCTAGGCGTCGGCGGTGGTTTCGTCCTCATTCCTCTCCAGGTCCTGTGGGCGGGTGTGCCGCAGCGCAACGCCAACGCCAACTCGATCGTCGCGATCCTCCCGATCGCCCTGGCCGCCCTTCCCATCTACTACTTCCGCCAGCGCTCGGCCGGGATCGACTTCCGCGTCGCGCTCTTCCTCGTCATCGGCAGCGTGGTCGGCGCGTACCTGGGCGCCAGACTTCTGAAGCAGATCCCAGATCGCCAGCTCAAGCTGGCCGTTGTCTTGATCCTCGGCACCGTCGGGATCAAGGAGCTGCTGTTTCCGTGAGCTGGTGGCGCGACCTGATCCTGATCATCGGGGGCTTTGCCGCCGGCTTTCTTTCCGGAACGATCGGCATCGGCGGAGGGGCGCTGTTCGTACCGACCATGACGGTCGGAGCCGGCCTGTCGCAGGCGCTCGCGCAGGGGACGTCGCTGGTCGCCATCGTCCCCACCGCGCTGGTCAGCACCATCACCCACTTCCGCCACGGCAACGTCCTGCGCGACCCGGCGCTGTGGATGGGGGGCGGGGGAGTGGTGGGCGCGGTAATCGGCGCCCTGATCGCCGTCCAGGTGCCGGAGTCGATCCTCGCCCGAGTCTGGGGCATCTTCCTTCTCTTCACCGCCTACCGGCTGGCCGTGCAGGCGCTGCGCAAGCCATCCCCAAGGCCGGCGGGTGAATCGGACAGTCAAGCGAGTTGACTTTCCGCCCCACTTGCGGGTAACGTCTGCGCCCGGAAAACGGTACGTACGAGTACCACTGCGTTATAGGGGCAAAGACAATGGTTTCCTTCGAGTTGACCGACGAGCAGAGAGAGATCCGCGACTGGGTCCACACGTTCGCCGAGAACGAGATCCGGCCCGTTGCTCACCAGTACGACGAGTCCGAAGAGTTCCCGTGGCCGATCGTCAAGAAGGCGGCGGCTGTCGGGCTCTACGGCACCGACTTCCTTCAGCAGACCTTCGGAGATTCCACGGGCATCATGCCGGCGCTCGTCGCCGAGGAGCTGACCTGGGGCTGCGCCGGGATCGCGCTCGCGCTCCAGGGAACCGGCCTGCCCGTGGCCGCGATCTTCTCCCAGGGCACGCCCGAGCAGATCGCGACTTGGATCCCTGCCTGCTACGGCACGCCTGAAAAGCCCGCCCTCGGAGCCTTCGCCGTCACCGAGCCCGACGCCGGCTCGGACGTCTCCTCCATGAAGACTCGGGCGGTGCGCAGCAACGGCAACTGGGTGATCAACGGCCAGAAGGTCTTCATCACCAACGGAGGGATCGCGGACGTGCACGTCGTCGTCGCGGCCGTCGAGCCCGAGCTCGGCACTCGTGGCCAGGCTTCGTTCGTCGTCCCCCCCGGGACCAAGGGCCTGCGCATGGGCAAGAAGGAAAAGAAGATGGGCATCCGCGCGTCGCACACCGCGGAGGTGCTGCTCGAGGACTGCACGATCCCGCTCGAGAACGTGCTCGGCGGCGTCGAGAAGCTCGAGGCCAAGATCGCGCGGGCCAGGGAGGGCAAGCACTCACGGTCGTCGGTCGCGCTCAAGACGTTCGAGCTCTCGCGACCGATCGTCGGCGCCCAGGCGCTGGGCATCGCGCGGGCGGCGTTCGAGTTCGCGCTCGATTACGCCAAGCAGCGCAAGCAGTTCGGCAAGCCGTTGATCGAGAACGAGGCGATCGCGTTCATGCTCGCCGACATGGCGACCGAGATCGAGGCCACGCGTGCCCTGATCTGGCGTGCCCTGTGGGAAGGCCGCAGTGGCGGCGAGTTCAAGAAAGCCGAGGGTTCGATGGCGAAGCTGAAGGCCGGTGAGGTGGCGGTCAAGGTCACGGAGCAGGCGATCCAGATCTGTGGCGGGTATGGCTACATCCGGGACTTCCCGGTCGAGAAGTGGCACCGCGACGCCAAGATCTACACGCTCTTCGAGGGCACGAGCGAGATCCAGCGCCTGGTCATCTCGCGGGCCCTGGCGGCGGCCGGGTAGGAGTCGAGTTGGCGCTTCCTGCGGCCAAGCTTCGGCGAGACGCCCGTATCGAGAAGCGGCGGCGCCGGATCGCGGATGCGGCTCTTGTGCTCTTCGCCGGGCGTGGCTTCACGGTGACGTCGGTCGACGACATCGTGACCCGGGCGCGAGTCTCGAAGTCGGCGTTCTACGAGTTCTTCGAGTCCAAGGAGGACTGCTTCCGCGAGCTGCTGGACCAGGAAGGCGGTGGCCTGATCAGCGACGTGCTCGCCGACGCCGCGACGGGCCACAACCACCACGAGCGCCTGCGATTGGGCATAACGCGGTTCGTCGTGAGCTGCTTCGAGCGCTCTGAGGTGGCGCGGCTGCTGATCGTCGAGTCGGTCGGGCTAAGCCCCGGCGTCGAGAAGATCAGGCACGAGCTCCAGGCGCGGTTTGCCGACGCGGTGGCGGAGGAGGTGCGGCACGCGATGGGCCATGACGCCTTCTACGAGGACAAGGACCCGGTCGTGTTCGGTCGCGCGGTGGTCGGAGCGGTGAGCGACGCGGTGGGCTACTTCCTGACCCACCCGGGCGTCGATGCCGACTCGCTGGCGGCCTCGCTGTGCCGCATCTTCGCTCCCTAGAGCCCGAAAAGCTTCAGCACGAGGAGCACCAGGGCGACGGCGATCAGGGCGACGCCGGCGGCCTGCTCCGAGCGTTCCCGCATCTCCTCGCCGATCCTCTCGCCGAACCTGAGCCCGATCTGGGTCACGAGCAAGGCCTGCACCGCCACCCAGATCACGGTGAGCGCGATCGACAGCCCGAGCAGGCCTGCGCTGAGGCCGACGGTGAGCTCGTCGAGGCTGATGCCGACCCCGAGGCCGACGATCGCCGGCCCGCGGGCCTGCGTCAGCAGGTGGAGTTGGCGCTCTTCGGCCGCCTCATCCTTGCCCGGTCGCACGAGCAGGAGGCCGGCCAGGAACAGGATGCCGATCGCCGCCCAGCCCGCCCATTCGCCGATCAGGTTGCCGACGGCGCGTCCCAGCAGGATGCCGACGATCGGCATTCCCGCCTCGAAGATCGCGAATACGAGCGCTACCCGCAAGCGCTCCCGCCGCGCCAGACCGGCCACGCCGAGGGCGGCTGCCAGGGCGAAAGTGTCGAGCCCGAGGGGGAGGAGGAGACCGGCGGTCAGAAGGAACTGCCGCATCGGCGCAGCTTAACAGGCGGCGGCTTGCAGTCCGAACACCTGTTCGCGTACAATCTGACTCCAAACATGCGTACCCTCGCGACCCAGGTCAAGCTGCGGCGGCTAGTCCGAGCCTTCGGCGAGGCTGAAAGCCGTCTGGCCTCCGATCCGCGCGAGCGGCGCATGGCCGGCGCGGTGGTCGACAGGCTGCTGGAGCTGGCGGCGGACGTCAAAGACGCCTGGCGGCGCGAGGCCGGGTTTGTCAGGCCCGCGCTCGGGACCTATGTTGATGGCTCGCTGCGGACGGCCGAGCTGGCGGTCGCGGGTCTTGGCCAGGCGGGCGCGGACCTCGAGCTGCTGCGGCAGGATTTCGAGTCGGCGGCGCTCCCGCTGGAGGTTTTTTTGCGAGGCCTGGACGTCGAGCCGGCGCTGCAGCGCTCCGCCTGACCTTGGTCGAGATCAGAGGCACAGATTGGGCCTATGCTGCTGCGCCAACTCAACCATCGAGGCAACGCGGAATTTGTGAAGAAGCCGATGCACTCACCGCGATTGATCAGTCCAGCTCGGCGGTCGGTCAACCTGTCGTAAGAGCGATGCTGCGGGAAAGGTGCATTATCAGCAGCAACTAGGATCTCGACGGGCTATCGGCACAGGCATCCGGAGCGAGCTCCGGCCCGTCTCGAATGGTCTTCCCTGCTCGCTGCCCTGATTTGCGGCGGCGCTATTCTGCGGACGAAATTGGGGGGTGTCCTTGTCGCCATTCTGCCCTTGATTTTCGGGGCGTTCATCTTCTACGCAACTTCGCACCCGAAGTCCCGAGCTTCGCGAGCCCTGTTCTGGTGGCAGATTCGGCATGGTGACGGCCCCGAGAACTCCAGGGTCACACAGTTTTTCGGCTACCTCACCGGGTTCTTCTGGATCGCGATCGCCCTGATCGCGCTCTTGAGTGCTCTCCGATGACGAACTGCGTCGATTATCAAGTCCATGATCGGATAGGCGCCAGGGTCAGCCGGCTCCCGTGCCCACCGCCTTTTCCAGCTGCTCGAGGGTGATCTTCCCCTCGGCCACGACCTCGTCGTTCACGAGGACGACAGGCACGCGCCAGTCGTAGAGGTCATGCAGATGGCCGTCGGCGTCCACGTCCGCCAGCAGTGGCTCATGACCGAGAGCGCGCAGGTGGGCGAGGGCCTGGTCGCAGAGATGACAGCCACGGCGGGTGACGAGCACGAGCCTCATGGGAGGCGGAGGCGCCTAGCGGGGCAGCTTGAGGCTCTGCCCCACCTCGACGATCGGACCCTGGAGCCCGTTGGCCGCCTCGATGTCCTGGACGCGTACGCGGACGTCATCACTCGGATAATGCGCCGCGGCGATCGACCACAGGGTGTCCCCGGGCTCGACCACCACCGTGGTGTAGCCCCGGTCCGCGCTGCCGTGGGCGCCCAGCGCGAAGCCGACGCCCAGGAGGAAAACGGCGGCGACTGCCGCCAACAGTCGCCGCACTGACCGAATGCCGCCGGCACGGGGTGCCCGCCAAGGTTGAATTCCGTGCCCTGCGGCGTACATACGTTTGGAAGGATAAACGAACAGCTGTTTGGAGTCAAGCTTTACCGAACAAAGGTTTGCGCTCGAGCGCGCTGCGTGCTAGGATCGAACAGACGTCTTCCCCCACGTCCCCGCAATCCAGATTGGAGAAGAGCAACTGAATTGGCTGACAACCTGAGCGAACGCCAAACCCGAATCCTTGACTACATCCGCTACGTGACCAAGGTCCGCAACTACCCGCCCAGCGTGCGCGAGATCGGCGAGGCGGTGGGGCTGAGCTCGAGCTCGACGGTCCACAACCATCTCAACCAGCTCGAACGCAAGGGTCTGATCAAGCGGGACCCGAGCAAGTCGCGCACGGTACAGCTGACCGCCGACATCGAGGTCGACCAGGAGCGCCGGAACGCGATCTCCGTTCCTGTCGTCGGCAACGTGGCAGCGGGTGCCCCGATCCTTGCCGAGCAGAACATCGAAGACCACGTCTTGCTGTCGTCCGACATGGCCAAGGACGGCTACTTCCTGCTTCGCGTCCGCGGCGACAGCATGATCAATGCAGGCATCCTCGATGGCGACATGGTCCTCGTCCGGCCTCAGCACGAGGCTTCCAACGGCGCGATCGTGGTGGCCCTCGTCGATGGCGACGCCACCGTCAAGCGCTTCGAGCGCTCGAACGGCCACGTCAAGCTGATCGCCGAGAACCCGGCTTACGAGCCGATCGTCACCACGAACGTCAGCCTGGTCGGCCTGGTCCGAGGCGTGATCAGACTTTTCCGTTAGGCCGGGCGCGCGCAGGGGCGCTTCCTATCCGGAGGCGAACTCCCGAAAGCGGCCGGCGGCCGCCCGAGGCGCCCAGCCCCACGCTCGCGTGCCGTCGGCGACGTATTCGGTGCGGTCGACGCCGCCGATCTTGCGCAGCTCGGCGAGAACACCCTCGCGTCCGTACGGAACCAGGAGCTCGACCGGAACGAAATCCCCGCGGCTGGCCTTGTCGATCGCATCGAGCAGCTCACCGAGGCCGGTGCGGTTCGTTGCGGAGATGGCGACCGCGCCCGGATAGCGCTCCGTCAGCGAGGCGATCGCCCGCCTCCGTGAAGCCGGTCCCAGCAGATCCACCTTGTTCAGGGCCACGACCCGGGGCTTGTCCGCGGCCTCCAGGTCGGAGAGGATGCCCTCCACGGTCGCGGCCTGCTCTTCGACCGCCGGAGAGCTGAGGTCGAGGACCTGGACCACCAGGTCGGCCTCCGTCACCTCCTCGAGCGTGGCTCGAAAAGCCGCGATGAGGTCTGTCGGCAGCTTCTGGATGAAGCCGACCGTGTCGGTGAGCAGGAGCTCGCGGCCGGCCGGCAGCTCCAGCTTTCGCGTGGTCGGATCGAGGGTGGCGAACAGCCGCTGCTCCGCCCTCACGCCGGCGCCGGTAAGCACGTTGAGGAGCGTCGATTTGCCGGCGTTCGTGTAGCCGACGATGGCGGCGGTCTCCAGGACCGCACGGCGCCGGCCGGTCCGCTGCTGGTGCCGCTGTGTGCGGACCTGCTCGATCTCGCGATCGAGATCACGGATGCGCTTGCGGATGCGGCGCCGCTCGACCTCGATCTGCTGCTCGCCGAAGCCACCGCGTGCCCCCACTCCCCCACGCCGCCCGCCGACCTGGCGATCGTAGGCATATGCGCCGATGAGCCGAGGAAGCAGGTGGTGCAGCCGCGCCGCCTCGACCTGCAGCCGGCCCTCGTGGGTGCGCGCGTGCTGGGCGAAGATCTCGAGGATGATCTCCGTCCGATCGAGCACTCGCGCCTTCACCTCCAACTCGAGGTTGCGCTGCTGCCGCGGGCTGAGGTCCTCGTTGCAAACGACCAGGTCGAACTCGCCTTCCAGCTTCATGTCTCTGAGCGCCGCGACCTTGCCCATGCCGAGGAAGTGAGCGGGATCGACCTCGGACCTGCGCTGCACGTCTGAGTCGACGACCTCCATCCCCGCGGTGCGCGCCAGGTCGGCCAGCTCCGCCATCTGGTCTCGGATCAGCTCCTCGGTCGAACCGGGCAAAAGAACGCCGATGAGGTAAGCCCGCTCACGCGGGCTCCTGGTGTTGATCAGAAGCTGAGCTTCCTCATCCGCGCCATCGCCTCTTCGAGGCGTGCGTCAGGCGCTGTGACCGACAGGCGGAAATATCCCTCGCCGTGCGCGCCGAATCCGACTCCCGGCGTGATGTTCACTCCGACCTGGTCGAGCACGTGGGATGCGAAACCGATCGAGTCGTAGCCCTCCGGCACACGAGCCCACACATAGAAGGTCGCGCGCGGTGGCTTGATGTTCCAGCCCAGGCTGTTCAGGGTGTCGGCGACCAGCCGATGGCGTCGCGCATAGACGACGCATGCCGCCTGCGTTTCGTCCTCGCCCCCGTTCAGCGCCTCGATCGCCGCCCACTGGACCGCCTGGAAGATTCCCGAGTCGATATTCGTTTTCAGCTGTCCGATCAGGTTGATGAGGTCGGCCCGACCGCAAACCCAGCCGATGCGCCACCCGGTCATGTTGTAGGTCTTCGACAACGAATGGAACTCGAGGCCGACATCTTTCGCGCCGGGAATCTCAAAGAGCGACAGCGGCTGATACCCGTCGAACGCGATCTCGGAGTAGGGCGCGTCGTGGCAGAGGACGATGTCATGGCGGCGGCAGAATTCGACCGCTTGCTCCAGGAACTCGCCACCCGCCGTCGCCGCCGTCGGGTTGTTCGGGTAGTTGAGCCACATCAACCTTGCGCGGTCCGCGACATCGGCGGGAATGGCGTCGAGGTCCGGCAGCCAGTGATTCACCTCCGACAGCGGCATCATGAACGGCTCGGCGCCCGCCATGATCGCGCCCGTCACGTAAACCGTGTAGCCCGGATCAGGTGCAAGCACGACGTCGCCCGGGTCGACCAGCGCCAGCGGTACGTGGCTGATTCCATCCTTCGATCCGAGGGTGGGCAGTATCTCGGTTGCCGGATCGAGCTCCACACCGGAGCGGTCGAGGTACCAGCGCGAGATCGACTCGCGCAGCTCGGAGAGGCCGAAGTAGGACGGGTAGCGGTGATTCGACGGATCCGAGGCAGTCTCCTGCAGAACGCTGACGATGCGCCCGGGAGTCGGCAGGTCGGGGTCGCCGATGCCGAGCGAGATGACGTCGACGCCCGCTCGTTTCTTTTCCTGCACCTTGCGATCGATCTCGGCGAAGAGATACGGAGGGATCCGGCCGAGGCGCTTGGCGCCGGCGTGAACCTTACTCAAGGTAGTTGAGGATACCGGGCAACGGATCGGGCTCGATCTCGAACCATCGGACCCGGTCGTCGTGCCTCCACCAACGCAGCTGACGCCTCGCGTATCGACGGTTGGAGCGGGCCATCGCGAGCGGCAGCTCGTCCAGCGTGAGCCGGCCGCGAATGTGCGCCACCGCCTCCGCGTAGCCGATGCCTGTGAGCACGGGAGCGTTCTCCGCGACGCCCGAATCCAGCGCGGCCTGGGTCTCGGCGACGAGACCACGCGCGACCTGCGCGCGGCTGCGTTCCTCCAGGCGCCGGTCGATCACCTCCAGGCCCGCCGTCAGTCCGATCCGGACCGGGGTCCACGGCGGTGGCGTACGAGTGCGCAATCGCCGCAGAGGCGGTCCGGCGGCCAGCAAGATCTCGATGGCCCGGATCACTCGCACGGGATTCTGGAGATCGACTCCAGGGTCCGGGTCGAGGGCGAGCAACCGCTCCCCAAGGGCGGCGACGTCCAGCGTCTCGAGCTTCGACCGGAGCTCGGGATCGGGCGGGATTCCCGTCAGGCTGAACCCGTCGCACAGCGCGTCGACGTACAGCATCGTGCCGCCTTCGACGATTGGGATCTTGCCGCGCTCATGGATGTCGTCGATTGCCGCTCGCGCGCCCTGCACGTACTGCGCGGCGTTGAACGTGGTCGCCGGATCGACGAAATCGATCATGTGATAGCGCACCTCACGGCGCTGCTCGGGGCTTGGCTTGTTGGTTGCGATGTCGAGGCGCTGGTAGACCTGCCGCGAGTCCGCGACGACGATTTCCCCCCCGACCTTGCGCGCCAGCTCGAACGCCAGCTGCGACTTGCCGATACCGGTCGGCCCGACGATTACGGGGACGGCGCCGTTCAGTAGTTGCGCCGGAAGTGGCGGGTCAGCTCCTGCCACTCGACGAGGAGTCGGGTCGGCCGGCCGTGCGGGCACGTGATCGAATCTTCGGTGTCTTCCAGGTCGGCCAGGAGCCGGCGCTGTTCGCTGATGTCCAGGACGTCGCCGAATCGAACAGCCGAATGGCACGCGAGCGCCGACGCCGCCTTGTGGATCCCTTCCTCGCCGCGGCTTTCCGCAAGCGACGTCAGCGTCTCCTGGATCGCCGCCGTCGTGCGGCCTGACGGAAGCTCGACCGGGACCGCGGTGATGCGCAAGCTGCGCGGGCCGAACTCCTCGTACTCGAGCCCGAGCCTTGACATCTCGTCGCGATGGTCGATCGCCGCCGCGATCAGTGCGGGCTCGAGGTCTACGGCTTGCGGGATCAGCAGCGGCTGGCTTGCGCCACCTCCGGCGCGAAGACGCCCGAGCAGCCGGTTGTAGAGGACGCGCTCGTGTGCTGCATGCTGATCGACGAGCACCAGGCCGTGCGGACCCTCCGCAACGAGGTAACCAGGCCCCGCCTGGCCGATGGGTCGAAGCAGCGACGTGCTGACATGGCCGTTGGGTTCCGCCGGCGCAAGAGCAACCGGTGCGTCGTGCATTGTCAGCTGCGGCCCCGCGATGACGGCGGCGAGCGGCTCCCCGGCCTCAGCCGGCCGGTATCGGAACGGGTCGCTGCCGTCGAGCGCCGCCCGCACAGCGCGCTGCAGAGCCCCGAACACCGCGCCCTCGTCGCGGAATCGGACCTCCTTCTTGGCGGGGTGGACGTTCACGTCGACGAGCTCGGGGTCGATCGCGATGTCGATCACGGCGATCGGGTGCCGGCCCCGCTCCAGGCGTCCCAGGTAGCACTCCTCCAGCGCATACACGAGCGAGCGCGCGCTTATCGGCCTCCCGTTGACCGCAAGCACCATGCCGTCGCGGCTTCCGCGGCTCAGGCGTGGCTGGCTCACCAGGCCGGTGACAGTGGAATTGGCATTCATCTCCAGCATCTCGGCGGCTACGGACGTGCCATACACGAATCCGATTGCACGCCGCCGGTCGCCATCGCCGCTGCTGCTCACCGCGGCACGGCTGTCGATCGTGAGATGGAAGCGCACGTGCGGATGCAGAAGGGCGAAGGCACCGACCACCTCCTTGATGGCGGCCACCTCGGTGGCGTCGCTCTTCAAGAACTTCAGTCGCGCCGGCACGTTCGCGAAAAGATCGCGGACCTCGATGGCGACACCTGGCAACAGGGGGCCGCCGCCTTGCTCGACCACCTCGCCGTTGCGAATGCGCAACGTGGCCCCGCCGCTGGAGCACTCGACGTCGGCGACCGCGGCGATGCTGGCCAGCGCCTCGCCGCGGAAGCCGAAAGACTGGATGACGGCGAGGTCGCCGATGGAGATGAGCTTGCTGGTCGTGTGACGCACGAATGCGATCACCAGCTCGTCCGCGGGGATCCCGGCACCGTCGTCGCTGACGCGGATCGAGGTCTTCCCGGCGCCGCGCACATCGATGCTGATCCGCCGCGCGCCGGCGTCGAGCGCGTTCTCGACGAGCTCCTTGACAACCGACGCGGGACGCTCGATCACCTCGCCCGCCGCGATCGCGTCTGCGACCTCGGGTGCCAGCAGCCGGATCATGAGGACAGTTTCGCGCGAAGCTGGTACAGCTTCTGCAGCGCCTCGAGCAGGCTCAGCGCCGCCGGGTCGATCTCCTCGAGCTCCTTGCGCAGTGGATCGGGGGCCATCTCGATGGGCAGGCCAAGCTGGACCTCGGGCGGCTCGAGGGGCCGCTGCCTTTCGAGCTCTCCGAGGACATCGCGGGCCCGCGCGATGACCGCAGGTGGCAGACCCGCGACCGCGGCCACATGGATCCCGTAGGAGCGGTCCGCTCCGCCCGGCACCACTCGGTGTAGGAAGCGGACGGTTTCTCCCTCCTCGAGGACCTCGACTCGCTGGTTGCGCACTCGCGGAAGACGCTCGGCCAGCGCGGTCAGCTCGTGGTAGTGGGTGGCGAACAGCGTCCTGCACCCGAGCTTTGGCGCGTCGTGGAGGAACTCGACCACCGCCTGGGCGATGGAGACCCCGTCATAGGTCGACGTCCCCCTCCCCACCTCGTCGAGGATGACGAGCGACGAGCGAGTCGCGTGGTTGAGGATGTTGGCCGTCTCCGTCATCTCGACCATGAACGTCGACATTCCGGCGCTGATGTCGTCGTGAGCGCCGACCCGCGTGAAGATGCGGTCGGCCAGCCCGATCACCGCGGAGTCGGCGGGCACGAAGCTGCCGCATTGAGCCAGCAGCACGATCACCGCCGCCTGTCGCAGGTAGGTCGACTTGCCGGCCATGTTCGGGCCGGTGAGGATCACGATCTGGGAGGTCGTCGGGTCCAGCTCGAGGTCGTTGGCGACGAACGTACCCGTGGGCAGCCCAGCCTCCACGAGCGGATGGCGTCCACCTTCGATCTTCAGGTGCAGGCCGGCGTTCACGGTCGGACGGCGCCACCGGTGCTCGGCGGCCGCCAGGGCGAGGCTGAGCAGCGCGTCGACCTTCCCGATGGCCTGCCCGGCGGCGCGCAGCGCCGGCGCGGCCTGGGCGACCGACTCGCTCAGCTCGCGGAGAATCTCTTGCTCGCGTGCCCCGATGCGTTCCTGCGCGCTGAGCACGATCGCCTCGCGCTCCTTCAGCTCTGGGGTGATGTAGCGCTCGCCGCCCGTCAGGGTCTGCTTGCGCACGTAGTCGTCCGGCAGCTTCACGGTGTTCGCGTGGCTGACCTCGATGTAGTAGCCGAAGACCCTGTTGAAGCCGACCTTGAGCGACTTGATCCCGCTGCGCCTTCGCTCGACCGCTTCCAGCTTCGCGATCCACTCGCGCGCTCCCTGCGACCCGTCGCGGATCTCGTCGAGCTGGGCGTCGAAGCCGTGGCGGATCACCTGCTCGCGAGGGTCGTCGACGAGCGCTCGCGTCAAGAGATTCGCGAGCTCGGGAGACGGGCTTATGTCGCCGGCCAGCTGGCGCGTCAGTAGCGCCTCGCATGCCGCGACGGCATCCTCGAGTGCAGGGATCGAGTCGAGCGACCGGCGGAGCGCAACGAGGTCTCGGGCGTGCGCATGCCCCTGCGCCGCGCGGGTAACGAGCCGTTCGAGGTCACCGACCGGTTTGAGGGCCTCGCGTAGACGCTCGCAGAGCGCCGCGGCCGGGACCAGCTCGTCGACCGCCGCCAGGCGCAGCTCGATCGACTCGGCGTCGCGCAGCGGCGCGCTCAGCCAGGACCGAAGCTGACGCGCGCCGATCGGAGTCGAGCTCCGGTCGATCAAAGTGACCAGGGGCGGCAGCTCGAGGTTGAGCACCGTGGCAGCGTCGAGCGGCATGGTGGTTTCCGGGGAGTACGTCCGCACGGAAAACGACCCGGGCACGATGCGCGTCTGGTTCTGTCTCAGGTAGTCGAGCACTACGCCGGCGGCACCGACCGCGAGCGGCGACCCCTCCGCACCTACCGAGGCGGCGTACGCGATGCCCAGCATGTCCTTCAGGCGCTGCCGGCCGCGAACCGGGTCGAAGCGGTACTCCTCGATGTCCGGAGTTGTCAGGAGCTCGGCCGGTGCGAGCCGCTGCAGCTCAGCTTGCAACCGTTCTTTGGGCAGTTGACATAGCAGCAGTTCGCCCGTCGAGACCTCGCACGCCGCAAGGCCAGACTCGAGCCCCTTCGTCCATGCCGCGACCAGGTAATTGGGTCGCGACGGCTCGAGATACGCGTCCTCGACCACCGTGCCGGGTGTGAGCACCCGCGTCACGTCCCGCCTGACGATCTTGTTCTTGGATGCGGGCTCCACCTGGTCGCAGATGACGACCTTGTGGCCGGCGCGCAGGAGCTTGCCCACGTAGGACTGCCAGGCGTGGTGGGGTACGCCGCACATCGGCGCGCGCCCGGTTTTGCCGAGCGGCCGCGACGTGAGCTGCACGCCCATGATCGGGGCGGCGACCCTGGCGTCGTCGAAGAAGATCTCGTAGAAATCGCCGAGCCGGAAGAGGAGGATCCCGTCGGGGTGTTTCTCGCGCGCCTCCCGGTACTGCCGCATGACCGGAGTGGCGGGGATGGACGCCGCCTTCTTCAGGGGCCCCCGCGAATTCACGCCGCAGGCTCTGAATTCGTGGGGATTTGCAGTCCCAGGAGCTGACCCGCCGTCGCCTGCATCACGCGAATGTCGATGACATCGCCGGCCTGGACGTCCCCGCCGCGCAGGACGATCGCCCGCTTGCCCTGACGTATGCGCCCGAACGGCCGCTGCAGCTCGTCGCGACCCTCGACGAGCACTTCGACGTCGCGTCCGACCCAGCGCGAAGTCTTGCGAGCCGCGATCTCGCGCGAGAGGGCGAGCAGGTCGTTGAGCCGCCGGAGCTTCTCTTCATGCGGTACGTCGTCGGCCATTCGCGTCGCGGCGAATGTGCCCGGCCGCGGCGAGTACATGGCGATGTGCACGACGTCAAACTCGAGCTCGTCGACCAGCGCGCGGGTGTTGAGGTAGGCCTGCTCGGACTCGCCGGGGAAGCCGACGATCACGTCCGTGACCAGCCCAAGGTCCGGCATCAGCATCCTCGCCCTCTCGATGATCGCCCGGTAGTGCCGCGTCTGATAGCCGCGCGCCATCCGCTTCAGCACCGTATCGTCGCCGGACTGGATCGGGAGCTGCAGCTCGCGGCATACCACGCCGCTTGCCGCCATGACTTCGAGCAGCTCGACCTCAAGGTCTTGCGGATGCGACGTCATGAAACGAAGCCTCTTGACGCCGGGAATCCTCTCGACCTCTCGCACCAGCGCGGCCAGGCCTCCGCGTCCGTCAGGGTCGTGGTAGTCGTCGACGTTCTGGCCGAGCAGCACGATCTCTTTCGCCCCATCCGCCACCGCGGCCCGACACTCCGCGACGACCATGTCGATCGGCACGTGCTTCTCGCGGCCTCGAACTCGCGGCACGATGCAGAAAGTGCAGTTGTGGTCACAGCCCTGGATCACGCGTACGTAGTGGCTCACACCGGTGCGCCCCGCGTGCGGCAGGGACTCGCCCTGCGAGTAGTCGTACCTGGACTCGAGTGAGGCGATGAAGGGCTCGTAGTCCCCTATCGGCACCACCGCGTCAAGGTGCGGGAAACGCCCTCGCAGCCCATCGCCCTCCTTGCCCACCAGGCAGCCGGTCACCGCGATGGTGCGCTCCGGCGTCTTCCATTCGCGCAGCTCGTGAAGCTTCGAGTACACGCGGTCCTCTGACGCCTGCCGGATGACGCAGGTGTTGAGGATGGCGACGTCGGCCCGGTCGAGCGAATCCTCGACATATCCCGCGGCCAGCAGCCGGCGCGCGAGGCTTTCCGAGTCCGCCGAGTTCATCTGGCACCCGATGGTCCAGATGTGGAAAGACCTGGTCTGCAGTGCCGTCAGCGACTCTCCACGAGCAATCGGATTCCTGTGCGCTCCTCGCCGTCGATCGAGATGTCGATGAAGGCCGGGATGCAGACGAGGTCGAGACCACCCGGCGCGACGTAACCGCGCGAGATGGCGATGGCCTTGACCGCCTGGTTGATGGCGCCCGCGCCGATCGCCTGGACCTCGACCCGGCCCTTGCTTCGGATCACGCCGGCTATCGCACCCGCGACCGCCACCGGCTTCGAGGTGGCCGAAACCTTGAGCACCTCAACTGGAGCGCGCTCCGATGACATTGCTGGAACCCCTTCAAACATGTTCACGGTCGATTCGCTGGATGGATGTGGCCCGGCCGCTGGAAGGATTAATGGTAACCAGAACCGAATTGAAAGTCACCGTGCCAGAGGCCACCACGAAGCGGTTCGGGACCCCCGTCAGGAACCGCTTGATGACCACGTCCTTGTCCATCCCGATACAGCCGTCGCGGGGTCCTACCATGCCGACGTCCGTGACGTAAGCCGTCCCTCCAGGCAGGACGCGGGCGTCCGCCGTCGGGATGTGGGTGTGGGTCCCGACGACCGCGCTCACGCGGCCATCCAGGAACCAGCCCATCGCGGTCTTCTCCGAGGTCACCTCGGCGTGCATGTCGACAAAGACGATCGGGATGTCGCGGTGCTCGGCAAGGAGGCGGTCGACCACCTGGAAAGGATCGTCGTGGGCGTCCATGAAGATGCGACCCATCAGGTTGACGACGAGCACCTTCAGCCCCGCGCTCTCCGCCACCCACCACCCCTGACCAGGAGCCGCGGGCGGGTAGTTCGCCGGCCGAAGAACGCCCGGCAGGTCGGGAATCTCGCCCACGAACTCCTTCTGGGCGAACACGTGGTTTCCGGTCGTGATCACGTCGGCTCCAGCGCCCCTGAGCTCCGCCGCGATCTTGGCGGTCAGCCCGAATCCACCCGCCGCGTTTTCGCCGTTCACCACCGTGAGATGCGGGGTCAGCTCCTGTTTGAGGCCCGGCAGTATCGCTTTGACCGCTTCTCGGCCGGGATGGCCGACCACGTCCGCGACGAACAGGATGCGGAAGTCGTCGGCGGCCACCTCACGATTCTCGTGGAAAAGAAAAGGGAGCCGGTGTGACCCGACTCCCTTGATGGACCTACTTGGCGTACTCCACCGCCCTCGTCTCGCGCACCACGGTGACGCGGATCTGGCCGGGGAAGCTGAGCTCTGACTCGATTCGCTTGGCGATGTCGCGCGCCATCAGCTGGGCAGCCGAATCGTCGATCTGCTCCGGCTTGACCAGGATTCGGACCTCGCGGCCGGCCTGGATTGCGTACGACTGCTGGACTCCGGTGAAGGAGTTTGCGATCTCCTCCAGCTTCTCGAGCCGCTTGACGTAAGCCTCGAGCGACTCCCGCCGCGCCCCTGGACGGGCCGCGGAGATCGCGTCGGCCGCGATCAGAAGCAAAGCCTCGATGGTGTGCGGTTCCTCGTCGTAGTGATGCGCTCGGACGGCGTGCACCACGGGCGCCGGAACCTGGTGCCTCTGCAGGAGGTCTGCGCCGATCACGGCGTGCGAGCCCTCGACCTCATGGTCGATGGCCTTGCCGATGTCGTGCAGCAGGCCCGACAGCTTGGCGATGCGAACGTCGGCGCCGATCTCGGACGCCATCATGGCGGCGAGGTAGGCGACCTCTTTGGAGTGGTTGAGCACCTGCTGCCCATAACTGGTGCGGAACCTCAGGATGCCGAGGTGGCGGACGACCTCAGGGTGAAGGCCCTGCAGGCCGAGCTCCAGGACCGCCCCCTCCCCCTCCTCCTTGACCCTTTGCAGGACCTCCTGGCGGGACTTGGCGACGATCTCCTCGATCCTTGCCGGATGGATGCGACCATCCACGATGAGCTTGTTCAGCGCGACCCTCGCGACCTCGCGGCGAACGGGGTCGAACCCGCTGATGATCACGGCCTCGGGGGTGTCGTCCACGATCAGGTCGATTCCCGTGGCCTGCTGAAGGGCCCGGATGTTGCGCCCTTCCTTGCCGATGATGCGGCCCTTGAGCTCGTCGGTCGGCAGCGGCAGCACCGAGACCGAGACCTCGGCGGTCTGGTCGGCGGCGATGCGCTGGATTGACTCGGTGACGATCTCGCGAGCACGGCGCTCGCTCTCGTCACGGGCTGAAAGCTCGGCTTCGCGGACCTTGCGCGCGACTTCGTTGCGCAGGTCCTGCTCCACCTGGGCCATCAGGATGCCCTGAGCCTCCTGGCGCGTCATGTTGGCGACGCGCTGAAGCTCAAGCTCCTGCTTCTGGTAGCTCTCCTCGAGCCTGGCTTTGATGTCGTCCAGCGACTTCTGCTGGTTGGCCAGCTCCCGCTCGCGGCGGTTGAAGTCCTCGCCCTTGCGATCGAGGTTTTCCTCTTTTTGAAGAAGACGCCTTTCGATCTGCTGCGACTGCGCCCGGTACTCCCGGGCTTCCTGCTCGGCGGCGGAGCGGACCTTGACGGCCTCCTCCTTCGCCTCCAGGAGCTTTTCCTTGGCCTGGGTCTCGGCGTCGGCGATCGTCTGTTGCGCTTTGAGCTCCAGGGCCTGGGTGCCATCGCTCTGGCGGCGGCTGAGGACCATGTAGGCGGCCACGGCACCGGCGCCCAGGGCCACCACCGCCACCACCACGAGAAGCAATACGAAGACGTAAACAGGCATTAGACATGCACCTCGTTGATTCAGTTGTCAAAGTGCGTGACCAGGCAGGGCCCGCAAGGGGCTCCGCCTCGGGTTGGCTCTATGACTTGCAGGCCTCAAAAGGGGCCCGCGTGACCCTGATTCTAGGGTCCTGAGGTGGTGTCCGTCCCCCGCCAGACGGCCCGACACGCCTCCTGGGCGACACCCATCGAGAAGCCGCGTCGCAGGAGCTTCGCCCCGACCGAGTCAAGCAACTCCCGGTAGCCTGCCGGGCGCCTGTCGCCGGCCAGGCGACGCGCCAAGGTAGTGGCGGCAGCGACTTGCGCCGCCCGATCGAACGTGCCCAGCGCGGCGTCGGCGGCAGGCCTGTCCACCCCCCGTGCGGCAAGCTCGGCCGCCAGCGCCAGCGGCCCGCGCCCTTCGGACCGCCGGCGCACGTGCCCCTCCGCGAACTTCCGGTCGTCGAGGTAGCCCATCTCGGCCATCCGCCCCAGGGCTCCCACGACCTCGTCCTCGCCATAGCCTCGGCGCTTCAACTTGCGCTGCAGCTCCAGGCGCGAATGGGCACGCATGGCCAGGAGCCTGAGCGCAGCGTCTATTGCAGCTGCGCGCTGCGCACGCCCGGCGGACGGGACGAGCGGCTTAGAACTCCTCCGCGCCACCACTTCTGGCAGGCGCCGACGCACGCAGCGGGGTGGGAGTGCCGCCCGCCGCCTTCTCCCGCACCTTGCCCTCGATCTCTGCCGCGAGGGTCGGGTTCTCGCGCAGGTAGTTGCGCACGTTCTCGCGTCCCTGGCCGAGTCGCTGGTCGCCATACGACATCCACGTGCCGCTCTTCTCGAAGATGCCGTACTCCACGGCGGCGTCGATGAGCGAGCCCTCACGGGAGATGCCTTCGTTGAAGAGAATGTCGAACTCCGCCGAGCGGAACGGAGGCGCGACCTTGTTCTTCACGACCTTGACCTTCACCCGCGCACCCACTGAGTCGAGGCCGTTCTTGATCACCTCGACCTTGCGGATGTCGAGCCGCACCGAGGAGTAGAACTTCAGCGCCCGACCACCGGGCTGCGTCTCGGGGTTGCCGAACATGATCCCGACCTTTTCGCGCAGCTGGTTGAGGAAGATGACCGCGCAGTTGGACTTCGAGATCGCCGCGGTCAGCTTGCGAAGGGCCTGCGACATGAGCCGCGCCTGCAAGCCGACATGGGTGTCGCCCATCTCACCTTCGATCTCCGCCTTCGGCACCAGCGCCGCGACGGAGTCGATGACGATCACGTCGACGGCGTTGGAACGCACGAGGACCTCGACTATCTCGAGCGCCTGCTCACCGGTGTCGGGCTGGCTGATCAGAAGGTCGTCGATCTTCACGCCGATGCGCGAGGCGTAGATAGGGTCCAGGGCATGCTCGGCATCGACGAAGGCCGCGACGCCGCCGGTCCTCTGGGCCTCGGCGATGACATGCAGCGCCAGAGTCGTCTTGCCGGCGGACTCCGGACCGTACAGCTCGGTGACACGGCCGCGGGGGATGCCCCCCACTCCCAGGGCCAGGTCGAGCGGCAGCGCGCCCGTCGGTATCACAGTGATCTCACCGCGCAGGGCGACGTGCTCGCCGAGTCGCATGATCGCGCCCTTGCCGTACTGCTTGGTGATTTGGCCGACGGCGGAATCGAGTGCTTTTTCCTTTTCCAATTTGTTGCTAGATGCCTCCTGGAGCGTTTCGGCAAGTTTCCCTGGGCGTGGTTGCGTGTGCAATGCAGGTTGTTAAGACCATATACGAACGGGTGTTCGCTGTCAAGCTAGGCCGGCCGTAAAGCGCGTACCTCCGCGACGAGCATACGCAGCGCCTCGGCGGCGGCCTGGCGCCGGATGGAAGCACGGTCGCCTTCGAACTTGAACTCCCGCGACGCGACGTGGCCGTCCGACGCCACCGCGATGTAGGTCAGGCCCACCGGCTTGCTCGTTCCGTCCGCCGCAGGTCCGGCGATGCCCGTCACGGCGACGCCGAGACTGGTCCCCAGCCGCGTTCGCACGCCCTGCGCCATCGCCTCCCCCACCTCGCGGCTCACCGCTCCGGCGCCCACCAGCACCGAGCCGGCGACCCCGAGCTGGTCGCGCTTGACGTCGTTGGAGTAGGCGATCACGCCGCCGGCGAAATACGCGGAGCTGCCAGGTTGGTCCGTGATCAAGGAGCCGATCATCCCGCCGGTCATCGACTCCGCGACCGCGATGGTCAGCGCCGTGCCGGCCAGTGCCTCCGCCAGCTCGGCCGGCGATGCCTCGGGCGCTCCCCCAGCCACCGCCGCCCGCCTGCGCGCCGGGTCGAACGGCGCGATGAGGTAGCGGAACCGCCAGAGGTAATCGAGACCGCTGACGACCGTGAAGACGATGGCGATCCCCACCGCGATGTCGGCCACCGGAACGAGGAC
Organism: Candidatus Dormiibacterota bacterium; assembly: GCA_024280995.1. Classification (GTDB taxonomy): domain Bacteria; phylum Chloroflexota; class Dormibacteria; order Dormibacterales; family Dormibacteraceae; genus 40CM-4-65-16. The sequence goes on from JAMXLM010000002.1 coordinate 84,393, forward strand.
GTGATACGGCCGCTGCAGGATGAGCAGCGTGACCGCGCTCATCTGGGTGACCGTCTTCGTCTTGCCCAGCGGCGCGGCCGCGATGACCCGGCCCTGGCCGGCGCCGACCGAGCGGAGGATCGTGATGATCAGCTCGCGGGAGAAGATCACGACCACGACCCACGCGGCGACCAGTCCTTCCTGGACGAGGACGATCAGGACGGCGAGGACGAAGAGCTTGTCGGCGAGCGGGTCGAGGAACTTGCCGAGGTCGCTGACCCTTCCGCTGCGCCGCGCGAGCTGACCGTCGAGCGTGTCGGTCAGTGAGAAGGCGATGAAGAGAATCGCCGCCAACTGGTCGTGGCCCGGAAAGCGCATCAACAGGAGCGCCATCAAGATCGGGATGGCGACCAGGCGACTGATCGTCAGCGCGTTTGGGATGTTCATCCCAGGCACAGTTTGCGCCCGCGTACGCGGATTATTCGACGCCCAACCGCTCCAGCAGGTCGTCGACGTCGGGCAGGTTCATCAGCACCTCGCGCGACTTCGAACCCTGGTAGCCGCCGATGACACGGTGCTCCGCCAGCTGGTCGACGATGCGGCCCGCGCGCGAATAGCCGACGTTGAACTTGCGCTGCACGAGCGAGACCGAGGCGGCGCCTTCCGCCGCCACCGCACGAGCCGACCGGGCGAACAACGGATCGAGCTTGCGCTCCTCGCGGCGCTCGCCGTCCCAGTCCGAGACCGCCCCTTCCTCGAGGATCTCCTCCATGTAGCGGGGCGGGCCTTGCGTCTTCCAGAAGCTGACGACGCCTTCGACCTCCTGATCGCTCACGAAAGCGCCCTGGATGCGCGTCGGTTTGCCGGCGTCAACGGGCTGGTAGAGCATGTCGCCCCGACCCAGCAGCTTCTCCGCGCCGCCGGAGTCGAGGATGACACGGCTGTCCACCTGTGAGCCGACAGCGAAGGCGATGCGCGACGGGATGTTGGCCTTGATGAGGCCGGTGATGATGTCCGTCGACGGGCGCTGGGTGGCGATGATCAGGTGGATGCCGACCGCGCGCGCGAGCTGCGCGATGCGGCAGATCAGCTCCTCGATCTCCCCCGCCGCGACCATCATCAGGTCGGCCAGCTCGTCGATGACGATGACGACGTAGGGCAGCGGCCGGGCGAGCTTCTGAGTGGCCTTGTCGTTGTAGGCGGCGATGTTGCGCACGCCTTCGGCCGAGAAGAGCTTGTACCGGCGGTCCATCTCCGACACCGCCCAGCGGAGCGCCGCGGCGGCCTGGTGCGACTCGACGAGGACCGGCAGCGCGAGGTGCGGCAGGCCGTTGTATCCCGTCAGCTCGACGCGCTTGGGGTCGATCAGCAGCAGGCGCAGGTGGTCGGGCGTGACCTGGAAAAGCAGGCTGGTGATGAGCGCGTTGATGCACACGCTCTTGCCCTGTCCGGTGGCGCCGGCGATGAGCAGATGCGGCATCCGTGTGAGGTCGGCGACGATCGACTGGCCGGAGACGTCGTTGCCGAGCCCGAGCGCGAGCTTGTTGCTGCCCTCGCGGAAGGCGGCGGTCTCGATTACCTCGCGGATCGTGACCAGCGCCGCGGACTTGTTCGGCACCTCGATTCCGACCGCGGACTTGCCCGGGATCGGCGCCTCGATGCGCAGCGGCGCCGCGGCGAGGGCGAGCGAGAGGTCGTTCTGCAGCGCGGTGATGCGCTTGACCTGCACGCCGGCGCCGGGCTGCACCTCGTACTGCGTGACCGCGGGGCCCGGATTGACGCCGATGATCTTGGCCTCGACGCCGAACTGCTGCAGCGTGCTCTCGATGATCCGGACGTTGCGCTTGATCTCGTCGGCCATCCGCTCGCGGCGCGCGGTGACCGTGTCGAGCAGCGTGATCGCCGGAAGCTTCCAGTCGATCTCGGGCACGTCGTCCTCGCGCTCGGCGACGACGCGCATCACCGGCGCCGCCCGTTCGGGCTCCGGTTCGTGTTCGCGCTCGCGCTCGCGCTCCGCGACAGGCTCGGGCTTTCGCAGATCGATGGCGGGCTCAGGCTCGTCGATCTCCCATGGGCTTGGCTGCTCCTTCGGCGCCGGCGCGGTGGCAAAGCTCGCCGCCGAGCGGGTCAGCTGGTCGGTCGAGGTCACGGCCGCCTTCACGGGCTTGCCCTTTTCGGCCTCTGGCCCGGAAACGAGGTCGCGCATGCGCGCGCCCTCGGCACGTGCGGCTTTCACCGCACCGAGCGCTGAGGCGATCAACGCGCCCGGGCTGAAGTGAACGGTGACGATGAGACCGATGACCAGGCCGGCCAGCAGCAGCGCCCACGCGCCGACCGCCGTGAACGGCGTGCTGAGCGCGTCGTCGATCACGCGACCGACAGCACCTCCCGCGTGTGCGACGAGCCCGAAAAGGCCTATGAGCGAGGCGACGGCAACGAGTCCCGCGACCACGTCCACGGGTCGCGGACGCGGCGCCTTGGGCCACAGGAGATAGGCACCGAGCCCGATCGCGGCTCCGACGGGCACGAACCAGGCAACGCCGAACGCCGAAAGCAAGCCTCCGCGGATCGCGCCGAGGATCGAGTCGGCGTGGCTGAGGATGCCCAGAACTGCGAGCAGCGCGGCGAGGATGAAGAGAACGCCAAGGATCTCGCGGACCTGGAGCGAGCTCAGTCGTGGGCGAGCGGCGCGCTTGCTCCGCTTGGAGCGCGATGACGAGCCGCGGCGTGAGCCGGATCGAGTCGAGCTACGGGTGGTGGTGCGACGCATGCTGCGGGCCCTGGAGCCGATCTGGATTCTACCCGTTCGGGAGCCGCATACTCTGCGGAGTGTCGCGCGCCCGAGTTCCGTCGCAGATTCGCGACCTCGGCGGCCGGAGGCAAGGAAAGGGTGGCGCGCCGAGAAGCGCATCTGTCGATGCGTGACGAGGCTGTGCCGGGCCCCTTGACGCAGCCTTCAGCGAAGCCCGGTCGCCGAGGGCGCGAAGATGCGAGGAACTGCGGGAGCGCGACGCTCTAGTGGCGGTCGATCCCTATGCAGAGGCGGAGGTTCGCTACAAGGTCCTCGTCGAGGAACGGCGGGTCGGCAACCTGCAGCCGCGCGCATTCCGGATCGCGGTCCGCGACCTCGCGGTGCTGGATAACGAGGGCCGGCGGTGGATGCTCGGACCGGAGGACGGGATCTGGTACCGGCGGGAGAACGAGCGGTGGCTTCAGGCCGATCCGCCGCGGAGGTTGGTGTGTCCGTCATGCGGGCATCACAACCTGGGCCGGCACAGTTTTTGCGTGGAGTGCGGCCACCGCCTGAATCGCGGCCAGTAGTGGAGCTAGCGGTGCAGCTCCGCGTACACGATCCCCGCGGCCAGCGCTCCCCCCAGCGGCAGCAGCGCCGCGAGGAACCACAACCTCCACCACAGCGGCCGCCTCTCCCCCTGCACCATCTCGTACCCGCAGAAGCCGCAGTAGCGGTCGAACGGCCCCGCGACGCCGCGGCACCGCGAGCACTGATGCAGCTGCAGCCCGCAGTGCGCGCATCGCATCTCCTCACCCGAATGGTTCATCACCATCGCCGGCTGGTCGCAGCGCGGACAAAGGCTGGGCGCGACGAGGGCGAGGGGGGGAAGCTTCATATCTCGGTTATCACCGGGATCACCATAGGCCGCCGGCGCGTCTGCTTGTAGACGGTCTTCGAGACCGCGTCATGCACCGCCTCCTGCAGCATGCCTAGCTCCGGGTGAGAATCCGCGAGCTGATTGATGCTCGCGAGCACCGCCTGTCGCGCGTCCGCCATGAGCCGGGTCGACAGCTCCGGCTCGATCACGCCGCGAGACACAAGCTCAGGTCCCGCGCGCACGCTGCCGGTATCCCGGTCGAGCGTCACGGTGACGACGAGGATGCCGTCCTCGGCGAGGTGACGGCGATCGCGCAGCACCACCTGCTCCACGTCGCCAACGCCGATGCCGTCGACGTAGACGAGCCCGGTGCCGATCTTCTCCCCGCGGACCATCGACTCGCGGTCGAGCTCCACCGTCTCGCCGTCTTCGACCACGGCGATCCTGTCTTCGGTGATGCCCGTCTCGCGGGCGACCTCGGAGTGCAGGAGCAGCTGCCGGTACTCGCCGTGCACCGGGATGAAGAACTTCGGCCGCACCGCCTCCAGCATTTCGCGCAGCTCGTCGCGGTGGGCATGCCCGGTCACGTGGACGTTGCCGACTTCGGAGTAGAAGACGCGCGCGCCATGTCGGTAGAGGTTGTTCACGGTCTGATGGACCATTCGTTCGTTGCCCGGGATCGGCCGCGCCGAGATGACGACCCAGTCGTCCTTGCGCACGTTGAGGAATGGATGGCGTTGGGCGGCAAAGCGCGTGAGCGCCGACATCGGCTCGCCCTGACTCCCGGCGGTCAGCAGCAGCAATCGCTTGGCCGGGACCTTCTCGACGTCCTCGAGGGGGATGACCACGCCGTTGGGCACGGTGAGGAATCCAAGCTCACGCGCGGTCTTGAAGTTCTGCTGCAGGCTGCGGCCGACGATCGCCACGCGACGCTCGAACTGCGCCGCCATACGCACCAGGTGCTGCATGCGGTGGATGTTCGAGGCGAAGTTGGCGACCACGATTCGGCCGGGCGCGTCGGTGAAAATCTGCTCGAAGGGGCCGTGCAGGTCGCGCTCGGACCCGGAATGGCCCGCGCGTTCTGCGTTCGTCGAGTCGCTGAGGAGCAGAAGCACGCCTTCGTCTCCCAGGCGGCGAAAGCGCTCGATGTCGGTCGGGTTGCCGTCCGGAGGCGCCGGGTCGAGCTTGAAGTCGCTCGTGTAGACAACCCGGCCGACCGGCGTCTCGATCGACAACGCGACGCCGTCGGGAATCGAATGGCAGACCGCGATCGTCTCGACGCGGAACGGCCCGAGCTGGACGGTATCCCCCACTCTGACCTCGCGGAGGTCCGACTCGCGCAGGATTCGATGCTCCTTTAGCTTTGGTTTGAGAAGGCCGAGGGTGAGGCGCGTGCCGTAGACCGGAACGTTGAGCTTCCTCAGCGCGAAGGCCAGGCCGCCGATGTGGTCCTCGTGGCCGTGCGTGAGGACGATGCCAACGACCTCTTTCTGCCGCTGGAGCAGGTAGGAGATGTCTGGCAGCACCAGGTCGATGCCCGGCATGTCCTCCTGCGGGAACATCAGCCCGGCGTCGACCACCAGGACCTGGTTGTTCCACTCGAGGGCCCACATGTTGATGCCGACCTCGCCAAGGCCGCCGAGCGGGAGATAGCGAAGACGGCCGGCGGTCACAGCAGTGTTAGTTGCTCGGTCTCCTGCACCGGCGGCGGGGGCGGTGGAGGCGGCGGGGCAAGCAGCTGGTCGAGGTAGCGCTTCAAGGAGTCGAAGTCTCGCTCCAGGTCGGCCACCAGCGAGCCGTTGTGGAGGGCGGCGGCGGGATGGTACAGCGGCACGTACGCGACGTCACCGCGCTTGATCAGGCTGCCGTGGATGCGCGAGATCGAGCCCTGCCCGGGCATCAATCGCTCGAGAGCGTGCCGGCCGAGGATGAGCACGACCTTGGGTTTGATCAAGTCGAGCTGCTGCCTCAAATAGGGCGAGCACGCCTCGACCTCGTTCGGCATCGGATCCCGGTTCATCGGCGGCCGGCACTTGAGCACGTTGGTGATGTAGACGTCGGCGCGGCTCAGCGCGATGCGGGCCAGCAGGGTGTCGAGCAGCTTGCCGGCGGCGCCGACGAACGGCTCACCCTGGCGATCTTCGTTGAAGCCGGGCGCCTCGCCGACGATCATCACGTCGGCCGGGCAGGGTCCGATTCCTGGCACAGCCTGGGTCCGCGTGGCGTGCAGGCCGCAGTTCTTGCACCCGCGAATGGTCTCGTGGAGGTGATTCAGCTCGGTGGAGAGGCTAAGCGACTTTCACTCCCGGCTTGCTGAAGGTGATGTACTCGCCCGCCTCCGCGATCGTCTTCCGAACCGACTTCAGCTGCTCGTCCGTCAGGGGCACGAGGGGCAGGCGGAATGGGCCGGCGTTGAACCCCATCGCGTTCAGGAGGGTCTTGATCGGCACGGGGTTCGCGGCTGTCGTCATCAGCGTCTTGATCACGGGCAGCAGCGCGCCGTGGATCTCCGCCGCGAGCGCGTTGTCGCCCTTGCGGTAGGCCTCGATCATCCGCGACATCGACCCGCCGGCGATGTGCGAGACCACGCAGATCACGCCGTGGCCGCCGACGGCGAGGATCGGCAGCGTCCAGCTGTCGTCGCCGCTCCAGACCTTGAAACGTTCCGGCTTGCCGGCGCACACCAGACCGATCTGGTCCAGGTCGCCGCTCGCCTCTTTGACGCCGAGGATGCCGGGCAGCTCCGCGCATCGAAGGGTCGTCGCGGCGGTCATGTTGACGGACGTCCGGCCCTGGATGTTGTACATGATCGTGGGGCCGACTTCGGAGATCGCCTTGAAGTGCTGGTACATGCCTTCCTGAGGCGGCTTGTTGTAATACGGCACCACGGCAAGCAGGGCGTCGGCGCCGGCCTTCATCGCCAGCTCCGAGAGCTCGACCGAGTGGTGCGTGTTGTTGCTGCCCGTACCGGCGACCACCGTCTTGCCAGGGATCGCGTCCTTGACCGCGCGGACGAGCTCGATCTTCTCCGCGTCGCTGAGCGTGGGGGCTTCACCCGTCGTGCCGGCGACCACCACCCCGTCCGACCCGTCGGCGACAAGCAGCGCCGCCAGATGGCCCGCGGCGTCGTAGTCGACCGCACCGTCGGCTTTGAAAGGGGTGACCATCGCGGTCAGGAGTCTCCCGATTTCCTTGCTCATGCCTTCACTGCTCCAAGTGCTCCCAATTCAATTGCCTGCTCCGCGATCTGCACGGCGTTGAGAGCGGCGCCTTTGCGCAGGTTGTCGGAAACGATCCAGAGGGCGATGCCGTTCTTCGACGAAAGATCCTTGCGGATCCGGCCGACGTAAACGTCGTCGTGGCCGGCGACGTGGAGCGGAGTGGGATAGATCCGCGCCATCGGGTCGTCCTCGATCACGATTCCCGGCGCCTGGCCGAGAAGCGTTCTCACGTCGTCGGGTTCGATTTCCTCCGTGGTCTCGATGATCACCGACTCGCTGTGGCCGATTTGCACCGGCACCCGCACGCACGTGGCCACGATCTTGAGCTCCGGATCGTGGAGGATCTTGCGCGACTCGTTGACGAGCTTCAGCTCCTCCTCGTTGTAGCCGTAGCTCTGCGCCTGCCAGCCGCCCGGGATCACGTTGTAGGCGAGCTGGTGTGTCGTCGCCTGGACCTCGGGCCTGCGATTCTCTGCGATCGCCTTTGTCTGGTCAGCCAGCTCGTTGGCCAGGACGCGGCCCGCACCGGAGGCAGCCTGATACGTCGATACGATCACACGCTCGACGCCGACCTTCTTGCGAATGGGTTCGAGCACCATCGTCAACGGGATCGTCGTGCAGTTGGGGCTGGCGATGATTCCTTCGTTGTCTTTGATGTCTTCCGGATTGACCTCCGGAACGACCAGCGGGACGTTCTCCTTCATGCGCCAGGCCGAGCTCTTGTCGATGACCAGCGCGCCGGCCTCGGCGGCGATCGGTCCGTACATGAGCGAGATGTCGGCTCCAGCCGCGAACATCACGACGTCGCTGCCCTTCACCGATGCCTCGTCGAGCCGTTCGAGAACGATCGTGTCGCCGTTGAACGCAACCTTCATCCCGATCGACCGTTCGGAGGCGAAGGCGCGCACCTTTTCGACGGGAAACTTTCGCTCCGCGAGGATGCGCAGCATCTCGTTGCCGACCATGCCGGTCGCGCCGACGACAGCAACGTTTAATCGCTTGGAGGTGGGCACGGGGTCAGTTTACTTCGGTTACGGAAATTGTGGCGGTTGGGGCTGCGGCGCAAACTGCGCGGCGCGAGCCTGCTGATGCTGCTGCACGGCGGCCACGAAAGCGGGGTTTACTCGCCGGAGCACCACGACGCTCTCCCGTTGCCCAGGCCTGACGGCCAGGACCTTGCCCGCGATCCCGAATCGGGGTCGGATGAGCAGCCAGTAGATGAGCACGGCAAACAGGATCAGAAACCCGAGCAGGAAAAAGCCGCCGGAGTTGGCCGCGAAACCAACGGCCCACAGGACGAGCCACAGGATCGCCAGGCCGAGTCCCACGAGATTGGCGTTGCGAATCCGGTTCGAAGCCGCGCGTGTGAGCGGAAGGTGCCCGGAAGCGGTGCGCGAGACGGCGCGCATGATGATGAAGATCAGCAGCAGCCCGATGCCGGTGACCAAAAGCAGCAGGAAGGCATAAGCCCATCCTGGCGCCGTGACGAATCGAAACTTGCGCCAGGTCTCAGCCGGCCTGCCGGTGATCGCACAGACGGGCGGGAAATCGTTGGCGCGCAACTCCGAAGACCAGACCTGAACGCTGTTCGCCTGCTGGATCAAAACGAGAACTTCCCCGGTGGAAATGGTGACTCGGGCGGCCGTGCGGGCGCGACCGGCTGCGCGGCCTGGAGCTGGGCCGCGCGTTGCGCCTGAAGCTGCTTTACCGCTGCGACGAACGCCGGATGCAAGCCGCGCAGCTCGACGAGGCGGTCACGCTGCCCTGACACATCGCTGATCCTCGCCTTCGGGCCATAGTTGAAGAAACCGAACATGAGCGCGACGATCGCGATCATCAGCATCAGTATCCCGCCAAGTATGAGGGCACCGGTAAGGACGTCTCGTGTCGAATCGGTGTCACCGTTCGGCGGCGCGATCAGCCCTCCCGCGAGCCACAACAGGATCGAGAGCGGGATCGTGCCGGCCAGAACGACACGGATCAGAGTGATCCGCTTGGAGGCCGCTCGAGTCAGCGGCAGGTAGCCGCTGGTGCGACTCTCGAAAGCGAATCCCGCCCACCCGAACAGGTGGGCCCACGCCGGAACCGATGTGTACTTGAACCGGCGCCACATCTCGGCGGGCTTTCCCGTCACGGCGCAAATCGGCGGGAAGTCGTTCGACCGGAGCTGCGTCTCCCAAACCGAGACCTTAGCCAAGATTCAATCCGAGGAGCTCGTCCAGCCCGCGGTAGAAGCGCGCATCGGCCGTCACCTTGCGAATCGCCAGCAGCACGCCGGGGACATAAGCCTCTCGGCTGGTGGTGCGGTGCGCGATGGTCAGAGTCTGACCTGGCAGGCCGAGGATGACCTCCTGGTCGGCGACGAAACCGGGCAGGCGGACGCTGTGCACGGCGACGTTGCCCTCCTCCCCGCCTCGCGTCCCGGCAAGCGTTTCCTTTTCGGCCTTGCGGTGCGCGAATGCCTTGTCACCGCGGCGCGCGGACAGGCGGCGCGCGGTCGACAGCGCCGTTCCGGATGGCGCGTCGAGCTTCGCCGCGTGGTGAAGCTCGATGATCTCGGCCGCGTCGAAGTGCGGAGCCGCGATCTCGGCGAGGTGCATCATCAGCACCGCCCCGATGGCGAAGTTCGGCGCGACGATGCCGCCGATCTTCTTCTCGTGGCACGCGGTCTCGATCTTGTCGATGTCCGTGGCGGAGAGGCCGGTCGTTCCGACCACCGGCGACGCGCCGGCGGCCACTGCGGCCAGGGCATTATGCAGCGCCTCGGACGGTCTCGTGAAATCGACGAGCGCCTGCGGGCGCTCCTTGTGGAGAAATGACGCGAGGTCGTCTCCTCGCGTCACCCCACCGACGTATTCAATTCCCGGCTCGGTCTGGAAGGCGGTCGCCAGGACCGCCCCGACCTTGCCGCGATAGCCCGCGACAGCGACTCTGATCAGTCTCTGCGTGGACGCCTGTCTCTGCCTCCTCCGTTGCGACCGCCTCGATCGCGACCACCGAATCCACCCTCGCGGGAGGGCGCCGGCATCGCGAGCGCGGCAGCCATGACCTCGGGGTCGATCTTTTCGTCGATCGGCTCGCCCCGGGACGTCATCTCCTCGATCGCCGCCTGGCGGCTCAGGTTGAGCCGGCCCTGGCTGTCGATCTCGGTCGCCTTGACCATGATCTCGTCACCGATGTTCACGACCTCCTCGACCCGCTCGACCCGGTGGTCGGTGAGCTTGGAGATGTGGACGAGCCCGTCCTGGTTCGGCAGCACCTCGACGAACGCGCCAAACGGCATGATGCGCACGACCTTGCCCCGGTAGATCTTGCCCACCTCGACCTCGTCGGTCAGGCTCTTGATCCAGTCGATCGCCTTCTGACCCGCGACCTGGTCGACCGCAGCGATGAAGACGTGGCCGTCGTCCTCGACGTCGATCTGCGCGCCGGTCTCTTCGACGATCTTGCGAATCGTCGAACCACCCTTGCCGATGATGTCGCGGATCTTCTCGGGGTTGACGACGATCGTCGTGATCCGTGGCGCGTAATCGCTCATCTCCGCGCGCGGTCGCGGGAGGACGGCGAGCATCTTGTCGAGCACGAACAGTCGCGCTTCGCGAGCCTGCTCCAGCGCCTGGGCCAGGATCTCATGCGTCAGGCCCTTGATCTTGATGTCCATCTGCAGGGCCGTGATGCCGTCGCGCGTGCCGGCGACCTTGAAGTCCATGTCGCCGAGAGCGTCCTCGACACCCTGGATGTCCGTCAGGACAGCGAACTTGCCTTCGCGAGTGACGAGGCCCATCGCGATGCCTGCGACCGGCGACTTGATCGGCACGCCGGCGTCCATCAGCGCCAACGTCGAGCCGCACACGGACGCCATCGAAGTCGACCCGTTCGAGCTGAGGATCTCAGAGACGACACGCATCGTGTACGGCCAGTCCTCGACCGATGGGATGACGGCGAGCAGGGCTCGCTCGGCGAGCGCACCGTGACCGATCTCGCGCCGGCCGGGACCGCGCAGCGGCCGCGCCTCACCGACCGAGTACGGCGGGAAGTTGTACTGGTGCATGTAGCGCTTGAACTGCTCGGTGGTGAGGCCGTCCAGCTTCTGCTGGTCCGACATCGAGCCGAGGGTGGCGATGGTCAGCGCCTGCGTCTGGCCGCGGGTGAACAGCCCGGAGCCGTGCGTGCGCGGAAGCACTCCCACCTCGACCGTGATCGGGCGTACGTCCTTGAGACCGCGGCCGTCCACGCGCACGCCTTCCTCGACGACTCGCTGCCGGACGCGGTCTTTGACCGCCTTGTCGAAGAGCTTGCCGACGATGTCGGCGTGCTCGGGAAACCGCTCGCCGAGCTCCACGATGGCCTTGGTCCGCAGGTCGTCGACCGCGCTCTCACGGCCGGCTTTGTCGGCGCTGTACATGACCTGGTCGAGGCGAAGGGCGAGGTACTCGCCGACGATCTCGACCATCTGCTCCGGGTAGCTCGGCGAGATCCACTCTCGCTTCTCCAGGCCGATCTGCTCGCGCAGCTCGAGCTGAGCGGCGCAGATGTTCTTGATCTCCTCGTGCGCGGCGGCCAGTGCGTCGAGCACGACCTGCTCGCTGACGCCCTTGGCCCCCGCTTCGACCATCAGGATCGCGTCCGCGGTCCCGGCGACCGCGAGGTCGAGCTGCGACTCGGGCATCTTCGACATCGGCGGGTTCACGACCACCTGGCCGTCGATGTAGCCCACGCGCACCGCGCCGACCGGACCCTGGAACGGAATGTCCGAGATCACGAGCGCGGTCGACGCGCCGTTGATGCTCAGGATGGTCGGGTCGTTCTCCTGGTCCACCGACAGCACGGTCGACACGACCTGCACGTCGAGCCGGAAACCGTCGGGGAAAAGCGGCCGCAGCGGCCGGTCGGTCAGACGCGAGGCGAGGATCGCCTGCTCACTCGGGCGGCCCTCGCGGCGCATGAAGGCGCCAGGGATCTTGCCCGCCGCGTACAGCTTCTCCTCGTAGTCGCAGGTCAGCGGGAAGAAGTCGATGCCCTCCCGCGGCTCCTTCGACATGACCGCGGTGCTGAGCACCACGGTGTCACCCTGTCGGATGATCACGGCCCCGTTGGCCTGCTCCGCCACCCTGCCGGTTTCGATTGAAAGACGCTTTCCGGCTACGTCCACGTTCTTCGTGACTACTGCCACGACACTACCTCCATATTTGGAGGATTTCCCTGCGGCGCGACTGAGGTCAGATTCCTAGCAGCTGTCGTTTAGCGGAAAACGCTGAACGAGGGCTTCTAAGAGCCGACCCGCGCTACCGGCGGGAATCCTCCTGTCTTTTTAGAAGAGCGCCCTACGCGCGCTCGGCGTTATCTCCTGATCCCGAGCTTGGCGACGAGGGCGCGATAGCGCTCGACGTCGGTGTCCCTCAGGTAGTTCAGCAGTCGCCGTTGCTTGCCGACCAGGAGAAGGAGGCCGCGGCGGGAGTGGTGGTCTTTGGCGTGCGTCTTGAGGTGCTCGGTGAGCTCCTTGATTCGCGCGTTCGAAAGGGCGATCTGGACTTCCGGGGATCCCGTGTCCTTGTCTGCGCGCCGATGTTCCGCGATCAGCCTGCCCTTGACTTCGTTCTCTACTGCCAAACTCGCCCGCCAGTATACGGGGAGGCCGCTACGGGCTGTACTCGACGCTCCCGTCGGAGCGTGGATCAGCGCCGGCGCGCCACCGGCCGGGGCCGTCGATCACGATCGCGTGCGAGTGGCCCAGCTGGTGGTATCGAGGCGGCACCAGCCGAACTCGACGGTCAGTCCGCGCCATCTCCGCGGCGCCCGGGTAGTCGGCCTCGACGATCATCGTCACGCCGTCGGAAAGAATTGCCTTCCGCGGCCGGGCCACCGCCTCCGCCGGGTCCAGCCCGTCGTTGACGAGGTTCCGCAGCACCTGTGTCTGGATCTGCGGCTGGCGGTCGCTGCCCATCGTCCCGAACGCGGCCCACGGCTTGCCGTCTCGAGAGGCCATCGCCGGGATCAGCGTGTGCATCGTCCGCTTCTTCGGCTCCAGGCGATTGACGCGGGTCGGGTCCAGGCTGAAGTACGCGCCGCGATTCTGGAGCAGCATGCCGGTGCCTTCGGCGACGATCCCCGAACCGAAGTCGTAAGCGACGCTCTGGATGAGCGAGATCAGGTTGCCGTGCTCGTCGGCGGCGCACAGATAGACGGTGTCGCCCGCCCTCGGTGTCGCGTCGAGCGCGCCGGCGGCCTCGTAGGCCGGGTCGAGAAACGGCGCGCTGGGCGTCGGCGAGAAATCCGGGTCGGTGATGTACCGGTCGCGCAGCGCGTAAGCCGCCTGGCGCGCGCGGCGAAATTCCTGCCCCGCCTCCATGCGCAGCAGCATCGAGGCTGCCACGAGCCCCATGGTGGGCGCCGGAAGCTCGTAAAGGACCAGGTCGCGGTACGGAAATGCCATCGGCTCGACCCACTCCGAGTGGTGCGTCGCAAGGTCCTCGCGCGTGATCAGGCCGTCCCGGCGCTTGAGCGCGGCTGCGATCGCGACCCCGATCTCGCCGCGGTAGAAGACGTTGAGACCGCCCCTGCCGATGTCGTCGAGCGCGGATGCCAGGTCGGGGTTGCGCAGCAGCATGCCCGCATCCATCGGCGGGTACAGCTCGTAGGCGGCCGGCTCGCGGATCAGGAATTCGGCCGCTCGCATGAGGTGCTCGGAGAGGTCCTTCGTGATCAGGTAACCGTCCTGCGCAAGCCCTCGCGCCGCTTCGAGCACCGCTCCCATGCCGACGCTTCCGTATCTCTCGAGCAGCCTCCCCCACGCCTCGACGGTTCCGGGGACGGTGACCGGGAGCGCGCCGCGCGTGGGCATCTCGTCGAAGCCGCGTCCGCGGACAGCCTCGATGGTCGCCTTCTCGCCTGAGCGACCGGCGCCGATCAGCCCGACGGGCGCCGCCTGGCCCGCCGGCCACACGATCGCCATCAGGTCGCCGGCCACCGAGGTCATGTGCGGATAGACGACGCACAGCACCGCGTCCGCGGCAATCGCCGCGTCGATCGCGTTGCCCCCGTCCCGCAGGACCTGCGCCCCCACCTCGCTGGCGGTGTGGTGAGGGGTCGCGATGACCCCTCTTGTCACGAGAAGGGCGCCCTGCGCGCGCCCGGCGTCATCGAGGCGTTATGAACTCGATCGCGCCCGGCTGGATCTCGAAGAGCGCAGGCAGAAAGCCGACCGCCTCCCCGTCGACGTCGATCCGCACCTTCTCGGGTGACGTGACAGACACGCGCTTGCCGTACATGAGCTCCATTTTCGGATTGTTCTGTTCGAGGTGCCTGCCGCTGCGGATGTCATTCATGCCGCGCATCGTCTCGAGCTTGCCGGCGTTCTTGATGAGAATCACGTCGAAGACGCCGTCGGTCGGAGATGCCGAGGGTGCCATCTGCATGCCGCCGCCGAAGAACTGGCAGTTGGCGATGACCACCTGCTGCGCTTTCGGCAGCTGGTGGGTCTGGCCGTCGACGTCGACGGTCATGGGCTTGTTCTTGAATCCGATCAGGGCGCCGAGGCCGCCGATCGTGTACGCGTAGCTGCCGAATCGTTTCGTGCCGTTGCCCACGCGGGTCACGACCTCCCCGCCGAGCCCGGCATCGGCGATGTTGATGAAGTGGCGGACGCCGGTAGCGCCGTCGGGCGTGGTGAAGGTGACGCACCCTGCGTCGAGCCGCCTCACGAGGCCGTTGCGCAGCACCTCGATCGCGTTCCTCGGCTCAATGGGGATGCGCAGCGTGCGGCGGAAGTCGCCGCCGGTGCCCAGCGGAACCATCGCGAGCTTGGTCGACGTGGGCAGTGGCGCGCCGTTGCGGAAGAAGCCGTTGACCACCTCGTTCAGGGTGCCATCGCCGCCGACCGCCACGACGACGGGTCGCGACGCCAGCACGTTTCGCTGCGTGATCTCGGTCGCCTCGAGGGGTCGCGTGGTGAATGCCACCTCGTAAGGCAGGCCGCTCGAAGGCAGCCAGGACTGGATCGTGTTCCACTCCCGGCCGGCCTTGCCCGCTCCCGACGCCGGATTGACGACGAACAGGATCGGCGCCCCGGCCCGGGGGGCTATCGCGAGCCTCCCATCGCGTGCGGGTTCATCGTTCCGTTCGGATCGAGACCTTCCTTGACCCCTTTCCAGACGCGCATCCATCCTCCCATCTCGTCCGCCACCCAGCGCGCGCGAGCCTGCCCGACGCCGTGGTGGTGGCTGATCGTCGCCCCGAGCTCCAGGGCGGTGCTCATCGCTCCCTCCCAGGCGCGCACATATTTAGCACGGGCATCCGCCTCGGTGTCGCCTGAGCCCGCAAACGAGAAATAGGCGCAGCATCCCTGCTCGTAGGCATGACTGAAGTGGCATAACGCCATGCCGTCGCCACCTATTGCGGCCTTGACCTTCGAATGCAGCTCGGGCAGGACCGTCCACGGCGCGGCCAGCTCGATCGTGTCGAGGTAGGCGCCTGCCGGTTCAAGGAGAGTCTTGAGGCGCTCGGCGGAGAGGTCGAACCGGTGCCTCTGCCACCTCGCCCATGGCGCGTCCCCCATTCCCTTCGCACCCGCCGACATCTTCTTGACCTCTCCCGCCTCCGCCTCCGCAACCTCGCGAAGACCCGCCGTGGCGACGACCAGCACGCACTCGCCGTCGTCGACGTCGTAGCCGTTGAAGATCGAGTCCTCCGCGTCGTAGAGACGTATGACTAGCGGCCGGATGCCTGACTGCATCACCGCCCGCATGCACTCGAGGCCCGCTCGGAGCTCTGGAAATGCGTAACCGCGGCCGATTGTCTCCTCGGGCAGCCGGTGAACCCGAAGGACTACGCCCAGGACCACCCCCAGGCCGCCTTCGGCGCCGAGGAACAGCTGGTGCAGGGCCGGGCCCGCGGCTGACCGCGGTCCCGGGCGCGGTGCGGCAAACGTGCCATCAGGCAGGACAACCGCAAGCCCGATGACCATGTCTTCGATGCTCCCGTAGCGGCTCGACTCCTGACCCGAAGAACGCGTCGAGATCAGGCCGCCGACGGTGGTGCCGGGGAGCGAGCTCGGGTAGTGGCCGAGGGTCAGACCCTTCTCGTTGAGCTTCTGCTCGAGCGCGTAGCCGTTTACGCCGGCCTCGCAGCGGCAGATCAGGTTGGTCTCATCGATCTCGAAGATCCGGTCGAACGCGGACATGTCCATGGCGATCTCGCCCGCCGCGGGCGACAGGGCGCCGCAGACACCGGAGGCTCCGCCCATCGGGCTGACCGCGACATCATTGCCGGCCGCCCAGCGGAGGATCGCCGCAACCTGGTCGCGACCTGTGGGGCGCACGACCAGGACCTTCGGCGCCGCGGTGCCGGCGCGCTCGTCCATGATCCCGAGCGGCCAGAGGTCGCGCACGGGCCGCTCGACGAGGGCGGCCGGGCCGACGATCTTCTCGAGCTCCGTCCTGCTCCCCATTTATGGGGAGCTGTCCCGAAGGGACTGAGGGTTTCCCGCCTGCGCGATCCGGCGCGTGTCCTCGACGTCGCGTTTCAGCTGCCGGACCAGGTCCGCCGGCGTCGGGAACCTGATGTCCGGGTGCAGGAAGCGGATGAAACGCAGCTCGAGCCGCTGCTGGTAGAGGTCGCCTTCGTAGTCGAGCAGGAAGGCCTCAACCTTGAGCTCCGTGCCTCCGAAGGTCGGGCGGTAGCCGACCGACAGCGCGCCGATGAACTGGCCTTCGGGCGCGATGACCCGCCCCGCGTATGCCCCAAGCGCGGGGACGAGCTTGTTCGGCTCAGGGCTGATGTTGGCGGTTGGAAATCCGAGCGTCCGGCCCACCTGCGCGCCCAGCTCCACCGGCCCGCTCATCGCGAACTCCCGGCCGAGCAGACGGTTCGCCTGGTCGACCTCGCCGGCGGTGACGAGGCGGCGAATCTCGGAGCTGTGCAGCTCGCGGCCTTCCATCTTGAACGGCGCGACCACGTCGACGCGGTGCCCGTGCGCTCGCAGCCACTCCGCGTTGCCGGTGCGACCACGGCCGAAGGCGAAGTCGAAGCCTATGACCCAGGCCTTGATGTCCATCGCTGAAGAGAGCCTGTCGACGAACTGCTGCGGTGAGAGCGACATCAGCTCGCGGTCGAAGCGCATGACGATCGCGTGCTCGACGCCGGCTGCCTCGACGGCGGCCAGCTTCTCGCGGAGCGTCGTGATCGACGAGGGGCAGTTCGCGGGGTCGAGCACGCACCGCGGGTGGGGCTCGAAGGTGATCAGCGCCGAAGACCCGTGCTCATCCTTCGCCGCGGATTTGAGGTGCTGGATCACATCGAGGTGACCGAGGTGAACGCCGTCAAAGCTGCCGACGGTCACCGCCACCGGCCCGATGTGCTCCTGGGGCAGCCCGAGATGAACCTTCAGCTCAGCACTTTCTCCGGCACGAAGGTCCGGCGCAGGGGATCGGCGTGACCGAGGGCGACGAGGCGACCTTCGGCGTCGTGTGCCCGAAGCTGGCCGGGACCCGGCTCGGGCAGCACTCGAACCGAGCGGCCCTGACGGACCTGAGCCTCCTGTTCCACGTTCAGGCGGACTCGCTCCATCTCGGGCAGTATGACCTCGGCCGGGAGGAGCCGGTCTCGCACCGTCTCAGCCTCCTGGATCGCGTCCGAGGCGATCGACTCCTCGATCACGAGCGGGCCACACGCGGTGCGAACCAGCTTGCCGAGGTATCCGCCGACGCCGAGCTTCTCGCCGAGGTCGCGGGCTATCGAGCGCAGGTAGGTGCCGCTCCCGCAGCGAACCTCGACCGTCGCCACCGCGCGCGCGCCCGGCTGGAAATCGAGGACGGTCGTCGAGTAGACCTCGACCTCACGCGCGGCGGGCCGGGTCGCCTCGCCCTCCCTCGCGAGCGCGTAAGCGCGCTTGCCGTCCAGCTTCACGGCCGAGTACGCGGGCGGCTGCTGCATGAACCTTCCCGAAAAAGCGGCGAGCGCTTGCTCCACGTCGCGGGCTGTGATCGCGGCGGGGTCCGCAACCGGCTCCGGATCGGCCTCGGCGTCGTCGGTGGCGGTGACGAACCCGAGGTGGATCTCGGCGACGTACGTCTTGGGAAGCTTCAACGCGAACTCCGCCAGCCTCGTCGCCGACTCGAAGAGTACCGGCAGAACGCCGGTCGCGAGCGGATCGAGCGTGCCCGCGTGGCCGACGCGGTGCGCGCCGGTCAGCCGGCGCAGGCGGTTGACGACGGAGAACGAGGTCTCGCCTGGTCGCTTGTCGACGTTGAGGACGCCAGTCGCAAACCTGTCAGCTTGGAGGCGATGCGGCAAGGATCGCGTCCTTAGAGGCGGCGAGCACCAGCTTCACCGCGTCGTCCATCGACTTGTCGATCTCCGCGCCCGCGGCGCGGATGTGACCACCGCCACCGAACTGCGCGCACAACGCCGCAGCGTCTACGCCGCCACGGCTGCGGACGCTGATCTTGGTCAGGTCGCTCGAGACCTCCTTGAACAGGATCGCGAGCTCGAGGCCGGCGATGCTGTTGAGGGTGTCGATGATCCCCTCGGACTCGGCCATCGCCGCATTCGCCTCTTTCAGCATCCGCCGCGTGACCTTGGCCCACGCCAGCCGGCCGTCCATCTCGACTCGCATCGTCGCCAGGGCCAGACCGCTCAGCTTCAGGGTCGTCTCGGGACGCATCTTGTAGACCTGTGTCGCGATGTGGCCGGGGTCCGCTCCGATGCGCGCAAGGCGGGCCGCGTCCTCGAGCGCGCGAGGCGTCGTGTTCTCGTGCCGGAACCCTCCGGTGTCGGTCAGAAGGGCCACGTAGAGGTTGGCCGCCATCGTCGACGTGATCGCGTACCCGAAGTGGTCGAGCATCTCCATCACCATCTGCCCCACGGCGGACGCGTTGGGGTCGATGAGGTTGATGTCGCCGAACCTCGAGTTCGACGGGTGGTGGTCGACGTTGACGATCGTCGCGTGCTCGGCGATCTTGCGGACCGCGTTGCCCGACCGCTCGAGGTTGCCGGAGTCGAAGAAGAAGACGAGCTGAGGCTCGACTCCATGCGGCGGGTCGGACTGGATGTCCTCGAACCCCGGCAGGAAGCCGTACATCGTAGGAAGCGGCGGAGGCACCAGCACCCATACGTCCTTGCCCTCGGAGCGGAGCGCCTCGGCGAACGCGAGGCTGCAGCCGAGGGTGTCTCCGTCGGCGTCCTTGTGCCCGAAGATCAGGATCTCCTGGTTGGCGTCGATGAGGTCTTTGATCTCGTCGTAGAGGTGCGGCTTGTCCCGCTGCGCGGTGACTATTGCGGTTCCTCCGGTGAGGGCGGAAGCACTTCTTTCAGGAGCTCGGAGATGTGCACCGCGTACTCGATCGACGGATCGAGCTCGAAACGAAGGTCGGGTGAGAACTTCAGGTTCTGCAACCGCCGCCCCAGCTCGTGGCGGATCAAGCCTTTGGCCGACACAAGTCCGCGGATCGACGCCTTCTGCTCGTCGGGCTTGCCCAGCACGCTGACGCGGACGCGCGCCTGGCGCAGGTCGGGCGACATGCGAACCGCGGTGATGCTCACGAAACCGATCCGAGGATCTTTGAGATCACGGCGAATGATCGACATGATCTCCTCGCGCACCTGCTCCCCCACTTGATCCGCGCGGTAGCTGGTCATCGCGACCACTTCCTTTAGCAAGACTGCACGCCCTGCCTAGATTTCTTCCCGCTCGAGTCGGTACGTCTCCATGACGTCGCCAGGTTGGAAGTCCTCCCAGCCTTCGAGCCCGATGCCGCACTCCTGACCGGCGATCATCTCGCGTACGTCTTCCTTGAAGTGCTTGAGCGAGGTGATGCGGCCCTCGAAGACCTGCTCTCTTCCCCGGATAAGCTTCACCCAGCCTCCACGGCTGACCTTGCCCTCCGTAACGCGACTGCCGGCGATGATGCCGGTGCGCGGAATCTTGATCGGGGTGACGACCTCGACCCTGCCTTCGCGGATCTGGCGGTACGTGGGCTCGCGCAAGCCCTTGGCCGCGCGCTCCACATCTTCGGTGAGCTTGTAGATGACGTCGTAGTAGCGGACCTCGACCTTGGCCCGCTCCGCCGCGGCGGTCTGCGCCGGAGTCGGCTTGAGGTTGAAGCAGACGATGATCGCGCTCGACACGCTTGCGAGCAGCAGATCCGCGTCGCTGACGGCGCCCACGCCCTGGCCGACGATCTTGATGGCGACCACGGGGTCCTCGATCTTCTGCAGCGCGGCCAGCAGCGCCTCGAGCGTGCCCTGGGCGTCGGCCTTCACGACCAGGCTGAGCTCCTTGACCTCACCTTCCTTCGCCCGGCGGGCGAGATCTTCGAGGGTGATGCGCGGAGCGACGTCGCGCGCGGCCTCGGCGGCGCGCTTCTCGGTGAGCTTCGTCAGCGCGATCTGGCGCGCGGCCCGCTCCGAAGCCACGACCTGGAAGATGTCGCCCGCCTGTGGGACCTCGCTCATGCCTGACACGACCACCGGCGTCGCCGGGGGAGCCACGGTCACGCTCTCGCCGCGGTCGTCCGCAAGCGCGCGCACGCGGCCGTAGATGTGGCCGCACACGAAGTCGTCGCCGACCTTGAGCGTGCCGGCCTGCACCAGCACGGTTGCGACCGGGCCTCGGCCCCGCTCGAGGTGCGCGTCGACGATGGTGCCGATCGCGTTGCGGTCCGGGTTGGCCTTCAGTTCGAGGATGTCCGAAGCGAGCACGATCGTCGTCAGCAGGTCGTCGATGCCCTTGCCGGTTCGGGCGCTGAGGTGCACGCATTCGTACTCGCCGCCGTAGTGGCGCGTGACGATGCCCTGCTCGGCCAGCTGCTGGTGGACGCGATCGACGTTGGCGTTGTCCTTGTCGACCTTGTTGATCGCGACGATGATCGGCACCTTCGCCGCGCGGGCGTGGTGGATCGCCTCGATCGTCTGCGGCATCACGCCGTCGTCGGCCGCTACGACGAGGACCACCAGGTCGGTGACCTGGGCGCCGCGCGCACGCATGGCGGTGAAGGCTTCGTGGCCCGGGGTGTCGATGAAGACCACCGGATGGCCGTCGGCGGTCTCGATCTTGTATGCGCCGATCCGCTGGGTGATGCCGCCCGCCTCGCCGGCGGCCACGCGGGTCTGACGGATGGCGTCCAGGATCGACGTCTTGCCGTGGTCGACGTGGCCCAGCACGGTCACGATCGGCGGCCGCGACTTGAGCTTGCTCTGGTCCTCGTTGGCGAGGCTGAACAGCTCCTCGCGGGAGGTGGTGACGACCGCGCCGTCGCCTTCCGAAGCTTCGACCGCGACCACGTCCTCGCTGGCCACCGGCTCGACGGTGTAGCCGAACTCGTCGGCGACGATCTCAGCGGTGGCGAAGTCGATGACCTGGTTGATGGTGGCCAGGATCTTGGACGCCATCAGCTTCTTGATGACCTCGACCGGGCTGACTCCCATCCTGTCGGCCAGGTCCTTCACCGAGAGAGTCGGAGGCAGGACGACCTGGCGGCTGCCGTTGGTCTCGATCTTCGGGGCGACGGTGGTCGGCTTGAAGGCCGAGCGGGCGGCATCGATCGCGCCGGGCGCCAGGGGCGCCGCGGCGTTGCGGGTCAGCCTGCGCTGCTGCAGGAAGTTGACCAGCTCCTTCTGGCTGATCCCGAGTTCGCGCGCAAGTTCGTGTGCCTTCATGCCGGAACTACTGATTATGCCGGGCCGGCGGAATTCGAAACCTGAGGCCCGGCCGGGGAGCCCTCGGCAGACCTTCGGCGCCCAGGCGGCCATCTTCGGGTTCGGCGCCTGCGCTGCTCGCGTACGCATGCACGATGCGCGTGCTCCGCTGCTCGGCGCCTCACCCGAATCTGGCTCGCCGGGATCGCCGAATCTCTAGCCGAGGGTCCCCACCCGGGCCTTGAGCGCCCTTTCGAGGAGGTGCCGTCTGGCCGCCATCGCGAGGCATTCCGGCGAGTCGTGCAGGTAGGCACCTCGGCCCTGCATGCGACCCTCGGGATCAGCACGCGGAAGGCCATCGGGGCCCCGAACGAACCGAATCAGCTGCCCCTTCCCCGCCTCTTGCCGGCAGGAAACGCAGGTCCTAACCGGCTGGTGGCGGCGTTTCGCCATCGACGTCGCTTGGCTTGATGTCGATCCGGAGCCCGGTGAGTTTGGCGGCGAGGCGCGCGTTCTGCCCGTCGCGTCCGATGGCCAGCGAGAGCTGGTTCTTCGGCACCAGGACGGTCGCCGTGCGCGTGACCCGGTCGATCGAGACCCTGTCCGCCTTGGCGGGTCCGAGGGCGGCCGCCACGAAAGCCTCCGGCTCGTCGGACCACGGGACGATGTCGACGTGCTCGTTGGCGAGCTCGCTCAGGATCGCCCGGTGCCGCACGCCCTTTGGGCCGACGCAGGCCCCGACCGGGTCGAGGCCCGGCTCGCTGGACGAGACGGCGATCTTCGTGCGCAAGCCGGGCTCGCGCGCGATCGCCCGGATCTGAACCGTTCCCGCCTTGATCTCGGGCACCTCGGCCTCGAGCAGGCGGTGGACGAACGCCCGGGCCGCCCGCGAGACCCGGACCTGGGCCTGCTTGCGGTTGGGCTGGGTGTCGAGCATGACCACCAGCACGGGTCGGCCGGGTATGAGCTGCTCGCCGGGGATCTGCTCCTCGGGCGGCATGACGCCCTCCGCTCGGCCGAGGTCCACGTAGGCGGTGCCGGCCTCGATGCGGTCGACCACGCCGCTGGCGAGCTCGCCCTTGTGCTCAGCGACGTCGCGCAAAACCTTGTCGCGCTCGAGGTCGTGGATGTGCCGCAGAACCGCGTGCTTCGCCGTCTGCGCCGCCATGCGTTTGAAGTCCTCTGACGGAAGCTCTTTGACCTCCACCGTCCCGTCGGGATGGACCACCCGGCTGCGCACGTCCAGCGCCCCGTTGACCGTATCGAGCTTGACCGTCACCTCCCCGTCCGGGTTGAAGGCGCGCTTGTAGGCGGCGGCGAGAGCGCTTTCGACCGTATGGAGCATCTCGTCGAACGGGATGCCCAGCTCCGCGACGAGGGCGCTCAGCGCCTCGGCGAGCGACTGGGTCGGGGCGTCAGATTGCGACCGCGAGCCTGCCCGCGACAACGTCTTCCCAACCGATGTGGATGATCACCGGCGCCCGGCCTTTGGGCCCTGGCGCCTGCACCGCGATCCCCGCGTCGTCAACCGCGAACAGCTGACCTTCGACCACCGCTTCCGATTCCCCGCTCCGATAGCGAATGTTGACGCGCTTACCGTTGAAGCGCGCGTAATCGCCGTGATTCCGCAATGGCCGCTCGGCGCCCGGCGACGAAACCTCGAGCTCATACGGCCCTTCGATCAGGTTGGCATGGTCGAGGAGCGGGCCGGCGACCCTGCTGACGCGCTCGCAGTCATCGATGGTGATTGGCTCGGTGTGATCGATCGAGATCCGCAGAGTGCGACCTGACTGACCGGACTGGTCGAGCGAGTACAGCTCGTAGCCCATGTGGTTGAGCGTGGGCTCGAGCAGCTCCTTGATCGACGGTATGGGCCAGGTTGGCATGTCCGGTGTCTCGACTTACCTTACCAGCCGGGGAGTTGGCGACCAACTCGCCATGCCGCGTCAGCGCAGGGGCTGCAGCTTCCGCCAGACGACAAGCAGCGGCGCGGCGTTGAAGATCGAGCTGTAGGTCCCCGACACTATTCCGATCAGCAGGGCTAGCGCCAGGCCGCGCAGCGTCGATCCTCCCGCGAGCAGGATCGCGGCCAGCACCAGGACCACGGTGAAGCTCGTGATGATCGACCGCGCGGCGGTCTGCATGATGCTCAGGTTCACGACCTGCTCGAACGACAGCCGCTGACTCACGCGCAGGTTCTCGCGAATCCGGTCGAAGACAACGATCGTGTCGTGCACCGAGAAGCCGACCACCGTCAGCACGGCCGTGACGAAGAATGCGTCGATCTGGCCGATGCGGAGGTTGAGGGGCTGCGTGCCCAGGATCGAAAAGATGCCGGTGAGGACGAACACGTCGTGCAGCAAGGCGGCCAGCGCGGAGCCGCCGAACTGAAAGCCGGCGCGCCAGCCGCCCGGCACGTTGCGGAACCGGATCGCGAGCAATAAGAGGATCGCGACCGACGCCAGAACCACCGCCAGCAGCGACAGGGCGATCGTCTCGCCCGCGATCGTGCCGCCCACGGTCAGGATCTGCTGCACCGTCATCGGCCCGACATTGTTGTTGAGGTTGGTCTGAATGGTGGAGAGCTGCGTCTCGTTCAGCGCCGGATATCGGATGATGAAGCCGTTCCCGCCTGTCGAGATGACAGAGCCGCCGATGTTGTCCCTGTCGACACCCTGCTGCACCTGGGCGAGCGTGGGGTTGTTGGCGAAGGTGACGGTGAGCTCGGTGCCGCCGGCGAAGTCGATCCCGAGGGCGAAGTGATGCACCGCCATCGAGACGATGCCGGGGATGATGATGATCAGCGAAAGCGCGAAGAACCAGTTGCGCCGGCCGATGATGTTGAGACGGCGCGGCGGCCTGGGTTCGGGTGCGGGCGTTACGACCTCGGCCTGCTGTGACTTCGCCTCCTCGACGAGATCCTCGACCTGGTCCTCGGCGGACTGCTCCTCCGGCTGGGTCTTGACCTCAGGCAGTTCGGACACGGTCCACCCCGAGCCAGCCGGCGCGGCGGAATCGGCTTCCCGCCAGCACGATGGCCAGCAGGTTGTGAGTCACGATGATCGACGAGACCAGGCTCGCAAAGACCCCGATCGCGAGCGTGATCGCGAATCCCTTCACGGCCGACGGGCCGACGAACCCGAGGATGACGCAGGTGATGATGGTCGAGGTGTTGGAGTCCCGGATCGCGGGCCAGGCACGCCTGACCGCGGCGTCGACCGCGGCGCTGATCGTGCGGCCGGCCCTCACCTCTTCTTTGAAGCGTTCGAATATCAGCACGTTCGCGTCCACGGCCATACCGACCGACAGGACGAACCCGGTGATGCCGGCCAGGGTCAGGGTCACGGGCACGAGCTTGAACACCGCCAGCACGGCGCCCGCGTAGAACAGCAGCGCCAGGCTCGCGAGGAGGCCTGGAACGCGGTAGTACACGATCATGAAGATGACGACGATCGCGAGGCCGAGAAGGCCGGCCGCGATGCTCAGCGTCACCGACTGCGCGCCTAGGGTCGCGCTCACCTGGGTGATGTCGAGCACCTGAAGATCGACGGGCAGGGAGCCCGAGTTGATGCCGGTTGCGAGGTCGTTGGCGCTCTGTTGGGTGAAGGCGCCGCTGATCTGCGCCTGCCCGCCGGCGATCTCCTGGATCGTGATCGGGTCGGTCAGGAACTTGCCGCAGAGGGTGTTGGGAGTCTGAGCGGCAAGGCAGCCTGGGTCGTAGGTCGAGCTGACCTTGGCCGCGTAGGACGGGTCCTCCCAGTTGTCGATGTCATGCTGGTTGAGGTCGAGCCAGATCGTCAGGTGGCGCTGCGCGCAGTTCGCGCTCGCGACGGTCGAAGTGTCGCCCGGACACGCCGCGACGTTGTCTCTCGTGAGCCGGTCGAACAGGTCCGCGCCCGTGTTCGTGAAGCTGATGTTGACGACCCAGGAGGTGCCGCTCGGGTCGATGGTGGCGGTGGCGCTCGAGATGTCGTCGCCTGTCAGCCCTGTCAAAGCCGGCTTGTACCCCGGCTGCGGGCCTCCAGTCACCTTCGCGTCGGGGACCCACTTCGTGTAGACGAGCTTGGAGATCGCCCCGATCGTCTTCTCGGCCTGCTCGGCGGTCACGCCGGCGAGATCGACGGTGATGCGGTCGTTGTTGGTGCCGGCGCCGCGGATCTCCGGCTCGCTGACGTTCAGGGCGTTGACGCGCTTGTTGATGACCTGGATCGTCCGCTGCTGGACGTCGGCCCGGTTCTGGCCGGCGGGGAAGTTGGTGAGCTGGTAGTCGATGTGCGTTCCGCCGGCGAGGTCGAGGCCCTTGTGGAAGTAGAGCTGCAGGCCGCCGAAGTTGGGCGGGAGCCCTGCGACGTTGCCACTCAACGGCAGGTGGTTGGCGATCCGGTAGACGTAGCCCGCGCCGTCGACGAACAGGGAGATGATCAGCACGACCACCACGGCGACACGGATCGGCCAGCTGAGGACTAACTGCATGGGCGGCGAACTAGTCTACGTTCGTAGCGCTCATCGGTGCCTGAAGACCAGGTTGAGCACGACCGTGAGCACGATGGACAAGACGATGCTTGTGGCGATAGGGATGTAAACGGTCGCGTTGCCGCTGCGTAACGTCAGATCGCCCGGCAGGTGAAAGCGGCCGAACAGCATGAGCGCTCCGCCGATGACGACCAGGAGCACGCCAAAAATGAGCAGGACGCGGCCCGCGTCAGCCACAGCTACCTACAGTAGGGAGGTCTGCTGGGAATCGCGGCGCGGGGGCTTCAGGCCGAGGTGCTCGTACGCCAGCTCGGTGGCCACCCGGCCGCGGGCGGTCCTGGCCAGAAAGCCGATCTGGATCAGGTAGGGCTCGTGGACGTCCTCCACCGTCTCCGGCTCCTCGGACAGCGAGGTCGCCAGAGTGTCCAGCCCGACCGGGCCACCTCTGAACTTGACGATGACGTTCTCCAGGAGCCGGCGGTCCAGCGGCTCGAGTCCGATCTCGTCCACCTCCAGCATGGCGAGGGCCTGACGCGTGGCGTCCACCGTGGCGCGCCCGTCCCCCCGCACCTGCGCGTAGTCACGGACACGCCGCAGGAGGCGGTTGGCGATCCTGGGAGTCCCGCGCGCCCGACGCGCGATCTCGGCGACAGCGTCGTCATGGACCTCGATGTCCAGGATCCGGGCTGAGCGGCTGACGATCTTCTCCAGCTCCGCCTTGGTGTAGAAGTCGAGGCGGTAGACAGCGCCGAACCGGTCGCGCAACGGCCCGCTCAGCAAGCCCTGGCGGGTCGTGGCGCCGACGCAGGTGAAGTGCGGCAGAGGAAGAGTGGCGGCGCTGGCCCCCACTCCCTTGCCGAGGACCGCGTCGAACCTGAAATCCTCGAGCGCGGGGTACAACGACTCCTCGACCACGGTGTTGAGGCGGTGGACCTCGTCGATGAAGAACACGTCGCGCGTGCTCAGGTTCAGCAGTATCGAGCCGAGCGCGCCCTGGTGGTCGATCGCAGGCCCGGAGCTTACCTTGATCGACACGCCGAGCTCGTTGGCGATGATGTGCGCGAGCGTCGTCTTGCCCAGGCCGGGCGGCCCACATAAAAGGACATGCTCGACCGGCTCATCGCGCCGCCGGGCCGCCTCGAGCAGAATTCCGAGGTTCTCGCGGACCTGCTGCTGTCCGACGTATTCGCCCAGGAAACGAGGTCGCAGGGTCAGGTCGAACTGCTCGTCGTCGGAGCGGGCGTCGAGGATCTTGTCCTGCGTCACTTTCGTCCCAGCGACCTGAGCGCGGAGGCAAGAGCCTCCTGCGTCGACGGCGATCCCTTCCAGTCCACCGACTCGATGCCTGTTCGCGCCTCCTGCGACGAATAGCCGAGGTTGCGCAGTGCGGTCTCGACGGCTTTCGGCACCGCGCCGTCGCCCGCGATGGCCGCCGCGCGCGGGACGGCTTCCAGCGCCGCGACCGCATCGAGCCGCGGCTTGAGCTCGATTATCACCTTGGCCGCGGTCCGCGGACCAACCCCGCTCGCGCGCCTGATGGGCGCCGCATCCTCGCTCATGATCGCGCGCTTCAAGACCTCGAGGCTCGCCGCGCTCAGGATGTTCAGGCCCACCCTCGGGCCCACTCCGTCGACCTGGATCAGCATCTCGAAGAGCTCCAGCTCCTCGACCGTCGCGAAGCCGTACAGGGCGAGCTGGTCTTCGCGGACGTGGGTGTGAATGTCGAGGTCCACCTCGCCGCCGGGCGCGGGCAAGGATTGCCGCGTCTGCGTTGCAACAGTCACGAGGTATCCGACGCCGCCGACATCGAGAACCACGTAATCGGGTCCCGCACGGCGGACCACGCCCGAGAGATGGGCGATCATCCGACGAAGTCCGCCCTGCGCGCGGCCGGCGTCACCGCCGCCCTCGCAAACCTGCGGCTGCGCGCGTGGCAAAGGGCGATCGCGATCGCGTCCCGCGCGTGGTCGTCCAGCTTACCCTCCGGCATCTTGACCTGGGCCGCCAGCATGCGGCCGATCTGCGACTTGTCGGCGTTGCCGTAGCCGGTGAGGATGACCTTCACCTGGCTCGGCTTGTACTCATAGACGGGGACCCCGCATTCCTCGAGCACGTTGAGGATCGCGCCCCTCGCCTGGGCCACGCCTACCGCGCTGGTCGCGTTCCGGCCCATGAAAAGCTCCTCGATCGACGCCTCGGCGGGCGGATGCTCGGCGAGCATCGCGCGGAGATGGTTCGTGATCGTCAGCAGCCGCTGGCCGTCCCGGCCGCGGATCGTCACCACCGTGCTGCAGGCGAGGACGAGATTTGGCTCCGCGAGCAGGGCAAAGCCGGTGCCGGCAAGGCCCGGGTCGACGCCGAGGATCAGCCCGTTGTTCGTGCCCGGCATGTGTCCCGCACGGTTAGAGGCCACGGCCGAGGGCTCCACGTCGGATCTTCGGCGCCGAATACGGCCCATCTCCGTTGTTGCGGCCGTGCGCTGCTCGCGTACGCATCACCGATGCGCGTGCTCCGCTGCTCGGCCGCGCCTAGGATCTGGGCCACCTCGGCGCCGAATCTCTCGACGCGTACCCTCGTCCGTGGCCTACACCTGTGCCGCAACGCGTTCAAGGACGTCTGATGGGATGTCGAAGTTGGCGTAAACCTGCTGGACGTCGTCGTCCTCCTCCAGTGACTCGACGAGTCGAAGAACCGCGGCGGCCTTGTCCGAGCCGACCGCAACAGTCTGCTTCGGCTGCATGGTGATCTCGGCGTTCTCGACGGTGACACCGCTCGCCTCCACCGCCGCCTTCACCTTCTCGAAAGTGTTCGGCGCGGTGGTGATCTCGACCGACGCGCCTTCCACCTGCACGTCGTCGGCCCCGGCCTCGATCGCAGCAAGCCCGACCTCTTCGGGGTCCTGCTTCCCCGCGTTGACTGTCATCACGCCCTTGCGCTCGAACATCCAACCGACCGAGTTGGTCTCGCCGAGGTTCCCGCCGCCCTTGCTGAAGAGGTGGCGGACGGCCGCCGATGTGCGGTTGCGGTTGTCGGTCAGCGTGTCGACCATCACCGCGACGCCGGCCGGACCGTAGCCCTCGTAGCGGACCTCCTCGAGCCTATCGCCGGCAAGCTCTCCGGTGCCGCGCTGGATCGCGGACTTGATGCGGTCCGCGGGCATGTTGATCTCGCGCGCTTTCTGGACGGCAAGGCGCAGGCGGAAATTCCCCTCCGGGTTGCCGCCACCTTCGCGCGCGGCGATCGTGATCTCACGGCTGGCGCGAGTGAATGCCTGGCCTCGCTTGGCGTCGACCACCGCCTTCTTGTGCTTGATGCCGGCCCATTTCGAATGCCCTGACATCTAGGAGCCGCCTCCGAACATGCTTTCGCTCATTTTAATTCGATGTATCGCCTCCTGGCCGATACGACGTCGCCCTTGACAGGCATCGCGTCCACGCCGACCTTTTCGCCGTTGATCCGCACGCCGCCCTGCTCCACCAATCGTCTTCCTTCATTGCGACTCTTGGCAATCCCGGTGTCGACGAGCAGGGTCACCAGGTCGGAAACGGGTTTGTCGTAGGACTCACGCTCGTCTGGGATCTCGCGTTTGACGAACTTGACCTTGAAGTCCTCTTCCGCGTGCTCGGCCGCCGCGTCGTCATGCAGGCGGCGCACGAGCTCCCTGGCGATCTGCGCCTTTGCATCGCGCGGATGTGTGGCGAGGCTGCCGCGTCCGGTTCCGAGCAGCAGCCGGCCGTACGGCTCGATCAGCGTATCGGGGATCGACATCACCTTTCCGTAGATTTCGCTTGCGGGCTCCGTGAGCGCGATGTAGTTCCCGAGCGACTTGCTCATCTTCTGGACGCCGTCGGTGCCGACGAGCAGCGGAAAGACGGCAATGTCTTGCGGCTCTTGCTTGTACGCGATCTGGATGTCACGGCCGAACAGCAGGTTGAAGAGCTGGTCCGTGCCGCCGATCTCGACGTCGGCCTTGACGGCCACTGAGTCGTAGGCCTGGCTGAACGGGTAGAGGATCTCGTGCGCGCCGATCGCCGACCCATCCCGCATCCGCTTGGCGAAGTCCTCGCGCTGAAGGACCTGCTGCAGCGTGGCCTGCGCCATCAGTCGCAGGATGTCGGCGGCGCTCATGGCAGCGAGCCACTCCGAGTTGCGCCTCACTTCGATCTTCGAGCGATCCAGGACGAGATCGAGCTGCTTGAAGTACGTCTCGGCGTTGGCCTCGACCTGCTCCCTGCTCAGCATCGGCCGAGTCTCGGAGCGTCCGCTCGGGTCGCCGATCATCGCCGTGTAGTCGCCGATGATCACGACGACCGTGTGGCCTTCGTCCTGAAACATCTTCAGGGCGTCGAGGACGACGAGGTGCCCCACGTGCAGGTCCGGCGCGGTCGGATCGAGCCCGAGCTTGACTCGCAGCTTGTCGCCCCGATTCAGCCGCATGCGCAGGTGGTCCC
This sequence comes from Candidatus Dormiibacterota bacterium, assembly GCA_024280995.1. Classification (GTDB taxonomy): domain Bacteria; phylum Chloroflexota; class Dormibacteria; order Dormibacterales; family Dormibacteraceae; genus 40CM-4-65-16. Next base: position 114,759 of record JAMXLM010000002.1, read on the forward strand.
GAACGTGAATTTGATCAGCGCGGGCCTCGAGGCGTTCGAAGAACGACGAGCTCACGCGATGAGCTTATTAGGAGACGGGCGCGGGACCGAAGTAGACCTGCGGGTCTGGCGGCAGCAACGGTGAGAACAGCGCGATGACCGGCCTGTCGGTCGCGTTCACGATCCTGACCATGAACAGCGAGTTGCGGACCGCGTTGCGAATGTTGAGCTGAATCGGGTCGAGCTGCGCGCCACCGATTGGGTTTGAGGCCTGGCTCAAGAGGTAGACCGACACCACCGAGAGCAGGATCGCCGTCAGGAGGCCGAGGGCGACGCCGAACGTGCGGTTGAGGATGACGGCCTGGATCTGGATCTGGGAATGGGCCAGCTGGGTCGCGGCCTCGACGATGACCAGGACGAAGACGATGATGCCGAAGAAGCCGTAGATCCGCCCGTCGGCAACCTCGAAGCTCGAGGTCTGCTGAAGAATCGCGCCGGCCTGCAGGCCCATGTTCGTCGCGGCCCACAGTGCGACGAAGACCGCCACCAGGCCGATGAACCTCCGGATCAGGCCGGTGAAGAAACCGCCCACTCCGTAACCGATCAGCAGCAGCACAGGGAAGATGTCGATCCAGGTCACTCGGTGCTTCCCCCGAGACGCGTGATCCGGCGGGCTAAGTGTGCGTCAGACGTCACTCTCGGAACCTGGCGCCGTGACGTTTCTCCAGCCCCAGCCTGATCTCCGCCATCACCCTGTCCACTTCGGCGTCCGTCAGGGTGCGCTCCGGGCTTCGGAAAGTCAAGGTGAATGCGATGCTCTTTTGACCCTCCGGCACCTGGGCGCCGCGGTACTCGTCGAAGGCGCGTGCGTGGACGAGAAGATCACCACCCGATTCCTTGATCCCCTGAAGCAGCGCTCCCGCCGTCACGGATTCGTCCACCACCACCGCGAGGTCGCGGTCGACCGCGGGGAATCGAGGCAGCGGCTGCGCACGCGGCACGCTCGAGGCCGCGAGGACCGGCAAGAGGTCGATCTCGAACGCGACGAGGCGGCCCTCTAGCCCGGCGCCGGATGTCACAGTCGGGTGCAGCTCGCCGAGGTATCCGAGCTGCCGGCCATCAAGCACCACGGCCGCGCACCGTCCGGGATGGAACAGCTCGGCCGCCGCGCGCTGGTAGGCGGACGCCGGCCCATTCAGCGCGGCGACGCAGCCGTCGAGGACTGATTTCAGCCGGCGCAGAGCCTTCTCTCCCGCGTCGGGCGAGCCGTCCGTTGTGCCCACCGCGGCGACGCGCAGCGGTTCGTCGGGCTGCGCATTCTTCTCCCCCACTCGCGCGAGATATGCGGAGGCGATCTCGTAGACCCGCACCTCATCGCGGCCTCGGTCGCGATTCACGGCCACAGCGTGGACAAGGGATGGCAGCAGGGATGTGCGCAGCGTGTCCATGTCGTCGCTGAGCGCGTTCTCGACGCGCATCGCGTGCGCGGCGATGCGCAGTCGCTCGAGCTCCTTGCCGGAGACCAGCGCCGGGTTCCAGGTCTCCGTGAAACCTTCCCCGGCAAGGACCTCGCGCACCTGGTCGAGCCGCCGGTCGATGCTCGGCTCGAGCGGCGTCCAGCTGTCGTGGCGCCGGCCAGGGAGCGTCGGCGGCACCTTGTCGTAGCCGTAGACGCGACCGACCTCCTCGACGAGGTCTTCAGGGATCGTGACGTCGAGACGGAATACCGGTGGAAGCACATCCCACTCGCCGTCGGCCATCACGTTGACCTGGAAGTTGAGGCGTTTGAGGATCGCCTCCGAGTCCTCGAGCGGAACATGCATCCCGAGAACCTCATCGATGAGCGCCGGACGCAGGTTGACGCGGACAGGCTCCTGTGGCCGCGGATACACGTCAGCCCAGTCGCGATGCACCTTGCCACCGGCGAGCTCGGCGATCAGGGACGCGGCGCGGCGCGCGCCGGCCAGCGCGAGCTCCGGCGGCAGCGCCCTCTCGAATCGGGCCGATGCCTCGGTCCGCAGGCCGAGGGCACGCGAGGTCTGGCGGACGCTCGGGCCGTTGAAGTTCGCCGACTCGAGCAGGATGTCCTTCGTCTCGTCGCTTACGGCGGTGTCCTCGCCTCCGATCACGCCGGCCAGCGCGACGGGCCTCTTCGCATCCGCGATCACGAGCATGTCGGCCGTCAGGTCGCGCACCACGCCGTCGAGCGACAGCAGCTTCTCGTTCGCCCTGGCGCGCCGCACCTCGATGGCCGGCCCGCTCAAAAGCGCGAGGTCGAACGCGTGCAGAGGCTGCGCGTACTCGAGCAGGACGTAGTTGGTGATGTCGACGATGTTGTTGATGGGACGCACGCCGGCGGCGCGTAGCCGCCGCTGCATCCAGTCCGGGCTCGGCCCCACCTTGACTCCCGTGATCACGCCGCCGATGTAGCGGCTGCAGAGATCGGGGTCATCGATGGTGACTTTCACCATCTCGCGGCCTGGCGGGTCGGCCCCTCCGGTGAACGCGGGCATGAAGTCGCGCTTCAACGGCCGCTGCAGACCGGCGCCGAGCTCACGGGCGACGCCCAGGTGACCCATGCAGTCGGGCCGGTTGGAGGTGACCTCGGCCTCCATGATCGCCTGGCTCGGGATCACGGTCGTGAGCGGGTCGCCCGGAATTCCGCGGTCGAGGACGAGGATCCCGGAGTGATCGTCGCCGAGCATCAGCTCCGCGGCCGACGCGAGCATCCCGTGGGCCCGCTCGCCTGCGATGTTCATGTCCTTGACGACCTTGCCGTTCGGCACCGCCGTCCCTGGAAGGGCGACAGGCACGATGCTCCCGGCGACTGCGTTGGGCGCGCCGGCGATGATCTGCTCGACACGGCCGCCCAGGTCGACCTGATGGATCCACAGCGGGTTGCGCGACTTCGGATGCGGCTTCTGCTCGAGCACCTTGCCGATGACGATCTGAGAGAGGTCGACGATGGTGAGCGACTCGACCTCGATCCCCTGGCGGGTCAGGATTTCCGCGGCCTCCTTGGGCGTGACGCCGTCGAGGTCGACGAAATCGCTGAGCCATTCATAAGAGATGCGCATCGCCTAGAACTGCTCCAGGAAGCGCAGGTCGGATTCGTAGAAGAGGCGGATGTCGTCGACGTCGTGCTTGAGCATCGCCATGCGCTCGATGCCGAATCCCCACGCGTAGCCGTTCCACCGCGTCGGGTCGATGCCGCCGTTGCGCAGCACCTGCGGGTGCACCATGCCGCAGCCGCCGACCTCCAGCCAGCCCTTGTGCCGGCAGCTCTTGCAGCCCATCCCGCCGCATATCCCGCATGAGACATCGAACTCGAAGCTCGGCTCGGTGAATGGGAAGTAGCTCGGACGCACCCGGACCTTGCGGTCGCGGCCGTACAGCGACTGGATCATGTATAGGAGCGTGCCTTTCAGGTCGCCGACGGTCAGGCCTTTGTCGACGGCCAGTCCCTCGACCTGGCTGAAATAAGGAAGGCGCGTTGCCTCGGGCGGGTCGCGGCGGTAGGCACGACCGGGATTGATGATGTAGATCGGCGGTTCCTTGATTCGCTGCATCGCGCGGATCTGAACAGGCGACGTGTGCGCCCGGAGCAGCAATTCGGGGCTGAAGTAGAAGGAATCCCACGCCTCGCGCGCCGGGTGGCCGGCGGGAATGTTGAGCGCTTCGAAGTTGTACCACTCGGTCTCGACCTCGGGTCCCAGCTCGACCTTGTAGCCGAGCGACTCCAGGACCGTCTCGATCTCTCGGCGAACCTGAGTGAGGACGTGGATGTGGCCGCGCTTCAGCGGAGGTCCGGGGAAGGTCATGTCGATAGCCTCGGTTTCGGCGAGGTCGGCCAGGCGAGCCGCCTCGAGCTCTGCTCGACGCGCCGCCAGCGCGGCCTCGATCGCGCGCTTGGCGTCGTTGGCGGCCTTCCCGAGGGCCGCCTTCTCCGCGGGTGGAAGGCTGCCGATGTTCGACAGCAGTCTGCTGACGTGGCCGCTCTTTCGGCCCAGGTATTCGACCTCGACCTTTTCAAGCTCTTCGTCGGTCCGCGCCTGGCCGATCGCGGCGAGCGCCTGGGTGGTCAACCCCAACGGATCGCTCATGCCGCCCGCCTTCGCTTGATCTCGAAGAGGATCAGGGCTGCCGCTGCCGCGACGTTGAGGGACTCGACGCCGCCGGCGACCGGAATCGTGACGAGCTCCAGGTCCTTGCGGGATAGGCCATGCGCCTCACTGCCGAGCACGATCATGCCCGCAGACTCTATCGGCGTGTCGGCCAGCGCCGCACCGCCGGAGGACGCCGCGCCGTAACCGGCGAGCTCATCGAGGTCTTTCCAGTGCACCCGCGCGACCTTCAGCCTGAAGACGTTCCCGGCCGACGCTCGCACCGCCTTTGGGCCGAACGGGTCCGCGCTGCCCGGGAGAACCGCCAGCGCCGGCGCGCCGGCCGCCGCCGCCGTGCGGCAGATCGCGCCGACGTTGCCTGGGTCCTGCACGCCGTCGAGCACGATCAGCGGCCAGCGCGCGCCCTGGGCGGATCCGATCGCCTCCGAGACCGACGCTTCGTGCACGCGGCCGATCGCGATCACGCCCTGCGGCGTCACGGTCTGGGTCGCGGCGCGAAACGCGCCTGCCGTAAGCGTCACGCGCGATTCGGCGCGAAACGGGAGCTTGTCCCCTTCTCGCACCGCGATCACGTCGAACTCCAGGCCGGCGGCCCTCGCCTCCGCGAGCACGCGCGGACCTTCCAGGAGAACGAGTCCCGGTTCGCGCCGGGCGGCGAGGCGTCTGAACCTGCGGACGACCTCGTTGTCCGGGCTGCTGATTATCGGAGGCGTGTGGGGCATGGCGCCGAGAGATGCGGCGGATCGGCCGCCGAGGCCAAGGAGCCGACGAGCACATGAGGGAGCGCACCGTCGTGCACGACTGAACGCGCGCAGGAGGCGACGCTGGCATTCGGCGCGCCTAGTCGCCGCAGATCCGGCGTCAGCGCCCCGCACGACTCCGCTAGGTCAGAGGTTCTCTTTTGCAACCTCCACCAGCCGAGCAAAGGAACCGCTGTCACGCACGGCCAGGTCAGCCAGCATCTTGCGGTCGATCTCCACTCCGGCCTGGCGAAGGCCGTGCATCAGCTTGTTGTAGGGCAGCCCCGACTGCCTCGAGGCGGCGTTGATCCGCGCGATCCAGAGCTGCCGCATCTCTCGCTTGCGGCGCCGGCGATCGCGATATGCGTACGCGAGCGCGTGAAGCACCGCCTCGTTGGCGGGACGGAACAGCAGCTTCTTGGAGAGCCGGAATCCCTTCGCTCGCTCCAGGATCGCCTTGTGCCGGCGATGGGCGGGGACTCCTCGCTTGACCCTTGCCATATCTCAGATGTCCGGCCGGAGGTTCCGGCGAGAGCTGCGGCGCATCGGCGCGCCGAGGACAAGGAAGGGGTGGCGCGACGAGGAGCGCACCTTTCGGTGCGCAACGAGTGAGCGCCGGGCCCCCTGACGCAGTAATCGGCCGCCTAGGCGACGCAGATCCGCCGGAAATCTCTGGCTGGACATCTTCACTTCCCGAGCGCCCGGCGCACCGTCTTGCGGTCCGACTTCGAGACCGGCTGCTCGGTGTGGTCCTTGCGCTTGTGCTTCTTCGACTTCTGGTGCAGGCGGTGGCTCGTCCACGAGTTGCGGCGAACGAGCTTGCCGTTCCGCGTGACGCGGACTCGCTTGGAGAGGCCCTTCATCGTCTTCAACTTAGGCACCGTTCGCCGTCTCCTTCGCCGCACCCTGGCGGCTCGGGGCGAGGATCATGAACAGGTTCCTGCCCTCGAGCAGCGGTTGCCGTTCGATGACGGCGAACTGCTTCGCGTCGTCCGCGACACGCTCGAGGATTTTCCGCCCGATTTCCTGGTGGACCATCTCGCGGCCCCTGAACATGATCGTCACCTTGACCTTCTCTCCAGCTTCGAGGAATTGCTTCAGACCCTTGAACTTCGTCTGGAAATCGTGCTCCGCGACCTTGGGCCGGAGCTTCATCTCCTTCAGCTTGATGACGTTCTGCTTGCGTCGCTGGTCCTTCTCGCGCTTGACGGTCTCGAACTTGTAGCGTCCGTAGTCCATCAGGCGGCAGACCGGCGGGTTCGCTTGCGGCGCCACCTCAACGAGGTCGAGCCCCTTTTCGTTTGCGATGCGCAGCGCGGCGTCCAGGGAAAGCACGCCCAGCTGGTTGTTCTGATCGTCGATCAGTCGCACTTCGGAGCTTCGGATCTGATCGTTGATCCTCAGCTCTTTAAACGGTATGGGACGAAACCTCGGTCAAATTCAGGTCTGCTCTATTCCTCCATCCAGATAAAACAAAACGGACAGCAAGGTGCCGTCCGTACATTCGCAACCCCTTCGAGCGGTGCCCTGAGGGTGAGGGTCGGCGCCCTGCTTCAGAGGGTGGATGGTACCGGAAACGTAACTGGGCGCGCAAAATGTCTTCGCCTTTGCGAATGGGAACGCCCCGCCGATTCGCAGCACCCGTGGGGGTGGCCGCAATGTTGGCGCTCCTGGTCACGGGCTGCGGCGGCGGCAATAACAGCACGGCAAGCCACAGCGCCGCGTCCTCGAGCCGGCACGCGACCCCGCCGGCGCAGGCGAGTGCGGCGACCGGTCCGCCGGCTCCCGTTTCCTCTCCCCTGGGAGTGCTGGTCGGCAGCCAGGCCGCGAGCTCCTACACGGTCAGTCTCGTCGGGATCGACGGCAAGGTGGTGGCGACCGCGGAGTCGAGCAGCCCGCCGGTGACCAGCTGCGGGAGCATCGCCGCGGCGCCTTATCCCCTCCCCGTCAGCGAGAGCAACTCCCGCGTGTATTTCATGGACGCGCAGGGAGCAGTCCACTACCTCGGACCGGCTGGCGACACCGGCAACGCAACCTCCGTGCCGGCGCCGACCAGCACTCGACGGAGCACCTTCGCGGTCAGCCCGGACGACGAGAGGATCGCGGTGGTGACGGCGACGTACACGACGACGCAGGCCTCCACCAGGCTCTACGTCGAGGACCTGAACGGTGGCGGCCACCACGTCGACCTCTTCAGCGAGGCCGGGTCGCGCTCGTTGTGGGCGGTCGGCTGGCACGGGTCGAACAACCTGGTGGTCGCGGTCGTGCCGTCGTGCACGCAGGGCGGCGGCCCGTTCTGCTGCGGCATGCAGGAGCTGCACGTCATCGACCCCGCGACAGCGCAGCGGCGCTTCACGCTGGGCACGTGGGCGACGTGCCCGATCGCCGGGCCTCCGACAACCGCCGGCGCAATGTGCATCAACGGCCCCGCATTCACGTCCGGCAGGTATCTGAGCTGGACCGCCGGGACCGTGAAAACGGTGGTCCTCAACAACCCCGCCGCCCTGCTCGTCAATCCGGCAGGCAGCATGATCGCGTTTGCCGATCCGACCGGGACGGAATTCACGCTCGGAGCTGCGCGGATCCCAGAAATGGACGCTTGCATGTGGATCGACGACACTCACGTCATGTCAGGCGGCGATGCGCAGCATCAGCCACGCGTTGCCGACGTCATCGGTGGCGGGATCGTCGCCGTGGCGGCCACGGGCGACTGCGGTGGACGCCTACCGGGCAGCCTCTAAGTACTGGAGGGCGGATGGCACAGCAGGGCCCGCCAGGTTTCCGCCATTTGGGCACGAACGGCGACATTGGCCGCCGAGATCTCGCCATTCGGGCACGAACGGCCATGGGTGGTGTCTTTTAGCGGCGCCGCTCCGCGATCTCGGCCTTGATCGACTCGAGGAATGCCTCGACGGACACCGTCTCGCGCTCGCCGCCGCGGCGGTTGAGATTGACCGAATTCGTCTCGACTTCCGACGAGCCGACGACCGCGATGTACGGCACCTTCTTGGTCTTCGCGTCACGGATTTTGCGGTCGAGGCGCTCCGATCGTGTGTCGACCAACACGCGCACCCGTGACTTCCGCAGCTCGGCTCCGACCTTCTGCGCGTACTCGTTGAACTCGTCCCTGACGGATGCGACCACGACCTGCGTCGGATGCAACCAGGTCGGGAAAGCGCCGGCGTAGCGCTCGATCAGGTAGCTGAAGAGCCGCTCCATCGCGCCGGCCGCCCCGCGGTGGACCATCACGGGCCGCTTGCGTGTCCCGTCCTCGGCCACGTACTCGAGGTCGAACCGCTGAGGCATCTGGAAGTCGACCTGCACGGTCGAGTTGGTGAACTCGCGCCGGTGCGCGTCGTGGACCTGAAAGTCGATCTTCGGCCCGTAGAACGCGGCCTCACCCGCCTTGACCGTGTAGAGCTGGCCCATGGACTCGAGGGCCTCCTCGAGCGCGCCCTGCGCCTCAGCCCACTGCACCTCGTCGCCGAGCCACTTGTCCTTGACGTTGTCTCGGGTCGCGACCTCGAACCGAAACTCGTCGATGCCGAGCACCTTCGAGAAGTACAGCGCCAGGTCGATCGCGCCGCGCACCTCGTCCATGAGCTGGTCGGGCGTGCAGAAGATGTGCGCGTCGTTCAGCGCAAACGATCGCACCCGGTTCATGCCCGCGAGGGTGCCCGAGCGCTCGTATCGCCAGTTGTTGCCGATCTCGGCGATCCGCAGCGGCAGGTCGCGATAGCTGCGCAGCTCGGTCTGGTAGACGACGATATGGTGCGGGCAGTTGACCGGTCGCAGCTCCAGCTCCTCGCCGTCCTCGAAGATCATCGGCGGGTACATGTATTCCTTGTAGAGCTGGGCATGGCCGCTCTGGCGGAAGAGGTCCAGGCGCGCAACGTCGGGGGTGCGCACGTGGAGGTAGCCGCGGGCCAGCTCCTCGTCGACTATGAATCGCTCGATCTCGCGGCGGATGGTCGCTCCGTCCGGCAGCCACAACGGCAGACCCGGGCCGACGCGGTCGTCGATGGCGAACAGCTTCAGGTCCTTGCCGAGCTTCTTGTGGTCGCGCAGCTCCGCCTCCTCGAGGAACTTCAGGTACGCCTCGAGCTCCTTCGGGGTCGGCCAAGACGTGCCGTAGATGCGGGTCAGCTGCGGCTTCTTCTCGTCGCCTCGCCAGTAGGCGCCGGCGACGCGGAGGAGCTTGAACGCCTTCAGGTCCTTGGTCGAGCGCACGTGCGGGCCGCGGCACAGGTCGAGGAAGTCGCCCGTGCGATAGACGCTCACCTCGTCGCCTTCGACCTTGTCGGCGATGAGCTCGAGCTTGTAGTCCTGGTGGCGGTTGGTGAACTCGTCGACGGCCTGCCTGCGCGAGAGGGTCTCGTGGACGAACGGGATGTCCGCCTGCGCGAGCTTGCGCATGCGCGACTCGATCGCCGCCAGGTCGGCCTCCGAGATCGGCTTGCCGAAGTCGAAGTCGTAGTAGAAGCCGTCCTGCACGGCCGGACCGATGCCGTACTTCGCGTCGGGATACAGCTCGGTGACCGCCGCGGCTAGCAGGTGCGCGCTCGAATGCCTCAGCGTCTCGAGTGGATTGCCCGATGACTCGTGGTCGCCGTACTCGGCCATGGGGTCGTCCAGTATCCCCCATCTGTCCGAGGCGCCTCGCGCCGGGACGTCTTCCCCGCGAGCGGGGAAGATTGCCCCTGTGAACTGGGCCGGAATCGTCGACGCCCTCGGCTACCCGTCGGCCGGCCTCGGCATCCTGATCGAGAGCGCGGGCATCCCGTTTCCGGGCGAGGCGTTGCTGCTCGCCGCCGCGGCGTGGGCCGCGGCCCGCCACCACTCGCTGATCCTCGTGATCCTTTTCGGATTCCTCGGAGCCACCGCCGGCGCCGACTTCGGCTATGCGCTCGGGTACCGCGGTGGGCGTCCGTTCGTCGAGCGCTTCGGCCGCTTCTTCCACATCCGTCCCGAGCACATAGCGCGGGCGGAGCTTTTCTTCGCTCGCCACGGGGACAAGACGATCATCGCCGCGCGCTTCATCCTCGGTCTGCGCACGTGGGCTTCGATGCTGGCCGGGATGGCCCGCATGCCGTTCTGGCGCTTCCAGCTGTTCAGCGCGATCGGCGGCCTCGCCTGGGCCACCGTCATCGGCGTCCTCGGCTACGTGCTGGGAAGCAACCTCGGCCTGCTCGAAACGATCATCCGCGACGTCGGGATCGGCGGGCTCGCGTTCATTGCACTGATAGTGGCGGTCCTTGCCCTGGTGCAGGCGCGCGCCTTCCGCCGGCGATGACCCCCAGCCCGCCGCCGACGAGCAGGACGCCGAGGCCGCCGATCACCTGAGCGGTGCCGATGCTGTCCGCCAGCGCCGCGGCGACCAGCACCGGAATCGCCGATACACCGTTGATCACCATGTAGAGAAGCGCGAAGATGCGGCCCCGGATGGAGTCGCTCGTGGACTCCATCAGGTAGGTGATCGCGGGAATCAGGATCGCGCCAAACTCGACCCCGAGCAGAAAGCTGAAGGTCGCGCCCGTGATGCGGTTGTGCACCTGCAGGTCTGGAAAGTGGCGCATGGCCTCGGGCACGGCCGCGAGCGCGAGCAGCGTCACGCCGTTGGCGAGCAGCGATCCCGCGAGCAGGCGCCAGCGGTCGAGATGGCGGACGAACTGCCCGAGCAGGACCGCGCTCAGGATCGCGCCCCCGGTGGCCGGCCCGAGGATCACATAGGTGTCCTGCGCGTTGATGCCGATGACCCGGCTTACGTATGCGGGCGCCAGCGCGTAGAGCATGAACAGCACGAGCACGGCGATGCTCACCTGGCCGAAAGCGAGGCGCAGGCCTCGCGATGCTCGTAGCGCATCGAGGCCTTCCTCCAGGTCGTGGATGAGAACCCGAAAGCGGCTGCGGCTCTCCTCGACCGGGGACGGCTTCTGCCGTGGAACGTGCGGGATGTCGGAGGCGAAGATCAACGTGCCTCCGATGACCAGAAGCACGACCGCGGTCCAGTACGGCGCGTACAGGTCGATCCTCGAGACCACCGGTGCGAGGACTCCGCCGACGACGAGTGTCAACACCATCGTGAGCAGGGCCATCGAGTTCGCCGTGATGAGCGCCTTGCGCGGCAGCACGGTCGGGATGACGGCGGCCTCGGCGGGGCCGAACAGCTGACCGACCGCGGAGAACACGAGGGTGATGAACAGGAGGTGCAGGAAATCCTCCTTGAGCCCCGGAACGAACGACGCGATCGGGATGAGGGCGACAACCGCGGCGCGGCCGAGGTTGCACCACACCATGATCTGTTTGCGGTTCAGCCGATCCGCGATCACGCCTGCGGGTGGCGCGAACAGCACCGCGGGAACCGTGTAGGCGAGGAGGGTCACCGCGACCGAGGTGCTGCCGCCCGAGATGTGATAGGCGAGGATGATCAGCGAGAAGAGCAGGAACTTGTCCGCCAGCTGAGCGGCCAGTTGGGCGAACCAGATGTTGCGGAAAGCGGTGTGCTGAAGCGCACCCCGGAACCCGCCGGGACCTTCGACCGGAAGCCTGATCGGATCCACCGCCGGTGAAGCCTAACGACCGAGGGGCTGGATGAATGCGCCGTAGACGGCTTCCCACTGCGGCAGCGTGAGCGTCTGGGGACGCGCCTCGGCCTCGACGCCGACCTCCTCAAGGCGCGATGCGGCCTCCGCGCTCGAAATGCCCGCGATGCGAGCGAGCGTGCCGCCGAGCTGCTTGCGCCGGAACTGGAAGACACCCTCGGCGAAGCGGAAGAAGCGGTCGAGGTCGGGCACGTGCACCGCGGGCTCGGGGCGGACGTCGAGGCTGACGAGCGCAGAGTCCACCTTTGGTGGCGGCGTGAACGCGCTGGCGGGAATCGTCATGAGCGTGCTGGCCACGGCGAATGTCTGGACGGCGATCGTGGCCAGGCTCGCCGAGGTCGAGGCGGTCCAGCGCTCCGCGACCTCCTTCTGGACGACGAGCGAAAGGCGGCGCGGCCGCGGCGGATGGTCGAGGAGCTTCGGTATGAGCGCGCCGGTCAGGTTGTACGGAATGTTTCCGGCGACCACTTCCCCACCTCGCGGGAACGCGGCGCCGACGTCGAAGCGGAGGATGTCGGCCTGCTTGATCTCCACGTTGCCCAGCCCAGCGCTGACTTCGCGCAACGCGGGGATCAGGTCGCGGTCGAACTCCACCGCGACGACGCGTGCGTTACGTGTCGCGAGCGCGACCGTCAGCGTCCCCACCCCGGCCCCCACCTCGAGAATCTCGCCGCCGGTTCCGGCGGCGTCGGCGATGCGGTCTCGCAGCGAAGAATCGACGAGGAAGTTCTGGCCCAGTCGGTGCTTGAGGGTGATCCGGTGCTTGCGCAGGAGCCGCTCGAGCTCGTCAGCTCGAGCCGGATCTATAGGGGCCCCCACGAAATCACGCCGAAGGCTCGGATTTCGGTGGGATCTCGATCACTTCATCTTCTGGAAGAGCGCGATCGCGTTGGACCGTTCCTGGTCGCCGAGCTGCTCCATCGTGATCCCACGGAGCTCGGCGACGACCTCCGCCGTGTCGACGAGAAACGCGGGCCTGTTGGGCACGCCCATCCGCTTCTGCGCGTTGCCGTACGGCGAATCCGTCTCGAGCAGGATTCGGTCTGCCGGGCAGTGCTTGACGACCTCGCGCAGGTCGTCGCGACTTGGCCTTGTGACCAGCCCCGCGAAAGAAAGGTAGAAGCCGACGTCCAGAAACTTCTTCGCCCATTCCCAGTCGAGCGCGAAGTAGTGCATCACGCCGCGGATGCCGCCGTGCGACTTGATGGCTTCAAGCACCTCGTTCGCCGCGCCGCGGTTGTGCACCGACACGGGCAGGTCGTTCTCGACGGCCAGCGAGAACATCTCGTTCAGGCGCTGCATCTGCAGGTCACGGTGCGGGCCGCCGACGTGCTCGAAGTCGAGCCCGATCTCGCCGACCACGACGACCATCTCGTCCTTCGCCATCGCGTTGAGCGCGGCCAGGTCCGGCTCGGACTCTTCGAGCGGGTAATGACCGATGCCCGCCCAGACCTCTTCGTACGCGTGGCCGAGTGAGACGGCGTTGCTGCTGCGGTCGAGGTTGACGCCGACCGCGATCATGCGGGTCACGCCGGCCGCCACGGCCTGCTGCACGACCTCGGTCGCGTCGCCGAGCTCCTCGATGTGCAGGTGCGTGTCGACGAACATCGTCTAGTCCGCCACCTCTTCGAGCTTCTTGAAAAGCGGAGCCGGTTGAGGCAGCTTGCGACCCGGCTCGAGCAGCGATGGATGCCAGCGTTCGCTGCTTTCGTAGTCACCGGTGATCACGCGGTGGTCGCCGGCGTTGCGCACCTCGGGCTGCGGCGCGATCACGTCGTCGTATCCGAGCATCGCGTGGAGGCGCTGCGACGAGAACGGCAGGAACGGAGCCATCATCGTCTTCAGGTTGTCGACGCAGCGCAGGCCGACGTAAAGCACGGTCGCCGCGCGCTCGCGGTCTTCCTTGATCGTCTTCCAGGGCTGCTCGGTCCCGAGGTACACGTTCACCCTGGCGGCCACACCCATCGCGAATTTGAGTGCGTTCTGAAAGCGCGCCTCTTCCAGCTGCGCCGCCACGTAATCGAGCGCTGCCTCCACTTCTTTCAGCAGCGCCTCATCACGCTCCGTCAGCGGCCCCGGCTCGGGCACCCCGCCGAAGTTTCGGTGCGCGTTGACCAGCGTGCGGTTGACCAGGTTGCCCCACGTCGCGACCAGCTCGTCGTTGTTGCGGCGCACGAACTCTGACCAGGTGAAGTCCGTGTCCTGGTTCTCGGGCCCCGCGATCATCAGGTAGTAGCGCAGGGCGTCCGCGTCGTACTGGTCGAGCACGTCCTTGACGTAGATGACCTGGCCGCGGCTCGTGGAGAACTTCTTGCCCTCCATGTGGAGGAACTCGCTGGCGACGATCTCGTCGGGGAGGTGCAGGTCGCCCACGCCCATCAAGATCGCGGGCCACAGCACGGTGTGGAACGTGATGTTGTCCTTGCCCATCGTGTAGTAGTGGCGGCTTTCCGGGTCCTCCCACCACACCTTCCACGCGTCCGGCTCTCCTCGGTTGGCGGCCCACTCGATCGACGCGGACAGGTAACCGATCACGGCGTCGAACCAGACGTAGATCTTCTTGCTCGGGTTGTCCTCCCAGCCGGGAAGCGGCACCGGGACGCCCCAGTCGAGGTCGCGCGTGATCGCGCGTGGCTTCAGGTTGCGGACGAACTCGAGGGAGTATTTGCGCACGTTGGGCCGCCAGTCGTCGTGCGACTCGATCCAGCTCTTCAGCTCCTCGCCGAATGCAGGGAGCTCGAAGAAGAAGTGCTCGGTCTCGCGGAACTCCACCGGCGCGTCGCTGCCTCGCTGGTGCGGCTCGATCAGGTCGATCGGGTCGAGCTGGTTGCCGCAGTTGTCGCACTGGTCGCCGCGCGCCTCTTTGTAACCGCAGATCGGGCACGTGCCTTCGATGTAGCGGTCCGGCAGCGTTCGGCCGGTCGCGGGATCGAATGCGCCCATCTGTTTCTGCTTGACCAGGTAGCCCTTCTCATAGAGCTTCAGGAAGAGGTCCTGCGTGACCTTGTAGTGGTTCTCGGTCGTCGTGCGCGTGAAGATGTCGTATGTCATCCCGAGGCGAACGAGGTCGTCGACGATCACGGCGTTGTTCTGGTCGACGAAATCCTTTGGATCGATGCCTTTCTTGTCGGCCTCGTAGGTGATGGGCGTGCCGTGCTCGTCGGTGCCGCTGGCCATCAGCACACTCGCGCCGCGCAGCCGCCAGTAGCGCGCAAGCACGTCGCCTGGCACCGCGAAGCCGACCACGTGGCCGATGTGTCGCGGACCGTTGGCGTACGGCCACGCCGGGGCGATGAGGATGTTTCTATGCACCGGAAATCACAACTGTAAACTCGCCGCGCGCGCGGTCTCCTATAGCGGCCAGCACTTCGGCCGCGGTGCCCCGCAGCACCTCCTCGTGCACCTTGGTGAGCTCGCGAGTCACGGTGACGCCGCGCTCCGGCAGCGCCTCGGCGATCAGGGTGAGCGACTTGACGATCCTGAACGGCGACTCAAAAGCCACCGCGGGACGCGGATCGTCCCGCAGGGATTCCATCAGGCGCCGCATCTCTCCCGGCTTGCGGGGCAGGTAACCCAGGAATGTGAAGCCCGGTCCCCCATAGCCCGCGATCGAAAGCGCGGCGGTGACCGAGCTCGGACCTGGGATTGGGACGACCGTGTGTCCGGCTGCCCACGCCGCGGTGACGAGAGCCTGGCCTGGGTCGGAAAGCGTCGGGGTGCCGGCGTCACTCACAAGCGCCACGTCCCCTTCGTCGAGCGCACTCAGCACGCGGGGAAGTCCTCGCCGCTCGACCGGTGCGCGGTAGCTCAGCATCGGCTTACGAATCCCGTGCCGGGAGAGCAGGCGCCCGGTGACGCGCGTGTCCTCGGCGGCGATGGCCGTCACCTCGGCGAGGATGCGCAGCGCGCGGGCGCTCACGTCTTCGAGATTGCCGATCGGCGTGGCCACGACGAAGAGCCGGCTCACCCTCCTACGAGCCAGGCCTTCACCTGTTCGGCAACCTTCCTGCCCGGGCCGACGAACCGCGATGCAGGCGGCAGGATCTCGAGAAAGGTCCGGCCGTAGTCGCGGCCGAGGATCCGGTTGTCGAGGATCACCACCGCGCCGCGGTCGGTCGACCTGCGAATCAGCCGGCCGAAGCCCTGCTTGAGGCGGAGCGCAGCCTGCGGCAGCGCAAGCTGCAGGAACGGATCGCGCACCTGCTCCGCCCGTGCCGCGAACACCGGGTCCGTCGGGACCGGGAACGGGAGCCTGACGACGATGACGCAGCTCAAACGCTCGCCCGGAATGTCGATCCCTTCCCAGAAGCTCGAGGTGCCGAGCAGCAGCGGGCGGTCGGCCTCCTCGAAGGTCTTGAGAAGCTGCCGCCGCTGGCCGTCGATGCCCTGGCCGAGGATCAGCACGTCGTCGAGGTCGATGCGTTGCCTCAGCGCGGCATGCACGTCACGCAGCTGGCGGTGCGATGTGAACAGGGCGAGGGTTCGTCCGCCGACCCGGCTCGCGACGCCGGCGATGATCTCCTCGACCGCTGGGTCGAACGTCTCCTCCTCGGGCAAAGGCAGGTCGGTGGGCAGACAAACCAGCGCCTGGTGGTAGAAGTCGAACGGCGAGGGCAGGATCATCTCCTCGATCTCGGCGCCCAGCCCCACCCGCGAGCTGAAGTAGTCGAAGGTCCCGCCGACGGCGAGCGTGGCCGAGGTGAAGACCGTCGAACGCCGTTCGGCGTAGACCCGGTCGCGCAGCAGCGAGCCGACGTTGATCGGCGCCGCGCGGAGCAGCAGGTTCTCCGCGCGGGACACCTGGCTGAACCAGTACACCCGGTTGGCGTTCGGCTGTAGAAGCGCCTCCTCGAGGACCGTCTGCGCCGCCTCGAGCCGGCTGCGGATCATCTCGAGCTCTCGGATGCCCTGGTCCGGCTCTTCGCCGCCCAGCCACTCGCGCACCCCGGCAACCGCCTTTCGCAGCGACGTGTCCAGGGCGGCCAGCGCGGTGACGGCGTTGTCGCCCGACAGCCTGATCTGCTCCCAGTCGTCATCTTCACGTAAGACCGGCGTTATTCGAAGCGACTCCTCTCGCCGCTCCGATTCGCCCAGCCGGGTGGCAACCCACCCGTCGGCGACATGGAAGAGCTCGCGGACACGATCGGAGGCGGTGACCGCCTGCGGCGCGGCGGCGTCGAACGACTCGCCGGACGCTCCAAGATGCGGTTGCTTCCCGAGGTCCGCCAGCAGCCCGCCGGACAGGCGGTCCAGCAACGCGATGACGCCCGGTCCGTCGACCTCCTGGCGAAGCCCTCGGGTCGCCGCCTCCTCGAGGTGATGGGCCTCGTCGATCACCAGGTGGTCGTACTCCGGCAGCAACCCGCCCCCGACCTCGGCGTCGGCCAGGAGCAGCGCATGGTTGACGACAACCAGGTCCGCCGTCTCCGCCTCCGCTCGCGCTCGGTGGACGTAGCAGTCCTCCCGCTTGCAGTGGATGCCGACGCAGTCGAGCGGGTCACTGGCGATGCGGTTCCACAGCACTTCCTCGCGGCCGTACAGGCGAAGCTCCGAGCGGTCGCCGCTCTCGGTGGTGTGCAGCCAGGTCAGGATCTTGAGCTTGAACATCAGCTCTTCGGAGTCCTTGCACGGCTCGGCGAGGTAACGCCGCCACCGCCGGAGCGAGATGTAGTTCGAGCGCCCCTTGAGGAGCACGGCCTTGAAGTCCCATGGCAGCCACTCGCGCAGGCCGGGAAGGTCCTTCGCCATCAGCTGTTCCTGGAGCGTGTGGGTGTTGGTCGAGACGATGACGCGCTCCTTGTGCGCCACGGCGCGCGAAAGCGACGGCACCAGGTAGGCGAGGCTCTTGCCCGTGCCGGTGCCGGCTTCGACCACGAGCACCCCGCCCCGAGCCTGGATCTGGGCCACGGCCAGCAGCATCTGCATCTGCGGTTCGCGATGCTCGTAGCCCGGGATCAGGTCGGCGAGCGGGCCTTCCGGGCCGAGCAGCGCCGCCAGCGCGCTCGGATCGTCGGGTGGCTTCTCCGCGGTGCGGCCCCGACCCGCGGGCTCGAGCCGTTCCGCGGTGGCGGGCTCCGGGTTGGGGTTCGGGGCGGTCAGCGCATCGGCGAAGAAACGCGCCACCGGCCACTCATAAGGCGCTACCAGGGCGAGCATCGACTCCTTGAGGTTGTCGTCGAGCGCGACGGCCTCCTCCCGGAGCCGAAGCAGCAGCTGCCGGGTCGCATCCGCGTCGTCGAGCGCCCGATGGGGTCGGGGTTGGGTGAAACCGAGCTCGGTCGACAGCAGCGGAAGACTGTGGCTGCCCGCAGCCGGAAGCAGGATGCGGGCGAGGTCGAGCGTGTCCAGGATCTGCTGTGACGAATCCCAGAGGCCGGCCGAGGCGAGGAAGTCGACGTCGAGCCGCGCGCCGTGGCCGACCGGCTGGCGGCCGGTGACGAACTCGGAGAGATGGCGCAGCGCATCGTCCTGCGCGGCGGCGCCGCGGAGCTCCTCCTGCTTGATCCCGGTCAGGCGAAGCACGGTGTCGGGGACCGGGCGGCCTGGATCGACCAGCTCCTCCAGGGTTGAGGTCACCTGGTCGGGGGTGAAGGCCACGGCGCCGATCTCGATGACTCGGTCTCTGGACGGGTCGAGGCCTGTCGTTTCGAGGTCGAGGGCTACGTATTCCGGCAAGCTTCCATCCGATTCTAGTAACGGCCGGAATCCCCGGCCCTGAAATGTAATATGTGCGCCCGATGGTAACCGGGACGATCGAGGCCCCCAAACGCCTCGAGGACCTTCACATCCGTCGTGACCTCGTGGCCAGCCTCCTCCTCCGCACGCTTGCCTTCGCGGACCAGCTGACCGGTGCGGCGCTCGAGCAGCGTCTCGGGCTTCCCTGGGAGACTTTCGAGCCGCTCATCAACGAGTTCGAGAAGAACCAGCTCGTCGACGAGCGCGGCGTGTCGACCGAACCCGGTCTTGAGGGCCGGCCGTTCCGGGTCAAGTCGAACTTCGCGATCGCCGCAGCCGGACGCCAGCGATCGGCCGAGATGTCGGCGGTTCAGACCCGCTACCTCGGGCCTTGCCCCATCAGCTTCGACGATTACCTCGACCTCATCCACTCGCAGGTCACGGGCAAATCGCCCGTCACCGACGCGCAGCTGAAGAAGGCCCTCGGCGAGCTCGAGCTCGAGCAGCACGTCATCGACCAGATCGGCGGCGCCATGGTCTCCCGCGCCTCGCTTTTCATCTTCGGGGCGCCCGGCAACGGCAAGAGCACCATCACCGAGCGCATGGCGCTGCTCATGGGCGCGCCGATCGAGATCCCCCACGCGGTGGCGATCGGCGACGAGATCGTCCGCGTGATCGACCCCGTCTACCACAAGCGCGCCGACGGCGAGCAGCCGATCGACCGCCGCCTGGCGAGGGTCGAGAGGCCGGTCGTCACGGCCGGCGGTGAGCTCAAGCTTCAGCAGCTCGACCTGACGTACGACGCCCAGAACCGGTACTACGAGGCGCCCCTGCAGTGGAAGGCGAATGCCGGCGTGCTCGTCATCGACGACTTCGGTCGCCAGGAGGTGCCGCCGATGCGGCTCCTCAACCGCTTCATCGTCCCGATGGAGAAGAAGATCGACTACATCGACCTGTCGGCCTCCGGCCGCAAGATCGAGCTGCCCTTCCTGTGCCAGGTGGTGTTCTCGACCAACCTCTCGCCTACAGAGCTGGTGGACGAGGCATTCCTGCGCCGCATGGCCTACAAGATCGGCGTCGGCAATCCCTCGCCGGAAGCGTTCGGCCGCATCCTGCGGTACGAGTGCCAGCGGCAGGGCGTGCCTTTCGACGAGAAGGCCGTCGGCTATCTGCTGAACAACCTGTACGGCAAGAAGCCTTTGCGCGGCTCGCACCCTCGCGCCCTGGTCGCGCGGCTCGTCGACCTGGCGAACTACCGCCAGCAGTCACCGCGCCTGACGCCGCAAACGCTGAAGGAGGCGTTCGACGCCTGCTTCAACCCCGCGCTTGGCAGCCTGGTCGAGGACGACTGGGCACGCCCGGCGATCGGCTAGGCAGGCACTTTTCCGAACCGGCCGCGCATCTCGGCCGGCAGCAGCTCGGCGATCGCGGCCATGATCTGATCCGACGCCTCTTCATGTGAGACGCGCGTGCCATCGGGCCGCCGCGTCTCCACCTGGATCGGCTTGCCGTACTTGAGGGAGACGCGGACGCGGCGCGGCCAATGCGCCCCGCGCGGCAAGCATTCGGCGGTGCCCGTGAGCGCCACCGGAAGAACCTGCGCTCCCGACTTCTGTGCGATGAAGCCGGCGCCCGGCTCCGGCTCGCCCAGCACCTCCTTTTCCTGACGATGGCCCTCCGGGTAGATGACCAGGACCTGTCCAGCCTTCAAAAGGTCGAAGGAGCGCCGCAGCGCCTGGCGATCGGCGGTGTGACGGACGACCGGAAACGACTGGTAGGCCGTGAAGATCCAACGCATCCAGCCCTTGAGGAAGAACTCGGACTTCGCCATGCTCCACGAGTCGCTGCGCGGCAAGAACGCGGGCACCATCGGCGGGTCGATCGTGCCGAAATGGTTGGGGCAGACGATCAGCGCCCCCGACATCGGCACGTTCTCGGTGCCTTCGACCGTGAACAGCCCACCGATCAGGTACGTACGGGTGATGAACCGCATCACGCCACGCAGGAACGCGTACATCACCGGCCTTCGACCTCGTTGACGATCCAGTCCACGACCTGGTCCAGGTCCAGGTGGTCGGTGTCGATGATGGTTGCGTCCGGTGCGGGTGCGAGCGGGGCGACCGGGCGCTCCGAGTCGACCTTGTCGCGCATCTCGACCTCTTTGCGCATCGCGTCTTCGTCGACGCGCTCGCCACGCCGCACGAACTGAGCGGCCCGCCTTCGCACCTTCTCGTCCACGCTCGCGACCAGGAAGAACTTGTGCTCCGCGCCCGGGAACACGACGGTGCCGATGTCGCGGCCCGCCATCACCACACCCTCTTTACCGATGTGGCGCTGCTGCTCCACGAGCGCCGCGCGAACGCCTGGGATCGCCGACACGACCGGAAGCGCCTCCGCGTAGTCGGTGTCGTAGATCCCCCGCGTCATCTCCGTTCCATTCGCCCACACGCGCTCGCCGTCGATGCGAATCGCCGTCGCCTGTGCGAGTCGCGTTACCGCTTCGCCGTCGTGCGGATCGATTCCCTGCTGGCCGGCGAGGCGGGTGATCGCCCGATACATCAGGCCGCTGTCCACGAAGGGCAGGCCGAGTCTGTCGGCGACGCGACGGCCCACCGCCGACTTGCCCGATGCGACGCCGCCATCGATGGTGACTATCACCGAGCTTCGAGTCCCGTTGCGCGTCGCAGCGCAGCGACCTCGCCGGCGGTGAGCACGCGCCAGTCGCCCTTCTTCAGGCGGCCCAGCCGCAGCGGCCCGAATGCGGTGCGCTCGAGTGCGACCGTCTTGTGGCCGACGGCCTCGAGCATCCGCCGGACCTGGCGGTGGCGGCCCTCGCGGATCGCAATCCGCAGCTGCGTCCGGTGCGCTTCCTTGCGCAGGACCTCGACCTCCGCCGGTGCTGTCATGCCGTCCGCAAGCTTCACGCCGGCGCGGAGCGCGGCGACGTCTTTGCTCGCCGGCAGTCCACCGACGGTCACCACGTACTCCTTCGCCACCTTGTACCGCGGATGCGTGAGCCGGTAGGACAGATCACCGTCGTCGGTGAGGATGAGCAGTCCGGTGCTGTCGCCGTCGAGCCTGCCGACGGGAAACAGCCGGTGCCCATGCTTGCCCTCGTCACCGATCACGTCGAGCACAGTCCTGCGCGAGGCCTCGTCTTTCGCGGTGGTGATCACGCCCAGCGGCTTGTTGAGCATGACGTAGCGATGCCTCGAGGGCGGCTGGACACGGCGGCCGTCGACCGTAACCGTGTCCCGCTCGGGGTCGACGAGCAAACCTGTCGCCGGAGCCCGGTCGCCGTTGACGCGGACCGAACCCGAAGCGATGAGCGCATCGGCTGCGCGGCGGCTGGCCACGCCCGAGCGCGCAAGGAAGCGATTTAGCCTTTCGCCCGTGCGACGACTTCTCCATCGGATGGCGCCGGCAGATGGTCGAGCGACTCGAGCCCCATGACCTGCAGGAACCGCATCGTCGTTCCGTACAGCTTCGGCTGTCCCGGCCCCGCCCCTCGACCGACCTCTGTGATCAGGTCGCGCAGCTCGAGATTGCTCAGCACGCTCTCGCAGTTGACGCCGCGCACCTCCTCGACCCGCGACCGCGAGACCGGCTGCTGGTACGCGACGATGGCGAGCGTTTCATAGGCCGCCTGCGACAAGCGCCCGGAGACTTCCGGTCGCAGCGCGCGACGCACTGCCGCCGCGTGCTCAGGTCTTGTCGCCAGGTGGACCTCGTCGTGGTGGCGCATCAGCATCACGCCGCGGCCTTCGAGCCTTTCGCGCAGCTGCTCGAGCGCGCCTTCGACTCCATTCCGGTCGACGTCGGTGGCCTGCTGCAGCTCGCGCACCTTGAGCGGGCGGTTGGAGCTGAAGAGGATCGCCTCGAGCGCGGCCGATGTGTCGCTCATGCCGCTGGCTCCCTGGCCTCGACGTGAATCGGTCCGAAGCGCTCCTTCTGCTTGACTCGAACGACGGAGCGCCGGACGAGCTCCAGCACCGCGACGAAGGTGACCACTGCCTCGAGCCGGTCTTCCGATTCCAGGATGAGCTCGACCAGCTCGATGGGGCCTTCCCGAAGCCGGTCGGTGATGAGGTCGAGCTTCTCCTGCAGCGTCCACGTGCGTCCAGTGACCACGAGCGGCCGCGGCGGGATGCGAGCCAGCACGCGGTTGAACGCCTCGACCAGGAAATCGACGTCGAGTGGCTCTTCCTGGCCGCCGGCCTCGACCGGCCTCGCAGGTGGCGGAAAGGCAAACGTCTCCTGCTGGGCCCGCTCGAGCAGCTCGCCCGCGATCTCCTTGTAGGCGCGGTATTCCTCGAGCCGCTGACGCACCTCATCCTCCCAGCCGAGCAGCTCGGTCTCCTCGTCGGTCGGCGTCTCGCCGGGAAGGAGCCTGATCGACTTCAGCAGGAGCATTCGAGCCGCCATCCAGAGAAACTCGGCCATCTCCTGGGGGTCGGGTATCTCACGCGCCGCCACCTCGACGAGATAAGCGTCGGTGACATTCGCGAGGGAGACCTTGAAGATGTCGACCTCCTCCCGCTCGACCAATGCGAGGAGGAGCTCCAGGGGCCCTTCGAACACCGGAGTGCTGACTGCCAGGCGGCTCGGCGCCGATTCCATCCGACGGGGAAGATTACCTGACTAGCTTCTAGCCTCTTCGAGGAGCTCGTGCGCTCGGGCCATCGCCTTGTCCGTGACGGACCCGCCCATCATCCGCGCAAGCTCCGCCGCCCGGTCACGCTCGGACGTCAGCTCGCGCACCGTGACCACGTTGCGGCCGTCGCGCCCAGGCGTCTTCTCGACGACAAGATGATGATCGGCGAACGACGCGATCTGCGCCAGGTGCGTGACGACCAGCACCTGATGGCGCGCGCCGAGCGTCTTGAGGCGGATGCCGACCTGGATCGCGGCCTCGCCGCCGATGCCCGCGTCGACCTCGTCGAAGACCATCGTCGGCAGGCGGTCGGCGTCGGCTGCGACGGTCTTGATCGCGAGCATCACCCGCGCGAGCTCTCCGCCGGACGCGACGCGCGCGAGGGGAGCGATCGGCTCGCCTGGGTTCGCCGAGAACATCATCTCCGCGGCCTCCGCGCCGCTCGCATCGATCTGCTCCCTGGCTCGGAGCTCGACTTTGAAGCGCGATCTCTCCAGCCGGAGCCCTTGCAGCTCCGCAGCCACTGCCTTCTGCATCCGGCGCGCAGACGCAGCCCGCGCCTTCGTCAGCCGGGCCGCGGCCGCCACCAGCTCGGCGCGCCGGCGATCCCTCCCGGCGGCTGCCGCCGTCACCGCCCCCTCGAGGTCTTCCGTCGCACCCAGCTGCAGCTCGAGCCGTCCTCTCTCCTCTATCGCCGCCTCGATCGATCCGCCGTATTTGCGCTTGACGCCTTCGAGCTCCGCCAGCCGCGACTCGATGCTCTCGAGCCGGGCGGGGTCGGAGTCGAGCGCCTCGACGTAACGCCGCAGGCCGGCGGCCACCTCTTGCGTCTCCTCGTCGAGCGAGTCAACGCGCGCCGCCTCGGATGCCAGACGGGAGTCCAGCTCCGCCGCCGCGCGCAATGACGCACTCGCCCGCGCAACCCCTTCTTCGCGCAACGCGTCGATCGCCACCTGGCCAAGCTCAGCCAGGCGCGCCGCGTGGCGGATCGCCAATCGCTCCGAGCCGAGAGCCTCGTCCTCGCCGGGCCGGGGGTCGATCTTGCGCAGCTCTTCGAGCTGCCAGCGCAAGTACTCCTCCTCGCGCTTGCCGCGCGAGCGGAGCTGCTCGAGATCGCGCAGCTTGCGGTCGGCCGCCACCCAGCCCACGTGCGCGGCCGCGACGGTCTCGCTCAGGTCGACGGCGGCTCCGTACGCATCGAGCAGCACGGTCTGGGTGTCGGTGTCCAGGAGGGCGTGATGCTCATGCTGGCCGTGGATCGCGACCAGCTTCTCGCCCAGCTCGCGCAGCTGCCCTGGAGTCGCGGTGCGGCCGTCGACTCGTGCGGCGCCACGCTTGCCGACCTCACGCCCGAGCACGACGGAGTCGAAACGGGCCTCGACCGAGGCACGCTCGGCGCCGTGACGCACCTGGTCGGCGCCGGCCCGGGCGCCCAGCGCAAGCCCGAGCGCGTCGATGATCAGCGACTTCCCGCTGCCGGTCTCGCCGGTCAGCAGGTTGAGTCCCGGGCCGAACCGCACGGTCGACTCCGCGACCAGGGCGAGGTCGCGGACGCGGAGCTCCTCGAGCATCGGTGGTCGGACTAGCCCTTCGGCACCAGCGGCCTGCCCCAGCCGAGCTTGTCGGCGAGGCGCTGATAGAAAGCTTCCGGCGCGCTGAAGCGGACGACCTTGAGGGACTTCGGATGCGAGCCGCATCGAACCCGGTCCCCGACGGCCACCACGCGGCCGCGCCGCCCCCCGTCGATGCGCATCTCGCCCGGCCCGCGCACGACCTCGAGGGTGATGTCCTGGCCTGGCGCGAAGACGATCGGGCGCACGGTCAGGGCGAAAGGACTCATGGGCACGAGGACCAGGTCACGCAGAGTCGGCTCGAGGATCGGTCCGCCGCTCGCCAGCGCGTAAGCGGTCGATCCGCTTGCCGTGGCAACTATCGCGCCGTCCGCGTCGATGACGCCGACACGCTGTCCGCCGACGTCGATCTCGAGTCGCAGGATTCGCGCATCCCCGGAATGATCGACGACGACCTCGTTGAGCCCGATGCCCCTTGAAACCACGCGCTCACCCCGTGTGTGGGTGACCTGCAGCATGGTGCGCTCCTCGATCCGAAAGTCCTTGGCGACGTAACGGCGAATGCCGTGCTCGAGCTGGTCGTGCTCGAGCTCGGTGAGGAATCCGAGCCGGCCGAGGTTGACACCGAGGACCGGGATGCCCTTTGGCGCGGCAAGCCTCGCGCCCGCGAGAAACGTGCCGTCGCCGC
The DNA here is from genome assembly GCA_024280995.1 of Candidatus Dormiibacterota bacterium. GTDB lineage: Bacteria > Chloroflexota > Dormibacteria > Dormibacterales > Dormibacteraceae > 40CM-4-65-16. The sequence goes on from JAMXLM010000002.1 coordinate 139,792, forward strand.
CGAGCGTGAGCAAGAGGTCGGCGCCCTTGAGCTCGGCTGTCGTGTCGCGGTGCATCTCGAGCGCGTCGACGCCCTGCGTCTGCAGAAGCCGCATCGCGTGCTCGACAACGTGCTGGTCGGCGCCTGGGGCGTGGACGACGTATACCTTCATCCGCTCACCGGCCGGAGATGGATGAACACCTCGCGGTTGCCCTCCGCGCCCGCGACCTCCGACGGCGCTTGAGCGGCGACCTCGTAGCCATTGCCGGCGCAACAAGAGCGGAAGCGCGCGAGCGCCGCATCGATCGCGGCCTGGTCGCGGACGATGCCGCCCTTCCCCACCTCCGCCCGGCCAACCTCGAACTGAGGCTTGAACAGGGCGACCACCTCGGCATCGGGCGCCGCGTGACGGATCGCGGGCAGGACCTTCTCGAGGCTGATGAACGAGACGTCGACGACCACGAGGCTGACCTTGTCGGGAAAGGAATCAAGGTCGCGTGCGTTGACCCTTTCCATCAGGACCACGCGTGGGTCCTGGCGGACGCGCCAGTGCATCAATCCGCGTCCGACGTCGACCGCGTAAACCTTCAGCGCACCTCGGCGAAGGAGCACGTCGGTGAAGCCTCCCGTCGACGCCCCGATGTCGGCGCAAATTCTTCCTGACGGATCCACCGCAAACGCGTCGAGGGCGGGCGCCAGCTTGAGCGCACCACGGCTCGCGTACCGCGGTTCGGCGTCTACGGCTATCTGCGCGTCATCGGCCACCGGCCGGTCGGGACGCCGCACCGTCTCTCCGCCCACGCGCACCTTGCCCGCGAGGATGAGCGCCTGCGCGCGCTCGCGCGACTCGGCGAGACCGTTCCGCGCGATGAGCACGTCCAGTCTCATGCCGATCGCCTCAGAGGATCAGGCCCACCGCGAGGCCGATTGCCGCGCCGGCGAGCACTTCCATCGGCGTATGCCCGAGCAGCTCGCGCAGCCTCGCCTCCTGGACGCCACGCATGTGCACGAGATCCTCGACGACACGGTTCAAAACTTCGGCCTGGCGGCCGGCCGCGCGTCGCAATCCGGCGGCGTCGTACATGACCACGAAGGTGAAGATAAGGGCGATCGCGAACGCGGCGGAACCGATGCCCGAATATTTACCGACCGCCGCGGTAAGGCCCATGACGATCGCGCTGTGGCTGCTCGGCATGCCGCCGGTCTCGGCGAGCACGCGAAGGTTCAGCCGGCGTTGGCGGACCGACGTCAGGGTGAGCTTCGCCGCCTGGGCGATGGCCCACGCGACGATCGGCGCGAGCAGAAACCTCACTGGGACAGCAATTTTGCGGTTTCGTCGGCCCGCGACCTCAGCTCGTCGAGACGGGCCTCGGCCTCGGTGAGCAGCCTCGATGCGCGTTGGTGAGCAGCCACGAGCTGATCGAGAGGCGCCGTGCCGTCGGCGAGGACGGCGATCGTCTTCTCCAGGTCGGCGAGGATGAGGTCGAAGGTGCCCTCGCCGCCGTTCAAGTCGCGGTAGCCGCCACGCGGCCGAGGATGCCGTTGACGAACCGGCCGGCCTCGTCGCCGGAGAACGTCTTGGCGAGCTCTATCGATTCGTTGATCGCGGCCTTGGTCGGCACCTTCCGATCGATCGCTATCTCGTACACGGCGATGCGAAGGATGATGCGGTCGACCTTCGCCATCTGTTCGAGCCTCCAGTGCTCGGACGTGTCGCTCAAGATCGCATCCAGCTTGTCGCGATTGTCGATCACGCCGCGCACGAGCTGGCGCGCAAAGTTCGTGACGTCGTCGGGTGACCCACCTTCGGAGGCGTGGTAGCCGAGAACCTCCTCGGGATCATCCCCGGTGCCTTCGAGCTGAAAAAGGACCTTAAGCGCCAGCTCCCTGGCCTGGTGACGCTTACCAGCCACGCGTCCTATGTCGCGAAGGCGACGCTCGAGACGAATACGTTCACCTCGCCGACCTCCAGGCCGAGCATCCGCTCCGTCGCCTCGACCACGTTGGACTGCACCGACGCGGCGACGTCGGCAAGCTTCGCCTCGGACTCGACCGTGATGAAGACCTCGAGGTGGATGGAACGATCGCCTTCGATGTGCACACGCACGCCGCGGTGCGCCGCCTGGCGCCGGACCCAGTCGCCGAAGTGACGAGCGGCGGCCTCGTCCATTCCTTCCACACCTTCGACCTCGCAAGCGGCCAGCGCGGCGATGCTCGCGATCACCTCATTGGCCACGCGGACAGCCCCAAGCGATCCGTTTTCGCCCATTACCGGCCGATCGTACCCCAAGGACCCCGCCAACGGACCTGAACCGGTTTATGCGCGCTCGACGTAAGTCTGGTCGCGGGTGTCCACCCTGATCACATCCCCGGACTGGATGAACAGGGGCACCTGGATGGTCGCTCCGGTCTCGAGGTGGGCGGGCTTCGTCCCGCCGGAGACGGTGTCTCCCTTGAACCCCGGGTCGGTCGACACCACCTTCAGGTCCACGTTGATGGGCAGTTCGACGCCGATCAGGCGGTCCTGGTAGCGCTGCAGAAAGACGGTGCTCCCTTCTTTGAGCAGCGGCAGGACGCCCTCCAGCATGTCCTCGTCGATCGGCACCTGGTCGTACGTCTGCGCATCCATGAAGTAGTAGTGCGAGCCGTCGTGGTAGCTGTACGTCGCCTCGTTGCTGTCGATGCGCACGAGGCGGAACTTCTCGCCCGTCTTGAAGCTCTGCTCGAAGATCGAGCCCGTCAGGACGTTGCGCAGCTTGGCCTTGATGACCGCCGGCTGCCTGGCCATCTTGATGTGCTCGACGCTGACGATGGAGACGAGCTGCCCGTCGTGCTCGAACATCGTCCCGTTGCGAAGATCGCCGCTCGAAATCACTGCTTCGCCAAATACTCCAGTGCCATCTCGTAGCCCGCGAAACCAAGTCCGGCGATCACGCCTCGCGCGGCGCGCGCGGTGACGCTGCGGGAGCGAAATTCCTCGCGCGCGTGGATGTTCGAGATGTGGACCTCCACGACAGGGAGCGCGAGCGCCTGCAGACAATCGTAGAGGGCGAGCGAATAGTGCGACAGCGCCGCGGGATTGATGACGATGCCCAGCGTTCCAGGGGCGTGCACCTGCAGGTACTCGATCAGCTCGCCTTCCGAGTTGCTCTGGAAGAAGTCCACGTCGATCCCCAGCGACCTGGCCTTCGCCCGCACCGTGCTCTCCAGGTCTTGTAGCGTCCGCGTGCCGTAGATCTCGGGCTCCCTCTTCCCCAGCAGGTTCAAATTCGGCCCGTTGACGACGACCACGCGACTCACGCCAGCGCCCTCGTCACCGCCCGCCGCACGAGCGCGCCAGGGACCGCGTGGCCGATCTCGGCGTGCCCGATCCGGCGGGGCATGACCCACGCGACCTTTCCGCGTCGCGCCTTCTTGTCGAGCGCGATCGCCGCGATCACCCGGTTGGGGTCGGCGCGCGGCGGGCGCCCAGGAAGGCCGAACACGTCGAGCAGCGCGTCCTGAGACTCTGCCACACGCCTGCTGCACAGCTCCATAGACACGGCGATGTCCGCCGCCACCCGCATCCCGAACGCAACGGCGCGCCCGTGCGATATCCGGAAACCGCTGGCCGCCTCGAGCGCGTGGCCGGCGGTGTGGCCGTAGTTGAGGATGGCCCGCGGGCCGCGGTCGCGCTCGTCCTTGGCGACCACGAGGGCCTTGGCGGCCACGCACCTGAAGACGACCCGCTGGAGCATCACCAGGTCGCGGTCGTCTGCCAGGCGTGGCGCGTTGCGCTGCAACAGGTCGAAAAGCCCGCGGTCCATGGCGACGGCGTACTTTACAACCTCCGCGAACGCGTCCCGATAGCTCGGGGCAGGTAGCGTCTCGATCGCCGCCAGGTCGGAGACGACAGCCGACGGCTGCCAGAAGGTGCCGATCGCGTTCTTGGACCGGCGCCCGTTGACGCCGGTCTTGCCGCCGATGCTCGAGTCGACCATCGCCAGCAGCGTCGTCGGCACCGCGATGAGGCGCACGCCCCGCTGCCACATCGCGGCCGCGAGGCCCGCCAGGTCGCCGACCGTCCCACCCCCGACCGCGATGACGCAGCCGCCGCGGTCGATCTGCTGGCGCTCCAGGAACGAGAGGACGTGCTGCAGCTGGGACATCGTCTTCGAATGCTCACCGGCCGGGACGGCGTGAATCGCCGTCTTGAGGCCCGCCCGCTTGATCGCCTTGGCAGCCTTCACCGCCCACGGCCGGACGTTGGTGTCGGTGATGATCGCCGCGCCGGTCGGGTCGAGGCGCGTCACCACATTGCGGAGCTCGCGCTGCAGGTTGGTGCCGATGAGCACCGGATAGCCGCCGGCCGACGAGTCGAGGATCAGCCGGACCACATCTTCACCACCTCGGTGGCAACCGCCTGAGCATCGCGGTCCGCGTCGACGCGAAATGCGGCCAGCTCGTACCGCGCGCGGCGCAGCTCGAAGAATGCTTCGACCTCGTCCCGGGTGCGGTGCGCGATGAGCGGCCGGCCGGGAAGGTGGCCGATGCGCTCCCAGAGGGTCGCGAAAGGCACGTCCAGGTAGACCGTGAGGGCCCGGTCGGTAAGCAAATCCCAGTTATCGTCGTCCATCACGGCCCCTCCGCCGAGAGCGACCACCGCGCCCGGCTTCAGGGCTCGAGGCAGCATCTCCTTCTCCAGGGAGCGAAACACCGCCTCGCTGTGTGTCGCGAATATGTCCGCGATCGGCATGCCGGCGCGGTCCTCGACCATGATGTCGAGGTCGTAAAACGCCGTGTGCAAACGCTCGGCCACGAGCGCGCCGACCAATGTCTTGCCGGCCCCCATGAAACCGAGCAGCGCGAGCGGGCGCCGCGCTGGACTAGACGCCGCTGGGGTTTGCCGCCACTGGCGGAGGCGTTTGCGCTGCGGGTCCGACTCCGCTGCGCCGCCTCTCCGACTGGACGAAGACCTGGTCGCGGAAGTCACCAGGGTTCGGCAGGTGGCTGAGCACCTCCGCGCCCTGCGCGCCTGCGGCATCGACCTCGACCCGACCGTAGCCGAAGATGCGGCCGATGATCGACTGCCGGGTGGTGCAGTCCTGGACGCGGTCGATCGGAATGACCTTCTCCGAGCGGCTGAACACCCCGCCCTGGATGGTGATGCGCTGGTCCGTCAGCGTGTAGGTGGTCGACCGCCAGCGGATGTAAACGACGATCGCCCACAGGATTGCCACGGCTGCAACGACGAGCGTGAGACCGGTGCGGAGCTTGGGCACGTAGACGTGGCCGGGATTGAGAAGCAGGAAGTCAGCGATCAAGACGGCGATGACAAGGACCACGGGCGACACGAGGCTCTTGACGATCGTGATCCAGTGCGGGTGGTGCTGGAGGATGAGGTTCTCACCGGGCAGGAGCTTGCTCATGGCGCCGTATTTAAGCAGGCCGCCGGGGCTCAGTTCAGCGGAGACAGCAACAGGACCAATCCACCGGCCGCCATGTACGGGCCGTAGGCGATCGTTCCCCTCAGGGACCTGTTCCGCACCGCGAACACGATGACTCCGAGCACGGCGAAGAAAGCTCCGTAGAAGAGCGCGGTGAACGTATACGGCCAGCCCAGCAGCAGGCCGATGAAGAGCGCCAGCTTGACGTCGCCGAAGCCCATCGCCTCGGCCTTGAATATCAAGCTACCGACGAGCGCCACGATCAGGAACAGCACGCCGGCGACAAGGCCCATGACGATGCCCATCCACCACGGCTGGAACCACAATCCCAGGCCACCCACGAGCGCGGACAGCGATACGAGAAGGGCGAGCGCCATCGACGGGAACATCACCCGGTCGAGGATGAGCCGGTGCTCGAAGTCGAAGAAGATGACCTGGACGAGGACGAGCGCGAACACGCTGCGGACGACGAGCAGCGGAAACGGGCTGATCAACAGCGCGAAGATCGCGAGCACGACTGCGCCGAGGATCGGCGGTCCATACCGCTGCCAGGGTTTGCTCCCCGGCTCCAACTCCTCCAGCCGCGCGAGCTTGACCGAGCCCCAACGCACGAACCACCCTCCGCCGGCGCCGACGATCGCCCAGAGCACCGCAAGCAGGTAGTGGTTCACGGCCGGAGAGTGTCGCGCATCGCGTCGAGCGGCGCGCTCTTTTTGGTCCACAGCTCGAAAGCCGCCGCGCCCTGCCACAGCAGCACACCCCATCCGTCCGCGGTGCGCAGGCCGACGGAGCGGGCCTTGCGGACCAACGGCGTTCCTCCGGTGACATAGACGAGGTCGATCACCGCCCCACCCTTGGGTAGGGCCGCCGGGCGCAGCGGCATCTCCTCGTGGCGGCCCAGCGGGGTCGCGTTGACCAGCAGGTCGGCCGAGCGGGTCAGGGAGACCACGCCGGGATCGTCCCAGCCGACCAGGCTGCCGGGCACGATCGCACCGTCCGGGTGCCGCGTGACAAACGTGAGGTGGGCGCCTTCGAGCGCCTGCGCCGTGGCCCTGGCAGCCCCGCCCGCGCCGAGGATGACGACCTTTGCGCCCGCAGCCTCAACCTGGACCTCCTCGAGGGCCTTGCGGATGCCCGCGATGTCGGTGTTGTAGCCGCTGAGCCTGCCGTCCTCGTTGACGATCGTGTTGACGGCACGGGCCCGCATCGCGTGGTCGTCGATCAGGTCGAGGTGCTCCATCACGGTCTGCTTGTAAGGGATCGTGACGTTGGCACCTGCCACGTCGGGCTCCCGCAGACGGGTTAGCGCGGCGGCCAGGTCGGCTTGTGGGACGTCGAGGATGTCATAGCCCCAGTCCAGGCCGAGAGCTTGAAAGGCCGCGTTGTGCATCGCCGGGCTGCTCGAATATGAAATTTCGCTTCCCAGCAGATAGACCCGGCGTCCGACGCGGGACGCTGTCAGGAGCCGCTCACGCCGTACTTGGCCTTGTCGGATTCGAATTGCTGCTCGTTCGTCTCGAAGTGTGTCGTGCCCTGCTTGTCGGTGAAGTAGAAGAGGTAGCTCGTAACCGGCGGGTTGATGCATGCGAGCAGCGCGGCCTTGCCCGGGTTGCTGATCGGTCCGGGCGGCAGGCCGGTGTGATTGCGGGTGTTGTACGGCGACGTGCTCTGCAGCTCGGGCGCCGTCGGCTCGGGTGTCAATCGGTGAAGCGCGTAGAGCAGCGTCGCGTCGACGCCGAGGGTCATGCCGATCCGGAGGCGGTTGTAGTAGACGCTGCACACGTTGCCCCGGTCGGTGGGCGTCGCGGCGTTCGCCTCGCGGTCGACCATCGAGGCGAGGATCACGATCGTGCGGATGTCCTCCTTCGGCCGGCCGGGCGTCGCCTGCGCGGTCTGCGCGCGGAGGTCGGGTGAGAACACCGCCCCGAACTGATCCAGCTGCTCCTTGACGAGCCCCGCGGCGCCGTTGGCAGGGTCGACGAGGTACGTGTCCGGGAACAGGTAGCCCTCATACGGATAGGCGGCGTTCGCCGACGACGTGGGCAGGAAGCTGTAGCTCGAGACGAGCGTGGGATCCATGGCCGCCTTCAGATAGTCCGCCCCCGTGATCTTGCCCATCTTGGCCGCGTCCACCGCGGTCGCGAAGTACCAGAGCGGGAAGCCTTCTTTAAGCGTGATGGTCTTCTGGTCGGCGCGGCCGTGCTGGAGCGCGTCGACGATCTGTCGCAGAGACATGTTCTGGTTGAGCACGAATGCGCCGGCCTGGAACTTGCGGGCGGCATCGGTGAGACGCGTGTAGAGGTCGAATGCAACCGTGCTGTGGATGAGATTCAGGTCGAAGAGCGCGCTGCCGATGTCGGCGGAGGTTTCGCCGGGATCGATGTGGAACGGGACGGAGTGACTCGAGGTCGACACCGGAGTGTCGATGTTGAAGTTCCACCAGTCGAGAGCCCTCGAGGTCCCAAAGCCCAGGAGGCCGAGGATGACGACGATCGCGATCAGGCGCCGCATGTCAGTCGACGGCGTCCTTTTCCAACGCGCTCATGACGCGTCCGAACTCGTCTCCGTCGACGGTCACCAGGCCGCTCTCCGTCTCCCGGAGAAGCAGCACTTGCTCGGGCTCGGTGACGTCCTCGACCAGGTAGTAGGAAGCGCCTTCCAGCTCGAAGGCGTCATGAAGCGCGAAACGCCGCTCGGCGCCCGACTCGTCGACGAGCGTGACCTCTTCGTGTTCCGACATGGCCCTACCTCTCGGGCCTCCGACGCTCTTCCGACGGGGGCGATGCCCGCCGAGCTCGGTCCAGGTGCGACTGGAGAAGCAATGTCGCGGCCACCTTGTCTATGTTCGCGCGCCGCTTCTCCCGACGCATCCCGCCCTCGAGCAGCGATCGCTCCGCTGCGGCCGTGGTCAGGCGCTCGTCGACAAGCTCAACGGGAAGCTTCGAGGCGCTGCGCACCTCCGTCGCCAACGCGCGGGCGGCCTTTGCTTCAGGGCCGGCCGATCCGTCCATGCGTCGAGGCAGGCCGACGACGATCCGCACAGCCCCGTGCTGTCGCGCCAGCTCGGCGAGGCGAGTGGCCAGGGTGTCCCGAGGCTCTGCCGCGATCGCCGTCAGAGGTTGCGCAATCGTTCCAGTCGGGTCGCTCAGCGCGAGCCCGACGCGCTTCGACCCGGGGTCGATGGCCAGCACCCTCACGGCCTCCTGCCTAAGGCGACGGTGAAGCCGAGGGCGACGGGGACGCGGCGCCTTGTGCGGCCGACTCGGCCGAAGGCGCGTTGGACTCGACCACATAGTGCAGCTCGATGCGACGGTCGAGGAGCGGCATCAGGGGAAGCGCCAGCGGCTGCTCCTTGATCGAGACCGAACGGATCGGCAGCGTCTGCAGGTAGAACCGCGCCTGCGTCACGGGCCGGCCGACTATGGAAGCCCGAATCTTCTGCTCGTCGAGCTTTGGCGCAACGTACGCCGAGGCCGTGCCGACGAAGACGAGGAACCCGCCCTTCGCCGCGCTCAGCAGGCGGTACGAGACCTGGATCGGGCTCTCAGTCAGCAGCTGCATGTTGTTGGGGATCCGCGTGGACAGGTAGTTCTTGTACGCGTTGACCACGTCGGCGTCGGTGTAGAAGTCGCCTTCGGCGGTCACGGTCATGGTCGCCGTGAAGCTCGGCACCTTGTCGTTGGGCTGGTGGTCGGTGGTGTACTGCGGCGCGCCGAACACGATCGACTCGCTCAGCTTCTCTCCGTTCTGGACCTGCGCGGCGAGGTCCTGCGCGATGGACTGATGGATCGACTGCTCGAGCTGCGCCCGCGCGGAGTCGAAGTCCGCTTCGCTCATCTGCGGGGTGTTCGAGGGGTCGGTCCCGCCGCCGGTGGCCGCGGGATTGTTCACCGAAAGTCGCTGGTCGAACTGGCTGCCTTCGATCGAGGTGATCGTGTTGCTGCCCACGTTGCTTACAGAGCCAGGCGTCGTTGCGATCACGTTCGCGGTCGCTGTGCCTTTCCAGGGCACGATCGTGTCCTTGGAGGTCTGAGCGAACTCGACCTGGTTGGTGTTCATCAGACGCTGGCCGTAACGGATCAGGATTCCGGGAGATCCGTAGTTGAGGTCGCCAGGCCTCGGCGCGGAAAAGTTGTTGGTGTACACGACCTGGCCCGTCGACGGGGCGAGCGGAACCACGATCGAGCCCGTCACTTTGAATCCCTGCGAGCTGGAGCGCGAGACGCTGACGCTGCGCACCTTTATGGGCGCCTTTCCGGGCTGGGCCTGGATCTCGACGTCCTTCTGCGAGAACGGCTGGGCCTGTGCGACCAGCGTCACCGACGCCGAAGGCATGAAGACCGCCGCGGCGAACAGGCCGACAAGGATCAGAACGACGGCGGTGACGTAGAGCAGGAAGCGCCCGGGCCGCAGCTCGGTCGCGGTCTTGGTGATCAGCTTGGTGGGGGCGCCGATGCCGATGTGCGTCTTGGCGGAAGCCTGCCTGCCCTGCCACCACCTTCGGGCCGGCGGCGGCGCCTCGACCTCAGACGGGATCCCCCGCCCATCCGGGCTGACCGCGCCGAACACCGGAAAACCTGTCTCCGACGCCATCTTCTGCACGGCGGGGTCGTCGCATACGACCGTGACCCGCTTGCCCAGCCGCGCCGCGTAGTTGCGCAGGAGCTGGAAGTTGAAGCGGCTCTGGCCGATGCGCGAGCGCATCGGGAGAACGAGCATCGTGTCCTCGCCGTGGTAGCGGCGGAGGCGCTCGACGAGCTCGGGGATCTCCTCTTCGGTTTCGACGTAGATCTGGTTCATTGCCATGGCGTGGGCGGGTCTCCTGGCAGTCTGCTCAAACCTTTATAGCGCTTAGGACCCGTCTCATGACGGTGTTCACGGTGTCGCGCTCCTCAGCTTCTGTTCGCAAGGCGTGGTTGGCGAGGCCCATCGGGGCGATGTCCTGGGGGCTCGTGAGCTGCCCGGTCGAGTCGGTCAGGTTGCGGACGTCGGCCGGCACCAGGTGCCGGACCCGCGGCTCGCGCGGGAACGGCAACCCGGCCGCCCAGTTGTTCTTGACGATCTCCAGCGTGAGCTCCGGAAGCAGGCTCCCGCCTCCGCACAGGTAGATACCCGTGGGCAGCCTCTCTCCTCGAGAGAGCTCGCGCAGGCTGAGGGCCAGGCCCTGGAGCAGCACCTCCGCGTCCGCGCCGAGCAGCTCGGACACCTGGCGGTGCTGGTCTGCCGACAGAAGGCCCTCTGAGTGGCGCAGCTTGCGGGCCTCTGCCTCTTCGTAGCTCAGGCCGAAGGCAAGCGCAAGCCGGCGCGTGAACGCCCTGCCGCCGAGGTTGAACATGCGCGTGCCCTCCACCCCGCCGTCACGGATCAGCGCCACGTCGGTGGTGCCTCCGCCCACGTCGACGAAGATCCCACCCTCGGCCCAGATCTCCTCGTTGGCACACGCACGAGCGAGCGCGTAGGGCTGCGCGACGGCGGCCGCAAGCTCGAGGTCGAGCTCCCGGACCACGGTCCCGATGGCGTCGATGTGCGTCATCGGGGCGAAGGTGTTGAAGACTGTGACCTCGAGGTTCTTGCCCGTGAACCCGACGGGGTTGGTGACGGGGTAGCCGTCCACGCGCACGTTCGTGATGGCGGAGTGCACGAGCCGCGCCTCAAGCTGGCCGTAGCTGCGCTCCATCTCAAGGAGGTGCTGCGCCTCGCGCAGCGCGCGCCGCTGCACCATCTGCAGCATCGTCGACATCTCGCCCGAGCGGACGCGGGACTTCGAGTTCTCGCGCGGATAGGCGATCGTCGAGGCGAAGCCCTTGATCAACTCGCCGGCGATGCCGACCACGACCTGGCCGGGCACCGTGCGGGCCATGTCCTCGGCCGCCTCGAGCGCGCGGTTGCAGGCGTTGATCACGGACTCGAGGTCGGCGATCGCCCCGCCCGACATCGCCGCCGGGGCCTGAGGCTCGCGACCGACCCCGAGCACCTCGCCGTCCGGGCCATCGCGGCGCACCACCAGCACCTTGACGAGGTCGGTGCCGATGTCGAGAACGGTGAAGTGGCGGTAGTAGTCACTCCGCTTGCGCAGGAACTTGAACTTGGCCATCAGGCCGCCCCCAGCTCTTCGGCGAGCTTCGAAAACGCCTCTTCAGCAGGCACTGTCAGCGTGCCGGTGACGAGGTGGGCCGGGCCACCGCCCTTGCCGAAAAGACCCTTGAGGCGGTTGGCATCGTATTGAGAGGTAAGGTCCTTAGACACCTTGATGACAAACTTGTCGCCGGCGACAACGGTTACGATCCCCGACTTCACCTTCTCCAGGTAGCGGTCGGCGTAGGACTTCAACTCGTCGACGTTCGAAGCGTCGACCGTTTCGGCCACATAGTCGACGCGGCCGTGCCTGACCGACATCCCATCGCCACCGATGCGATCCCGCCGCAGCTTTTCGCGCTCGCGCTCCGCCTCCTTCAGCTGGCCTCGCATGGACTCGATTCGCGCGGGGAGCTGTGAAGGGCTCACGTTGAACGACCTGGCGAGATCCGTCAACAGGTCGCGGTCGTGGCGCACCAGCGCATCGGCCGTCTCGCCGACGACCACGTCGATTCGTCGCAGACCGGAACCGATGCTCGACTCGGAGACGATCACCGCGGTTCCGATGTCGGCGGTGTTCTGCACGTGAGTGCCACCGCACAGCTCGCAAGTCCAGTCGCCGAAGCAAACGACCCGGACGACGTCGCCGTACTTCTCCTCGAACAGATGCATCGCGCCCTGCGCAACCGCCTCTCTGTATGGCTTCTGGCTCTCGTGGAACGGCAGCGCCTCGCGGACCTTCTCCATGACGCGACGGTTGACGCGGTCGATCTCATCCCTGGTCATGGCCCGGTTCAGCGGGATGTCGAAGGTCGTGTGGTCAGGGCCGACCCACGAGCCCTTCTGGACGACGTTCTCGCCGAGGGTCTCGCGCAGAGCCTTGTGGAGCAGGTGCGTCGCCGAGTGGTGGCGCATGATCTGGCGGCGGCGCGGTTGGTCGACCGCGGCCGTCGCCTTCTCGCCCACCAGTAGTTCCCCCGTCACGACGGTGCCAAGGTGAGCGATCGCGCCTTCGGCGGGCTTCTGCGTGTCCTCGACGCGGACGAGGCAGCTCGGGGTCTTGATCGTCCCCGTGTCGCCGATCTGGCCGCCGGATTCGGCGTAGAACGGCGTGCGCTCCAGGAAGACCTCCACGGTTTCGCCCTCAGTTGCAGCCTCCACCTCTACTCCTCCGCGGCGAATCGCAACCAGCTTCGTATGGGTTTCGAGTTCGTGGTACCCGGTGAATTCCGACTTGGGATACCGGGCATCGCCGATCGCGGACATAACTCTGCGTTGCAATCTCGAGCGAACACGTTGTTCCTCGAGGTACGTCTTGAACACATCTTCTTCGACCACCATGCCTCGGTCTTCAGCAAGTTCGCGCGTAACTTCGAACGGAAAGCCGAATGTGTCGTGCAAGAAGAAAGCTTCGAATCCCGGAATGACCTTTCGGTCGGCATTGTCTTTGAACGACGCGACCTTGTTGAACTGCTCAACTCCTGCCTGAAGCGTGTGGGCAAACTTGTAGTTCTCTTTTTCGATCACATCCTCAATCAGTGACTTTCGGTCGTGAAGTTCGGGGTAGTGATCTCCGTAAACCTTCAACACAGGGTCCACGATTTCCTTTAGCCGAGGCATCAGCTCAACCTTCAGGCCGTGCAAGACCGCTCGCCGAATCAGTCGCCGGAGCACATAGCCTCGCCCTTCGTTCGATGGAATTACACCGTCGGCGATCACAAAGACTGCCGCCCGAATGTGGTCGGCGATGATCCGCTCGGAGAGCGTGGTCGGCTTCTTGCTGTGCTCGCGCACGAACTCGACAAGCGGCGCGAGGACATCCGCCTCGAAGACGTTGTCCTTGCCCTGGAGGATGAAGCTGATTCGCTCGAGCCCCATTCCTGTGTCGATCGCCGGCTTCGCAAGCCGGACAAGCGCACCCTCGGCGATTCCCCGCTTGATCGCCTCCGCGGTGGTTGGCGGGTCGGCGAGGTCGGCGCGCTGGTCGTACTCGGGAAGCACCAGGTTCCAGAACTCGGTGAAGCGAGCGCAGTGGTCGGGGTAGCAGTCCGGCTGTCCGCATCCGGCGTCACGCCCGCGGTCCCACCAGATCTCGGTGTCGGGGCCGCAAGGACCGCGCCCCAAGCCCCACCAGTTGTCCGGCAGTCGCGTGACGTGCTCCGCCGGGATCGAAGTCTCCGACGTCCAGATCTCGAATGACGCGTCGTCCGACGGATGGACGGTGACGCGAAGCCGGTCCACCGGCATCGCGAATCCTTTCGTCACGAGCTCCCAAGCGAGCGGGATCGCGGTCTCTTTGAAGTAGTCGCCGGTCGGCGCGAAGTTTCCGAGCATCTCGAAGAAGGTGTTGTGGCGGTCGGTCCTGCCCACCTCGTCGATGTCGCCGGTGCGGAGGCACTTCTGCGCGCTGGCGAGCCTGGGCGCGGGAGGCTCACTCAAGCCCAGGTAGTAGGGCTGGAGCGGTTGCATTCCGGCCGAGATGAAGAGCGTGCTCGGGTCGCCGTGCGGCACAAGCGGTGCGCTGGGCAGGACCAGGTGCTCCCGGCTCGCGAAATGCTCTAGAAAACGTCGGCGGATCTCGTTCCCGGTCACGGGCTGAACTGGAGTTTAAGGGGCGAGCCTCTCGACCCGCCACGTGCCCGTCGTGCGGACGTGGTAGCGCAGGCGGTCGTGGAGACGGTCCTCCCGACTTTCCCAGAACTCGATCCACCGCGGGCGCAGGGCGTAGCCGCCCCAGTCCTTGGGCAGCGGAACATCGTCCGGATACCTGGCGGCAAGCTCCAGCACGCGGTTCTCGAGCACTTCGCGAGAGCGGACGGTCCGGCTCTGCCGCGACGCCAGCGCGGACAGCTGCGCACCTCGCGGCCGCGTCCTGAAGTATTCGACCGACTCGGCACGCCGCAGCCGCCGCACCACGCCGTAGACGCGCACCTGGTGGTGCGTGACCGACCAGAAGAAGACGAGCGCGGCCCGGTGGTCGTGCACGAGGTCTGTGCCCTTGCGGCTGCCGTAGTTCGAGTAGAAGAGGAAGTCGCCGTTTCGAAATCCCTTGAAGAGGACCATGCGGGCCGACGGCCCTTCATCGCCCGCGGTCGCGAGTGTCATCGCGTCGGGCTGCGGAACCCCGGCCTCGTGCGCCTCGCGAAACCAGCGGTTGAACAGGTCGTACGGGTCGCGCGGCGCCTCGGCTTCAGTGAGAGGCAACTGCTATCCGGCGGTCTCTTGGGGCACGTACTTCCGAAGCTGCTCCAGCGCCGCGCGCTGCAACCGCGAGACGTGCATCTGGCTGATGCCGAGCCGTTTGGCGATCTCCGACTGCGACATCTGCTCGTAGAAGCGCATTGCCATGATGGCGCGTTCGCGTGGGGTCAGGTGCTCCATCGCGCGCTCGAGGACGTCGCGCATCTCGACACGCTCGAGCTCCGGGTCCGCGCCTCCGATCTGTTCGGCGACCGAGCGGTTGTCCTGTCCATCGCCGGCGGAAACCGGCTGATCGAGCGACACCGGCACCACCGCGGGTCCCATGTCCATCGCCTCGGTGACATCGTCGGGTGTGACCCCGAGGCGGTCGGCCAGCTCGCCCACCGTGGGCTCGCGCCCGAGCTCGTTCTTCATCTGCTCGTTCACGCGCAGCACCGACTGGTGCAGCTCCTGCAGACGGCGCGGAAAGCGAATCGCCGTGCCCTTGTCACGGAAGTAGCGCTTGATCTCTCCCGCGACCGTCAGCGTCGCGAAGGTCGTGAACTCGTACCCGAGGTCGGGGTCGAAGCGCTCGATGGCTTTGATGAGCCCCAGGTAGCCGACCTGGACGATGTCGTCAAGCGGCTCGCCGCGGTTCTGGAACTTGCGGGCGAGAAAGTAGACGAAATCGTGGTAGGAGTCGACGAGCTGGGCGCGTATGCGGTCTCGCTCGGCGGGATCTTTGCTTTCCCTGTACCGGCGATGGAGCACCCGCAGCTCCTCGCGCGAAAGGCGCGTCGAAGTGGAACCCACTCCTATTAGTTAAGCCTGTGCGCGAAGTTCAGCCCGCCAGGTGCTTGACCATCCGGAAGCGCACGTGTCCCGTGCGCGGCTCGATGACCGGTCTGAAGTCATCGACGAAGCAGCGGATCATCTCGTAGGCAAGCCGCTGCAGCTCCGGGTCGACGTGCGTTTCGTGTGCGTGCGCCGCCGGCACTGGAAGCGCTGCGCCCGTGGGCATCAGGTCGACGTCGACGACCAGCGCCCGGTTGGTGGCGAAGTAGGTGAGCTTGAGGTCAGCCGGGGTGCCCAGCTCGTCCGCGGCGTCGATCGCGCTGTCACACGCCTGAGAGAGCGCGATCGACAGCTCGTCGAGGTCCATGAGGCTGAGGCCGAGCTGACCCCCCAGCGCCGTCGCCACACGCTTGGCCACGGAGATGAATTCCGGCGACGCGGGAATCTTCAGCTCGGCGAGATTGCGCTTGGCCATGCTGTTTTCGGGCTACTCCTCGAGGTCGGTGCTCGGACGCTGAATGCGCCGCGTCGCCGCTGCCTCGAGCTCCTCGCGCTTGCGCTTCGCGGCCGCCACGCCATCCTGGATCGCCTTGCCGACCGGGTGCTCCGGGTCGGTCACGATCGTCCTGGCGCGCTGTGCGGCGTCGCGGGCGCGCTGCACAGGCTCGCTGCCGCTGAGCTCGATAGTCTTGGTGCGCAGGCTCTCGATCTGCTCGCGCCCCGGTCCGGTCGCGATATAGGCGCCGACCGCAAGACCGATGAGGCCGCCGATGATGAACCAGCCGAAACCGCCGCCGCCGTTTCTGTCGTCAGCCATTGCCGAAACCTCCTCTAACAGTTCGAACCAGACTCTGACCCGCCACCCTCACGCCATAAACGGCTGAGCTGACACCACGTCCGGCCGCGGCCAGCCCTCGGCCACCTGTGCGCAGGCCGACGTTGACCCCTGACGTGATGTCGTTCACGTTCTCGATCGTCTGTCGCACCTCGGGCAGTGTCTCTTTCATCTCTTCATTCGTCGTGTCAAGGAGCTCTTCGACCGCTCCCAGCATTCCGCGCAGCCGGAACAGCACCGCCGCCAGGGCAAGCGCCACGATCAGCGCCGCTGCCCCGAAAGCGAGCCACATGAAGTTCTGGCTGCTCATCGACTGAATACCCCCACCGCCCGGGCCGCAAACACACCCGCAATCTTAAGTGTGCGCATTCGGGCGGTCCTCCGCGGGTTCTTTCGGCTCACGGCCGGGGAGCGGAACGAAGCGGGCCAGCGGCTGAAGCAGGAGCGCGAACAGGATCGCGGGCAGCACGTTGGCCTGGCCGAGGCGCGCAGCCGGCAGGCCCAGGAAGTCCCACAGCTGGCCGGCGCCGAAGCCGAGGGCGGTCATGAGCAGGATCGGGACGTAGGCGCGACGCCGGTACGGGAGAAAGGCGAAGCACAGCTGGGAGACGATGAGGATCAGCAGGATGGCGACGATCAGGCCGGGGGGGATGAACTTCATTCACCCCTCTCCCCGCCATATGCTCCCTTTGGGTCGCGGGGGTGGGTTGTCCTGAGCATGCTCAGGTGGGTCCCCTGCCTCGGCTCTCCACGTCCCGACAAACCGGGCGTGTGGTCGGCCTTGCGGACTCCGGGGTCCCGATTGATGAACTGTTGGGCAACGCGCACATGCCCGCAGCCCATCGGGAGCCTGTCAATACTACGAGCCGGATTTCGGTGGGGGCACGACCCTGATGCGCAATTCGTCGAGCTGCTGTGAATCGACCTCCGACGGGGCGCCCAGCATCAGGTCCGACATCGACTGAGTCTTCGGAAACGCGATCACGTCTCGAATGTTGTCCGTGCCGCCCAGCATCATCACGATCCGGTCGATGCCCGGCGCGATGCCGCCGTGCGGCGGCACTCCATAGGTGAAGGCCTCGAGCAGCGTGCCGAAGCGTTCGCGAATCAAGTCAAGCGGCATGCCGAGCAGCTGGAAGACCTGCTCCTGCATCCGCGGGTCGTAGATACGCAGGCTGCCGCCGCCCAGCTCGTAGCCGTTGCACACGATGTCGTACGCGTGCGCACGAACGTCGTACGGCCGCTCCGCGACGAAGGCCATGTCATCGGCAAACGGGCGCGTGAAGGGGTGATGCGCATACGTCAGGTGTCCCTGGTCGTCTTCCTCGAAGAGGTATGTGGGGTTGATCCAGAGAAACTTCCATTCGTCCTTGCGGACCAGCTTCCTGCGCCGCGCCACGTCCTGACGGATCAAGCCCATCACGGTCTCCGCCTTGCGCCGCCGGTCGGCGACCAGGAGGACGAGGTCGCCGTCTCTGGCGCCGGTCGCGCGGGAGATGGCGTCCCTCTCCTCTTCGCTCAGGAACTTGTCGAGCGGACCCGGAAGCCACGCCAGGCCCTGGCCGCCCGCGCCCTTGGCCACGGTCACCAGCTCGTCGAGCTCGCGGCGAGACATGTCCTTGCCGCTCGGCACGCTCATACCGCGCACCACGCCGCCTGAGGCCAGCACCTTGCGGAATATCTCGGCCTTCGTGCCGCCAAGGACGCCACCGAGGTCCGCGATCTCGAGGTCGTAGCGCAGGTCTGGCTTGTCGCTGCCATAGCGCAGGTACGACTCCTTGATGTCGAGGCGCGGGAACGGAACCGTGAGCTCGACGCCGAGGATCTCTCGCCACAGCTCCGCGAACAGTCCTTCCATCAGCGAGAAGACGTCCTCCTCGTCGCAGAAGGACATCTCGACGTCCAGCTGCGTGAATTCGGGCTGGCGGTCGGCGCGCAAGTTCTCGTCTCGGAAGCACCGCGCGATCTGGTAATAGCGCATCAAGCCCGAGACCATCAGGAGCTGCTTCAGCATCTGCGGCGCCTGTGGCAGCGCGTAGAAGCTGCCCGGATGCAGTCGCGACGGCACCAGGAAGTCGCGGGCGCCCGACGGCGAGCTGCGCGTGAGGATCGGCGTCTCGACCTCGACGAACTCGCGCTCCTCCATGTAGTCACGGATGATCCGGTTCACGCGGTTGCGAAGCACCAGCATCTGGGTCATCGGCGGCCGCCGCAGATCGAGGTAGCGATACTCGAGGCGCGTCTTCTCGTCGGGCTCCTCGGGATCCTCGATCGGAAAAGGCGGCGTCTCCGAAACGTTGATCACCTCGAGCTCATCGGCGACGACCTCGACCTCGCCCGTTTCCATCTTCGGGTTCTCCGAGCCCGCCGGCCGGCGCGACACCTTCCCCTTCACGCGGACTACGTACTCGAGGCGTACCTCGGCATCGACGTTGCGCAGCACCACCTGCACCGCGCCCCATCTGTCGCGCAGGTCGATGAACGTGACGCCGCCGTGGTCGCGGCGGCGCGCAACCCAGCCGTACAGCTCGACGTCGCGGCCTTCGTCAGACGCGCGTAGAGAGCCGCAGTGAGGGGCGTTGAAGCCGCTCACGCGAGCCTTGTCGGCAACTCTTCCCATCGGACCTCAGTCTGCTCGCGCTGCGTCATGTCCCGCAGCCGCGCGACACGACGTGACGCCTCTTCCTCGTTGACGATCACTACCCACCTGGCGCCGCGCTTGCTGGCCGACCGCATCTTCGATTCGAGGCTTCGCGTCTCGTAGTCGACCGCAACCGCCGCCGCGGTGCGGCAAATGCGCGCGAGCTCAGAGGCCGCGACGTCGAGCTCGCCCTCGGGAAGGACGACGACGGCTACCGGTGAGCTGTCGCCCGCGGCCATCAGGTCGGTCACGCGGTCGAGGCCACTGGCGAACCCGACCGCAGGAGTCGGAGGCCAGCCCTCCGCCTCGGCGAGACCGTCGTAACGACCGCCTCCGGCGAGTGCGTCTTGCTGACCCGCCGCTCCCGCCGGAAAGATCTCAAACACCGTCCGCGTGTAGTAATCGAGCCCGCGCACCAGGTGCGGGTTGAGCACGTATTCGATCGCCGCGGCGTCGAGCAGCCGCCTCACAGCGCTCCAATGCGCCGAACACTCGTCGCACAGGTGGTCGGTGATGCGCGGTGCGCGGGCCTTGAAGGGCTGGTCC
The DNA here is from genome assembly GCA_024280995.1 of Candidatus Dormiibacterota bacterium. Classification (GTDB taxonomy): domain Bacteria; phylum Chloroflexota; class Dormibacteria; order Dormibacterales; family Dormibacteraceae; genus 40CM-4-65-16. Next base: position 159,269 of record JAMXLM010000002.1, read on the forward strand.
TGCTCGGCCTTGCTGTCAAGCAGACGCAGCGGGTTCTGCTCGATCCGGCGCTGCGACTCGGCGCTCAGGTTCTCCGCCAACGGGCGGTAGTAGGCCTTCAGCTCTTCGAGGTACGCGGGCCGGCAGCGGTGGTCGCCGATGCTGTTGAGCTCGATGCGCAGGTCACCCAACCCGAGCGTGCTGAGCCAGTCCCGCGCGATCTCGATGACCTCGGCGTCGAGGGCCGGACCGGCGCTGCCGATCGCCTCCACATCCAGCTGGAAGAACTGGCGGTAGCGACCCTTCTGCGGCCGGTCGTAGCGAAACATCGGCCCAATCAGATAAAGACGCGAGGGCTGCGGGCCCTGGTTGAGGTTGTGCTCGAAGTAGGCACGGACCACGCCGGCGGTCGCCTCAGGGCGAAGCGCGATCGCGCGGTCGCCGCGGTCGACGAACCGGTACAGCTCTTTCGCGAAGGCGTCCGAGTCCTCGCCGGCTCTCTCGATCAGCTCCGCCGGCTCGATGATCGGCGTGACGATCTCCTCATAGCCGAACCGCTCGGCGACCGCGGCGGCGGAGCGCTCCGCGCGTCGCCACAGGGGGCGGTCCGCCGGCATGATGTCGCGGACTCCGCGGACAGCCTTGATCGGCTCGGGACGAGGCATCAGATCCTCCGACTCGAAGATGCGCCCGCGGATTCGGCGCCCAAAAGAGCGGTCGGCCGCCCGGGCCGGCGAGACGCGGCGCAGCTTTCGAGGTGGAGCATCAAGATGCTCGATTGTAAGAACCGACGGGTAAACTCACGGGCGCTCGCATGGCGACCGCATACGTTCAGATCATCTCCCTCGTCCTCGCCGGCCTCGCTCTCGTCATCGGAGCGTGGCTGCTGATCGTGGGCAAGCGACCATGGCGCGGAGCCGACGAGTCGCGCGCGCTGGCTCCGCGGGTGCGCCTTCTGGGGCTGAGCTACATCCTCGTGTTCGGGTCGGCGATGATCCAGGTCATCGCTCAGCCGACCGGTTACCAGGCAGAGGTGCTGGGCGCTTTCATGGTGGTCGGCGGGATGATCGTCATCCTCGTCGTCTACCTCGAGGCCCGGGCGACGCGCCTGGACGAGCACGAGAACCGCCTCGACAACCGGCTCAGGAGCTAGCCCCGCCCCTCACCTTCGATCCATCTCCCCTGTGGGGAGACGGAGACGCTAAAGACCCGCGGTCTCTCGGTTCGTGCGGTACCCGACCGCCGCCTTCAGCGCCTCCGCCAGGTCATCGGTCCGGATCGGCTTGCTCATGTAGTCGTCGTAGCCCGCCCGAAGACACCGCTCCTGGTCGCCCGGCCCCGCCATCGCCGTCAAAGCGATGAGTCGCGGCCGCGTCCCCCGCGGCCAGCGGCGGCAGATCGCCTCCGCGGCGGCGAGGCCGTCCATCTCAGGCATCAGCACGTCCATCAGAAGGGCGTCGTACGGCTGCTGCGCGACCGCGGCCACCGCCTCGCGGCCGTTCGAAACCACGTCCACGGTGTGCCCGAGCTTGGTCACGAGGCGTTTGAGCAGGTTCTGGTTCAGGGCGTTGTCGTCCGCGATCAAGACGCGAAGCTTGCCGGGCTCCGCCTCCTGCGCCACCTCCTGCTTCGCTCCGCGACCGCCGACCTGGATCATCACGTCGTGCAGCGTGCGCGGCGGCACCGGCTTGGTCAGGGTCGCCTGGATGATGCCGCTGTCCGCCGCGGCGGCCTCCTCGGCGCCTGGTGCCTGGGTCGAGATCAGGATCACGGGCATCTCCTCCGCCCGGTGCACCGCGCGGAGCGCAGTCGACACCTGCAGGCCGTTGATCGCGGGCGGGCGGTGCTCGATCAGCACGATGTCGAACGGCTGTCCGACCTGCTCGTGGCCCTGCGCCTCCTCCGGTGTCGCGGTCGTGGCTGCAGCGCCCCACTGCTCGACCTGGAGGGCGAGCACACGCTTTTCGGTCGCGTCGGCCGCGACCACCAGCACCCGCATGCCCTCGAGCGTGAGCATCGTGTTCGACACACCCGACGCCAGTTCCTGGGCAAGGATCGTGAAGCCGAAGGTGGTGCCCGCGTCGGGACCGGCCTCCACCCCGCCTTGCTCGACGCGAAGCTCCCCATCCATCATCTCGACGAGGTGCTTGGTCGTGTGCAGGCTCAGCACCGAGAGGCGGTCGCCGGGCTCGAGCTTGTCGTAAGGACCGGTCACGCCGTCGAGGCCGCCGCGCAGGATGCGGGCCGGCACGCCTCTTCCGGTGTCGCGGACCTTGAAGCTCAACGCAACGAGCCCGCCGCGCTCCTCTGAGGTCAGATCGACGCCGATGCCGCCGCGATATGTGCGGTCGACCGCGCCGTGCAGCAGCGTCAGAAGGATCTGCTCTATCCGCCGCGAGTCACCCACGACGACGTTCGGCACGTTGGGCGCCACGCTGAACGAGATGTCCAGTCCCTTCGAGCCGACCCTCTCGGAGACCATCGCCACCGTGCTCTCCACCGCCGAGCGCACGTCGAACGGGTGCAGGGCCAGCTCGAACTCGCCGCTCTCGATCGTGACCGCGTCCAGCACGTCGTCGACGATGCGGGCAACCTCCTCGGCCGCACTCTCCACGATCGACGCGAGCTCGCGCTCCTCGCTTGTCTCCGCGCCTGTCGACAGCAGCCCCGCCGCCCCGACGACCGCGTTCAGCTGGGTCCGCAGCTCGTGGCCGATGTCCGCCCACAGCTCGGCGTCGACCTCGATCTTCCGGTCCTGGCCGTTCGCGTGCCCGTCGCCACGCTCGACGATTTCCTTGAACTCGTCCATCAGTAAAGCTGCTCCGTGGGGGGTTGAGCCGCCGGTTCGAACATCGACTCCGGCGGCGTGACGCCGTTCGCCTTGAAGTGGTTGGCGAAGGTCGTGCCGGTCCCGGTCGCGGTGTGATAGCCGACGGCGCGGCCGTCGGGTGTGACCTCGACCTGGCGGAAGGCAAAGAGCTCGTTCAAACCGATCTCTCCATCCCTTAAACCGAATACCTCCGCGACGCTCACGATCTTGCGCGCGCCGCCCCGGAGACGTTCGGTCTGAACGACGACATTGATCGCCGAAGCGATCTGGCTGCGGATCGCGCGCGATGGAAGCTCGGTGCCAGCGAGCAGCACCAGGGTCTCGAGGCGGTTGATCACGTCGCGCGGGTTGTTTGCGTGCACGGTGCTCATCGACCCGTCGTGGCCCGTGTTCATCGCCTGCAGCATGTCCAGCGCCTCACCGCCCCGGACCTCGCCGACGATGATGCGGTCCGGGCGCATTCGGAGCGCATTCCGGACGAGGTCGCGGATCGTGATCTGGCCTCGCCCTTCGACGTTGGCCGGCTTCGACTCGAGGCTGATCACGTGCACCTGGCGCAGCCGAAGCTCGGCGGCATCCTCACACGTGACGATGCGCTCCGTGCCCGGGATGAAGCCCGACAGAACGTTGAGCAGCGTCGTCTTGCCGGACCCCGTGCCGCCCGACACGATGATGTTCAGCCGGCTCTTCACCGCGGCGTCGAGGTAGTCGAGGATCGCCTGGCTGGAACCGCCGGTGGAGACGATCCGGTCGGGTGTGAGGACCTCGCGGCCGAACTTGCGGATCGTGAGGCACGGACCGTAGATGGCGACCGGCGGGATGACGACGTTGACTCGCGACCCGTCCTTGAGGCGCGCGTCGCACATCGGCTCGGACTCGTCGACGCGGCGGCCGATGGTCGAGACAATCCGGTCGATGACTCGGCGGAGGCTCGCCTCGTCCTCGAATGCCAGGTTGGTGAGCTCGATGCGACCGCGCCGCTCGACGAAGATCTGCTCGGGGCGGTTGACCATGATCTCGGTGATCTCGGGGTCGCGCAGCGGCGCCTCGAGCGGTCCGAGGCCGATGACCTCGTCGAAGAGGATCTCGACCAGGCGCTCGCGGTCCTCGGCGGTGACGAGCGCCGCCGGTGGCTTGTTCCGGAAGTGCTCCTCGGTCAGCTGCGTCAACAGCCGGCGGATGCCGGCACGGTTGCTGATGTCGATCGCCGCCGCGTGGCGGCGAAGGAGATCGCCGTGGATCTCCGCTTTGGCCGCGGCCAGCGAAGGGCTCAGAACGCCGGGCCCGTCGAGGGTGTGGAGCGGTGACGCGACCGCCTTCAGCTGGGTGGTTCCGCCTTCGCGCGCCACGGCGCGCCGCTCGACCGGCGCGATCGAGGAGTTGCCATCCTGGTCGGCGGCCGGCTCGGTCACGGCTTCGGGCGGCGCGGTCGTGACGGCGGGCGCCTGCTGGTAGCGGCGGTCGAACCGCTCCGAGAGCTTCATGCGTCGATCGCCTGCTTGACGAGTCGCCGGTGCGCCCGGTCGGCGGCGTCCTTGACCTTCGGGTCCGGGTCCGCGTGTGCGAGCCGCTTCAGGCCGTCGGCCGCGCCGCGATCGCCGATCGTCGCCAGGGCCTTGCAAGCCGCGACGCGCACGGCTGCCGGCCAGCGCCGGTCGTGAGCGATACCCATCAGCGGCGACACGCGCAGCAGATCGCCACGCATGCCGCATGCCAGGACCGTGGCCACCGCGGCCCGCTCGTCAGCCGGCGCCCTCATCAAGGCCTCGATGTCCACGTCGGAGGCGGCCTGGGAAAGGGTGATCGCGAGCCGGTAGAGCGGGATCCGTTCGGCGTTGGCCATCAGCGCCTCCACTGCACGGCGTCCGCCCATCTCGCCCAGGGCGCGCACGGCCGCGTCGCGAACCATCGGGTTGGGGTCTGAGAGCATGTCGGCGATCCAGATCGAGGCGTCGGTCAGCCTGGCGGCGCCGCAGAGGCGAGCGGCCGCGGCCCGGGTAAGCGGGTTGGCCGCGGTCAGCGAGTTGATCAGGTCTTCGTGCACCTCCGAGCGGCGGATCAGCTCGTGGAGCGTCCAGTGCGTCATCACCCCCGCTCCCGGCGCCCTGAGGGCGCCGCCGATGATGTCGACCACCGGGCCGGGCGCCGCCAGCAGCTCCGCGGCGGTGGCGTTAAGGACCGCCGTCGTCTCGCCGGCCAGGGCCCCGTTAACAACCCGCTCAACGCGCACCGCCACCCGGGGGCGCCCGGACGGACGGCCGACGGTGTCCGCCGGCGGCTTGGGGCTGGAACCGTTGCTGCGAAGCTGGGAGTCCATCTGGGGGGAGCGCGCTACAGTATCGGCGTTTTGGACGCCCGCGAGACCCCCGAAACGCTACAGCGGGCACGTCAGGAAGAGGGGGCGCCGGTAGGCGTGAGTGCCGCTCGCCGGGGCTCTGACCAGGCCCCGTCCGCCGTTCAGCTCCGGATGCGGATCCTGGAGATGTCGGCCGTTTTCTCGGAACTAAACGACGGCGTTTTGCGAGCGGTCGCGCGCCGGATGCGTCCTGTCGGCCTGGCCGCAAGGGACACACTCCGCCTCGGCGGCGACGGAGGCGACGTGGTCGTCTTTCTCGCGTCCGGGCAGGTCGAGGAGTCCGTGGCCGACCTCAGCGGCAAGGTCCTGATCACCCGCCGCCCGGCCCCGGGAGACATGGTCATCCTCCCCGCGCCGCAGGCCGACAACCACTACGTGACCAACATCTACGGCCTGACCGACGCGGTGCTCTTGACGCTCGACCGTGACGGGTTGATGGAAGGACTTGGTACGGAGCTGCAGAAGGTCGCGGTGACGCTCGACCGGTTGTGGGAGCAGGAGCTGACCGCCGCCGCGGCGATCGCCGCACGAAGCTCGTCTCGCACACCGGCCGCGATCGTCGCGATGTACTCGGCCAAAGGCGGTTCCGGGACCACCACGCTGGCGATCAACACCGCCGCCGCCATCGCGAGGAGGTTCCCACGGCAGGTGCTGCTCGTGGACCTCGGCCAGCCGTTCGGCCACGCGGCCCTGTTCGCGGATCTGATTGCGACGGGCTCGATCGCGGGCGCCTCGAAGGCGGCGCCGGTCGACTTCGATGCCGTCCTGCGCGGCAACATCGTGAATCACCGCAGCGGGATGGGCGTGCTGCCGGGCACGCTGCGGCCCGAAGAGGTCGACACGCTGACGGGCGAGCTCGTCGGCCGGGTCCTCGACGTGGTCGTGTCGGGGCAGAAGGTCGTCGTCGTCGACGTCGGCACCTCGCTTGGCGAGGCGGCGCTGGCCGTCCTGGAGCGGGCCGACTGCCTGGTGATCGTGATCCCGCCCGAGATCGCAGCGATGACCCCGGCACGGCGGGCGATGGCGATCTTCCGCGACATCATGAACGTGCCGGACAACCGGGTGGAGCTGGTCCTCAACCAACGGTCGCCCCACGCGCCGCTCGATCGCGGCGCGGTCGAATCGATTCTCGGCCGCAAGGTGTCCGTGGTCGTCGGCTTCGACGATTCGCGGCCGGAGGAGTCGACGCTTGCGGGCGGCCTGCTGATCCAGCAGGACCCGAACGCGGTGGTCTCGCGTGGGGCGACCGAGGTCGCGCGAGTGATCCTCTCGAGCCTCAAGCTCGATGCGTGACCGCCGCCGGCGGCGCGGCCAGGCGCTGGTCGAGCTTGCCCTGGCGCTGCCGGTCCTCATCGTGCTCATCGCCGGCGTGCTCGAGCTGGGTCGTGGCTACGCCTTCGCGGTCGAGACGTCGGATGCCGCGCGCGATGCGGCTCGCGACGTAGCCGGCAAGACCGCATCCACCAACGGGCCAGGGCTCGCGGCGATGTGCAGCCTGGTGACCGCGGACCTCGCATCGGTGACGACCAACGTCACGTGCCCGACGCAGGTGAATCACGCGCCTCCATTCGTCGCCGGGACCGACTTCACGAAGCCCGTGGCGGGCCAGGCCGTCGTCGCGGTCTATTGCGGCAGCAGCAGCAACTGCACGGGCTCGATACCGACGCTGTACCAGTCCGAGGTCGACGTCTACGTCTACTACGGCTTCAGCGACCTGAACATCCTTGGCGGCGGCATCACGATCACGGGGTCGAGCCGAGCCACCACGGCCTGGTGACCTCGATGCGGATCAAGCGGTCCGGTCAGGCCCTCCTCGAGTTCGCGCTCATCGCGCCTTTCCTGTTCCTGCTGATCGGCGCGACCGTCGACCTCGGTCGTGGGCTGTTGATCTACACGACGCTCCAGGGCGCCTCGCGCGACATGGCCAGGCAAGCCGTGCTGAGCTACTACAGCGGCTCGAACACGCTGCCGCCGACCTGCACGGCGTTGGCGACTCCGTGCTCGAAAGGACCGCTGACCAACGGAGCGCACCAGCTCGATCCGCTCGGCATGGCCGTCGTCTACCAGGACTCGACGGGCATCTCCAGCCCGCCGTCCTACGGCACCTATGTCGCCAACGTGAATCCGTTGCAGCCGGGGACAATCACACTCGCCGGCTCTATCAACGCGAGCACCGTGTACGTCTTCGTTTACGAGCTCGACTCGACCGCGGGCAATCCCAACCCGCGCTGGAGCTGCCCGTCGTGTGCCGGCGTCTCGGGCGCGGCCGTGCGCACGTCCGGCCATCAGCTCGTCGTGGTCGATCTGAAGCTGCGCTGGAAGCCGGTGCTGAACACCCTGCTGGGCATCCCCAGCGCCGTCACCTTCGATTCCCAGTCCGTCGAGAGGCTCGAGTATTGAGAAAGCAGTCAGGCCAGGTGCTCGTGATCGTCGCGGTGTGGCTGGTCGCCCTGATCGGCTCGGCCTCGCTGATCCTTCTGACGGGCTCGGTGGAATGGCAGCGGAATCAGCTGCAGCAGCTTGCCGACCAGGCCGCGCTGGATGCGGCGTTGAAGATCGGCATCGGGTGCACGGCGGGCTCCGCGAGCACGGTCATCACCGAAGCCGACAACTTTGTCGCCACCCAGCGGACTCGGACGGGCGCGCTCGGCATCAGCGCCGGCACCTGCGCCACCGGCTACGCGGGCACGGACGCCTTTTCGCCAGGCATCAGCGAGACCGTCCACTATCCCTACCGCGCCCACCAGCAGCAGGTCGAGGTCATCCTCACGCTCGCGCTCCCGATCTCTTTCGGCAGCTACATGGGAGCCTCGAACACCAACGTGACCCGGCGGGCGGTCGCCCAGCAGCTGCCCGCCTCGACCCCGACCGTGCAAGCGAACACGCTCTCCTGCGCCGGGGGTCAGTTCAACGTCAACGGCAGCGTGCTGGCCGGGAACGCCATCTCGCTGAGTGGAGGCTGCGCGATCTACGCCCATGCCCGCCTCGACGCCGCATCCAACACCTACTCGGACCTGGGCAACGTCTCCGTCTACGCGCAGGGACAGACGTGGGTCGGCGGCGGGGGCGTGTGCGCGGCGGCCGCCAACTCGGGCTCCTCGAATGCGATCTGCGCCGACGGCTATGAGCTGTCGGGCCACACTGCAATGACCTGCGGCGCGTCCGGAACCAGCGCCTTCCTGACCGCCGCCGACACCGCGATCAACCCGAACCCATGCGCGGGCGGCACCGGGCCGCAGCCGGTCGCGGCGCTCTCGACCAACCTGCCGCCCGAGCCGAACACCGACCCCGCCGCGATCGCCTCACTCCGCAACAGCTCCGGCGGGCCGCTGGGCGCGGCCTGCGTGGCATCGCCGGCCAGCCCGTACCCCAACATCACCGCCGGAGGCACCGTGGTGGGGACCGGCCTGGGGCCCTCGCCCGCCGGCAAGGACGCGAGCGGCTTCTACCACTTCAAGCCGAGCTGCTACGGCTACCTCAGCCTGGCGTCGATGGCCGGTGGCATCGCGAAACGGCAGACCGGGACCGAGAGCGCCCGGCTGCGGCACTTCGTGATCGGCACGCTGCCGGCCGCAAACATCGCGGGCACGTTGCTCGTCGCCACTCTCACGTCGGACTCCACGCCCAACAAGTCGACGCCCCCCGCCGGCGAAGGGTGGCTGCTCGCCGCCCAGGCCAACCAGGCCGGAGGCGGTAGGAGCGAGATCTGGTACACGACCACCGCGGCGGCCGGGCTGACGTCATTCCAGTTCGCCCTGAACCCGGCCACCGACTTCGGTGAGGTCCAGGTCACCGAGTGGTCGGGCGTCGCAGCCGCGCCCCTCGACCAGACCGGGACTACGACCGTCGCCGTCGCGAACACGAGCGCGACCAACTCCACCTCCGCGGCAACCACGGTCGCGGGTGAGCTGGCGATCACCGACGAGGCGTACACGATCGTCGCCGCCCAGACCTTCACGGCCGGCACGGGATGGAACACCCTCGTCAAGGACACCACTAACGGCTACAGCTCGGAGTACAGCTCCACCCAGCCGATCGGCGTGGTCTCCGAGAGCGTTAAGACGGGTCTGCCGGCGCTCTGGGCGAACGCGATCGCGACGTTCAAGCCCGCCGGCGGCGGCGGCGGTGCCGTGCTCGACCCGGGCTTCTACTACTTCAACGGCTCAGGGTTCGCCGGCGGCGGCGGCATCTGCCTCAACGGCGGCCAGCTGATCGCCCGGGACGTGACGATCGAGTTCGTCAACGCTGCCGGGTTCTCGACCGGAACCTGTGCCCCCGGTGGCGGGGCCGCGTGCACCGCCGGCACCTGCAAGTTCGGGTCAGAGCCCTGCTCGATCGCCGCCTGCCCGCCCAACGCGACGGTCGACTCCGCCGGCGGCGGGTTCTCCTGGTTCGCCGGCCCCTGCAACCAGGCGCCGGCCGGCGACGCCGGCTGCGCCGGATCCGCCTGGTGCCCGACCGGCGACCGGGCGTGCTGGAACCTGCTGCTGTGGGCGCCCGCCACCAACACGGGGCAGATCGCCATCTCCGGCACTGTGGCCCAGGCGTGGCTGCTAGGCTCCGTGTACTGGCCGGGGATCTGCACCTACGCCGACAACGGGGCCAGCATGATCGCGGGAACCGTCCGATGCGGCACCCTCACGGTGTCGGCCGCGGCCGGGTCGGGGACCGCCATGGGCGGCGATTACGGGATCAACACCGCCCTTGCCGAGGCAGTTCTTGTCGAATGAGGTTGCTTTGAGGCGTCCATTTTGTGAAGCTAGCGCGCGCAATTAGATGTCGATAGCTAGTTCCGCACTCGCCAGACCCCGGCGCGGCCGCCTCTACATCGTCGTCGGCGCGATCCTGGCCGTGCTCGCCTTCGCCCTCGCGGCCGGGATCGCGAGCCTGCCCCTGATCCAGGGTTCGACAGGCGGCGCGAAGATCGTCGTCGCCGCCCACGACATCAAGGCGAGGACGGTGATCCAGGCCTCAGACCTGACGCTCGCGAGCGTCAGCCCGACCCCGCCCCAGGACTTCACAGCTGTCTCCGAGGTGGCGGGCAAGGGCGCACGTGTGGACATCCTGGCCGGGCAACCGGTCACGGGTAACCTGGTTTCGCCCTCCGGCGACCTCCTGAGCAGCAGCGACGTCGCCTACCTCCCCATTCCCCAGGGCTGGGTCGCCGTCACGGTTCCGACCGGCGAGCAGGTGGGCGTCGGCGGCTACGTGCAGGTCGGCGACCGCATCACCATGCTTGCGACCGTCAACACGGGTGTTTTCGGCCAGAGTCCCGCGCGCAACGTGGTCCTGACCGTGTTTCGCGACGTCGTGGTGCTCCGCGTCGGGCCCGCGAACGGTGGCTCGACCTCTGGAGTCGTCACGAGCAGCTTGACCGTGCTCATGACCTCGTGCGACTCGGAGTTCCTGTTCTGGCTCCAGAACAACGCGTCGATGAAGTACGAGCTCCAGTCCTTCAAGGACTACGGCAGCCTGCCGACGGGCTCCGACTCGAGCTGCCCCAGCCTGAGCTCGGCGACCGGCGTCGGTCCGCAGGACGTCGACAAGCGCTGGCACTTCACGTCGCACTGATCGTCCATGGGCACAGCAATCGTCCTCGTCGCGGTCGCGGCTGCGATCGGAGTCGGCATGGTCGTGTTCGGGATCGTGGTCTCCCGAGACAGGAGCGCTGACACCGGGGTACGCGCCTCGTACCGGACGCTCGCGGACGTGCGCGAACAGCTGCGCCGCCGCTTCGAGCCGACTGGCGCACCGACATGGATCGCCGGTGAGCAGCAGGGAAGCCGCCTGCAGCGAGACCTCGTAAGCGCCGACCTCGAGCTGCGACCGTACGAGTTCAGGTTCATCCAGGCGGGGTTCGCGCTGCTCTTCGCGATCATCGGCCTCCTCCGATTCGGCATCGGCCCAGAGTTCGTGGTCCTCGCGGTCCTCGGCTACGTGCTCCCGTCGATCTACCTGCGCAACCGCCGCGGCCACCGCCTTCGTCAGTTCGACGCCAACCTGCCACGCGCGATGGAGCTCATCGCCAACTCGATGAAGGCCGGCCAGTCGGTGACGCAGTCGCTGACGGCTGTCACCGACAACGCCGGCCCTCCGGTGTCGGACGAGTTCGCGCTTGCGCGCCGCGAGATCGAGCTCGGCGCCTCCCTGGAGAGCGCGCTCAACAACATGGTCCGGCGGATCGGAAGCGGCGACCTGCGGTTGATGGTCATGGTGATCACCATCCAGCGCTCGGTGGGAGGCGACCTGCCGGCGATCCTGATCACGCTCGCGGACACCATGCGCCAGCGTGAGGAGATGCGCGCCGAGATCATGGCCGCGACGGCGCAGTCGCGCGCGACCGCCTTGATCATCACGCTGCTGCCGATCGCGGCGGCGCTGCTGCTCTACTTCATCGTCCAGGACTACTTCCGGCCGATGCTGACCAATCCCCTTGGCTGGGCGATGCTCGTCCTTGCCGGGTTCCTGCTGTTCGTCGGCAACCTGATCATCCGGAGGCTGACGGCGATCGCATGAACGCGCTTCTGCCCGTGCTGATCGGCGTCCTGGCCGCAGCCGGAGCCTATGTGCTGACGGTCGGCATCATCGCGTCGCGCGCGGCGGATGCAACGACGCTCGCCCGCGAACGTCTCGCCCGCCAGGAGGTCGGCCTGGGACAGAGCGCCGTGGCTCTGCAGCTCGAGAAGCCGTTCACCGAACGGCTTTTCAGCCCGATGCGGCGGTGGATCGACGGCCAGATGATGCGCCTGACTCCGGAGGCCCAGGTGGCCAACTTCCGGCGCCAGCTCGACTTCGTAGGCAACCCGATGGGCCTCGACCCGGCGAGTCTGCAGACGCTGCGCATCGCGGCGGCGGCCGCGTTCGGAGCGATCGGCACCGCGTTCGGGATGTTCATCGGCACGCCGATCGCCATCGGGGTCGCGCTGCTGGGCGGAGTCGCCATCGGTTTCTACCTGCCGGTGCTGTGGCTCGACCAGCTCGTCCGCGAGCGGCGTGCGGAGCTCGAGAGCTCGCTGCCCAACGCGCTCGACGTGGTGGCGATCAGCATGGAGGCGGGCCTGGGCCTCGACCGCGCGCTCGAGCAGCTGGTCCGGCACCAGGACGACTCGCTCACGTTGCTCGTCGCTCGGGCGCTGCGTGAGATCCAGCTCGGCAGGCCGCGAGCTGAGGCGCTCGAAGAGATGGCGGAGGCCACCGGGATCGAGGACTTCGCGTCGCTGGTGCGCGGGATCCTCTATGCGGAGAGGACCGGCGTGCCCATCGCGCGCACCATCGCGGCCCACGCCGCGCAGATGCGCGTCAAGCGGCGGCTGAAGATCCGGACCGAGGCGGCGCGGGCGTCGCTCAAGATCCTGCTGCCGACCGTCGGGTGCGTCTTCCCCACTCTGTGGCTGATCCTGCTTGGGCCGGCGCTGATCGTGGTGCTCACCCTCAGCCACTGACGTGGCCGCGCTGGTCCGGATGACCCGAACACGCGGCCACTACCGAGACTCGGTTCGCGCTTACCAGGTCGAGATCGACGGACAGCGAGTCGGCAGCGTGCGACCCGGCGAGACCAAGGACTTTCCCGTTGAGGCAGGAGAGCATGGAGTGCGGCTCACCGTCGACTGGTGCCGGAGCCCGCTTCGCGTCGTCCGTCTGGGCGACGGTCAGTGGACGCAGTTCGTTTGTTCGCCGAATGGTTGGTTCTTCGAGATCTGGAAGATCATCACCAACATCGACGACTACATCAGGCTCGAACAGATGCCGGCGCCCCCAACCGGCTGCTGACTCCGCCCAACTCAGTCGCCGGTCAGGAACGGGTTCATCCTTCGTTCGCGGCCGATGGTCGTCGCGGGGCCGTGCCCGGCGTACACGATCATGTCGTCCGGCTGCGACAGCAGCTTGGACTTGATGCCGTCGATGAGCGCGCGTCCATCGGAGTTCTGAAAGTCCGAGCGCCCGATCGAGCCCGCGAACAGAGCGTCGCCGGTGAACAGGTAGCCGTCGACCTTCAACGTGACCCCACCCGGGCTGTGTCCCGGCGTATGCAAGACCTCGAACTCGAGCGACCCCGCGCGAAAGGATTCGCCCTCCCGCAGCGAGACGACGTTGCCGAGCTGGGTCGCAATCGGGCCGAACTCGCGGCGCAGCGGTTTGCCCTCGGCGACCACTTCCCGCTCGGCGTCGTGGACCGCAAGCGCCACATCACCGAATGCCTCGCGAAGCTCGTGCAGGCCCGCGATGTGGTCCAGGTCCGTGTGCGTCAGCAGGATCGCCCTCACGTGGGCGCCGTGGCTCTTGGCGAGCTCGACGATGAGGTCCGGCTCGAGGTTGGAGTCGATGACCACCGCGTCGTGCGTCTCCTCGTCCTCGACCAGATACGAGTTGGTGCCGAAGCGGCGGTCGGCGGTGACCTCGACCCGAAGACTCAAAGCGTCTTGCGGACGATCAGGTGGCGTTCGGTTTCGCGGTACGGCTCGAATCCGGCGCGAAGAAACATCTGCAGCGGGCCGCGGTAGTTCACCTGCGCCGAGTCCGAGCTCCGCGCCGGGTACGCCTCTGCGACCTTGACGCCTCGAGCCCGAAGCCGCTCCAGCGCGGCCTCCAGCAGCGCGCCGGCCACGCCGTGGCGGCGGTACGGCGCGGCGATGACGAAACACGCGAGCGAGCCGACGCCCTGCTGCTCGGCGGCGTTCAAGCCGAAGCGATGCATCACCCCGTTGAGCCGCGTCGTCTCGCCGTAGTTGCACCAGCCGACTGGCCTGCCGTCCGCGTAGGCGAGCAGCGCGGTGACCTTGCCATCGTTGATGAACCCGGTCATGTCGCGACGGTTGTCGCCGGCCGTGCGCACCGCCCACTCCTCGTCGCTCTGCGTGCGATGTGTCTCCATGCAGTAGCACGACTGCCAGCCCGGATAGTCGCGGAAAGCAACGTGGTCGAAGTACTGCTGGTAATCGCCGATCCTTTCCGGCGTGACGTCCTCGACGGTGATCGGGCCGATGCTCTCCAGGCGGGCGATCTCGGCCTGGGCCGCCGGGTCGTGTTCCAGGCGGAGGCCCTGGAGGATGTTGTCCGCCTCGGATTCGAACAGCCCGGCGACGAGCTCCGGCGCGTCCCAACTCATACGTACGCGGGAGCCTTTCGCAGCCCGTGACACCTCCCACGTGAGGATGTGCTGCGGCTGCTTCGCGAATGCCGGCGCGTACAGGAAGCGCGTGCGCATCACGAGCTTGCGCGGCGCCTCGATCTCGGTCACCTCCGACTCCTCGGCGGGCCGGCTGGCGCCGTCCATCCACCGGATCTTGCCGCCCTTCACGAACTCGCCCTCCGGCGTCAGGCGGTAGTACCAGCGGTGGCGTTTGGGAGAGACGATGGCCTCCCAAGCGGTCTTGACCGGCACCTGCAGCTGAATCTGCCTGTGGCCTCGCGTCACGAAACTTCTCGGGCCACGGTGTGCACGTCCTTCACGCCCTCAAGCTTTTCCATCAGGCGCGAGAGCTGCGCCAACGAATCGATCTCCACAGTCGTCGACACGACGGCGGTCTTGTCGTCATACACGTGCACCTCGAGCGCCGACATGTTCACGCGGTTCTCGGCCACCACGGTTGCGATGTCGCGCATCAGTCCCTGACGATCGAATGCCTCGATCTTGATCGCGACCGGGTAGAGGTGCGTCGCGTCCGACTCCCAGTCGACCTGCACCACGCGCGCCGAGTCCTGGGCGTTGATCGCGTTGATGCAGTCCGCTCGGTGCACCGTCACACCACGTCCGCGCGTCGTGTAACCGACGATCGCGTCGCCGGGCACCGGCTGGCAGCAGGTGGCGATCGTGGTCAAGATCCCCTTTTCGCCGCGCACCAGCACGCGAGGTGTCGGCTGGATCATCGGGATCAGAGGGATCGTGCGAAGGTCGCCGCCAGGCGTGTCGAGGTTGAGCGCCATTCGCATCACGACCGCGTGTGGCGACAGGTCGCCGTAGCCGATTGCCGCCATGAAGTCGTCGATCGCGTTGTACTTGTGAACCGAGGCGATCTCGAGCAGCTTCTGCTCCGGCAGGTCGGCCAGGCTGACCCGATGCATGCGGTGCAGCTCCTTGTCCAGGAGGTCGCGGCCTTTGGCCACGTTCTCTTCGCGCCGCTGGCTCTTGAACCACTTGCGGATACGCTCCTTCGCGGACGCGCTCTTGACGAAGTTCAGCCAGTCGCGGCTCGGGCCGTGCGGCCCCTTCGAGGTCAGGATCTCGACGATCTCGCCGTTCTGCAGCTCGTAATCGAGCGGCACCATGCGGCCATTGACCTTGGCGCCGATGCAGCGGTGGCCGACCTCGGTATGGATTCGGTACGCGAAGTCGACCGGCGTGGAGTCGGCGGGCAGGTTGATCACGTCGCCGCGCGGCGTGAAGACGTAGACCTCGTCCTGGAACAGGTCGACCTTGATGGTGTTGAGGAAGGACTCGGCGTCGCCCAGCTCGCTCTGCCACTCGAGCAGGCTGCGCAGCCAGGACAGCTTCTGGTCGAAGCTCGCGTCCCTGCCTCCTTCCTTGTAGGTCCAGTGCGCCGCGACCCCGAACTCGGCCACCCGGTGCATCTCGTGCGTGCGGATCTGGATCTCGATCGGCTCGCCGGTGTGCGTGATGACCGTGGTGTGCAGCGACTGGTAGCCGTTGGACTTCGGCATCGCGATGTAGTCCTTGAACCGGCCCGGCATCGGCTTCCACAGCGAGTGGACGACGCCCAGCACGCCGTAGCAGTCGCGCACGCTTTCGGTCAGGACCCGGATCGCCGACAGGTCGTAGATCTCGGAGAAGTCCTTGCCCTCGCGGGTCATCTTCTGCCAGACCGAGTAGATGTGCTTCGGGCGGCCGGTGATGTCGGCCTGGATGCCGACCTTCTCGAGCTCCCGGGCCAGGATCTCACGCAGGTCGGACACGAGCCTCTCGCGGTCGGCTCGCTTGCGGGCGATGCGGGCGACGACGTCCTCGTAGGCGTCGGGCTCGAGGTAGCGGAAGGCCAGGTCTTCGAGCTCCCACTTGATCTGGCCGATCCCGAGGCGGTGTGCGAGCGGCGCGTAGATGTCGAGCGTCTCGCGGGAGATCTTGCGGCGCTTGGCCTCGGCGAGCGGCTCCAGGGTGCGCATGTTGTGCAGCCGGTCGGCCAGCTTGATGAGGACCACGCGGAGGTCCTCCGCCATCGCGACCATCATCTTGCGGACGTTCTCGGCCTGCTGCTGCTGGTCGGTGCGCAAGGAGATCCGGCCCAGCTTGGTGACGCCGTCGACCAGGCGGGCGACCTCGGGTCCGAACTCGCGGCGGACCTCCTCCGCGGTCAGGTTGGTGTCCTCGACCGTGTCGTGGAGGAGCGCGGCGGCGATCGTCTCGGCGTCAAGCTGCAGGTCGGCCAGGATGGCAGCCACCTCGAGCGGGTGATTGACGTAGTCCTCGCCGGACAGCCGGCGCTGGCCGTGGTGGGCGTCGGCCGCCCGCTCGTAGGCCTTTCGCACGATCACCTGGCCGTTCGGGTCGAGGTGGTCGGCGACTCGGAGGAGCTCGGAAACCGTCATTTCGGCCAAGGCATGAAGTTTAAGTTCGCTATCTAGCTTTCCCGCGCGAACACATACCTAGACTTACTGCGGCCGAAATGAGTTCACCGGGGGCGGCCAGAGCCTTTCGCATCGCGATGTCAGCCGCTGCCGCCGCGCTGGTGCTGGCGGGAGCGAGCCTGGACGCCAGCGGGCGGGACGTTGTGGGCCTCGCCGTCGGCGCCCTGGCCAGCGCATTGATCGTGGCCGCCGGCGTGATGTTCCGGTCCTGGCGCTTTGCCGTGCCCCTTGCCGCGGCAGGCGTGGTCGTCGCGGCGGGCCTGTATCTGATGGACCCGCAGGACGGGAACCTGGCGGCGCAGCTGGGCGGGCTCGTCCTGCTCGCCGCCGGTGGAGTTGCGGGGGGGTTGGCTTACAGCGCCTTCGCCGACGAGCTTCTGCGACGCAAGACCGAGGTCGAGCGTTTGAGCGCCCGGCTTGGGCAGAAGCACCAGGCTTTCGTCGCCGCCACCTCGGATCCGAACGGCGCGGCCAGCGACACGGCGGGCGTCACCGCGGCCATCGCAGGCAACCTGCGCGCCGACATCGCCTGCTGCTACCTGGCATCGGCGGACGGCCGCCGGTTTGTTCCGCAGCCGCCCGGGATCGGTGTCGACCGGCTGCGACCTCAGGCGGTCAACCGGCCGCACGGCAGCGCCGGTCCTCTCTTGACGGCAATGGAGGCCGGGTCGCCGTTTGCCGCTTCCGACGAGAAACCGCTGGTCGAGCTCATCACCGTGCTTCCCGAGCACTTCTACCTCGAGGGCCTCATCGCCGTGCCGATGCACGTCGGAGAAGGGGTCGGCGGGTTCTTCATCCTCGGCAGCACGAGGGGCCAGTTCGGCGACGACGACACGCGCCTGGCGCTGGCACTTGCCGCACGCGCCGGCGCGCAGATCACGAGCGCGCAGCTGATGGCCCAGACCCGCCACGTATCCGCTCGGTATTCGCTGATGAATGAGTTGGTGAAGGAAGCGTCTGGGAAGACGATGGCGGAGGTTCTTGACCTTGTGATCGGCCGCGGTTCCGAGGTGGTGCGCTACGACGCGGGTCGCGCGTTGATGTTCCAGCCCGAAGACAAGTACGTGGTCCTCAACGGGTCGCCGTCCGTGCCAGAACCGCTTGACCTGCCCCTCGGCAAGGTCCGAAGCGGCGAGACGATACTCCGCAACCTGGTCACCGAGGAGGAGGGCATCTACAGCGGCCTGCAGCCTGACGTCCTTGGAAGCACGGTCAACGAAGCGCTGACGCCGATCCGCGGCAAGGAGGGTGTCATCGGCGCCCTGTGCCTGGGCAGGCGAGGCAGCAGCGGCTTCAGCCAGCAGGAGCTCGGCGCCCTCGACGACCTGGGATCGATGGCCGGCGTCGCCGTCGAGAACTCGCGCATCTTGCAGATCGTCACCGTCCAGGCGACGCGCCTGGACACGGCGCTCGACGCGCTGGGCGAGGTATCCGCGGCCCTGACCACGGTGACGCAGGGTTCCAAAGTCCTCGAACAGAAGACCCTCGAGGCCGCGATCCGGGTCGTCGACGGCACTGCCGGGATGCTCACGCGCTCGACGGACGACGGCCACCAGGTGGCGATTGTTTCGGTCTGGCTGGCGACCGACCCGACTGGAAAAGAGTTCCAGAACGGCCAGGGGGTGGTTGGCGCGACCATGCTGAGCCAGCGCGCCACCATCATCAGCGACCTGGACTGGCAGTCGGACCTCGCGTCACCGCCCGACCTGACGGGATTCAAGGCCGCGATTTGCACTCCCATGCTTGAGGGCGGCGAACTGTGGGGCACGTTGTCGGTCTTCGACGAGAAGAAGCGCGACTGGACGGCCGACGACCAACGCGTCCTCGCAACGCTCGGCAGCCAGGCAGTGGTGGCGATCCGCAACGCCGAGCTCTACGAAAAGAACGAGCGGAGCATCTGGGAGCTGCGCAACCTCCAGGAGGCGCTCCAGGCCGCCACCTCAACGCTCGACCTGAACGAGGTGCTGCGGCAGGTTCTGGAGGGCGCGGCCAAGGCGTCGTCCGCGCAGATCGGATGCCTGGCGCTCGACGAGGGGGACAAGTTGGTGCTGAAGGCAGGGAAAGGCACGGACCAAGCCACCGCCGAGAAGCTCGCGCTCGTGCTAGGCGAAGACATTTGCCGCCGCGTCATGGAGTCGGGAGAGCCAGTGATGGAGGCGCGAATCCAGGAGGCGGATACCGAGAGCCCGCTCAACCCGCGCGCGGTGCTGTGCGTGCCGATCACTTTGCGAGGCAAGCCGCTGGGCGTGGTGTTTCTGGCCAACTACCAACTCGGTCACGCATTCTCAGAGGACCACCGCAAGCTCGTTACAGAGCTCGCGACGCAGGCGTCGATGGCGATCGACAACGCGCGCCTGTTCCAGGACCGCGAGGACCTCATGTTCCAGTCCCTGGTCGCTCTCGCCAACTCGTCGGACGCCCGCGACCGCTACACCGCGGGACACTCGCAGCGCGTGACCCAGTACGCGTTGATGATCGCGCGCCAGATGAACTACGCGCCTGACGACAAGAGCGCATGGGAGCGACTGGAGCGCGGCTGTCGTCTGCACGACATCGGGAAGATCGGAGTCCCGGACGAGATCCTCCGCAAGACCGGCAAGCTGACCGAGGAGGAGTTCGACAAGATGAAGTCGCACACGACGGTCGGCTACAACATCCTGAGCCCGCTGAAGATGGTGACGGACGAGCTGGTGATCGTCCGCTCACACCACGAGCGTTACGACGGCAAGGGCTACCCCGACCGGAAGACTGGTGATGAGCTGCCGATTTTCTCGTGGATCGTCAGCGCGGCCGACGCGATCGACGCGATGACCTCCGACCGGCCCTACCGCAAGGGGATGTCGCTCGAGGTCGCGCTCGAAGAGGTTCGGCACGGCGCGGGTACACACTTCCATCCCGACGTAGCGGAGGCTGTGCTGGACGCGGTCGGGAACGGGACGTTGAAGATCATTCCGCAGACGTCCCTGCACCCCAACGCGCCGGCCGTTGGAGCGTTCGAGAACCCGACGGCCTAGCCCCGGACCCGTCTAGTACGCCTTCGCCAGGGCAACCCGGAATTTCGCGGGCTCGCCGCACACCAGGCACTTCCCCGACGGCTTCGTCTCCTCGTCGATCACGCGGATCGTCACGCCGCCGGACTCGGTCTTGATGCGCGCCTCCTCGTCGGTGTCGCCGCACCAGGACGCCCACACGAAGCCGCCTTTCTCGCGGTAGTGCGCGATCACCTCGTCGAGCGTCTCGAGCTCGAACGTGTTGTCGCGCTGGAACTTCAGCGCACGCTCGAAGAGCTTCTTCTGGAATCCCTCGAGCTCGGCGCTCAGCCGCGCGGCGATGCCGGCGACAGGGACTGCCACCTTCTCGCGAGTGAGCCGGTCGACCATCTCGACCTGGCCGGCGTCGGCGTCGCGACCGCCGACGTTGAGCCGCAGGGGCACGCCTTTCAGCTCCCAGTGCGCGTACTTGTCTCCAGGCCGCTCGTCGCGCCAGTCGACGCGGAACCGGATGCCCGCGGCCTTCAGCTGGGGTGCCCAGCCGTCGATGAACGCCTCGACCTTCGAACGGCCGGCGTCGTCGCGGAAGATCGGCACGACCGCGACCTGGATTGGCGCAACCTTGGGGGGCACGATCAGCCCCGAGTCGTCGCCGTGACCCATCACCACCGCGCCGACAAGGCGGGTCGACATTCCCCACGAGGTCGAGTGGCACAGCTCGCGCTCGTTCTCGCGGTTCGAGAAGGAGATGTCGTAAGCGTTGGCGAAGTTCTGACCGAAGTAGTGCGACGTGCGCATCTGCAGCGCAAGCCCATCGCGCATCAGTCCTTCGATCGTCAGCGTGTGCACCGCCCCGGGAAAAGTCTCGGCGGGTGACTTCTTGCCGGCGAGGACTGGCACGGCCAGCCAATCCTCGGCGATGGAACGGTAGTAGCGGAGGATGAGGTCTGCCTCTTCGATCGCCTCCTTAGCGGAAGCGTGGAAGGTGTGACCCTCCTGCCACCAGAACTCCCGGCTGCGCAGAAACAGACGCGACCGCATCTCCCACCGCACGACGCTGTTCCACTGGTTGGTCAGCTTGGGCAGGTCGCGATAGCTCTGGATGTAGCGCCTGATGATCGCGCCGATGATGGTCTCGGAGGTGGGCCGGATCGCCAGGGGGTCTTCGAGCTCCTCCATCCTTCCGCCGGCCTTCGTAACCCACGCGACCTCGGGCGCAAAGCCCTCGATGTGCTCGGCCTCCTTCATCAAGAACTCGCGGGGGATGAGCAGGGGAAACGCCCAGTTCTCATGTCCGCTCTCTTTGATCATGTCGTCGAAGGCGCGCATGATCGCCTCCCACATCGCCCAGCCGTAGGGACGGACGACCATCATGCCGCGCACGCCCGACCAGTCGGCCATCTCGGCCTTGCGCACGACCTCGGTGTACCAGCGGTCGAAGTCGTCGGACATCTTGGTGACTTCTTTGACGAAGTCCTGTTGCTCTTCCAATTCCTGTTTCACTTTCTCGCTCCCATGTTGAAGTAGTCGACTGCGAAGACGCCCGGCGGTCGAAGACCTACCGGGCTAACTCGGGAGCGGGGCCGCAGGGGCGTGCTCGGCCGCGATCGCGTCGATCTCAGCCAGCAGCACGGGCAGAAGCTCCTCCTGGGGCACGGTGCGGTACAGCTTACCTTTCTTGAAAATCACGCCCTTGCCGCGGCCGCCTGTGACGCCGATGTCGGCGTGGCGCGCTTCGGCGGGACCGTTGACGACGCAGCCCATGACCGCGACGGTGATCGGCACACGCAGCTTTGCGATGTAGGCCTCCACCGCTTTCACCGTCGGCACCATGTCGTACTCGAGGCGGCCGCAGGTCGGGCATGCAACCAGCGTCGGGCTCTCGATCCGGAACGCCAGCGTCTTGAGGATCTCATGCGCGACGCGTACTTCCTCCCGGGGGTCCGACGTCGCGAGCGAGACGCGGATGGTGTCGCCGATGCCTTCGCTCAACAGGATGCCCATCCCGACAGAGCTGCGGATGCTGCCCGCCTCGACCGGGCCGGACTCGGTGACACCCAGGTGGATCGGGTACGGGCGTTCTGTCGCGAACTTGCGGTTGGCGAGGATGTTCGTCCAGACGTCGGTCGCCTTCAGCGAAACCTTGATGAAGCCCGGCCCGTAATCCAGGTCCTCGAGGATCCTGCAGTGGCCGAGCGCGACCTCGACCATGCGCTCGGCGGTGCGCTCGCGGTCGTCGCGGTCGATGTGGTGCTGCTCGCGCAGGCTCTTGTGCACCTCTTCCGGAAGTGAGCCGGCGTTGACGCCGATCCGAAAGGGGATCTGGCGCTCCTTGGCGGCACTCACGACCTTCACGACCTTGTCTCGGTCCGGGATGTTGCCGGGGTTGAGCCGCAGGCAGTGCACGCCGGCCTCGATGGCCAGCAGGGCGAGGGTGTGGTCGTAATGGATGTCCGCGATCACGGGCAGCGGCGACTGCTTGACGATCTCTTTCAGCGCCTCGGCCGCCTCCTTGTCGGGCACCGCCGGCCGGACGATCTCGCAGCCCGCCTCCTTCAGCTCCTGGATCTGGCGCACGGTCGCCTTCACGTCGCGCGTGTCGGTCTTGGTCATGGTCTGCACGGCGATGGGCGCCGCACCGCCGATGACGACGCCGCCGACGTTCACGGGGATCGCCTTGCGGCGGTTCACAAAGCTGATCAGCGTCGCGCCTCCCGGCGGCCGAAGCGGATGCGTGCCATCGACGGCCGGAGCCAAGGAAAGGGTGGCGCGACGAGGAGCGCATCCGTCGATGCACGACGAGTGAGCGCCGGGCCCATTGACGCTGGCTTCAGCGCCGAAGGCGCCCGGCCGTCTAGGGCGCGCAGACGCGAGTGACGCGGGGGGCGCGATGCTGGTGTCAATGCGTCAACCCGGGGAACTGGCCGGTGGCGATCCGCTGGACGTCGAGGTAGCTGATCAGCGCGGCGAGGATCAGGAGCGCCACGAGGCCGGCGCGCTGGAAGTTGAGCTCCATCGTCCGGTCGAACGGCTTGCGCCGGACGACCTCGATCAGCACGACGACCATCCGCCCTCCGTCGAGCGCCAGCAGTGGCAGCAGGTTGGTGAATCCCAGGGCCACCGACAGCAACGCGACGATCGGGATGTAGGTTTCAAGCCCCAGCGAAACCGCCTGGTAGGCGACGTCGCCGATCCCGATCGGTCCGGTGACGCCGTTCGGCCCGAGCACGCCGCCCGGCACCTTGCCTGTGACCAGGTCGCCCAGGCCCTGCACGATGTTCTTGACCGCGTTGTATGGAAAGGCGACGCCGTTGCCGATGGCGTCCTGCGCCGTGACCACCGACCATCGCGCGCTGATCCCGACCTGACACGACGTCGTCCCACCATCCACGACGCAGTGAGGCGTGACTATGACGCTGAACCGCGAACCGTCCGAACGCACCCCTCCGAGAACGATCGCGGCATTCGGAGCGCTGTTCTCGATGTTGCGAAGCTGGTCCGGGCTCGTGATCGGCTGGCCGTCGACCGTCTTCAGCTGGTCGCCGACATGGATGCCGGCCGCGGCCGCCGGGGAGTTCGGCAGGACGCTCGCCACTCTGCCCGGCACGTCGTTGAGCTGGGTCAGGTTGTAGCCCGTGATCAGGATCATCGCGACGAGGAAGTTCGCCGCCGGTCCCGCGGCCAGGATGACCAGGCGCTGCCAGGCGGGCCGGGTATGGAAACCGCTTGGATCGTCCAGGTCGCCCGCCTCCATGCCACCCATCCGGACGTAGCCGAGGACCGGGATCGCTCGTAGGGCGTAGACGGTCTTGTCGCGGACGATCGACCAGATCTCCGGGCCCGCGCCGATCGAGAACTCGATCACGCGGACCTTGAAGAGCTTGGCGAAGATGAAGTGCCCGAACTCGTGGGGGCCGATGAGGAGCAGGAACATGCCCGCCACACCGGCGACTATCACCAGGTCGTTCAAGGCCGTGCTCATGCCCGCCTCACAGTACCGAAGTTTTCCCGGATCCAACCCCTCGCCCAGCGGTCGGCTTCGAGGATCTCTTCGAGGCTCTCGCCTCCCCCCGGGAAGGCGCCCAGCGCCTCTTCCACGATGGGCACGATCCGGCTGAAGGCGATCTCGCCCGCCAGGAAGGCGTTGACGGCCTCCTCGTTGGCGGCGTTCAGCACGGCCGGGTTCCCACCGCCCTCCGCCGCCGCGCGACGCGCCAGCCCGACGCTCGGGAAGCGCCGCTCGTCGAGGTCGTAAAACTCGAGCCCACTCAGCTCCTTGATCGAGGTCTGGGGGACGGCGTCCGGGAGCCGGTCGGGGTACGCGAGCGCCACCGCGATCGGCAGCCGCATGTCCGGCCGGCCGAGCTGGGCCTTGAAGGAGCCGTCGACGAACTCGACGAGGGAGTGCACGACGCTCTGCGGATGGATGCACACCGAGATGCGGCCCAGGGGCATGCGGTAGAGGTGGTGGGCCTCGATCGCCTCGAGACCCTTGTTCATCAGCGTCGCCGAATCCACGGTAACCTTCGGGCCCATCGACCACCGCGGGTGGTTGAGAGCCTGCTCGACGGTGACCTGGTCGAGGTCCATGTCCGGGTGTGCCCAGAACGGGCCACCGCTGGACGTGATGACGAGCCTGCGGACGTTCTCGAGCTCCTCGCCCCACAGGCACTGCCAGATGGCGCTGTGCTCAGAGTCGACCGGCCTGATGCCTCGAGCGCCGGCGGCCTTCATCACCAGCGCGCCGGCCATGACCAGGACCTCTTTGGTCGCGAGGGCGACCTCCTTGCCGGCGCGAAGCGCCGCGAGCGTCGGCCCGAGGGCGCGGGCGCCGGGGATCGCGACGACGACCAGGTCGCAGCGCGCGTCGGTGACCATTGCCTCGACGCGCGCGTCGAAGTCACCCACTCCCGACTGGCCCGAGATCGTGTATTCGACCTTCCGGTTCGCGGAGCGCACGCCCTCGGTCAGGCCGAAGAGCTTGAAGCGCTCCGGGTTGCGGTCGATGACGTCGAGCGTCTGCCTGCCGATCGAGCCGGTCGCGCCAAGGACGGCGATGTTGAGAGGTCGCATCTAGAGGATGTGCAGCATCGTCACGTAGAAGTACACGAGGATCGGCGGGAACAGGATCGAGTCCAGCCGGTCGAGCAAGCCGCCGTGGCCGGGGATGAGGTTTGACGAGTCCTTCACGTCGGCGATTCGCTTCATCTGCGACTCGACCAGGTCACCCACCTCGGCGCTCGTGCCGACGAGCACCCCCAGCACGATCGCATGCAGCGGGGAATGCCCGATCACGGCGGATACCCCGATCAACATGACGATCACCGCGGCGACGACTCCCGCGATCGCTCCCTCGACCGTCTTCTTCGGGCTGATGCCCGTGAAGAAGGGATGGCGACCGAACCGGCTGCCAACGAGCAGGGCTGCCGCGTCGCTCGCCACCACGGCGAGGATGGTGAAAAGCGTCCACTGAAGCCCGTTCGGCTTCGAGGTGTAGAGCAGCAGGTAGAAGTTGAACGGCATCCCGATGTAGAGCGCGCCGGCGAGACCCATCGCCCAGCGGCTCAGGCCCTGCCGGCGGCCTGGTAGGACGAGGAACGCGCCCAGCCCGCCGACGAGCGCCAGTGCGAGCACGAGGGTCACGTCGATCTGCTTCAGCACCGTGCCGCTGAACGCGAAGAAGATGCCGAGCGGGTAGATCAGCCAGGCCGGGGCCCTGGAGCCCATCCTCTCGGACAGGCCGCCGAACTCCCAGAGGGCGACGCCGCCAAGGACGATGACAAGGAGGTAGACGCCGTAGATCCCGACGAGGACCAGGCCGATGACGGCGCCGAGAAAGACGAAAGCGCTGAAGATCCGGACCATAAGCGGGCTCGGCTTCCAGCTCGACGTCATCGGCGCATTCTGGGTCGTCAACTTACCTTTGCCTGGACGTCGGGCCGGCCGCCGAAGCGACGCACTCGCGAGGCGTACTCGATCAGGGCGGCCTTCAGCTGCTCCTCGCCGAAGTCGGGCCACAGCGTCTCGCTGACGAGCATCTCGGCATAAGCGCCCTGCCAGAGCAGGAAGTTGCTCACGCGGTGCTCGCCCGCCGTGCGGATGATCAGGTCCGGGTCGGGAAGCTCGGGCTCGTACATGCGCGCCGAGATTGCCGCCTCATCGACCTCGCCCGCGGGGACGCCGTCGCGGATGAGCCGCCGCGCCGCGTCGACGATCTCAGCCCGCCCACCGTAATTCAGACAAACGTTGAGGACGCCGTTGTTGTTATTGCGCGTGCGCTCCATCGCCTCTTCGATGCGCTCCCGCATTCGCGGCGACAGGTCCTCGCGCCTGCCGCTGACCACGATGCGAACGCCGCGCTGGTGCATCTCGTCGATCTCGCGCTGCATCGTCTCGTGGAAGAGGCGCATGAGCGCGCGCACCTCCGCCCGCGGGCGAGTCCAGTTCTCGGTCGAGAAGGCATAGATCGACAGGGTGTGGACGCCGAGGTCCTCGCACGCCTGGAGGACGCGTTTGATGGCGCGCACGCCGGCGCGGTGGCCGAAGCTGGCGGGCCGGCCCTGACGGCGGGCCCAGCGGCCGTTGCCGTCCATGATGATCCCGACGTGGCGGGGGACCTGGGAGTCCACGGGTGAGGAAAGCGTACCGGGAGGGCC
Organism: Candidatus Dormiibacterota bacterium; assembly: GCA_024280995.1. GTDB lineage: Bacteria > Chloroflexota > Dormibacteria > Dormibacterales > Dormibacteraceae > 40CM-4-65-16. The sequence goes on from JAMXLM010000002.1 coordinate 185,660, forward strand.
TTGACATCGCCCCTCACCCCACATCCCTCTCCCCTGGGGAGAGAGGGTGCCCTTCCTAGACCTCCATGACCTCACGCTCTTTACGTCCGGCCAGCCCGTCCACCTTCTCGATCTCGGACTCGGTGATCTTCTGCAGGCGAGCTCCGGCCCGCTTCGCCTCGTCCTCGGCCACCTCGCCCTGCTTCTGCATGCTCTCGATGCGGTGCAGCTCGTCGCGGCGGACGTTGCGGATCGCCACCCGCGCCTCCTCCGCCTTCTGGCGGACGAGCTTCACATACTCCTTGCGGCGCTCCTCGGTCAGGGGCGGGATCGGCACGCGGATCACCTGTCCGTCGTTCGCGGGGTTCAGCCCCTGGTCGCTCGTGCGCAAGGCCTTCTCCACGGCGCCGATCTGGCTCTTGTCGTAAACCTGCACGACGAGCAGGCGCGGCTCCGGCGCGCTGATCTGCGCGAGCTGGTTCAGCGGGGTGGGCGTGCCGTAGTAGGCGACCATGACCTTGTCGATCAGCGCGGGGTTGGCGCGGCCGGTGCGGATGTGCGTCAGCTCGGCGCCGAAGTGCTCGACCGATTTGTTCATCTTCGACTCCGCCTCGCGAAGGACCGGGTCGATCACGTTGCAGCCCCCACGAGGGTCCCTACTTCCTCGCCCAGGATCACGCGTTCGATGTTTCCGGGGGTGAGCAGGTTGAAGACCACGATGGGCACGCCGTTGTCCATGCACAGCGTGAGCGCGGTGTTGTCCATCACCTCGATACCCCGGTTCAGCACCTCCATGTAGCCGAGGCGCTCGAACTTCGTCGCCGTCGGGTCGCGCTTGGGGTCGGCGGTGTAGACGCCGTCGACCTTCGTCGCCTTCAAGATCACGTCGGCTTCGATCTCGACGGCGCGCAGGGCGGCGGTGGTGTCGGTTGTGAAATAGGGATTGCCGGTTCCGGCGGCGAGGATCACAACGCGGCCCTTCTCCAGGTGGCGTACCGCGCGCCGGCGGATGTACGGCTCGGCGACCTGCGGCATCTGGATCGCGGTCATCGTCCGGGCGGGGATGCCCGCACGCTCGAGCGCGTCCTGCAGCGCGAGTCCGTTGATGACCGTGGCCAGCATCCCCATGTAATCTCCCGTGGCACGATCGAACCCGCGCTCGGTCGCGGACATGCCCCGGAAGATGTTGCCGCCGCCGACGACCAGCGCGACCTGCACGCCCATCTGGTGCACGCGCTTGACCTGGGCCGCGATGGTCTCCACCACCTCGAGGTCGAGCCCGTAATCCCGCGATCCGCCAAGCGCTTCACCGCTCAGCTTGAGCAGAACGCGGTTGTACTTCGGCGCCCCGTTGAGGATTTGGTTCAGGACTCCCTGATGTTAAATCGCGCGAAGCGCCGGACCGTGATGTTCTCCTGGAGCTTGGAGATGTTCTCCGCGATGAGCTGCTGCACGGTGTGCCCAGGCTCGCGGAAGTAGTCCTGCTCCATGAGGCAGTTGTGCTTCAGGAAATCCTCGATCTGACCCTCGACGATGCGTGGGATCACCTGCTCGGGCTTGCCGTCCTGGCGAGCCCTTGCCTCGTAGACCTCGCGCTCGGCGACGAGCACTTCATCGGGAACGTCGTCACGAGAGACCCATCGTGCGCCGAAACCGGCGACCTGCAGCGCCAGCTCCTTGGCAAGCTTGCGAAAGTCCGGGCCTTTGGCGACGAAGTCCGTCTCGCAGTTGACCTCGATCAGCACGCCGAGCTGCGGCGGGAAATCGGGTGAGGTGGCGTGGAGGTAGGACTCCACGACGCCCTGTCCGGTCGCCCGGTCGGCGCGCTTGGCCGCCCTGGCGATGCCTTTCTCGCGCAGGATGGTGAAAGCCTTCTGAATGTCGCCGCCGGCCTCCTCGAGGGCGCGCTTGCAGTCCATCATGCCGGCGCCCGACATCTCGCGAAGCTGCCTGATCTGGTCGGTGCTCACGGCCATCAGCGGGCCTCCTCGTCGTCCGCGCCACGGCCGATGAACTCTTCTTCCGAGACGGTTGGCAGGTAGTCCTCCTCGTCCTCGAGGTATTCCTCGATCTCCTCGTAGCGCGGCGTCTCCAGGAACTCGCGCTCCTCGACCTCGGGCAGGATCTCGCCCCGGGCGGCAGCCTCCTGGCGGCCTTCCTGGCAGGCGTCGGCGATCTTCCCCGTGAGCAGCTTGACGGCGCGGATGGCGTCGTCGTTGCCTGGGATGACGTAAGTGATGAGGTCGGGGTCGCAGTTCGAGTCGGTGATCGCGACCACCGGGATCTTGAGGCGATTGGCCTCGGTCACCGCGATGTGCTCCTTGCGGGGATCGACCACGTACAGCGCGCCCGGGAGCCGCTTCATGTCGGCGATGCCGTCGAAGTGGAACATCAGCCGGTCGAGCTCGTCCTGGAGACGCTTGGCCTCCTTCTTCGGCATCTGCTCGAACTGGCCGTCCTGCTGCATCTTGCGCAGCTCCTGAAGGCGCTCGATGCGCTTCTTGACGGTGCTGAAGTTGGTCAGCATGCCGCCCATCCAGCGGCGGTTGACGAAGTACATCCCGCATCGCGCGGCCTCGGTCTGGATGGTTTCCTGAGCCTGCTTCTTCGTGCCGACGAACAGCACCGGCCGGCCGCTGGCGGCGACGTTGCGGGTGAAGTCCCACGCGTCGTCGAGCAGGCGCACGGTCTTCTGCAGGTCGATGATGTGGATGCCGTTGCGGGCGGTGAAGATGTAGGTCTTCATCTTCGGGTTCCAGCGGCTGGTCTGATGCCCGAAATGGACACCCGCCTCCAGCAGCTGCTTCAAAGTCACTTGAGCCACGTTTCGCTACTCCTGTTCTACTTCCGCCCGGTTCTCGCCTCCGTCTGGAAGTCCGGCGCCGAGGCGCCGGTGGGAGGACAGGGTCTTGCCCCGGGCGTGCTTACTCAGTCGCTTGGACTGGCGTCAAAGAGTATACCCAGCCGGGCTGAAGGCTAAGCGACGTCCTTCTTGACGCCCTTCGGGCCAGGGCACTTCGGGTAGTCGGAGCACGACTTGAAGGGACCGAACCGCCCGCGGCGCTCGACGAGCGGCTTGCCGCAGATCGGGCATGGCTCGTCCAGGACCTTCGGGCCCTCGCGGCGCTTGCCGTCCTTGCCGATGTTCGCCCGGTACTTGCAGTCGGGATAGCGGGAGCAGGCGACGAACGGGCCGTAGCGTCCGGTGCGCTCGACGAGGTCCCCCTCCCCACACTGCGGGCACTTCTCGCCGGTCGGCTTCGATTCCGTCTGCGCGGCGTCGCGCTTGATGTACTTGCACTCCGGGTAGCCGGAGCAGCCGATGAACTCGCCGTACCTGCCCGTGCGCAGCTGCAGCGGCCGGCCGCAGTTGGGGCATGGCTCCTCGAGCAGCTTTGGCTGCGGCGCTTCGCCCGTCGGCGTCAGAGCGCGGCGGAACTTGCACTTCGGGTAGCGGGAGCAGCCGAGGAACGGCCCGAACCGGCTGGCCTTGCGGACCAGGTGGCCTTCGTGGCACTCGGGGCACACCTCGTCGGTCTCCGCCGGCGTGGCCTCCTCGGCGGCGGTGAGCATGCGCTGCAGCGGGCCGTAGAAGTCCTTCACCACGGGCACCCACTCCTGCTTGCCGCTCTCGACCTCGTCGAGTCGTTTCTCGAGCTTGGCCGTGTAGCCGTCGTCGGAGATGGTCTTGAAGTGGTCGACCATCAGCGAGTTCACGGCCTCGCCGGTGATCGTCGGGTGCAGCCGGCGCTCCTTGACCTCGACGTAGCCGTGGTCCTTGATCGTCTCGACCGTCGGCGCGTACGTCGACGGGCGGCCGATGCCGCGCTGCTCGAGCTCCTTGATCAGCGTCGCCTCGGTGTAGCGCGGCGGCGGCTGGCTGAAGTGCTGCTCGGGCTTCAGGCCGTGGTAGTCGAGCGGCTCAGCAGCCTCGAGTCTCGGCAGCTCGGTCTCGCCGTTCTCGTCGCGGCCCCAGACCTTGTAGAAGCCGTCGAAGGTCAGCACCGACCCGTTCGCCCGGAAGATGTACTCGCCCCCCTCGATCTCGACCTGGGTCTGGTCGTAGACCGCGGGCGCCATCCGGCTTGCGACGAACCGACGCCAGACGAGGTCGTAGAGCCTGTACTGGTCGGGCGTGAGGTGCTGGCGGATCGAGTCAGGAGTGCGATTGACGTCCGTCGGCCGGATCGCCTCGTGCGCGTCCTGCGCACCGGGGGTCGCCTTCGAGGCCCTCGCCGCGCCGAGGTACTTCTCGCCGTGCTGGGCCTTGATGTAGGCCTTGACCCGCGCGTCGGCCTCGGCGCTGATCCGCGTCGAGTCGGTACGCATATAGGTGATCAGACCGGTGGATCCCTCGGTGCCAAGCTCGACGCCTTCGTACAGCTGTTGGGCGACTCGCATCGCCACCCGAGGACGCATGCGAAGCCGGCTGGACGCGTCCTGCTGAAGGGTCGAGGTGATGTACGGCGGGTTCGAGCTCTTGGTGCGGCGCTTCTGCTCGACGCCAAGCACGCTGTAAGCCGCGCCCTCGAGCCGGCGGACGATGTCCTGCGCCTCGGCCTCGCTGTGGACCTCGAACTTGTCGTCTCCACCCGCCTTCGGACGGTGGAGGCGGGCCGTGAAGTGGTTCGGGTCGGCGCGCTTCGAAAGCTCGACGTCGACGGTCCAGGACTCGACCGGGACGAACTTTCTGATCTCCTCCTCGCGGTCGACGACCAGGCGCAGCGCGACCGACGACACGCGCCCCGCGCCGATGCCCTTCTGGACCTTCGCCCACAGGAACGGGCTCAGCCGGAACCCGACCAGGCGGTCGACGACGCGGCGCGCCTGCTGGGCGTTGACCAGGCGCATGTCGATGCCCCTCGGCGCCTCGAGCGCGCGGCGCACGGCGTCGGACGTGATCTCGTGGAATTCGATCCGCTTCGGGTCGCGGATCTTCAGGACCTCGGCAAGGTGCCAGGCGATCGCCTCGCCCTCGCGGTCGGGGTCGGAGGCCAGGATGACCTCGGCGTCCTTCTTGGCCGCCGAGCGCAGCTCGTTGATCGTCTTTCGCCGGCTTTCGACCACCTCGTAGTGAGGCTTGAAGCCGTCGTCGACCTCTACGCCCATCTCCTTTTCGGGCAGGTCGCGGACGTGGCCCATCGAGGCCCGGACGTCGTAACGGTCCCCCAGGAACCGCTTCAGAGTCCTGGCCTTCGCAGGCGATTCGACGATGATCAGACCTTCTGGCACAGCTTCTTCTTTATTCCCCAAACCGGACGCTTGTTCCGCCGACCGGCTCTCGGGGCAGGCATCCTACGCCCGTTCTTTGCCGCGGCGCAACGCCCTTACATACCCTTCTTGGTGCCTTTTAACCACCCCATCCAGCTCCAGGGCGGTCAGCCGGCCGAGTACGTCTGAGATCGGAAGCTGAAGCTTCCGGGCCAGCTCCGAGGCGTTTACAGCCAGAACGTCCGAGAGGTGGAAAAGGATGCCGTCCCGCTCCGGCGGGAGCTTGAATCCGAGACCCGCCGGGGTCGCCAGAGGGTCGTCCAGGACCTCCCCACCTTGGCTCAGGACCGACAGGACATCGCGAGCGTTCTGGACCAGCCCCGCGCCGTCTCGGAGCAGCGCGTGGGTGCCCACCGAGAGCGGCGAGAAGATGCTGCCCGGGACGGCCATTACCTCTTTATGTAGGTCGAGCGCGGCCTCGGCCGTGATGAGCGCCCCAGACCCCTCGGCGGCCTCCACCACGAGCACCACATCGGAGAGCGCGGCCATCGTGTAGTTGCGTGCCGGGAAGTTGTGGCGGCGTGGCGCGGTGCCGTCTGGGAACTGGCTGACCAGCGCCCCGCCTCCGGCGAGGATCGCTTCGGCCAGGACCGTGTGCGCCGTCGGGTAGATGACGTCCACGCCTGTGCCCATGACCGCGACGGTCACACCGCCGGCGTTGAGGGCTCCGCGGTGCGCGGCGGCGTCGATCCCCAGCGCGAGGCCGCTGACGACAACGACGCCGGCGCGCGCCAGCTCGAGGGCCAGCTGCTCCGCCACCGCTTCCCCATAAGGGGACGGCCGGCGTGAGCCGACGATGGCGACACGCGGACCATCAGGCGGCGGCCATCGCCCCCGCGTGCGCAGCCGGGTTGCGTCAGGCGGCGACATCGTTCAATCGAAAGCCCAGCGCCTCGAGGACGTGCTGCTCCTCGATCTCCGAGGAGCCGTCGAGGTCGGCCGCCGTCCTCGCCACACGCCACGCGCGGTGGAACCCTCGTGCAGTCATGCCTCGTTGCGCCGACCAGCGCTCGAGCGTCCGCCGGGAGTGCGGCGCCAGGCCGGCAAGCTGGCGGAGGCGTGGCGGCTTGAGCTGGGCGTTGAGACAGCCCTGGCGGTCGAGCTGGCGGCGACGGGCGGCGACCACCCGCGCCCGCACTGTGGCGGTCGGCTCACCCCGAGGCTCGGACGCCAGCTGCTCGAGCGCGACCCGGCGAACGGTCACCTGGAGGTCGATGCGGTCGAGCAGAGGTCCGGACAGCCGTCGCTGATAGGAGTCGATGGCAGCGGGCGTACATCGACACGCCCGGATCCCGTCGCCCGCCCATCCACACGGGCACGGGTTGGTGGCGGCGACGAGCGTGAACCGGGCCGGATAGCGAACAGAACCGCCGGACCGGGTGATCGTCACCGATCCCGTCTCCAGCGGCTGGCGCAGGGCCTGCAGAACCGGCGCCTGGAACTCCGCAAGCTCGTCGAGAAACAGGACGCCGTGGCTGGCGCGGCTGATCTCGCCGGGTTGAGCGATCCCGCCGCCCCCACCGATAAGGCCTGCCGTCGAGATCGCGTGGTGCGGCGAGCGGAACGGTCGCGTCCAGTCGAGCGGAGAACCGGCCGGCAGGTCGCCGAGCAGGCTTCGAACCTGGGCGACCTCGAAAGCCTCCGAAAGCTCCAGCGGCGGGAGTATCCCGGGCAGGCAGCGGGCGAGCATCGTCTTGCCGCCACCCGGCGGGCCGCTCATCAGGAGGTGATGGCCCCCGGCCGCGGCAACCTCCAGGGCCCGCTTCGCCTCCTCCTGACCGTGGACCTCGAGGAGGTCGTGCTCGACCGAAGAGGGCTGTTCGGTCACGGCGACGTTGGAAGTCGCCTGGTCGATCGGCTCGACGCCGGTGAGGTGGCCGACCACGGCGGCAAGCGATGGGCATGGGATCACCTCGAGGCCGCCGATCAGCGCGGCCTCGCCCGCGTCTTCCGCGGGCACGAAGACCCGCTCGTAGCCAAGCTCGTGCAGGCCCCGCGCCGCCACGAGCACCCCGTCCACATGGCGCACGGAACCGTCCAGAGCGAGCTCACCGAGGAACGCGCTCCCCGGCGGCGGGCGTTTCTCCGCGCGCGCGAGCGCGATGGCGACTGCGATAGGGAGGTCGAGGCCCGTCCCATCCTTGCGAAGCTCCGCGGGCGCGAGGTTTACCGCAAGACGCGTGGACGGGAAGTCGAGCCCGCTGTTGCGTATCGCCGAGCGCACGCGCTCTCGCGACTCCTTGACGGTCGTGGTCGCAAGACCGGTGAGGACGAACGCGACCTCGCCACGGCCGATGTACGCCTCGACGCGAACCGGGCGCACGTCCAGGCCCACGAGCACGCACGAATCGACGCATCCGAGCACGCGAACGAAATTAGGAAGCCACGTCCGAAAAATCAGCCCAGGTTGTTAAGAAAGGGGTACTAAGAGCCCTCGAGGAAGGCCGCCACCTCGTCGTGAAATGCCTGCGGCTGCTCTACGTACACCTGGTGCCCGGCGTCCCCCACCAGGACCATGCGCGACTGCTTGATGCCGGCGCAGATCTCCTCCGCGCAGATCTGGCCGCAGATGAAGTCCTCATCGCCCGTGATGACGAGCGTTGGCGCTGCGATCGTCTCCAGGCTGCTGCGCAGGTCGAACGTGTTGAAGATCTTGTCGTTGAACAGCTTGAGCGCGTCGGCGTTGATCAGCTCGGTGCGCAGGGTGTCCAGGTATCCGGCCTCGACCGGCCCGTAGTGCGCAAAGTAGAGCGGGAGCTCGCGGAACACTATCGGGCTCAGCTGTTCGTCGGTCGTGAAGTTCCCGGCCAGCTCCTCCTCGAGCGCGGCGATCGCGTCCGCGGCCCAGGGCTGGTTGCTGCGCCGGTCCATCCCCGCACGCATCGCGGCCTCCTGCTCTGGGCCAAAGCGGGCAAGCGTTGCGCACAGCACGAGCCGGCGAACCCGGGCCGGGTGTTCGGCCGCGTAAGCCATCGCCACAACTCCGCCGTGCGAGTGACCGAGCAGCAGCATCCGCTCCTGGCCGAGATGGAGGCGCAGCTCCTCGAGGTCCGAGACGTAGTCGTCGATGCTGTACGCGCCGCTGTCGCGCGGCCGGTCGGAGCCGCCGGTGCCGCGCGGGTTGAGCATGATCAGAGTGAACTGCTCCCACAGCCCGGCCAGGTCGGCGAACTCGCTCGACGAGAATCCGGGGCCGCCTGGATGGCAAACGAGCACCGGTCCATGACCGAGCTTGCGGTACGTCAGCTTGCGGCCGTCGGAGGTCGTAAAGCTCACAAGAGTCGCGGCTCGGGCCGCCAGCGCCCGCCGCCTTCGAGATAACCCGCCGGCTGGTCCACGTCATGGCTCAAGACCAGCAGCCAGCGGTGCAGCTCCGCCTCCTCGAACAACCTGGCCTTCTGCTCGAAAACGCGAAGCGGGTCGATGTCAGCCGACATGTTCCATGGGACGCGCAGGTGTGGCGTCTGGCAGACGAGGTCGCCTGTCACGGCACACGCAAGCTCACCCGAGCGAAGGATCAGCACCTGGCTGCCAGGCGTGTGGCCCCCGACGTGGCGAACGTGCACGCCCGGCAGAACCTCGGCGTCGCCGTCGAGAAACTCGACCAGCTTGTTGCCGTCCGCGAGCGGCGTGAAGTCATCGGCGATGAAGCTGGGCCTGCTGCGGACGTCCGGGTTGAGCGCGAAGTCCCACTCCGTCTTCTGAATGAAATGCCGGGCGTTCTTGAACGTCAGCTCGACCTCGCCTTCCTGGTTGCGCCGCGTAAGCCCCCCGGCGTGGTCCCAATGGAGATGCGTCGTAATGACGACGTCGACCTCGTCCGGCCGGATGCCCAGACGCTTGAGGTGATGGAGCAGGCTCTCCGGCTCGCGCAGCGCGACCTGAAGGGCGCGCTTCTCGCTGAGCTTGTTACCGATCCCCGTCTCGACCACGATGACGCGGCCGTTCATACGCGCGATCAGGCAGACGCAGGCGACGTCGATCATGTTGTTGGCGTCGGCGGGCTTCTGCTTCTCCCACAGGATCTTGGGCACCACCCCGAACATCAGGCCCCCGTCAGCCTTCCAGCGGTCGGCGATCAAGAGGTGGAGCTCGAGGTCCCCCATCAACACGACGCCTTATATGCTCGTCGAAATGGCGGCGCCGGCGATAAGGACCTCCGCGCTGACCAAGGACTACGGCGCCGGACGGGGCGTTTTCGGCCTCGAGCTGCAGGTCGATCAGCACCAGGCCATCGGCCTGCTGGGTGCCGACGGGGCAGGCAAGACCACGACGCTCCAGCTCTTGATGGGCCTCATCCGGCCGACAAGGGGTTCGGCCTACATCTTCGGCCTGGACTGCGTGCGCGAGGCTGTTGAGGTCAAGCGCCGCGTCGGCTACATGCCCGCCGAAACACCCGACTTCGGCTGCACCCCTGGCGGTGACATCGTCGCCTATGTCGCCGGCCTGCGCGGCGGAGTCAACGGAGCCGACGTTCACGACCTGGCGGAACGACTCCACCTGGACCTCGGCCTTCCACATCGCGACTACGCGGATGGCGATCGGCAAAAGCTGTCGATCCTGCTCGCGTTCATGCACCACCCCGACCTGCTGATCCTCGACGACCCATCTCGACATCTCGACGCCGACGCCGGGCGAGAGCTGCGATCTCTGATCGCCGAGTGTCGCGACGGCGGCGCAGCTGTTTTTTTGGCGACGGATGTCGTGACGCTGGCCGAGGAGCTGTGCGACTCGGTCGCGATTCTTCGCCGGGGAAGGCTCGTCCGCGATCTCGACGAGCCCAGACCAAGGGCGCTCCCACCTCCGTGACTCGAACGGCCGCGGTCCTTCGCGGAGGCGCTTGGGATGTCGCCGGGTTCGCCGTCGCCGGCTTTGCGCTGGCGCTGCTCGAGGCGCTCGCCTACCACCGCATCGCGCCGACTGGCGCCGATCGCGCGGCGTTCGCGTACTACCTCACCAGCCAGGCGCCGCTGGCGGCCGTCCTCTTCCCGCCGCCGGTGCGGCCCGACACCGCCGCAGGTTACGTGCAGATGATGGCCTTTGCCCCGCTCGCCGTCCTGTTCGCGTCCTGGGCCGTTGCGTCGGCGGTGAGTTTCATCACGTCGAGGGCGCGGCCGCGCGATTTCATCGGAAGGCTCGCCGCTTTTGCGATTTCTGTGCTCATCGCGACTGTCGCGGCGTGCGCGGGCGCGGCCCTGGGCATCGCTTCCGGTGGCGAGCCGGTGAACGTCGCCGGCGTGATCGGCGCCGGCGTGATGCTCGTCGTGTTCGCGATCGCCTGCTACGCAATATGCATCCTTGTCGCGCAGCTCACGCCTGAGCCGGCGATCGTGACCACCGGCGTGATGTTGGCGCTGTTCTTCCTGAACAGCCTGAGTCGCGTCTTCGCGCAGCTGAGCTACGCGCGCTGGATCTCGCCGTTTCGCTACTTCGACCTGTCGGCGCCGCTGCCGCCGGGTGGTCGCTTCGACCTGGGCGGATTCGCGATGTTGATCGCCATCGCGGTCGCGGGCTCAGCCCTCGCCGTGCTTAGAAGCCGAACCGAGGTGACAACGCGAATTAACGCGAGCAAGACGTTCGAGAGCTCATCGGCGCGGCTGCTCGACATTCCCGTCGGACGAGACCTGTATCTGCGCCGTAGGGCGTTCGCGGCCTGGAGCCTGGCCGCCGTGGTCCTCGGGGCGTTTCTCGCGGCCGCGGCTCGGTCTTCGATCCAACCCTTGCTTCTGCTTCCGCCCCAACTGCCCGGGATTCATCAGCTCATCGCGGGCATGTACACCTTGTTGCTCGGACGGATGTGGTTCGACGTCACCCTGCTGTTGTTCGCGGCGCTCGCCATTGTCTTCGTCTCGCGCTGGTCGGCGGAGGTTTCGGACGGCCGCCTCGCCACAGTGCTCAGCGCTCCTTACTCGCGGGCGACGGTGGTGGTCGAGCGAGTGGCCGCGCTCTCCACCGCCACGGCGGTGCTCGCTGCGATGAGCGGGCTCGCCGTCCTGCTCACGTCGCGCGGGGCGGGCATGTCGGTGGACGTGTTGCGGCTGGTCGATGCCTGCCTGATGCTCCTCATGTTCGCGACCGTCGTCGGCGCGGCCGGTTCGCTGTTTGCCGCGTGGGTGCCGCAGGCTGCGACCGCACTCACCGGTGTCTTCGTCCTCGCGGGCTACCTGGACGACCAGGTCGGCGGCAGCCTTGGATGGCCCGGTTGGCTTCAGAGCCTGTCGCCGTTCAACCTCGTCAGGGAGCCCCTTCTCGTCGGCATCGACGGGCGACGCCTGGCGCTGATGGTCGCCCTCGCCGTCGTCGGACTCGCAAGCTCGATACTTTTGATGCAGAGGCGGGACGTCGGTCTCGCCGACTTACGAAAGGTAGCCAACCCCGTACAGAGGAGGTAAACTGCGTCGCCATGCCGCGATCGATGTGGAAAGGCGTGGTCTCATTCGGAATGGTTTCGATCCCGATTCGTCTTTACAACGCCACCGAATCAGGCTCCAAGGTCTCGTTTCGACAGCTGTGCCCCGAGCATCATTCGCCGATCTCCTACAAGCGCTGGTGCGCGGAAGGCGACCATGAGGTCCAGTACAGCGAGATCGAGCGCGGCTACGAGGTGGGCAAGGACCGCTACGTGATCATCGACGACAAGGACCTGGACAACCTCCCTCTCCCGACCGCGCATGCGATCGACATCTCGGAGTTCGTCCCCGTCGAGGAGATCGAGCCCGGCCTCTATTTCGACAGCGCGTACTACGTCGAGCCCGAGGAGCTGGGCAAGAAGCCGTATCAGCTGCTTCGTGAGGCGCTGCAGAAGACCGGCAAGATGGCGATCGCGAAGATCGCGCTGCGCGACAAGGAGCACCTCGCCGCGCTGCACCCGAACGGCAAGGGCCTGATCATGAACACGCTTCACTGGCCGGACGAGATTCGCTCGACCGAGGGCCTCAAAGGCCTCGAGGGCGAGGTGAAGATCAATCCGAAGGAGCTCGAGATGGCCAAGGCGCTGGTCGAGAGCCTGTCGGACACGTTCGACCCCGCCCGCTACAAGGACGAATACAAAGAGGCCGTCATGAAGGTCGTCCAGGCCAAGATGGAGGGCGAGGTCATCGAGGCCCCTGAAGCGCCGCAGCCCGCGAAGGTCATGGACCTCATGGAGGCTTTGCGTCAATCGGTGGAGCAGGCCAAGAAGCAGCGGTCGACGCGCGAGAAGCCCGCGGCGGAAGCGAAGAGGCGGCGTAAAGCCTCATAACCCGCTCCGCCCTTAATCTGGGCGGAGTGGCACGCGAGCGCCAGGCCCCTTGACGCCGGCTTCAGCGCCGAAGGCGCCCGGCCGCCGAGGACGCGAAGATGCGTGGACCGTCGGGGACGGGACACTCTAATGGACCAGCTCCAGATCGAGCTGGAGAGCTTCCCGTCAGAGGTGCGGCCGATGCAGGCCGCGTCGGCGGAGGCGCCCTTCAGCTCGGCCGAGTACCTGTTCGAGGTCAAATGGGACGGCCTTCGCTGCATCCTCTTTCGCGACCCTCACGGCGGCGTGCACCTGAAAGACCGCGGCCTCCACGACCTGACGGGCGACCTGCCCGAGATAGCGCATGCGGCTCGTCGCGTTCCCCCGGGTACGGTCATCGACGGTGAGCTGGTGGCAACGGACAACGACGGCAGACCGGACTACCCGCGCCTGCGCGCACGGCTCGCAGGCGGCGCACGGATGCGCGACGAGATCCCGACCGCGTACCTGGCCTTCGACGCGCTCTATCTCGAAGGCCGGCCCTTGCTTCGCCAGCCGGTCCTGCGCCGGCGGGTGCGGCTCGCGAAGTCGGTCGAGGGCGGCGGCCACATGTTCGTGCCGCAGCACATCGAGGAGGACGGAGTCGAGCTCTTCGAGGCCTGCCTCGAGCGCGGGCTGGAAGGCGTGGTCGCCAAGCACGTCCAGTCGCCGTACGTGCCCGGCCAGCGGAGCCCGTTCTGGCTGAAGGTCAAGGCGGTGAAGTCCGACGACTTCGTGGTCATCGGTTGGATGGGAGAGCGGCCTTTTGACGCGCTTGTCGTCGGCTTCTACGAGGAGGGACGCCTGCTCCCGTGTGGGACGGTGGGCGGCGGTTACGACGACGAGACGACGGGAGTTTTGCGCGACCGAATCAAAGAGCTGGCGACGCCGGTTTCGCCGCTCGAGCCGCCGCCGATCATGGTCCGGCCGGTGCACTGGGTGCGGCCCGAGGTGGTCGTGAGCATCCGCTACTCGGAGTGGTCGCCGGACGGGACGCTGCGCTTCCCCATCTTCAACGGCCTGCGCCCAGAGGTGCATCCGTCCGAGGCGGTAAGGCATCGGCCACGCGTGGTGATCAGCGGTCACGTGCGCCCCGGATCTGCGGCCTACGACCTCACGCGATTTCCGTTTTGAGCTTCGATGTAGTCACCGGCGCATTCGGTTACACCGGCCGGTTCATCGCCCGCCGGCTGATGGCCGAAGAGCGCCCGCTCAAGACGCTGACGAACCACCCGGCGCGGCCCGGAGCCGAGGACATCAAGGCCGAGGTGGCGCCGCTGCAGTTCGCCGATCGCGCGGCGCTCGTCGATTCGCTGCGCGGCGCTGACGTGCTCTACAACACGTACTGGGTCCGCTTCCAGCACGGGCGCGTGCACTTCGGCGAGGCGGTTGCGAACACGCGGGTGCTCATGGGCGCCGCGCGCGACGCCGGCGTGCGCAAGGTGGTGCATATATCGGTCAGCAACGCGTCCGAGGACTCGCCGCTCGATTACTACGCGGGCAAGGCGCGGACGGAGAAGATCGTGCGCGAATCCGGGGTCTCCTGGGCGATCGTGCGTCCGACGCTGATCTTTGGGACGGGCGACATTCTCATCAACAACATCGCCTGGCTGCTGCGCCGTTTTCCGGCGATCGGGATTCCGGGGCGGGGCGACTATCGACTGCAGCCGGTTGCCGGCGAGGACGTTGCGGAGATCGCGACGTGGGCTTCGGAGCAGATCGACAACGTGCAGGTCGACGCGGCCGGTCCGGACACGATGTTCTACAGCGAGATGATCGAGTCGATCGCGATCGCGGTCGGCAAGCACCCGCGGTTTCTCTACATGTCGCCGCGGACGGCGCTGCGGGCGGTGGGGTTACTGAACCGCGTGGTCAAAGACGAGATGCTCAACGAGCCGGAGCTGCAGGGTTTGATGAGCGAGCTGCTCGTATCGCATGAGCGGCCGAGGGGGACGCGGAGGCTGGACAACTGGCTGCTGAGCAGCGCGGACACCCTCGGGCGGGAGTACGCGTCGGAGCTGGACCGCCACTGGCGCTAGGGCGTTCGATGACGACACCTCGCGCCACGGTGGCGCACACAGAGTTGGTTGGCCTGTTGGTGCAGGTAAACTTACGACTTTTTCTTTCTTTATCGAACTAAAGTTCGTATGCTTTCGGCATGCTTCAGCTCGTCGATCCGCAGGTGCCGGCAACCCGGCAGGAGATCGAGCACGAGCTGCTGCGGACGCGCGGGGAAATCGAGATTCGCGAGCTGTACTTCGCGCGCCTTGCGGCCGCGTTACATGCGCGCGACCAGGAGCACGGCGAGGAGTCCGATCAGACAACCATCGACTGGCTCCGGCACGACTGCCGGCTGACGCAGCAAGCCGCTGCGGACCGGATACGCATCGGCGAGAAGCTCCACGTGATGCCCGAGAGCGAGAACTGCCTCTACACCGGCGAGCTGGGCATCCAGCACCTGGCGGTGATGGCGCGGACGGCGGCCGCGGTGGGCGCCTTGTTTGATGAGGCGGCGCTCTTGCCGTCGGCTAAGAAGCACTCGCCTGGGCGGTTCTATCACGAGTCGCTGCACTACAGGCACTCCCTCCGACCCAAGGAGGTTGCCGACGCGCAGGCCGACCTCGTCGAGAACCGTCACCTGTCGATGAGCACCGCGGAGGATGGATGTCTTGTCTTGCAGGGCGTCCTCGACCCGGTCGGCGGCGCAGCCGTGCGGACGAAGCTCGAGGCGCTCGCGCGTCCAACGGGCAAGCACGACCACCGCCTACGCGAGAAGCGACTGGCGGACGCGATAGTCGAGGGGTTGACCGCCGGCGGAAAGTAAAGGTCCAGATGCAGGTCACGAGCTCGCCGAGACCATGCTCGGCCTGCTTGGCGCGCCCGGCGCCGAGTCCGAGTTCGCGCTCCCGATCTCGTCCAAGACCGTCGAACGCTGGGCCTGTGACTGCAGCATGACCCGCGTGCTGATGAAGGATTCAGTGGTGATCGACGTCGGCCGGGCGGAGCGCGTGATCAAAGGGCCGAAACGGCGCGCGCTGATCGCGCGCGACAAGCACTGCCAGTGGCCGGGCTGCGAGCGGCCCGCATCGTGGTGCGACGGACATCACATCGTGCACTGGATCAACGGCGGCGGACTCGAGCTGGAGAACCTGGTCCTGCTTTGCCAGCGCCATCACTGGCTGGTTCACGAAGGTGAGTGGCAGATCGTGAAAACCGGAGCTGACGAAATCGTTCCGGTCGCGCCGACCAGGTTGTTCGGGATGCCCCGCGGCCCGGACTAGGCGAAGGGGTCTTCGATCAGGTCGACCTGGAATCCTCTCTCGCGAACCGTCACACCAACCGCGGCGAAACGGATTGGGCCCCGCCATTCCGCGAGCGCGCGATATTCGGCCGCGGCGGACATGAGCGCGCGGCGTTTCCGCGCCCCTACCGCCTCGAAGGGGGTGCCGAACGCGTCGCCCGAACGCGTCTTCACCTCGACCACGACAAGGTCGCGGCCACGTCGGCACACCAGGTCGAGCTCACCTCGCCGCGCGAGGAATCCCGCGCCGATGACCTCGTAGCCGCGGGCGCGGAGAAAATCCGCCGCCGCCCGCTCGCCGGCCCGGCCTAGCTCGAGCTGCCGACCAGCTCGGAGACGCGAAACGGCGCCCAAGACGTCCTGTGGATCGGGCTTGGGCCGAGTCGCCGGATCGCGGCGCGATGCGACGGAGTGGCATATCCCTTGTGATCGGCAAATCCCCACCCGGGGTAAAGACGGTCGTATTCGATCATCGCCCGGTCGCGGGCGACCTTCGCGACGATGCTCGCCGCCATGATCGACGCGCAGATCTTGTCCCCGCGAATGACGGCGAGCTGCGGGATCTTCGCGTCCGGCACGTCGAATGCATCGATCAGCAGGTACTCCGGTTTGACGCTCAGGCCGGCGACGGCGCCTGCGTGGGCCAGCTTCCGCGCGTTGTAGAGGCCGAGCCGGTTGACCTGCGTGTGATCAACGGCGCACAGCGAGACCGCCACCGCGCGGCGGCGGATGACGGCGTCGACCCGCTCCCGCTCGTCGGCGGTCATGAGCTTCGAGTCGTTGAGGCCTGCGATGCGGTCGCCCAGGCGAAGCACGACGGCGCCGGCGACGACCGGACCCGCAAGTGGTCCCATGCCGACCTCGTCGACCCCGGCCACGACCTCGTAACCCATGGCCTGGGCGCGGCGCTCGTACTTCCAGAGCATCGGACGCATTGCTTCGAGGTTAGCCCGCTCGACGATGGACCGCCACCGTCTTAACAGGCGCGCGACCAGTCGGCCGAGTCAGGTCAGGCTTCGGCGCCCTCTTCGGCGTCTTCAGTCTCAGCCGCCTCTTCCTGTTCGGGCTCCTCGGCCTCCGCTGCCTCCGCGACCAGCCGCCGGCGCTCGCGGATGCGCGCCTCGCGCCCCACCTTGCCGCGCAGGTAGTAGAGCCGCCCCTGGCGGACGTCGCCATGGCGTAGCACGTCGATCTTGTCGATGCGCGGCGAGTGGACGAGGAACGTCCTCTCCACACCCACTCCATGCGTGACACGGCGAACCGTGAAGTTCTGGCGCAGGCCGCCGCCGGTCACCCGGATGACGGTGCCCTCGAACACCTGGATGCGCTCGCGCGTGCCCTCGACGACCTTGGCGTGCACCCGCACGGTGTCGCCTGCACGCAGGGCAGGCGTCTTCTTTTTCTGCTGCTCCTTCTCGAGCTGCTGGATCACGTTCATGTCTTCTTCAACTCCTTGATTTGCGCGTCGCGCTTTGTATCCACGCGTTCGCGCCTGTGGGACGCCTGCTGGCGCCGCCACTGCTCGATGCGCGCGTGGTCGCCGGAAAGCAGCACGTCCGGCACGTTCATTCCTCTGTACTCCGCGGGACGCGTGAACTGCGGCCAACCAGTCCTTTCGCCGGCGAAGCTGTCTTGTGTAAGCGAGCCCGGATCGCCGACCACTCCAGGCACCAGCCGCGCGACCGCGTCGATCAGCACCATCGCGGGGATCTCGCCGCCGCTCAACACGTAGTCACCGATCGAGATCTCGCGCGCTCCGAGGACGGAGCGCACGCGGTCATCGATCCCTTCGTAACGGCCGCAGACGATTATCAGCCCAGGCTGTGCCGCGAGGTCAGCCGCGAGATCCTGGCCGAGCGGCTCGCCCCACGGTTCCATCAAGACCACCGGTCCCGGGTTGCTAGATCGCAGTGACTCCACCGCCTCGATCACCGGCTCCGGTTTCATCACCATTCCCGGCCCGCCACCGAAGGGCATGTCGTCCACCTGGCGGTGGCGGTCGTGCGTGTAGTCACGCAGGTCGTGCGCCGCCAGGCCGATCACGCCGCGCTCGATGGCGCGGCCGATCACGCCCTGCCGGAAGACAGTGCCGAACATCCCGGGGAAGATGGTGACGACGTCGAACTGCATCAGTCTTTTGCTTCCTCGACGCTGAAGACCCAGTCCGCAACGACCACCCTGCCTGCCGCGACGTCCACGCTGACCAGGGCGTCTCTGGTGGCCGGGATGAGGTGCTCGACGGTGCCCTTACGGCTGACCCACACGTCGTTGGCCGGCCGCTCCAGGACCTCCTCGATGACGCCGATCGCCTCGCCCGACTCGGTGACCACGGCGAGGCCAACGACCTGGTGGTAGTAGAAACGGCCCGCCTCGAGCTCCCGCTGCTCGCCTTCGGGCACCTCGAGATAACGGCCCCGGAACAACTCCGCGAGCGTGCGATTGTCGATGCCTTCGAGCTTCACCACCAGACCAGGATGTCCCTCGCGGCTCCACTCCACGTGGCGCGGCGAACCATCGAGCACGAGGCTGGCGCCCGGGTCGAACCGATCCTCGAAATCTGTCAAGGGCAAGACCTTGACAGCTCCATCCACTCCGTACGCCCCTGTCACCTGTCCAACCCGGATCATCCCCTCGCCTTTCACCCCCCGAACTCAGAGGCTGCGCCGTGAGTTCGCGGGGACCCCTTTAGATCGCCGCTCGAGCGCCGCTCGCGCGGCGCAAAGTGGCCAGAGGACAGGGATGGATTGGCGAGGTCGACGAAGACCCGCTTGCCGCGGTCGCGCGACGACGCGACGCGGACCAGCGTCCGGATGGCTTCGATGTTGCGACCCGCCTTGCCGATGAACCGGCCGATGTCTTCGTCCGCGAGCTTCACCTTGATGGCGACCGTCGTGCCTCCGCGCTCGAACGACTCCACGGTGACCTCGTCCGGCTTCTCGGCCAGGCTCTTCGCGACGAACTCGACGAGCGCGCGGTAGTCGATGCTGGGTCCAGCGGGCCCGGTCGGCCGGTCGCGCCGGAAGCCGCCGCCGCGATTGAAGCCGCCGCCGCTGCCGCCGCGCCGAAAGTCACGCCGTGGTGGACGATTTCTCTGCACGTCGCTCAAGAATTCCCTCCCGCTTCAAGAGGCTGCGCGCCGCTTCACTCGGCTGCGCGCCCTGCTGCAGCCACTTCATCACCTTGTCCACATCGATCTTGACCTGGACCGGATCGGTCATCGGGTCGTAGTACCCGAGATGCTCGATAAAGCGGCCGTCGCGCGGCGAGCGCGCGTCCGCCACCACGAGGCGGTAGAAGGGGTGCTTTTTCGCCCCCATCCGCCTCAACCTGATCTTTACCAACCTGCGCCTCCTTTCTGAAATCCACCGATTCCGGGAAGTCCCGCCAACCGACCTTTGCGGTTGACGGCGCCAAACTGCTTCGCGAGCTTCTGCATCGCATCGCGAGCCTTGATCAGCCGGTTGACGTCGGCGGGCTGAACGCCGCTGCCCCGGGCGATCCGGCGCTTGCGCGCGCCGTCGAGGAGCTCCGGGTGAGCCCGCTCGCGTGGCGTCATCGACAGGATGATCGCCTCCATCTTCTGCATCTCCTTCTCGGTGTTGGCGCCGGCCAGCTGGCCCTTGATCGCGCCGCCACCCGGGACCATCTCGAGCATCGACTCCAGCGAGCCCATGCCGCGCAGCTGCCGGATCTGGGACAGGAAGTCGTCGAAGCTCAGCTGGCCGGCCCGGAGGTGCCGCTCGACCTCGGCCGCCTTCTCCTTGTCGACCGCGGCCTCCGCTTTCTCGATCAAAGAGAGCACGTCGCCCATGCCGAGGATGCGCGACGCCATGCGTTCGGCATGGAAGACCTCGAGGTCGGTTGGCTTCTCGCCGGTGCCGGCGAAGCGGATCCGCTCACCCGTGGCAACGCGGAACGACAGCGCCGCCCCGCCACGAGCGTCGCCGTCGAGCTTGGTCAGGATGACGCCGTCGACGCCGACCTCCTTGCCGAAAGCCTCCCCCACCTTCACAGCCTCCTGGCCGGTCATCGAGTCGGCGACCAGCAGGGTCTCGGCCACCTTGACTTTCGACTTCAGCTGCTTCAACTCGGCCATCAGCTCGGCCTCCACGTGCAGGCGGCCGGCGGTGTCGAGGATGAGGACGTCCTCGGGGCCGGCCTTGGGAATCTCGCTCGCAAAAGCGACCTGGTTCCTCTCCGCGAGGATCTTCAGCTGCTCCATCGCGGCTGGACGCCGGCGGTCGAGCCCGACCACCATCGGCCGGTGGCCGTCGCGGCGCGCGAGCAGCGCAAGCTTGACCGCGGTGGTCGTCTTGCCCGAACCCTGAAGACCGACGAGCATAAGCACCGTCGGCGGATGCGAGGCGTAGCGCAGGCCTTCGGAGTTGCCGCCGAGCAGCTCGACGAGCTCAGCGTCGACGGCCTTGATCACGGTCTGCGGCGCGGTCAGGCCGGGGGAGATCTCAGCGCCGGCGAGGCGTGCGCGGACGCGCTCGACGAACTCCTTCACGACCTTGAAGTTCACGTCCGCCTCGAGCAGCGCCAGGCGAACCTCGCGGAGGCCGGCGTCGACGTCCTCAGGTCGCAGGACTCCACGGCCGCTGATCTTCTTGAGGGCGGCGGCCAGCCGGTCGCCAAGGGCCTCGAACATCTAGACCGTCCCCTCGAGCCGCGCAAGCTGGCGCTTCAGCGCTTCGATCTCGCGACGCCTGCGGGCGGACTCGGCCAGGAGGCCCAGTCGCTTCTCGAAATCCTGAAGCGAGAGCGTCGACCGGCGCACGATGTCGTGCACGGCGGCCCGTGACGTCTTCTGATGGGCGGCGATCTCGCCCAGCGACCAGTCGTTGCGCAGGTACAGGTCGATCACCTCGCGCTGGTGCGGCGTCAGCAGCGGACCGTAGCGCTCGTACAGGGCAAGCGTGCGTCCCCGCGCCTGGAGGGTGTCAAGGCCCATGCCTTGACAGTCTACCAGGGGATAAGCTGTTCGCCATGAGCGATGTGCTCTTACAGGCGCTGCGCTACAACAAGTGGGCCAACCTCACTCTCCTCGACGTCTGCGCCGGCCTGAACGAGGAACAGATGCAGCTGGCCTCGTCCGGCACGTACGGCACGATCGCGGACACCTGGGTGCACCTGCTGGCCGCCGAGGAGCGTTACCTGCGCCGGCTCGTCGGTTTCGAACCTCGGATCAAAGAGGACGATGGATTCCCCGGGTTGGCGAAGCTCAGGGAGCTCGCCGAGCTGAGTGGCGATGCGCTGATCGCCGCGGTCGGTCACTTCGACCCGGACGGCGCGTCGCCCGGCCGCCAGGGCGAAGAGGGCGTGCGCCACTGGCTGGTCATGACGCAGGCCATCCATCACGGCAACGACCACCGCACCCACATCTGCACGATCCTCGGTCAGAACGGCATCTCGTACGGCGACCTCGACGTGTGGGCGTTCGGGGTGGGCAACGACGGGTACGAGCAGTGCTGACCGCCTTCATCCTCGTGAAGTCCACACGCGAGGGCCTGAACAGCCTCGGGCCCGCGCTGGCGGACGTCGAGGGTGTGGCCGAGGTCTATACCGTGACCGGTGACTGGGACTTCGTCGCCATCGTGCGTGTACGGGAGCACGACGACCTGGCGAAGGTCGTGACGCAGCACCTGACGCGACTGGATGCCATAGAGAAGACCCAAACCATGGTCGCCTTCCAGCAGTTCTCTGCGCACGACCTCGAGGCGATGTTCGGCCTCGGCATGGAAGACAAGACGACCTGAGCTCGAGCAACCTCCTGCCGGTGGCCCTGCGTGCGGCGCGCGCCGGCGCCGCCGTGCTAATCGAGAACGGATTGCCGCGGCCGGGCGGCGCGGCGGAGCTCAAGGGTCGCGGCGATTACGTGACCGCGACCGACCGGCGGTCCGAGGCGGCGATCCTCGAGGTGCTGGCACAGGAGTCAAGCGGCGTTGCGGTGCTGGCCGAGGAGCGCGGTGGGATCCGCGCCGCGACAATGTGGGCCGTCGATCCGCTCGACGGCACGACCAATTTCACTCGCGGCTTCCCAATCGTCGGCGTCTCGGTGGCGCTGCTGGAGAACGGCGCGCCCACCGCCGGCGTGGTGATCGCTCCTTTCTTGCAGCTCGAGTTCACCGCCACGCGAGGCGGCGGAGCCTTTCGCAACGGCGAGCGCCTGCCGTCGCATCGCGCCGTCGATGCGACGGGCGCGGTCGTCGCGACCGGGTTCCCATTTCGCAACAAGGCGCTTCTCGCCCGGTACGCATCGGTGATGCGCGCCGCGCTGGACAGGTTCGAGGATCTGCGCCGGGCCGGCGCGGCGGCACTCGACCTCGCCTGGACCGCCGCCGGCACGTTCGACGGCTTCTTCGAGCTCGGGCTCAACACCTGGGACGTGGCGGCGGGCGCGTTGCTCGTCCTCGAGGCCGGTGGGCGCGTGACCGATTGGTCAGGCGGCGAAACGTGGATCGAGACGGGCGACATCCTCGCCGCCGCGCCGGCGGTTCACGAGGTGCTGCTAGAGCTGGCCGCTCAGTCTTCGAAGGGGTAGCTGGACCAGAGACCGCCACTGCTGGCGCAGGACGACGCCCGTGGGCACATTGCGGGGCCGCACGCGCTCGGGCTTCGTCGTGCCGAGCTCGATTGCGGTACGGAAGTCGCCGTGGTAGTTCGTGATCACGACCCCGATGTCGTGCGCGCCGAAGTGGCAATCGCTTGCGCCGACCGCGGCGCCGAGGCGCTCTCGATTGCGCGAGTAGAAGACTTCCAGCTGCTCACGCCTCCGCCGACCCATCGGCACGGTGGACATCATCTCGATCGCGTCGACCTGGTGCTTCTCGATGAGGCGGCGCAGCATCGACGGCTGGATGGAGCCGAAGTACGTGGGCATGAAGGGGTGCGGTATCACCGCGAGGCCGCCCTGGTCATGGATCGCGTCGACTGTGTCCTCGATCGACATCCCGGTCGGCACCCTCTTCTCCAGGAACCAGCCCAGGACGTGGGTCTGGGCGGGCCACCTGGTCGTGATCTCCTCGCCCCTCACGACCGTGACCCCTTCGTAGTCGCCAAAGGCCTGGGCCATCGTGTCGTGGTCGGTGATCGCGATCAGGTCGAGCCCCGCGGCTACAGCGGCCGCGACCAGCTGCCGGGCGGTGACCATGCCGTCCGACGCGATGGTGTGGCAGTGCGGGTCGGCCCTGAGTGTCACGCCCTGCGGGCTCCGACGCAGATTCGCGAAAATGGACGGCCGGAGCCAAGGAAAGGGTGGCGCGACGAGGAGCGCATCGGAGATGCGTGACGAGGACGCGACGGGCCCCTTGACGCCGGCTTCAGCGCCGAAGGCGCCCGGCCGGCCAGATCGCGAAGATGCGAGGAGCATCGCGGGCGTGACACTCTTACCCCTCGAACATCGCACGGATGAAGGCCTCGGGGTCGAAGGGAGCGAGGTCGTCGATGCCCTCCCCCACTCCCGCGAGCTTGGCCGGCGCATCCAGCTCCGACTCGATGGCGATCACAGCACCGCCTTTGGCGGTGCTGTCGAGCTTGGCCAGGGCGATGCCGGTGATGGGTATCGCCTTGTGGAACTCGCGGGCCTGGACGAGGTTCGTCAGACCGAGCACGGCGTCGAGCACCAGCAGGGACTCGTAGGGAGCGCCGTCGAGCGCCTTGCTGGTCACACGCCCAACCTTTGCGAGCTCCTCGAGCAGGTTGCGCTGCGTCTGCAGCCGGCCGGCGGTGTCCGCGATCACGACGTCGTGCCCGCGCCGTCGCGCGAGCTGGACGCCCTCGAAGACCACGCTTGCGGGGTCGGCGCCGTTGGCGCCTTCGAGGTGATCGACGCCCGCCCGCTCGGCCCACGCCACCATCTGTTCGATCCCCGCGGCGCGGTACGTGTCCGCGGCCACGACGAGCGGCTTGCGGCCCTGCTGTTTCAGCTGATGCGCCAGCCTGCCCGCCGTCGTGGTCTTGCCGGCGCCATTGACGCCGAACAGGAGGACGCACCCAGGGCTCCCGTCGAGGAGTAGTTCACGGGACTTTTTCGACATCAGCGACTCGGCGACGACCACCATGGCGGCGACCGCCTCATCGCGAGTGCGCGGCGCTCGCTTGCGCACGCCGTCAGCCAGGCGAAGCGCCATCTGCGGTCCCAGGTCGGCGGCGATGAGGACCTCTTCGAGCTCGTCGTAGTAGCCCTGTGCGAGGGGCGGACTGAGCGCGCGCAGCGCGGCTCGGGTTCCCTGCCCAACGCGGGACCAGAAGTTACTGCGAGGCTCGCTCAGCCGGCCTGCAGCGTGGTTGCGGCCCGAGTCGCGGGCTTGCGGATGTCCGCGAGTCGGACCGACACGAGGTGCGACGAGCCGCTCTCGTCGAGGTGGATGCCGTAGAGCGTCGACGCGTATGACATCGTCACGTGGTTGTGAGTGATGACGAGGAACTGCCGCTGCGCGCCCAGCCGCGCCATCATGCGGCCGAATCGATCGACGTTGGCGTCATCGAGCGCCGCGTCAACCTCGTCGAGGATGGTGAACGGGCTCGGGTTCACCTCGTCGAGCGCCAGCACCAGGGCGAGGGCCGCGAGGGATCGCTCGCCCGATGAGAGCAGCGTGACGTTCTGCAGACGTTTCCGCGGCGGCTGAACCAGGATCTCGACGCCGGTGCGCGGACCGTCGTCGCCGTCTGCGTGACGCAGGGTCGCGCGCCCGCCGGGGTTGAGCTCCGCGAAGTATTCGTGGAAGTTGGCGGCAACCGCGCCGAAGACGGCCTCGTAGCGCGACTCCTCCTCCTGCCGGAGCTTCCCGATCAGGTCGTCGAGGTCATTTCGCGCCGCGGTGATGTCCTCGAGCTGCACGACCAGGTTCTGAAACCGTTCTTCGAGCTCGCGGCACTCGGCCTCGGCAAGCGCATTGGTCGGCCCGATCTCCTCGAGCCTGCGCTCGAGCGAGCGCATCTCCTTTTCGCGGGCCTTGCCGCCTGGAATCTCCTCCGGCGCGACGCCGTCGGGCATACGGGTGCGGATCTCCTCCATGCGAGCCTCGAGCAGCTCGGCCTCGCGGGCGATGAGCTCGAGGTTGCCCTGGAGGTTTCCCTCACGCAGGCGAGCGTCGATTCTGGCCTCCTCGAGAGCGACGAGCTTGCGGGCGCTTTCGGCCATCTCGGCCTCGTCCTCGGGAGCGTCGTGCTCGGCCGCGGTCAGCGCGGCCGCCGCACCCGCCGCGGCGTCGCGCAATGCCGGCACGGCGTCGGTCGCGAGCTGCAGCGCGCGGTCCGCGTCCGCGATCTGCGCCTGGTGGTCCAAGGCGGCTGCGGTGAGGCGCGCGACGTCCTGGTCGACGAGCACGTGCTGGCGGCGGAGGGAGTCGATCCTTTCGTGCCAGCGCTTCCGGTCGGCGTCCCGCTGCTGGCGGATCGCGCGCTGCCCGGCCACTTCGCGTAGCCGCGCTTCCAGGTCAGCGGCCAGCAGAGTCGCGATTTTCTCCGCCTCACCGGCGCTCCGCTCGAGGCTTTCCAGCTTTTGCGCGGCAGCCTCTTCGTCGGCGCGGGCGGCGGACAAAAGCCGGGCGATCTCGTCGGGATTCGTCGCGCCTGCCGCACGGGCCCGCAGCTTGTCGACCCGTGCCTGCAGGTCCGCGGTGGACGGAGCGTCGCGCTCGATGGTCTCGATCTCGGACCGGAGGGATGCCGCGCGGGCGTCGAGGGCCGCCCGCGGGTCGGCGCCGCCGCGCACGAGGCCGGGCTCGTGGTAGATGTCGTCGTCTCCCACGACCGCGCGTCCCAGCAGGCGCCGGGCGATCAGGTCGTAGCCGAACCGCACGCGGACGTGGTTGTAGACGGAACCGGGCCTGGGCTCGGGCACGTCGACCGGAAAGAGGGCCGTCAGCTGCTGCTTCGACTCGGCCACGGTCTGGATTGCCGCCGCCTGGTCATTGACGACGACTGCGTCGACGAGGGGGCCGAGGGCGGCGGAAAGTGCGGCCTCGAACCCATGCATGGCTGTGATCACGTCGCCGACTCGCAGCCCTTCCGCGGACGCAGGCCGAAGCGTCTCGATGCCCTTGAGCTCGGCGCGGAGCCCGGCCAGCGCGCTCGCCCGCTCCTGTGCGTCCCGCAGGGCGACCTCGGCCTCGGCGAGCTCGGTTGCCGCTTCCCATGCTTTCGCCGCGCGAGCGTCCTGCTCTTCGAGGAACTCGCGGCGCGTTCGGGTGGCGGCCATCGAGGACGCGGCCAGGACAGCTGAGCGCCGTGCCTGTTCGGCGGCGTCGCGGGCGCGGCGGGCTTCGGTCTGGTCGGGTTCGATCAGCTGCGCTTCGGGTTCGGCCGGCGATGCGATCGATTTCTCTGCCTCGACGAGCTCGGCGGCCAGCTGCTCCCTGAGAGCGCCCGCCGCCTCGAGCAAAGACTTCGTCTCGTCGAGCGAGCGCCTCGCCGACTCCGCGACCGTGCGTCGGTTCTCTACGCGTTCGTCGGCGAGCTGGATCTTGTGGTCCGCTTCCGAGGCGGCAAGCCGGAGCTGACCGAGCGTCCGCTGTCGTGCGAGACGCTGGTCTTGCGCCGCCTGCATCGCGGCGCGTCCCGACTGGAACTCGTCCTCGGCGATGCGGGCTTGCTCCCTGGCTTCGATGAGCCGCCGCTCGAGGGACTGCTGCTGGCTCGCAGCGCGCTTATGGGCGTCGCGGGCCTCGCGCCACTCCTCCCACACGATGCTTCCTCTCAGGTACTCCAGCCTTGCGTGAGCTTCGGCTGCCTCGCGTGCGGCGGCGGCCTGGATCTTGAGCGCTTCGAGGCGAGGCGTGATCTCGGTGCGGAGGTCTTCGAGCCTGAGCAGGTTGGCGGCGAGCTCCTGCAGCTTCTGAACCGCCTCGTGACGGCGGTGCTTGACCCCCCTTACCTGCGCGGCCTCCTCCAGCAGCTGGCGTCTTTCAGAGGGCGAGCAGACGACGATGTGCTCGATGTCGTGCTGGTCGATGATCGCGTACGAGTCCACGGTCAGACCGGTGCTGCTGAGGAGGTGCAGCAGGTCTCTGCGCCTGACTCGCGTGCCGTTCAGGTAGTAGTCGCTCTCGCCGTCTCTCTCGATCCGGCGCTTGATCGCAACCTCGTGGTAGTCGAGGGGAAGCCGGCCCGCCGAGTTGTCGAAGACCATCGTGACCTCGGCGTAGGAGGCTTTCGAGCGGCGCTCACCGCCGGCGTAGATGACCTCCTCCATCTTCTTGCCGCGCAGGTCGCGGGCCTGTCCCGAGCCGAGGACCCATTTGATGGAGTCGACGATGTTCGTCTTGCCCGAGCCGTTCGGGCCGACGATCGCGGTCACTCCACCGTCGAACTGGATCTCGGTCTGCCGGGCAAAGGTTTTGAAGCCCAGCAATTGCAGGGACTTGAGGAACAAGAGTGTGCCGGGAGAGTAGCAGAAGTCGGGCTCGGCGGCCGGCGCGACCTCCCCTTCGGAGACTACTCGAGCGGTTCGCCGAACTGACGGCTTCTCGGTTCAGGCATTCGCACGACCTCAGCCTCCACCGGAGCGGCGACCACCGGCTCTTCGGCAGCCACTTCAGCCGGTGCCGCCGGAGCGGCAGTCGAACGGCGAGGGCGCGGCGCCCGGCGCTGCCGCGGCTGCTTCGCGGGCTTCGCCTCGACGCTGGACGAGCCGACAAGTGTCTCCAATGCCGCCCGCGCCGCGTCCTGCTCCGCCTCCTGCTTGCTCGGCCCGTGCCCGGTCCCAAGGGGCTCCGAGCCCGCGAAGACGACCGACGTGTATTCACGGTGGCTGCCCACCCGCGCGCCTTCGCTGTCGTACACCGGCGTCTCGCCGAACCTCTCCTGGGCGACCTGCTGCAGCCGGCCCTTGAAGTTCTCGTCGCGCGCCGGCGTCGGCAGAGCGCGATAGCGGTTCAAGTAGTAGTGGTAGGCGGCGTCGTAACCCGCATCGAGAAAGACTGCGCCCAGCACCGCCTCGAAGGCGTTCGCCAGCAGCGACTTCAGGCTGCGGCCACCACCCTTCGCGATGCCCTTCCCGAGGTACAGGTAAGAGCCCAGGTCCAGCTCGTCGGCAAGCTGCGCGAGAGTGTTCGTGTTCACCATCGCCGACCGCGTCTGGGTCAGCTCACCCTCGGTCGCTCCGGGGCGGTGCTTGTACAGGTACTCGGCGGTGATCAGCTGCAGAACAGCGTCACCGAGGTACTCGAGGCGCTCGTTGTCGCGCGGCGACACCGAAGGACTCTCGTTGGCGAATGAGCTGTGCGTGACCGCCTCGAGCAGCAGCCCGGGGTCGCGAAAGTGAATGCCGATCTTTAGCTGAAGAAGCTGGAGGGACTGAGTGACAGGAGCTTCCTGAGGTCGCGCTATGAGCCGGCCTTCTCCTGGATGTACTCCCAGGCCTGCCCGACGGTCGTGATCTTCTCCGCGTCCTCGTCTGGGATCTCGAGCCCGGTGTTCTCCTCGAACGCGTAGATCAGCTCAACCAGGTCGAGGGAGTCGGCGTTCAGGTCCTCCTGGAACGACGCGTCCATCGTGACCTGCTCGGGCTCGCACCCGAGGCGCTCGACGATGATGTTCTTGAAGTCCTCGAAGCTCAGCTTTTGAGTTTCCATACGCGCCTACTGTACACGAGCACCAAATGGGCACGCCCGCCCCGGGGGCGGGGCTCCCCCAGCGGCCCCGCCCCACTCGCCCGTATCGCTACCTCGCCGACTTCACCGGCTGCGCCTGAGGTGGCGCGGGCGCCATTCCGAGCTGCGTCATCAGCTGCACCTGGTCGTACATGAGGTGCGCGGACTTGACCAGCCCTCTGTCGATCTCGAAGAGCTGCACGAAATCGCCCTTGACCTTGTGATGGGTCGCCGGCACGTCGCCCATCGGGGTTTTCAACGTTCCGCCGTGCGTGCCGGTGAACTGCGCCTTCGTGGCGACGTGGTTGCCCTGCGCGAAGATCTGTTGCGTCACGATCTTCGCGTCAGGGAACGCGGTGATCCAGTTCTTGTTGAACTCCTTGATCGCCTGCGGTCCTTTGACCGTCATGTCGCCCGGCGCCGTCAGCACCGAGTCAGGCGCCGACTCGCGGGCCGCGGCCTCGAGGTCATGCGCGTTGATCGCCTTGTAGAGCCGCTCGACGGTTGCCTTGGCTTCCTGCGCGGTGGACACCGCCACCTCGAACAGCTCGCGCTTGGGCTTTGTCTTGCCTTCGGAGAATTTCTCGAACGACCCGATCAGGTTTTCGGCCTTCGGCCCGAATGACCTGGCAGCGGCGTCGCTCTCGTAGAAGGCGATCGAGATCGCGTCTCCCGTCTCGCGGTTCACGAGCAACGTCGCCGAGCGCGAGCCCTCGTGCTTCGAAACCGTCGGCAGAGCGAGCTCTTTGTATTCCTTGATGGCCTTGTCCAGGTCGGCCTTCTTATACGTGGACTTCACCACGCCTGCGTTCATGTGTCTCACCTCCGTGAGGGAAACCGGAGAACCTGGGTTGAGGCGATATGGCTGACGGCGGGGCCCTGGCCACGTTTCGATGATCCGCCGCCTAAGGCGAAGCGAGTCAAGGCGGAGATCCCCGCCAGGCGACGAAATGTTGCCTAATCGCCCAGCTTGAGCTCGGCGACTGCGGCCGGCGTGGCAACCGCAACCGCGGTCCTGCCCGGCGCCAGCTCCCGCATCATCCCGGTCAGGGCGCGCTTGGGCCCCACCTCGATGAACGTGTCGCAACCCACCTCGAGAAGCGCAGCCACACAGCCGGACCACCGCACCGGCGAGCGGAGCTGCATCTCCATCACGTGCGGGATGCGGTCGCCTCCCTGATGAGGCCGGCCGGTGAGGTTGGCCATCACCGTGACGCGTGGTGCCCGCCATTCGATGCGGTCGAGCTCGGCGCGCAGCCGCTCGGCGGCCGGCGCCATCAGCGGTGTATGGAAGGCGGCGCTCACGTTCAGCGGGATCACCCGCTTCGCGCCGGCTTCCTGCAGCCATTTCGTCGCCGCCTCCAGACCGGCGATCGTGCCCGCGACCACGGTCTGAGTCGGCGTGTTGTAGTTCGCAGGCCACGCGTCGCGAACGCCGTCGAGCGCGGCCTCGACCGCCTTCGCGTCCAGGCCCAGGACCGCGGCCATCGAGCTGGTGCCGGCGGGCGCGGCCTCGGCCATCGCCTTGCCCCGCTCGACGACCGCCCTGATCACGCGGGGTGGGTCAACGGCGCCGCCGGCGGCGAGGGCCGCGTACTCACCCACCGAATGGCCGGCGGTGGCGGTCGGGTCGATTCCCCGCCGGTGCAGAAGCATGGTGAGGGCCACGCCCACGAAGCAGAGCGCCGGCTGGGCGTTCTGGGTCAGGCGGAGCTCTTCGTCCTCCGCCGTCGTCAGCAGCCGGCGCAGGTCGATGCCGGCAGCTTCGGCGCACTGGTCACAGAGCGCGGAGATCTCGTCGTCCTGGAGAAGATCGCTGCCCATGCCAGGCTGCTGCGAGCCCTGGCCGGGAAAGAGAAATGCTATCGGCACGAAACCCCTCCGGCCCTGCGGGCCACCTCCCCGCAAGCGGGGAGGAACTCACCAGGGTTAGCTCTTGGCCTTGATGACTTCGCGGCCGGCGTACTGCCCGCAGTTCGGGCACACCGAGTGCGGCCGTCGCGGGTGCTTGCAGTTCGGGCAGGGCTGGATCTGGACCAGCGCGAGCGCGAGGTGCGAACGGCGGCGGCCCTTCTTCGACTTGGACAGCTTGACCTTGGGTAGCGCCATGGCTCGTGGAAGTTTACGGGAAGCTAGTGCCCGGCCGTCTGGTCCGCCGGCTCAGGCTCTTCCCCGGCGGGCTGGCCCGCCTGCAGCGCGTCCATGCCGCGCTGCACGGTGGTCAGGGTGCGAGCGAGGTGCGCCTCGAGCTGCTTCAGCTGCTCCAACGCGTACTTCTCAGACTCCCGGACGATCTGGTCGGAGCGCGCCTGCGCGTCCTTGACCACCTGGGTGGCGTGGCGCTCCGCACGGCGCAGCACCTCGTGCTCGGAGGCGCTCTCTTCCGCGCGCTCGTTCGCTCGCGACATGGTGCGCGCGGCCTCGGCGTGGGCCTCGGTGATGATCCGCTGCTGCTCGGACACGGTCCAGTTCGCCTGCTTGATCTCGTCCGGCAGGTTGAACCGGATCTGGTCGATGAGCTCCATCATCTCGTCCTCGCTCAGCATCACGTTCGTCGAGAGCGGAACGTGACGCGCGTTCTGGATCAAGTACTCCATGCGGTCCAGCAGCTCGTCGACCTTTATCGGAACTTCTCCTTCAGTGCCCTCGCCACCGGCGGCGGGACCAGGTCCGACACCTTGCCGCCGTAGCTGGCGATGTCCTTCAAGATACTTGAGGAGACGAAGATGTGCGCGAAGCCCGACATGAGGAACACCGTGTGGATGTCGGGCGCGAGCTTGCGGTTCATCAGCGCCTGCTGGAGCTCCGCGTCGAAGTCCGAGTAGGCGCGCAGACCCTTCACGAGTGTCCGCGCTCCGCGCGAGCGCGCGAACTCGACAGTGAGTCCCGTGTAAGTGGCGACTTCGGCGCGATCGCGCCCGTTGAGCGATGCCGTGATGAGGTGCACGCGCTCATCCACTGTGAACAGAGGCTGGCGCTTCTCCGGGTTCGCGGCGACCGCGACGATGAGTCGGTCGAAGATGCCGAGCGCGCGATCGACCACGTCCAGGTGGCCGTTGGTGAACGGGTCGAAGCTTCCCGGATAGACGGCGATCTTCGAGTTCGCTTCCTTCGGCTGGGCCATCAGGCCTTCTTCAACACCGTGACCACGGTGTCGCCGTAGCGCCGCTCGCGGTCGACATGCAGCCGCTCCAGCTGTGGCAGCTGCTGGCGCTTGGAGTGCTCGGCGAAGACCGTGGCGGTCGTTGACGAGAGGTCGAGCTGCCTGAGCGCACGGTCGAGGACCACGTCGTCATATGGCGGGTCGAGGAAAACGAAATCGGTCGAGGCCAGAACGCTCGGCTTGGCTTCGAGCCAGTGAACGACGTCGCCTCGAACTATCTGCGCGCGATGCTGGAACCCGAGGGCGCCCAAGTTCTGCCGCAGGATACCAAGACCGCGCGGCTGCTGGTCCACGAAGGTGACGTGGGCCGCGCCGCGCGACAACGCTTCGATGCCCAACGCCCCCGAACCGGCGAAGAGGTCGAGAACCGTGGCGCCGTCGATCGCCGGGCCGACCATGTTGAAGATCGCCTGCTTGACCATGTCCTGGGTCGGGCGAATGTTCTTCGGCGCTTTGAGCCGCCGGCCCCTCGCCTCGCCGCCGGCAATGCGCAGCCTGCTCATGAGTCGCGGACCTCG
Organism: Candidatus Dormiibacterota bacterium; assembly: GCA_024280995.1. GTDB lineage: Bacteria > Chloroflexota > Dormibacteria > Dormibacterales > Dormibacteraceae > 40CM-4-65-16. The sequence goes on from JAMXLM010000002.1 coordinate 217,746, forward strand.
CTCACCCGTGGACGCGGATCACGCCGTCGCCGCGCATGACGCCGATCTTCTGGCCGTGCTTGAAACGGTTGGCGTGGCGCGGAGGGATCGCGACCAGCAATCCACCGCTCGTCTGCGCGTCGCAGAGCATCATCCGCTCGGTCTCGCCGAGCCCTCCCCACTCCACGCGGTCGCGAAACGCGGCGTAATTGCGCCGGCTCCCATCGGGGAACAGGTCGCGGTCGGCGAGGTTGCCGGCACCCTTGATGAAGGGCACAGAGTCGAATTCAACGTCCGCGCCGCCCACGAGGTTGGCAAGGTGACCGATGAGCCCGTAGCCGGTCACGTCGGTCGCGGCGGTGGCATGAGCTTTGAGCATCGCCTCCGACGCCTCGCGGTTGAGCGCCGTCATCACGTCGATCGCGGCCGCCTCGACCTCGGCTGTGGCCAGGCCGCGTTTGATCGCGGTCGCGACGAGGCCTGAGCCGAGCGGCTTGGTCAGGAACAAGACGTCGCCGGCCGCCGCGCCGTCGTGACCGACCATCCGCTTGGGATTCACCTCGCCGATCACGGCATAGCCGAACTTGGGCTCTTCGTCGTCGACGCTGTGACCGCCGACGACTGGAACGCCAACCTCGGCGAGCTTGGCGGCGCCGCCGGAGACGATCTTCTCGAGCAGTCCGGCGCTGAGCTTCGCTCGGGGAAACGCGGTGATGCCGAGCGCGAAGAGCGGCTTCGCGCCGACGGCGTAGATGTCGCTGACCGCGTTGGCCGCGGCGATCGCGCCGTATGCGGTCGGGTCGTCGACGATGGGCGTGAAGAAGTCCACCGTCGCGACGAGCGCGCGGTTGGCCGCGATTCGATAGACCGCCGCGTCATCGCGGGCGGCGGCGGCGTTGATCACGTTCGGGTCGACGATTGGGGGCAGAGCCCCGAGAACCTGCCCCAGCTCCACCGGGCTGAGCTTGCAGGCTCAACCGGCCCCGTGGCTGTACTCCGTCAACCGAAGCGGCGAAACGACGTCGGTCATGTGGGAACTAGTATCGACACCCGATGTCTCTCGTGTTCGCAGCCATCGCTCCGCACGGGGGCATTGCTATCGCCGAAGCCTGCGAGGCCGAGGAGCGGGACGTGGCCCTCAAGACGCGCGCGGGCATGGAGGAGCTCGGACGGCGATTCGCCGCGGCCAAGCCCGACATCGCGATCGTCGCGACGCCGCACAACGTGCACATCGCCAACGCGTTCGGCGTGGTGGTCGCGTCACGCGTGAAAGGAAGGCTGAACGGCGTCGTGCCGCCGCTGGAGCTCGACCTGCCTTCGGACACGCACCTGGCGTGGCGGCTGCTCGAGTCGATGGGCGGCGCGGGGCTGACGGCCGCGGCGGTGAGCTTCGGCTCCAACGACCCCGACACCGCGGTGGCGCCGATGGACTGGGGTGTCCTGATCCCGCTGTGGTTCATGGGCGGGCGTGCCGAGCCGCCGATTCCCGCGATCATCGTGACACCGGCGCGAGAGGTGTCCGGGAGCGACCACGTGACCGCCGGCGCCGCGATCGCCGCCACGGCGGAGGCGACCGGCCGGAGGGTCGCGTTCATCGCGAGCGCCGACCATGGCCACGCGCACGACAAGGACGGGCCGTACGGCTACCACCCGGCGGCGGCCGAGTACGACGCGAAAGTGACCGCGCTGGTACGCGACAACAGGCTGGAAGGCCTCCTCGAGATTCCACGCGAGATGATCGAGGACGCGAAGGCGGACAGCTGGTGGCAGATGCTGATCCTGCACGGGGCGACGCGCGGGTGGCGCGGCGAACTCATCAGTTATGAGGCGCCGACGTACTTCGGGATGCTGACGGCGGCGTACACCCCGCGACAGTCCGGACTTTGAGCGTCAGCAGCGGCCGCTAGCTGATCGAGGTCAGCTCCAGGCGCCGCGCGGCCGCCGCCTTCAGCGCCGGGAAACGGTCGAGCCCCGGATCCTCCTCGACGAGGCGCTGCACCTCGGCGCGCGTCTCGTCGAGCAGCGCCGGGCTGCGCAACGATTCCATCGCCGCGTCGGTCAAACCGTGCTGGCGCGGCCCCATCAGCTCGCCGATCCCGCGTCGCTCCATGTCCTCGCGCGCCAGCGTGAACCCGTCGTGTACGCGTGCAACGAGCTCCAGGCGCTGCATGGCGCCCTCCGCGAGGTCCTCCGCAAGCAGCAGGCAGTAGCTTCTCGCCGCGCCCCGGCCCACGCGGCCGCGGAACTGGTGCAGCTGGGCCAGGCCGAATCGGTCGGCACCCTCGATCATCATCACGCTCGCGTTCGGCACGTCAACGCCGACCTCGACGACCGCGGTCGCGACCAGCACCTGGACCTCGCCCGCGACGAAGCGCTGCATGACCTCTTCCTTGTTCTTGAGCCGGCCGTGGACGAGGTCGAGGCGAAACTCGGGGAACACCTCCGCGCGCAGGCGCTCCGCCTCGGCCGTCGCCGAGCGGGCCGCCAGCGTCTCCGACTCCTCGATGAGCGGGCAGATCACGAATGCCTGGTGGCCGGCCTTGACCTCGCGGCGAACGATCTCGTACGCGCGGTTGCGCTCGTCGGGATCGATGACCTCCGTCTCCACCGGCGTCCGGCCCGGCGGAAGCTCGTTGAGCACCGAGACCGACATCTCGCCATACAGCGCGAGGGCCAGTGTGCGCGGGATCGGCGTCGCGGTCATCGCGAGGAAGTGCGGCCGCCCGCGGCCTTTGCCTCGCAGCAGCTCGCGCTGCCGGGTACCGAATCGGTGCTGCTCGTCGACGACGGCGAGTCCCAGGTCGAAGAATTTCACGTCGTCCTCGATGAGCGCATGCGTCCCGACCACCAACGCGCATTGACCGTTAGCTGCCGAGTCCCGTACGCGCCGCCTTTCGGCTGCGCTCTGGCTGCTGACAAGGAGCTCGACGACAAGCCCAGGGAAGCTCTCCTCGAGGTATGCACGGAAGCGGTGCAGGTGCTGCCGGGCGAGGATCTCGGTCGGCGCCATCACGACCGTCTGCATCCCGGCGGCGTGCGCCATCGCCGCCGCCGCCGCGGCGACCGCGGTCTTGCCCGAACCGACGTCGCCGTTGAGCAGCCGGTTCATCGGAAGCGTGCCGGCCATGTCCTTGAACGTCTCCCAGGTCGAGCGGCGCTGAGCGTTGGTCAGCTCGAAGCCAAGGCCGGCTTTGAACGCGTCGATGACCTCCTGCCGGTAAGGCATCGGGGTCGCCGGCTCGGCGGCGATGCTCGCGCGCATCAACGCGAACGCGGCCTGGAGCTCGAAGAGCTCCGCGAACGCCATCCTCCGGCGCGCGTCGGCGAAGTCCTGGTCCGTCGAGGGTTTGTGTCCGCGGCGGATCGCGTCGGCGACGCCGATCAGATGCTGGCGCTCGCGGACTTCCTCGGGGATCACGTCTTCGACACGATCCGCGAGCGGCAGGGCGGACTCTACCCAGCGGGCGATCTTGCGCGAGCTCAGGCCCTCGACCAGGTGGTACTTCGGCATCAGCCCGCCGACCCGCGTCGGCTGCGATTCCTCGCTTGGCTCCAGCCGCTCGAAGTGGGGGTTCTGCATCTGCAGCGACCCTCCGTAGCGCGCCACCTTCACGGTTCCGGCGACCGCGACGCGGTCCCCGCGATGCAGCTGCTTTGCGATGAACGGCTGGTTGAACCAGACGACTCGCAAGGCGGCGCCAGAGTCGTCGCGGATCGTAGCCTCGGTGAGCCGGATGCGTCGCCTAAGCGACTGCCTGGCGCTGATCGCCGAAACCGTCCCGACCACAGTTGCCTGGTTGCCATCGGTGAGCCCCGCGACCTCCGCCGGCGCGCCGTACGTCTCCCAGTCGTAGGGCAGCGTGAGGAGAAGGTCGCGCACGGTTTCGACGCCCAATCGCGCCAGTCGTTTCGCGTCCGCCGGAGGCAGCCTGGGAATCGATGTCACCGGGGCATCGAGGGCGCGTGCGAGTGCGAGGACCGGCATCTAGGGTATTTTCGGAACGGGGGGTGTGCCGCTGCTGAAGCGAATTGATCTCGTCGTCATGGTCGTGATGGTCATCGGCATCGTCGGCTATGGGCTCGCAAGCATCCTGTATACGGGACTGCAGGTGGCCCAGGCCGACCGCACTCTAGCCGCCGTCGTCGGGCACCAGAACTCTCTTAACACCACGTTCGTCGACATCGACAGCCAGGTGAGCACGCTGGACACGACCAAGCCGTTCGACTCGGAGCAGGCGTTGACGCTAGTCGATCTCTCGATCGAAAACTCAAACGTGGCGACGCGGACCATCGACGAAGACGACCGGTCTCTGAGCGAGGCCGCCAAAGCCCTATACGCCGCCCCGTGGCTGACACCGACCGAGCACGGCGATCTCGATCGCGAATCCGCGCGCCTTGCGCATGCGCGCGCGGCTCTCGCCGCCGCCCGCGTCATCGCCACCGACGAGTCGCTCGACGGTCAGTTCTGGCATGCGCTGTACGCCGCCCTCGCCGATTTCTCGACGTTCGAGACGTCGAACGACGTCCTGGCATACAGGAGTGCCAAAGCGGAGTTCGCGTTCGCGACGGAGATGGCCGCCTACGCGCCAGGGCTGCCCGACGACCTTCACGCGCTGATGACCGACCTCGAGGCGTTCATGGCCGACACCGACCTCGGGACCAGCGTCGCGGGCGACCTGAACCGGATCGCCGCGTACAACATCGACACGATCGGCAGCGAGATCGACGCCTTCTACCGGCCGATGATCGACCGCTACAACTCGGAGATCAGCGCGGCGACTGCGGGGTAGGCCCGCCGGCCGCGCGGGCGAACCAGACAAGCTGCCCCGCGAGCAGCACGACCAGCGGCACGAGCGCGGCGGCGCCGAACCGCGAAACAGCGAACCATCCCAGGGCGAGGATCGCGACGACCACGACGCTCTGCAGCCAGTCGCCGACAAACAGCCCGACGACCTGTCGCGCGGCCGCGCGGAGAAAGCTCACGCCACCACCGCCGGCCGGCGGATGAGCACGATCGCGAGCCGGGACGCAAGGAAGTAGACGGCCAACAGCCCGAGGATGGACACGAAGTCGAGGGGCCACGAGGCGCCCATTCCCTCGGCCGCCCAGAACGTGCCGAGGCTGGTGAGGATCACGCCCACTCCGTACTTGAGGGTGTTCTCGGGCACACGCGCCAGCGGCCCGCGAACGACGAGGCCCGCCGCCGCGACGACGATCGCCGCGAGGATGCCGCCGGCGATCGCCGCGGGGAATCCGTGACCGGCCCCGCCGACCGCGATCACGATGAAGACGACCTCGAGGCCTTCGAGAAAGACTCCCTTCAGCGCGAGGACGAATCCGACCCAGTCCCGCCTGGTGGTCGCCTCGCCAAGCTGAGAAACCGCCTGGTTGTAGGCGTGCTCTTCGTCGTGCTTGGCGACCACGCCCGCGGAGCGGAGGACGGCCTTGTGGAGCCACCGCAGGCCGAACAGCAGCAGGAGCGTGCCGACGACGAGCTTGAGCGCGGATTCGGGGATCGTGGTGACGATGAGCTGTCCGAATGCGATCACCAGGGCGACGAGCAGCACGATCGCGGCGGCGGTGCCGAGGAGCGGCTCGCGCCAGCCACGCGTCAGGCCGACCGCGAGGACGATGGTGAGCGCCTCGGTCGCTTCGACGGCCGACCCCAGGAAGGCGGCGCCGAAGATGAGTATCTGCTGTCCCATCGTTAGATAGAAAAATAACGACCATGGCTCGCGAAGGGCTCTACCCCGAAGGTTCGATCACCCGGCGCGTGAACCGTGAGAACGTCCTGCTGCTCGGCGGCGGCCGCGCGCTGCTGATGCAGCTGGCGCACCCGAAGGTCGCCGCAGGGGTGGACCAACACTCGGATTTCCGGAAGCGGCCGGTACAACGCTTACGCCGGACCATCCGGATGACGATGGCGATCGTCTTCGGCGACCGTGAGACGGCGGTGGCCGCGGCGCGGATGGTGAACCAGACCCACGCCCGCGTGCGCGGCGACGGTTACCGGGCGCTCGATCCGGGGCTGCTGCTTTGGGTGCACGCGACGCTCGTCGACTCCGCGCTCGTGACGTACGAGACGTTCGTCAAACCCTTGTCGGAGCGGGAGCGGGACGAGTTCTACCAGGAGTCGAAGGTGCTGGGGGCGCTGCTGGGGATCCCACAGGAGGTGTTTCCCGCCTCGCATCGAGACTTCGAGACCTACGTGGCCTCCGTGGTCGCAAGTGGCGAGCTGAACGTCGGGCCGACGGCTCGCGAGCTTGGCCGCCTGGTGCTGCGTCCGAAGCTCCGACTCCTGCCGGGGCCGGCGATGATCCCGTTCGAGGTCGTGACCGCCGGATTGCTGCCGCCCGCACTGCGCGAGCAGTACGGGCTCGGGTGGTCTTCGCGGCAGGAGCGACTGTTCCGGCTCATGGTGAAGGCGATCCCGCGCCTCGTCGCCGTCACGCCCCCCGTCTTGCGGGTCTGGCCGCTGCCCGGCCGGAACGTAAGCCTTGCGCCTAGCCTGACTCTTACTTCTTGACGTAGACCAGGCCCAACGCTTTTGGGCCGGTGTGCGTGCCCAGCACGCAGCCGATCTGGCCGATCGGAATCTCCATGTCCGGGAGCTCCTGGCGAAGCTGGGTGGCGATCGCATCGGCCTCGTCGCGCGCCTGCGCGTGCATCACGGCGAGCGTCTCGACCGGCATCTCGGAGCGGAAGAACTCGACCATGCGCGGCACGGCGCGCGAGCGCGTCCGCACGCGGTCGACCGGCTTGATCTCGGCGTTGGCGACGAGCAGGAGCGGCTTGAGATCGAGCATCGTTCCGATCATGGCCTGCGCACGGCTGAGCCTCCCTCCCATCTCGAGATATCTCAGCGTGTCGAGCAGCGCGAGGACGCGAGTCTTCGGCACTCGCTCCTTGACCGCGGCGACGGCCTCGTCGAGAGTCTCGGACTCGGCCGCGACGCGACACAGGAACGCGATGGGCATCGAAACCGTCTGGCTGTCGATCACCTCGACCTTGAATCCGTCCACCGAAGAAGCGCCCACTCGCGCCGCCTCCGCGGTCGCCGACAGCTGCGCGCCGATGTGGATGGAGATGCAGCCGTCGTGGTCCCTGGAGAGGCGCTCGTAGGCCTCGGCGAACTCGCCCGGTGAGGGCGCCGACGTCGTCGGCAGCGTCGTCGACCTGGCGAGGCGCGCGAAGAACTGCTCGTTGGTCATGTCCACGCCGTCGCGGAACGTCTCGGTGCCGAACAGGACCTTCAACGGCACGACCTCGACGCCGTAGCGCGTGCGCCATTCGTCGGGCAGGTCGGCAGTGGAGTCGGTGACGACCGCGAAGCTGCGGGTCAAATGCGAATAGTTACTCGACGGAGAGGATGAAGGGGTAGTGGTGCTGGCCACCGTGCTGGACCTCGACCTCGAGGCCAGGATGCTGCGACCGGATCTCCGACTCGAGCCGTGCCAGCTCGTCATCGCTCGCCTGCTCGCCGCGATAGACGGTCACGAGCTCGTAGGAGTCGGGCCCGAGCTTGTTCAGCGCCTGGTTGACGACCGTGGCGTAGTCGTCGCCAGCGAACTCGAGCTTGTCGTTGATGAGTCCGATGACGTCGCCTTTGTGGACCCGAAGGCCGTTGGAGCGGGTGTCGCGTACAGCGTGCGTGACCTCGATGGTCTGCACACGCTCCGCCTCCGTCTTCATCGCCCGCTCGTTCTCCGTGCCCGAACGGTCCTGGCGGAAGGAGACCACCGCGGAGACACCCTGCGGCACGCTGTGAGTCTCGATGAGGTGAACCCGCTTCTTCGTGAGGCCGACGACCTGCTTGGCCGCGGCGATGACATTGCCGTTGTTGGGCAGCAGGATGGCCTCGTCGTAGGGCAGCGCCTCGATAGCGTTGAGGATGTCCTGCGTGCTGGGATTCATCGTCTGACCGCCCTCGATGATCGCGTCGACGCCAAGACCGCGGAAGATGTCTACCAGGCCGCGGCCGGCGACCACAGCCACCAGGCCGACGCCGTTGGGACGCGGCGCGGACGGCCGGCCGCCCTCGGTTTCGATGATCCGGCGGTGCTGCGTCGACATGTCGCCGACGTTGAGCTTCAGGAGCTTGCCGTAGCCGTTTGCCAGGTTGATCACGCGGGTCGGTTCGTCGGTGTGGACGTGCACCTTCACGAGCTCCGGCTCGCCCACGACGAGGACCGAGTTGCCGAGCGCCTCGATCTGCCGGCGTATGAGCTCGGTGTCGAGGTTGTTGCCCTCGATCAGGAACTCGGTGCAGTAGCCCCAGCCGCCTTCGGGCAGGTCCATCGAGATCTGCGCCGCCGGGATGACGGGTTTCTTGGCCGCTTCGAGGTTGCCGAACGCCGAGTCCGATTCTTCGACGCTCTTGAGCATGCCCTCAAGGATCAGCTGAAGGCCGAACCCGCCCGCGTCGACGACTCCCGCGTCGCGGAGGATCTGGAGCTGGCTCGGCGTCTTCTGAACCGCGGACTTGGCGCCGGCAGCGGCGGCGGCGATGACTCGCGGCACGCTCGCGTCGGGGCTGTCGGCGGCGGTCGCCGCGGCGCGGCCCGCCTCCCGCGCGACGGTGAGGATCGTTCCCTCGGTGGGCTTGTTGACCGCGCGGTAGGCGGCGTTCGCGGCTTCCTCGAAGGCGGCCGCGAGCTCGGCCGGCGTGAGCGAGCTTTTGCCCTCGACCGCGCGGGCGAAGCCCCGGAAGATCTGCGAAAGGATCACGCCCGAGTTCCCGCGCGCGCCCATCAGGCTGCCGTGGGAGGCGAGCTTGGCGATCTTGCTGACCTCGGCCGCGTTGGACTCCTTCACGTCCTCGACGGCGCTCTGGAGTGTCAGCAGCATGTTGGTGCCGGTGTCGCCGTCAGGGACCGGGAAGACGTTGAGGCGGTTGACCTCCTCGTGGTTCGAGCCGAGCCAGCTCAGGCTGCCGAGGAGGGCGCGTTTGAAGAGCTGGCCATCGACTCCCGTCCCGGTCGTCCTGGCGGGCGCGGCCAACTAACGGCCCTCTCGCTCTTCGCGGACGCCCTGGACGTTGACGTTGACCCGGACTACGGGCACGTTCACGGAGCGCTCGACCTCGAACTTGACCGTCTCCTGGAGGTTGTGCGCGACCTCCGTGATCCGGATGCCGTACTGGACGATGACGTAGACGTCGATCACCAGGCCGTCGTCGGACTGCTCGACGTCGACGCCCTTGTCGACGTTCTCGCGTCGCAGCAGCTCGGCGAAGCCGTCCCTGAGGCCGGTGCCCGCCATGCCGCTGATGCCGTAGCAGCGCATCGCGGCGTGCCCGGCGATCGCCGCGACGGCGCTCGGAAAGACCTCGATCCGGCCCCATCGGTGGGAGGAGATCAAGGCGGTTTTGGGGCTGGTGTCGGGTGTCGTCTTGGAGGCCATCTGAGGCCTCATGGTACAATTCGGCTCCGCGTCGAGCGCCCGTTCGGTGGTCGATCGATGCTCCGCGGAAGACTCCCAATCGGAAGGTAACTCATGGCCAAACAGTGCGCGATCTGCGGCAAGACGCCGCAGTACGGACATCACGTCAGCCACGCCAAGAACCGGGTGAACCGGAGGTTCTTGCCCAACCTGCAGATGGGGCGGGTGACGGTGTCGGGCAAGACGTTTCGCGCGCGCGTCTGTACTCGCTGCCTGAGGACGTACTCCGCCTAGAGCCGCCGCTCTCGTATGGGTCGGGCAAGCGGTGCGAAATCACTGCGCCTCCCGACCACGCGAACCGTCGATGACCTTGCCCTTCTCGCCTTCGAGGTCGTGCGAGACGTTCAGGGACAGGTACGGAAGGTCAGGAGTGGGCGATGCCCTCCTCCAGCACGTCTTTCAGGACGACCGCCTGGTTGTGCTCCTCGTCGCGGGCGCCGTACAGCAGCACGAGCGTGCCTTTCGTGGCGAGCTGAGCCAGCTCGCGGAGAGGCGCCGTGTTCTCAGCAAGCTCGTGCCGGTAGCGAGTCTCGAACCCCGGCCATCGCCTCGGGTCGTGCCCGAACCACTTCCGCAGCGCAGGCGACGGCGCGACATCCTTTGCCCAGCGCTCCAGGTGCAGCGAATCCCTGCTCACCCCCCGCGGCCACACCCGGTCGACCAGGACGCGGACCTCGTGCGGGCCTCCTGCCTTGTGATCGTAGACACGGCGGATGACGATCTTCGGCGGGTCAGGCATGTTGCCTGCGTCGTCCAGGAAGTGCGCAAAACAGGGCGCTTCGCCCATGACTCGATACTAGTAGCGGAATGCCGCACGCGGCCGCCGATCTCAGAGACCCCACGACCTCACGCGGTCCGGATGAATCCGGATCATTGCGACCGGACCTTCGATCGCCTCGGCCCGACCCCGGACCTCGATCCCCCGCGGACGCCACGGCTCCAGGACCTCGTCGATCACGATCGCGGCCCGCCCGCTGCGGTCAACGTCGCGGAATTTCTTGGTCAGTGCGAAGTCGTTCCCTCCCACGTCGATTGTGTCGGTCTCCGCGTTGAAGGCCCAGCCGACCGGAACGACGTGGGGCGTGCCGTCACGCCCCACGGTGGCGATCCGCGCCAGCCGGCGGCCGCTGCGGAGGTAGGCGAGCTCGTTTTCAGCGAACGCGCTCATACCGGCACCTGGCGCCGGAACTGCCCCGCAAGCGTCGCCAGCACGCCGATGCTGATCGCCCAGACGGTCACGTGCATCGCGGCCATGGTCAGGCGCATCGCCCCGTGCGGCCCCGGAATCGTGGCCGGCATGGCGAGCGAAGCCAGCGCGAGGGCGGTCGCAACGACGCGAAAGTTTCGGACCGGCCTGCGCGTCGTGAGACCCAGCACTCCGAGCAGAAGGCCCGAGGCGATCGTCGCCACCAACGCCGTAACCGCCACGGACCCCAGACTCATCGGGCCCATCCCCAACAGCGAGGGGAGCACGACACGTTCGTCGACCAGGCCGGCCGCCGAACCTGCCAGGTAGAGCGCGGACGTGACGGCGACCGCCGCAGCGGCGCCGATTCCGGTCGCCCATGCAAGCCGGGACGGCGTGATCTCATTTTCCCAATCGGTCACTTGAATACCCCCTATGCGTGATAGTGTCACCTATCTAGGTGACTATAGCACCCAACTGAGTGATGCTGTCACCCATCGGATAGGATGCACGCAATGGCGAGAGGAGCGGGAGAGCTACCCCAGGCACTCGGCCGGCTCAGGGTGGCGCTTGACGACGCCTTTCTCAGGGCGAGTCGAGAGCTGGACCTGACGCCTCAGCAGGCGGAGCTGCTGTGCGCGGCGCTCTCGCCGAGGCCGATCGGTGAGCTGGCGGCCGTGCTTCGCTGTGACCGCTCGAACGTCAGCCGGCTGGTCGATCGCGCCTCGGCTCGGAAGTGGCTCAACCGCGCCGGCGGCGACGGGGACGGCCGCGTCGCGTTGGTCGCGCTGACCCCCGAGGGTCGCCGTCTGGCACAGCGATTTCTGGCCAGGCTCGAGTCCGAGACCGAGACGCTTCGAAGCTCATGGAGCGCCAAGCGGGAAAGAACGGCGGTCGAATTGCTCGACGAGATCTCGACCGCCCTCGACGACGTAGGCTGACAGGCCTAGAAACTCACTCCATGGACCTCGCTCAGGCGGTCGAGGTCACTACGCAGCGCCCGCCGGACCCGTTCCTGCGCCTCCGCGCCAGGTGTCACGGTCATCGGGTCGTCGACCCCGGCCGCCAGCTCGGGGTGCTCGACCATCTCGGCGAACAAGAGCGTCCAGGCCCGCGGCACGACCTCGTAGATCGCGTATCCCCCACCCCCCAACGCCAGCCATCGCCCTTCGCACAGCTCGTGCGCCAGCTCGTGGAGAACGCGGCCGACGCGCGGCCAGATCCGCGTCGTGTTCGCCAGGTGCGCGAGCGGGTCGAGGTGATGCGAGTCGCATCCGTCCTGCGTGACCAGGACGGTCGGCTTGAAGCGCCGGAGCAGAGCCGGCACGACCTTTTCGAAAGCGTCCAGCCAGGGCTCGTCCCACGCGTACGGCATGAACGGCACGTTCGCGACCGAGCCTTTCCCGGCGCCGACGCCCGAATCCTGCGGGAACCCGGTGCCAGGGAAGAGAAAGTGCCCGCTCTCGTGGAGGCTGATCGTCAGCACGTCCGGGTCGCTCTCGAAGATGTGCTCGACGCCGTCGCCGTGGTGGACGTCGACGTCGACGTACGCCACCCGGTGGCCGCGCCGTTTGAACCACTCGCACGCGATCGCGGCGTCGTTGTAGGTGCAGAAGCCCGAGGCGTGATCGCGATGCGCGTGGTGCAGTCCTCCTGACGGGCTGAACGCGTGCATCGCCGCCCCGGACTGAATCGCCTCCGCCGCGACGAGCGTCGCCCCCACGACCAACGAGGTGCCCTCGTGCAGCTCGTCCGAGATGGGATTGTCGGCCGAGGCGTAGCCCGCGGTCTCGATCGCCCGTGAAGACACGGTGCGCCGGCGCGAGGGGTCGCTCAGGGCCTGCACAAGCTCGACGTACTCCGGGGAGTGCACGAGCTCGAGCTCTTCGATCGTCGCCATCCGCGGCGGCAGCAGGTGCGCGTACTCGATCAGCCCGGTCGATTTGATGAGCTCGACCGCCAGCTTCACCCGGATCGGCTGCAGTGGATGCTCGTCCGACAGGTGGTGCTTCATCAGCGCCTCGCCGTAGACGAGCGCGACGGACCCGGACATGGCCACTTACGCTAGCTGGTCGTGGTCGAGCTCTTCGAGTCGGTGCCCAACTTCTCCGAAGGCCGCCGCACTGACGTCATCGACGCGATCACCGGCGCCGCGCGCGGCGCCTACCACCTCGACACCGATGCCGACCCCGACCACAATCGCGTCGTCGTCTCGCTGGCCGGACCGCGAGCCAGGCTCGTCGAGGCGCTGATGGCCACGATCCGCACCGCGGTCGAGGAGATCGACCTGACGGACCACGAAGGCGTGCACCCTCGCGTCGGCGCCGCGGACGTCGTCCCGATAGTCCCTCTTGGCGCAGCCTCGCTGGACACCGCGCGCGACATCGCGCACGAGCTGGGCGGGCGCGTCTGGAGGGAGCTGAGGGTGCCTGTTTACTTCTATGGCCACGGCGAGCACCGCACGCTTGCGGACATTCGCGCCGGCAGGGCGGCCCCGAGCCTGGGTGGCCTCGACCTGCACCCCACTGCCGGCGGCGTGAGCATCGGCGCGCGCCGTCCGCTCGTCGCTTTCAACGTGATCCTCTACGACATCGACATCGCCGGCGCTCGAGCCCTCGCCCGTTCGATTCGCGAGTCCGGAGGCGGGCTGCACGGAGTCCAGGCCCTCGCCTTCGAGCTGTCCGGATCGCGTGTGCAGCTTTCGATGAACCTCTTTCGAATCGAGCTGACCACGCCGGGGGATGTGATCGCCGAGCTGACACGCCGTGGGGTCCCGCTGGGCGCGGAGCAGGTCGTCGGGCTGAGCCCCGCGATCGCAGCAAACGCCGCCGCCGGGGGGCGGCTCCTGGAGGGGCGCCTGGCCTCCGCGGCGGCCGCCGCGGGCGCTGACGCCACCGAAGCTCGCGGCGACGAAGAGCACATCGCGCTTGCCAACCGGATGCGCCGCGAGGCAGGACAGCTGGCAGCGCTTCGCGCGGACCAGGACATGATCCTGGCCGGGGCCGAGCGGGCGGCGGCATTGATCCCTGTCCTGCGCGCCGCCGGCGTCCACAACGACGAGCTCGAAGCGCTGCTCGACGTCGCCGCGCGAGGTATGCGCAAAGCGATCACCGAACCGACCGCAGCTGTCTATCGGGCGCGAGTCGACGCCCTGGACGCGCGCCTAGCCTGAGGGCGCCGTCGTGTCGAGAGTCACGGTGCAGGCGCCGCCGTTGACCTGGATCTTGTAGCCGTCGGCACCGGTGTCCAGCGACCCGGCGGTCACCTCGCCGAAGGCGTGGTACGAGTGGCCGTCGGCGTTGACGCTGAGGGCGCCGCCCGACACGTCCAGCGACGCGGCCACCCCGCCCGGACGATGGACGTGAACCGTGAGGGCGCCTCCGTCGACCTCGACCCGAACCGTCCCGCTCGGTGTCCCGAGCGTGATGTCGTCCTTGCTCGCACCGGTGTTCAGGTTGAGTGAGGACAGGTGCATATGGGCCAGGTCGTTTGTGATCGTGGCGGCGCCGCTGTTCTCGGTGATCGCCCACCGAACGTCCTGGTTCAGCTGGAGAGCGATCGCGAACTTTCGGTTCCCGAAGAAGTTGAATCCGTTGTCCGACTGATCGATCCGCAGCGTATGGCTCGAGGCGTCGAAGTGGACCGTCGGCTGCTGCCCCGTGTAGTCCACGTGTGCGCGGTAAAGATCGTTCGACTCCGGGTCGCCGCTGACGTTGATCGTGGCGGCGCCGACATTGATCTCCAGCGTCGCGGCGTCGATACCACCGGCCGGTGCGGTGGAGTCGAGGCTGTGGGTGGCGCTCGGGTTGGGGGACGCGGCCACGTACACGGCGGCGCCGACCAGCGCGACGATCACGATTCCGGCCGCGGCGACGTCTCCGGCCGGCCCTTGCACGCTGCGCCGGACGATGATCTCCAGCCCGATGACGATCAGGATCAGCGGCCACAGCGCGAACAGCAGACCAAGGCGCTCCACCGAGATCTGGCCCGTGTTGACGAGCAGGGCGATGACGCCCGCGAGGATCAGGACCGCAGGCCAGAAAAAGCTCCGGTATCGACTGGTGTAGCGCATCTGCTATCTCCCCGCGACGTCGACACTGAGCGCCGCGCCCGAGATGGCCATCTCGTAGCGGTCGGCGGCCGCGTCGAATCCGTCGCTCTTCCAGGCACGCGTGCCCAGGCCGTTGAGGTGCGTGCCGTCGGCGTTGAGCTGGACCCCTGCTCCGGACGCCTGCACCTGCACCGCGGTGCCGGCCGGTCGGGTGATCCGAATGGTGAGCGCCCCACCGTCGATGCGCATCGGCACCACTCCTGTCGGCGCACCCAGGACGAGATCGAGCGTGCTTGCCCCGGTCCGGCACTCGAAGCCGCTGAGCTTCGCGGTCGACAGGTCGATCTCTCCGCGGATGGCGCCGGTCGAGCAGCTGACATCCCACGAGGCGGCGTCGCTCAGCCTGGCCTCAATACGCAGCCGTCGCGCGCCGACGAACCAGTCGACGTGCTGGGCGATGCGCAGCGTCGCGGTCGCGCGGTCGAGCGTCACCTCGGGAGCCGCCCCGGCGTGGTCGATGTGCACCTGGTAGAGCTGGTCGCCGAGCGGCGCCGAGCGCACGTCGACCCGGCCCGTGCCGACGGCGATCTCGAGCCGCGCCTTGTCGATGCCCTGCCGCGGCTCTGAGTAGTCGAGTGGCGTGCGCGCGCCTCCGGGGCCGATACGTGCCGCGAGCAGCCACACGCCCAACGCGATGACGACGATCGGCCAGACCACGTTCCAGTCGAGGTTCTGGAGGACGTTGAGGTTGGCGAGCAGAAAGAGCACGCCGACGATGACGAGGATGCCGCCCCAGAACACGCTCGGGCCGCGGTACCACATTGCCTAGCGCCAGGAGCGGCGGGCGATCAACCAGACACCCAGGGCGATCAATACGATGGGCCAGAAAATGCCGGGCGTGAGCCAGTTCAGCAACCCCAGGTTGCTGAGCAGGAAGTAGACCCCGGCGAGGATCAGGATCGCGGGCCAGAAGAGCTCATGCCGCCAGAACTGGTTCACGGACGCCAGTCTAGCCATGCCTCGTTAGATGGGTGAGACGACCTCGAACAGGTCGGGCTTCTCCTTTCGCGCCGCGTCGATGAGATCCGCTCCGGCGACCGTTGTCTGCACCGCCGGCTTGTCCAGGAAGTATGTGGCGGCGACGCGCTTCAGGTCTTCTCCGGTCACCTGCAGGAGGCGCCTCTTGAACTGCTCTCGTGCCTGGAGGTTGAAGCCGGTGACCCGGTTGGTCGCCTCGCGACGGCCCTTGACGTCGGGCGACTCCAGAGGATCGACATCGCCGCACGCGCCGAGGATCGCCTCTTTCAGCGGTTCCTTCTCTATCGCACGGTCGGTCACCCACTTGATGGCCTCGTCGAAGACGTCGTACGTGCGCACGATGTTGGGGTCGCGGTACGAGCCGAAGTAGAAAGTGCCGTTGGCGACGCCGGCCTGGGCATATCCGCCGTAGGCGCCGCCCTTCTCGCGCAGCTCTCGGTGGAGGAACGTGTCGCGCAGGTAGTTGGAGAGCACGAGCAGCGCCGCGGAGTCGGGGTGCGTGAAGCGCACCGTCTTGTAGATGCGGACGTTGAAGGCCACCGGCACGGGCGCGGTCCGGGCCTCCGGCGTGCTGGGGTCGGGCGCGGGTTTCGCCCGCTTTCCGGCTGCGCCGTCTGCCGGCAGCTCGGCCACGAGCTTGCTGAGGAGATCCTCGAGCGGCTCGATCATCGCCTCCTCGCAGGTGACGATGATGCGCAGGCCCTCGGCGCGGAACAGCTGCGTCCGGATCTCGTCCAGCTTCGCGATCACATCGCCCAGGTCGCTTTCGTCGAGCCTCGCCAGCCGGCGCATGGTGTGAAGCATGCCGACGCCCTGCAGCCGGTCGTTGACGGCGCCCTCCGAGCTCAGCTTGGCGTGAGCGCGCAGCAGCGCGAACTGGAAACCCAGACCGGCAAGCGAGCTCTCGAGGCGCGTGCTGATCTCGGCGATGATGTCCCGGAGACGTTTGGGCTCGATCTCGAGGCGGGCGATGAGGTCGGTGAGCAGCTCGACGAAGGGCTGGGCGTTGCGATCGAGGGCGCGGCCGGAGACGACGAAGGACCGGATGTAGTCATCGCGCGCGGCGAGCGACTGCACCTGGGCGGCCGCACCGACTCCTCCGGTGGCGGCGGCCAGGCGAGCGGCAACCTCGACATAGTCCTGGCCCGCGGCGCCGCTCTGGGTAAGGACGCGGCTGAACAGCGGCAGCAGGTCCTGCTGGGCGCGCGTGAGCTTTGAGAAGTCCGCTCGGATGTCGAGGTAGGTGATGCCGTTCGTTGGCTGCGGGTAGAACTCGACCGTCGCCTTGCGGACGACGTCGTCACGGCTTGTCACGTCCTCGAACTTCATCGGGATGTCGCTGAGCTCCAGCGTGGGCAGCGACGAGAGGTCCTGCTTCGCCTCCTGGTCGGCCTTGAGGCGCAGCGCATCGGACACGATCCGCTGCTTCTGCTCGTCGCCGAGCGTCGCTTCGATGGCGGCGAGGCGGTCGAGCTCCTCGCGGCGCATGCGCTCCTCCATCCCCGTGTCGGGGACGACGGTCAAGAGGCCGCGGTGCGGGTTGTCGAGGAGCTCCGCGCGAATGAGGTTCTCGAAGAAACGCCCTTCCTCGCGCGCCTTCTGCAGCTCCTCCAGGTCGCGGTCGAAGTCGAGGGCGCTGTAGACGTTGCCGCCGTAGAGGTAGGGCGGCATCGTGGCAAAGAGGAGCTTCAATGCGTACGGGAAGCCGGCGTTCGAGCGCTCGCGCTTCTCGAACTCCAGGTGGTGGATGGCCGCGTCGACCTGCGACTGGTCGATCCCGTTGTCGGCGACGCGCTCGAGCGTGTCGATGACGACCTTCTCGACCCTCTCCGAGTCTTCGGCCTTGATGCCCTTCAGCCCGGCGCCGAAGACGGCCTCCTTGTAGTCGTCGTGAAGGCCGCTGCCGTCGGCGAGCGCGCTGCCGATGCCCGAGTCGATGAGGGCCTTGCGGAGTGGCGAGCCGGCGTTGGAGAGAAGGACCTCGGAGAGCACTCGCATCGCCAGGTTCTTGAAGGAGTCGCCGCTGGGGATGGTCACCCACGCGGTCAGCGCCTGAGCCTTGCGGTCGTTGCCGTCGCCCGGCTCGGCTGGGTAGGGCTCCGTCGCCCTGGTCGGCTTTTTCATACGCGTCACGGCGGGGATTTCGGTGTCGGGATCGATTCGCTCGAAGCGACTCAGGGCTCCCTTCTCGATCGCGTCCAGGGTCTCTTCGAGGTCGCGGTTGCCGTAGGTGTAGAAGTGAGCGTTGCTCGGGTGGTAGTGGCGAGCGTGGAAGCGCCGAAGCATCTCCCAGGTGAGGTTCGGGATGTCGCGCGGATCGCCGCCGCTCACGTGCTCGTAAGGCGTACCTGCGAAGAGCGCCTTGCCGATGGCGCGATCGATGGCGGCGCCCGGCGTTGCGAGTGCGCCCTTCATCTCGTTGAAGACGACGCCCTTGTAGCGCAACCCGCTCGTCGGATCGGCGGGATTCTCGAACTCGAAACGGACGCCTTCCTGCTTGAACGAGTCCTCGCTCAGGCGTGGGAAGAACGTGGCGTCGAGATAGACGTCGAGGAGATTCTTGAAGTCCTTCTCGTTGCGGGTCGCGAATAGATACGTGGTCCAGTCGGAGCCCGTGAACGCGTTCATGAAGGTTGCGAGCGAACGACGAGTCATGGAGAAGAACGGGTCGCGGACCGGGTAGCGCTGCGAGCCGGCCAGGACGACGTGTTCGAGGATGTGAGCAACGCCGGTCGAGTCGTCTGGATTGGTCGCGAAGAAGACGGCGAACCCGTTGTCGTCGTCGGGGCACTGAATGTGGATGTGCCTGGCGCCGGTTCGCTCGTGCTCGAGCTCGATGAACTGGCCCTCCAGCCTGTCAAGCGGTTCGCGGCGCTTGATCGCGTAGCCGCCGATCGTGCTCTCGGTTGTCAATGCCATGCGAACTCCTGAGTCTAGGATGTGTCTGATGTTCAGCGCTCCGGAGCTCGAGTTCCTCCGTTCGCAGCGACTCGCGCGGCTCGCGACGGTCGGACCTTCGGGCTGGCCGCACGTCGTGCCGGTGATGTACACGATGAACGACGACGGGTCGCTCGACTTCGACGTCGACGGCGTGAAGCTGCGGAATCTTTCCGCCGAGCCACGCGCCGCGATGGTGGTCGACGGCATGGGCCCGAAGCGCGGCGTTGCGATGCAGGGGCGGGTCGAGCTGATCGCACCCGAGCGGGCGCGGCTGCGGCCGGAGCGCAAGTTCGTCTGGGGAATTTGATCCGGGCCGCAGCGGCGTTTCTCGGCGTTGCGGTGCTGGTCGGGTGCGGGGGTGGCGGGTCGTCATCCGCCAACCAATCCCCGCCGCGCGGGTCGGCACCGGCCGCTTCGCCTGCCGTATCCGTCGAGTGGGCTGAGTATCACCGCGACGCCGGCCGGTCGGGAGTCGGGCCGGCGGAACCTGCGCTGTCCACGCCGCAGGTGGCCTGGAAGGTTGGCGTGGACGGCGAGGTGTACGCGTCACCGCTGATCGTCGGCGGACACGTGATCGTAGCCACCGAGAACAACACCGTCTACTCGCTCGACATCTTCACCGGCGCGGTCATCTGGGAGCGACACCTTGGGGAGCCGGTCGACGCGTCCACGCTGCCGTGCGGGAACATCAGGCCCGTCTCGGGGATCACCGGCACCCCCGCCGCCGACCTCGCGAGCGGGCGCCTGTACGCGGTGGCCTTCTTGCGGGGCTTCCACCACGTGCTCTACGCGATGAGCCTCGCCGACGGGTCGGTGCTGTTCCGGCAGCCGGTCGACCCGGTTGGCTCGCACCCCGAGGCGCAGCAGTTCCGGGGTGCGCTCGCTATCGGCTCCGGGTCGGTTTACATCCCGATCGGCGGCCTGTGGGGTGACTGTGGGGACTACCACGGGTACGTGGTCTCGGTCCCGCTGGGCGGGGGCGGAGCGTCCGCCTACCTGGTGCGCTCGCCTACAGGCGCGAGCATCTGGAGCCCGCAGGGAGCGTCGATCGCGGACGACGGAAGCGTGTACGTCGTCACCGGCAACGCGACCTCATCGCCCACGACGTTCGGTTACAGCGACTCGGTGCTGCAGCTCTCGCCGGATCTGCATACCGTGCGCTCATACTTCGCGCCGGCCAGCTGGGTGCAGCTGAACCGCAACGACTCCGACCTCGGCTCGGTCGGGGCGACGCTGCTGCCGGGAGGGCTGGTGATGGCGATCGGCAAGGACGGGATCGCGTACCTGCTGCGAGCAGGATCACTTGGAGGTGTTGGGCGCCAGCTCGTGGCGCGCGAGATTTGCTACTCGGGCGCTTACGGCGGGACGGCGTGGTCGGGGTCCACTGTGTACGTACCGTGTTCGGACGGGCTGTACGCGTTGAGCGTCAGCGCTTCCTCGATTTCGATCGCCTGGTCGTCGGCGGTGCCTCGCCTGGCGTCGCCTATCGTGGCGGCCGGCGCGGTGTGGGCGATCGAGCCGTCGAGCGGTCAGCTCTTCGCGCTCGATCCCTCCACCGGGCGGCTGCTGTTCAAGACGTCACTCGGGGCTTCGAACCAGTTCAGCACGCCGGCGGCGACGGAGGGTTTCGTTGTCGCCCCCGCCGGCCGCAACGTGGTCGCGGTATCGGTGGTCAGCTAGCCCTGGATCTCGCGCAGGAGGTTGGCCATCTCGATCGCAGCCTCCGCGGCGTCGGCGCCTTTGTTGTTCTTGAGGCCTGACCGTGCGAGCGCCTGGTCCTCGTCCTCGGTCGTGAGCACGCCGAAGGCGATCGGGACGCCTGTGTCGAGCTGGACCTGCATGAGGCCCTGGGCCGCCTGCATCGCCACGACCTCGAAGTTGAAGGTCTCGCCGCGGATGACAGCGCCCAGGCAGACGATCGCGTCGTGTGCGCCCTTCTCGGCGAGGGCGAGCGCGGTCACGGGCAGGTCCAGGCTCCCTGGGACCCAGTAGACGTCCGTGTCCTCGACGCCGTGCTTCGCGAGCGCGTCCTGGGCGCCCTTCAGGAGGCGCTTGGCCACGTTCTCATTGAAGCGCGCGACGACGATCGCGATCGTCAGATCGCCGCCTTCGAGGTTTGGCGTCGCGCCTGTTTCGCTCATCGGGTGGATGCGTGAAATTACACCACCACGATCAAAGCAGCGACAACCGAATGAGGTCTATGAGATTTTCCAGTTTGCTTTTTGCTTTCGCGCTGGATCCGTTTCTTGCGTTGGCTCGTTTCCGCTCGCCCTTCAGTGATCTGAAGAGTGAGTTATAGGTGAACAAGCCCTCGGGCTATTAGTACCGCTCAGCTCAAAGGATTGCTCCTCTTACACCTGCGGCCTATCAACCTGGTTGTCTACCAGGGCCCTTACCCGGTTAACCCG
>JAMXLM010000003.1 GCA_024280995.1 Candidatus Dormiibacterota bacterium
GTCCTGATCTTCACCACCAGCCGGCCGCTGTTGATCGCGGCGATGCCGTTCATTGCGATCGGAGGCGGGGCGGTGATGACCATGGCCTACGCGATCCTCATGCCGCTGATGCCCGAGGACGAGCATGGTGCCCTGACCGGCTTCTACAGCCTGTCGCGCGGGGTGGGCATCACGCTCGGGCCGATCCTTGCCGGCGTCCTGATCGCGGTGACCGGCAGCAGCGTGTTCAAAGGCACCCAGGGCTTCCAGGCCATGTGGATCGTCTGCGCCGGGGCGGCGCTCACCAGCATCGTCTTCCTCCGCAAGCTCCAGCGGGCAGAGGACGATCGCCACCGCCTCGAGGACGGGTGACCGCGATACTTAGGGCATGCAGATCGGTGATGTGCGCCGGATCGTGGTCGTCGGCGCGGGAACCATGGGGCAGCAGATCGCGTTCCAGTGTGCCGGTCACGGCTACGACGTCGTCATGTACGACGTCGACGCGGCGGCGCTCGAGGCGGCGATCGCGCGTATCGACGCCTACGCAGGTGGGCTAGAGGCCGGCGGCGTCATTTCGCCCGAGGTTCGGGCGTCGGCGCGGGAGCAGATCACGCTCACCTCAGACGCGTCGATCGCAGCCGAGGACGCCGATCTGCTCAGCGAGGCGGTTCCTGAGGATCCGGATCTCAAGGGCCGCGTGCTTGCCGAGTGGGGTGACGCGTGCCCGCAGCGCACGATCTTCATGACTAACACCTCGACGCTCGTGCCCTCGCAGTTCGCCCAGGCCACAGGTCGTCCCGACCGGCTACTGGCGCTTCATTTCCATCTGCCGGTATGGGTCAACAACCTCACCGACGTCATGCCTCACCCCGGCACCGCGCCGGAGGTGACCGAGCTCGTCGTGGAGTTCGCGCGCCGGATCGGACAGGTTCCGATCGAGCTGAGCCGCGAGTACAACGGCTACGTCTTCAACTCGATGTACACCGCGCTGAATCGGGCCGCGATCACGCTTGCGGCGCAGGGGGTGACGTCGGTTGAGAACATCGATCGCTCCTGGATGCTCGTCACGAAGGCACCGGTCGGGCCGCTCGGCGCGCTCGACGCGGTGGGCCTGGACACCGCATACACGATCACCGACTACTGGGCACGGCAGCTGGACGACCCGCAGCTCAAGGAGAACGCGGCTTTCCTGAAGGCGTACGTCGATCGCGGAGATGTCGGGGTCAAGAGCGGCCGCGGTTTCTACAGCTACCCCGACCCGGCCTATGCGCGGCCGGGCTTCGTCGAGGGCGATCACCAGCCGTGAGCTTCGTCGAGCACTTCGCACTGGATGGCAAGGTCGCGATCGTAACCGGGGCCTCCTCGGGCCTGGGGGTCGAGTTTGCCCTCGCGTTCGCGCAGGCCGGCGCGGACGTGGCGATCTGCGCGCGGCGGAAGGAGCGCCTGGCGGAGACCAAGGAGCGGGTCGAGGAGATTGGCCGCCGGTGCCTCGCGGTCACGGCCGATGTCAGCCGGCCCGAAGACTGCGCGCGGGTGGTGGACGAGACGATGGGCGAGTTCGGGCGTCTCGACGTCCTGGTGAACAACGCCGGCGTGGGCACCGCGGTTCCCGCCACGCGCGAGACGCCGGAGGAGTTCCAGCGCGTGATCGAGGTGAACCTGTACGGCAGCTACTGGATGGCCCAGGCCTGCGCACGTGTCATGCAGCCCGGAGCGAGCATCCTCAACATCGGGAGCGTGCTCGGGTTCACCTCGGGCGGGCTGCCGCAGGCCGCGTACTCCTCGAGCAAGGCGGCGATCATCGGCCTCACCCGTGATCTTGCGCAGCAGTGGACCGGGCGCAAGGGGATTCGCGTCAACGCCCTGGCGCCCGGGTTCTTCGCGAGCGAGATGACCGATACCTACAAGCCGGGTTACCTCGAGAAGGTCATCGAGCGGGTACCGGTCGGGCGCATGGGCGAGGGACGCGAACTCGCCGCCGCGGCCGTGTTCCTGGCCGGCGACGCCGCCTCGTATATCAGCGGCGTCGTGCTGCCCGTCGACGGCGGCCTGCTCACCGGCTGACCGCCGCGATCTTCCGGTCAAGCGCTGACGGGACGCTCCTGACCCATGTGCGGCCCGATCAGCGAGAGATCCGCGGGAGAGAGCCGGTCCGCCGCTGTCTTGTGCTGATGCCAGAACGGGTACAGAAGCGGCGGCCGACTGACCTCCTCGAGCTGCGCGATCTCATCGTCTGAGAGCTCGAGTTCCGTGGCGGCCAGATTGTCGGCGAGCTGCTCGTCGGTCCGCGCGCCGATGATCACGCTGGTGACGCCGGGCCGTCCGAGCAGCCACGCCAGCGCCACGCGCGCCGGGGACACCCCGTGCCCGTCGGCGATCTCGACCAGCACGTCGACCGTGTCGTAGAGCTTGTCCTCGTCGTACACCGGCGGCTCGTCCCATTCGCTGGCGTGCCGCGAGCCGGACGGCGGGTCCTCGCCGCGTCGGTACTTCCCGGACAGGAGCCCGCCGGCCAGGGGGCTCCAGATCAGCAGCCCGAGTCCCTGGTCAAGCGCGGACGGCACGATCTCGTACTCGGCCGAGCGCTCCTGGAGCGACAGGTACACCTGATGGCTGACGAACCGCGGTAGGCGCAGCCGATCCGCGATGCCGAGCGCCTTCAACACCTGCCAGCCGGCAAAGTTCGAGCAGCCGACGTAGCGGACCTTGCCGCTCCGGACGAGATGGTCGAGCGCTTCCAGCGTCTCCTCGAGCGGCGTCTGACCGTCCCACTGGTGGAGCTGGTAGAGGTCGATGTGGTCGGTGTCGAGGCGCCGCAGGCTGGCCTCGCAGGCCTCGATCAGATGATGGCGGGACAAGCCGGCGTCGTTCGGGCCGGGGCCCATCGGGAAGCGCGCCTTGGTGGCCAGGAGGACCTGGTCGCGCCGGCCTTTGAGGGCCTGTCCGACGATCTCCTCGGCGGCGCCGTCGGAGTAGACGTTGGCGGTGTCGATCAGGTTCACGCCGGCCTCGAGCGCCATGTCGATCTGCCGGCGCGCCCCCTCCACGTCGGTCTCGCCG
This sequence comes from Candidatus Dormiibacterota bacterium, assembly GCA_024280995.1. Classification (GTDB taxonomy): domain Bacteria; phylum Chloroflexota; class Dormibacteria; order Dormibacterales; family Dormibacteraceae; genus 40CM-4-65-16. The sequence continues at coordinate 3,040 of JAMXLM010000003.1, forward strand.
ACCGCCTGGAACTTGCCGCGGCCGCCGAAAGTCATCGTTCCCAGGGTCAGGGGGGAGATCCGGAGCCCGGAGCCGCCCAGCTGTCGGTAATCCATGTTCGAGGTCATCTCCCGTGATCGGTCTCAGTAGACGTGAAGGCTTACCCATAGCAGGAGCGATTAGGCTTCGGGCATGGAACCTGATCGAGCCCGTGAGCTGCTCGCCCGCGAACGCTCACGCATCGAAGAGGCGCTCGCCGCGCTCGAGGGACCCCTGGAAGGCGACGATCGGATCGAGCCGGGCGACGAAGACTCCGAAGATCTCTACCAGGACGAACTCGACGCCGGCCGCCGCGAGGACCTGCAGGGCGAGCTCGCCGCCGTGGAGCGCGCGGAAGCCAGACTCAAGGAAGGCACCTACGGGTTGTCGATTGAGAGCGGCCAGCCGATTCCCGACGGACGGCTGGAGGCGCGGCCAACGGCCGAGCGCACCGTGGAGGAGGAGGATCGCTTCCGGCGGGGTTGACGACCCCTCTGGTCACACTGCCTACACCACTGTCGTTTCCTGCCTTAGTGCCCGGGTAGACGCGAGATGGAACCCGGTTGGAGGAGGTAGGAGAGATGGCGATAGATGTGGCAGATACCGTGAAGGACGTAGTCAAGGACATCGGCGGCGGCATGGACGGGGTGACCGACAAGCTTTCGGGGCGCGGGGCCGCCGGCGCCGCCGCGGCCGCGGCAGCCGTGGCGCTAACGCCGCTGGCCGTGAAGGGCGTCGGCAAGCTGGCCGATCACGTATCGACCGACGGCCTCGGTGACGCGATCAGCGCGCCGAAGGATGCGGTGTCGGGCGTCGGGGAGAAGATGTCGGGCGCCGTCAAGGGCAAGGTCGAGGAGAAGGTCAAGGGCGCGATCGACGACAAGGTCGGACAGGCAGGCGGTCCGGCCGGCATCCTCAAGAAGGCGGTCAAGAACGCGCTGCCGTTCGGCGGAGACGACGACGAGGATGACGAGGAAAAGGGCCCGCGGGGGATCGGCGATGGCCGGCGGATGCCCGTGCAGCAGAGCATCGACGTAGCCGTACCGCTCGAGACGGCCTACAACCAGTGGACCCAGTTCGAGGAGTGGCCGCAGTTCATGCACCGGGTGAAGCGGGTCTCGAAGGACGACGACACCACCGTGTCGTTCACGACCAAGATCTGGGGCAAGACCAAGGAGTTCAAGGCGAAGATCGTCACGGCGCGCCCCGATCAGAAGATCAAGTGGGAGGTCACCGAGGGGATCAACCACACCGGATGGATCACCTTCCACGAGATCGCGCCCGAGCTCACGCGGCTCGAGCTCTCGCTCGATCTCGAGCCCGGGGGCCTGCTCGAGAAGGCCGCGCGCGGGATGCGCCACGTCAAGCGCGCGGCGCGAGGCGACCTGCACCGCTTCAAGGCGTACATCGAGGCGATCGAGGAAGAGACAGGCTCCTGGCGCGGGACGATCGAAGACGGCAAGGTCAAGCGCAAGCGGGAACCCCGCGGACAGTCACAGAACGGATCGTCGGGACGCTCCCGGGCGTCCTCGGGCCGCGAGCGCTCGTCATCACGCTCGCGCTCGCGCGGTCACTGACGCGACCTGCACTCATATAGGCTCCGCTGGCTGACCCCCGACAAGGAGGACAAATTGGTCAAGCTGGTGGTCGCCTACGGAGCGCCCGAGGACACGACGGCGTTCGATCAGCACTATGCGAGCACACACATCCCGCTGGTGCACAAGATCCCGAACCTCCGGCGCTTCGAGTCGGGCAAGGTCCTTGGCACGCCGGATGGCGCCCCGGCGCCGTTCTACTACCTGGCGGAGCTGTGGTTTGACAGCGCGCAGGACCTGCAGGCCGCGATGGGCAGTCCCGAGGGAGAGGCGGCTGGCGCCGACGTCGCGAACTTCGCCTCCGGGGGTGCGACGCTGATGATCGCCGAGACCTGAGCTCAGCCCGCGGCGCCGCGGGCGTCGACGGGGCCGTCGCACGCCTGTCTCCACCCGCAAGTTGACGATCCACGCGCGAAAGCGAAAGCGCAGACCCTGATCCTCCCGCGCACGATTCGCGGTCTGATAGAAGCTCGGTGCGCCGCTGAACCGCGGCGGACACGACGAGAGTGGAGAAAGAGATGGCGGACCGAATTCCGACGACGCACGCGGGAAGCCTTCCGCGCCCGGATGAGCTTGCGGACATGATCTGGGCGCGGATGGATGGGCAGGAGGTCGACGAGGGAGCGCTCGAGGCAAGGATCGAGTCGGCGGTCGCCGAGGTGGTCGCCAAGCAGCGCGAGGCCGGAATCGACTTCATCAGCGACGGCGAGATGAGCAAGACCGGATTCAGCACGTACGTCAACGAGCGGTTCTCCGGATTCGACGGCCAATCGGAGTTCCAGGCCGATGACGTCGCGGACTTCCCGAATCTGGCCATGCGGCTGTTCGCGACACCGGCGATGGCGCACCTGGTGTTCGCCAACTGCGTGGGACCGGTGGAGCTGACCGAGAAGGACGCGGTTCACCGCGACATCGAACGCCTGAAGAGCGCGCTGGGCGACGCCGATCCATCGACTGCCTTCATGGGCGCGATCAGCCCCGGTCAGATCGCGTTCAACTACCCCGACCAGCACTACGGCTCGCACGAGAAGTACCTGGCCGCGCTCGGCGACGCGCTGTCGTACGAGTACAAGGCGATCGCGGATGCCGGACTGAACCTGCAGATCGACTCGCCGGACGTCGCGATGGCCGCGCATTGCCGGTCGGTGGGCTCGAGCGTCGGCGACTGGCATCACCATCTGCCGCTGGCCATCGAGGCACTGAACGACGCGCTCGACGGCATCCCGCCCGAGCAGGTCCGCTTCCACGTGTGCTGGGGCAACTACGGCGGGCCGCATCACAAGGACGTTCCGCTGGCCGAGATCATCGACCACGTGCTCAAGGTGAACGCCGGGACGATCTACGTGGAGGGCGGCAACCCGCGCCACGAGC
>JAMXLM010000004.1 GCA_024280995.1 Candidatus Dormiibacterota bacterium
AATCTTCTTGATCGAGCCGGCGTCACCCTTGAGTCGCGCGCGAATCGTGATCGTCACTGACATCGCAGTCCTCCTGAACGTGGGATGGCCGCCACACTAGGAGGCGCGTTTTGGCAAAAGCTTGGAGTGCCTTGCAGGTCTACTTGATGGGCGAGCTTTGCCTGGTGGCCGGCGGGCGAATGATCCGCGGGGACCGGCTGCCCGGGAACCAGGGACGGCTCGCGACCGCGTTCCTCCTGATCGAGCGCAGCCGCCCGGTCTCCCGCGACGAGCTTGCTGACGTGCTGTGGCCGGGCTCGCTTCCGCGGTCGGCCGACGTCGCCCTGAGCTCGATCGTGAGCAAGCTGCGCGCCGTGCTGGCCGAGCTGGGGATGCCTCGGAACTCCTTGACCGCGGCGGGAGGCTGCTACCGGATCAATCTCCCGCCCGGTTCCTGGGTCGACGTGTCCACCGCGATCTCGTCGGTCCATCTCGCCGAAGGCGCTCTGCTCGCCGGCCGCTTCGGTGACGCGTACGGACCGGCCGTCGTCGCCTGCTCGATCCTGCGCAGGCCGTTGCTGCCAAGCGCGGAAGGATCCTGGATCGAGCAGCAGCGCCGATCCCTGCGGGCCGCGCAGGTTCGGGCGCTCGACTGCCTGGCCGAGGTCCACGAGTGGAACGGGGAGCACCCGCTTGCGCTGAGGGCCGCAAGAGAGGCGGTCGAGCTCGAGCCTTATCGAGAAAGCGGTTACCGCCGCTTGATGCGGCTCCACGAACAGGCCGGCGATTCCGCGGAGGCACTGCGGGTGTTCGAGCGGCTGGCCGCCGTCCTCGAGGCCGATCTCCACACCTCACCCGGGCAGGAAACTGCCGCCATCGCGCAGCGTCTGAGCGCAAAACCCGGAAAAGTGTTAAGAATTGAGTAGCTGCTAGGCCTTATCTAGCTCTTTCTGGGGGGATTGACTATGGCGAGTACTGCCGGATCTTCCGTCCTGGATGCCATGCCGCCGGAGGAACGGCGGCGAAACCTGATCAAGGCGGTGATCGCAAGCACCGTCGGAACCTCGATCGAGTGGTACGACTATTTCCTCTTCGGGACGGCTGGCGCGCTCGTGTTCGCGAAGCTGTTCTTCCCGAAGTCGGACCAGCTCGCGGGCACGCTGAACGTATACGTCATCTTCTTCGTCGGCTTCCTCGCCAGGCCGGTCGGCGCCTGGCTGTTCGGTAGCTACGGCGACCGCATAGGCCGCAAAGCAACCCTGATCGCGACGCTCCTGTTCATGGGCCTTGCCACCTTCCTCATCGGCGTCATGCCCACTTACGCGACGCTGGGTATCTGGGCGGCGGTGGTCCTGGTCGTGTTGCGTCTCTTCCAGGGCATCGGAGTCGGCGGTGAATGGGGCGGCTCGGTGCTCATGGCGATGGAATGGGGCAGCAAGAAACGCAAGGGCTGGCTCGGAAGCTGGCCGCAGTTCGGAGTTCCGATCGGCCTCGTCCTTTCCAACGCCGTCGTCGCCCTGACCGTCACGCTCGCCGGAGAGAGCGCGTTTGCCAGCTGGGCGTGGAGGATCCCGTTCCTCCTCAGCATCGTTCTCGTCGGCGTGGGTCTCTACATCCGGCTGGGCATCGTGGAGACGCCTGTGTTCCAGGCGATCCTTCGCGAGAATCGAGTCGAGCAAGCGCCCGTCCGCGAGGTGATCCGCCGCAACTGGCGGGAGATCATCCTCACCGCTTTGCTGCGGCTTCCGGAGCAGGCGCCGTTCTACCTGTTCACGGTCTTCGTGTTCACGTTCGGCATCTTCGCCACACCGCATCTCAGCAAGTCGTTCTTCACGTGGGCGGTGAGCGTCGCCGGACTGGTGTCGTTCATCACGATCCCGCTGTTCGGCCATCTGTCCGACTCGATCGGCCGAAAGACCGTGTACATGCTCGGCATCGCCGTGATGGCGGTGTGGGGCTTTGTCTACTTCGGCCTGTTCGCGGGCGGCGCCGCCGTGGTTGTTTTCATCGTCATCGCCCTCTCACTCATCCCGCACGACATGCAGTACGGACCGCAGGCGTCGCTGATCGCCGAGAGCTTTACCGGGCGTTTGCGCTACAGCGGTGCGTCGCTCGGCTACCAGCTCGCGTCGATCTTCGCCGGAGGTCCGGCGCCTTACATAGCGACCGGGCTGTGGGCCGGCAAGTTCGACATCATCGGGCTCAAGTTCGACTCGCCGTTCGTGGCCAAGAGCCCGTACACGATCAGCGCCTACATCCTTGTCTGCTGTGTCATCGGATTCCTGGCCACCGCGCTCCTGAAGGACCGTTCCCAGTACGACCACCACGTCGAGTACGAGGAGCAGACTCCGATGGAGGCCGAAGGGGTGACGCGACCCGCGGTGGTCTGATCCAGAAGGTTTCCCTTCCTCAAAAGAGGCGTCCGTCGAGAGGCGGCGCCTCTTTTTTCTCCCTGGATCAAAACGAGTCAATCCAGGCGCACGAGTGACGCGTTTCGATCGAAAAACGTCTTGTTCGCTCTGGGCGGGCGTTACCCCAATGACTGTATGCGCATCCTCACCATCGTCAACCTCATCCTGTGGTTCGTCGTCTTTGCCATCTGGGCCCCTTACACGGCCTCCGTGGGCATCTACGACACGATCAGCGTCGAGGTCGGATGGATCCTGTTCATCACCGCGGTGTTGATGGGCCTGCTCGCCCTCCTGCGGATCCGAAGGGGACGCCGGGTACTCGGCTAAAGTCCGCCACATCGGCGACCCGGCCCCGCTAATCCTTTTCTTCGACGGCACTTGAGGCGTTTGAACGCGCATGGCGCGCTGGGTTCGCCGGCGTGACCGGGCCGGCCGTGTGCTGGCCGTCGCCAACCAGAAGTCGGGCGCGCTCGACGGCTACGGGCTGACGCGGGCTGAAGTGGATCGCGCGGCCTGGACCATCGACGCGGACGGTCGCAAGCTCGAGGCGGCGGCCGCCGTCAACCGAGTCTTGAAACAAATGGGCGGTGGATGGCGCCTGCTCGCGGCGCTCTATCGTTCGAGACCGATGGCCGCGATGGAGGAAGCCCTCTACCGCTGGTTTGCGCGGAATCGCCGGCGGTTCGATCGCTTCGGCGTCACGCCAGAGTGCGACGAACCCGGAGCCGGCTGCGAATGAGCGCCCTCCTCGCCCCCGAGCATCTCGTGACGGTGGTGGTGATCGCGCTCATCACGGCCATCCTCGTCATCGCGGCACGGCGCAGACCAGGGCCGTGGCTCCGCGTTTTCGCGCTGGTGCTCGTGGCCACGGAGGTGAGCTGGTGGATCAACCTCGCCCTTGGCGGAGGTTCGCCGGGCCAGCGTGCCCAGGCGCTTCCACTTCAGCTCTGCGACGTGACGATCCTCATCGCCGCGGCGGCCCTCTGGACGCAACGGCCACTGCTTGCGGAGCTCACCTACTTCTGGGGCCTGGCAGGCACGATCCAGGGCCTCGTCACGCCCGACCTGCCCAACCATTTTCCGGACTTCTGGTTCTTCCAGTACTACATCGCGCACGGCGGGATCATCGCCGCGGCGCTGGTGCTGGTCGTCGGTCTGCGCATCTATCCGCGCCGGGGGTCGGTGATGAAGGTTCTGGCGATCACCATCGTCTACGCCGCGCTCGTCGGCCTAATTGACGCCATCACCGGCGCCGACTACATGTACCTGCGCGCCAAGCCGTACAGCCACTCGCTGCTCGACATCCTTGGTCCATGGCCCTGGTACGTACTGTCGGCGACGGGGATCGCGATCGTGTTCTTCGCGATCCTCTACGCGCCGTTCTGGGTCATGAGAATGGCTCCCCGAACCGCTCCGCAGACATCACCTCGTTGACCGGCTTGCGCTTCTTCTTGCCGGCGACCTTGCGCCTGGGATAGCCGAAAGGCAGCACCGCCAGCACGTCGTACGTTTCAGGGAAGCCGAACTCTTCACGCACGCCTTCGATGCCGCCGAATCCCGTCCAGTTCGAGGCGACGCCTTCGCCCCACGCGGTCAGGAGCATCGTCTGGATGGCGCGGCTGGTGTCGGAGATGCCGTACTGTCCCGTCGCCTTCTCGTAGCCGACTATGACCGCCGCCGCCGCGTTCGCCGTGTAGCCGCCGGTGCGGACCAGCGATCCCAGCTTGCGCAGGCGCTCCCGGTCGCGGACCAGCACGAAATGCCACGGCTGGCCATTTCGGCCGCTCGCGGTGTAGCGGCCTGCCTCGAGAATCCGCCGCAGGACGTCGTTGGCAACAGGCCGCTCGTCGAACTCGCGAACAGCCAGGATCGTGCGCGCGGCTTCGAAGACACCGTTCGCCATGCCCCCGATTGTCTTAGGTTATGCCGCGGGATGGCGCAGACGACACCGAAGGCACGCAAGCGCGAACGGCGCATCAGCAGTCCCGAGCATCGGGCCGAGTACCAGGTCGCCAAGGACCACCCGATGGAGCACAAGCCAAGGCTCATCACCTCCAGGTCGGTGGCGCCGCAGGTGCACGGCGCCGGCCGGATCGGCCGCTTCAACACCTGGCTGGCGGTGGCGGTCACCAAGAGCATCGGCACGATGTGGGCCGCGTACATCTTCACGCTCATCGCGATCGGTGGCGGCGTTGCGGTGATCACCAACAGCGCCTTCTGGACAGCCGTGAGCGTGCTGATCAGCCAGACGTTCCTGCAGCTGGTGCTCCTGCCGATCATCATCGTCGGCCAGAACGTGATCTCCGCCAGCCAGGACGCGCGTGCAGAGGCAGACCACATCACCCTGACCACGCTGCACACGATCAACGTGCAGCAGCTCGAGATCCTCCAGCAGCACAGGCGGATACTCGACCTGCTCGAGAAGCGATCCGACGGTCCCGCCGCGACGAAAAAGGGTGACTGAGGCGCACGAGCCTGGGTCTTTCCTTCGGGCGACCCTCGAGAGCCAGCCCGCCGAGCTGACGCGAATCCTCGCCGACGGAGCTGCTGCCGACGCCGCCGCTCGACTCCGGCGAGCGACGCGCATCTTCCTGGTCGGCACGGGCACGAGCTACCACGGCGCGCTGGCCGGTCAGTTCATGCTGCGCAGCGCCGGCATCGAGGCGTGGGCGATCAGGGCTTTCGAGTTCGCAATGTACCCACCCGCGATCCGGGAGGACGACGGGCTGATCCTCCTGAGCCATCGCGGCACCAAGCGCTTCAGCAAGCAGGCGCTCGACATGTTCGCCGGCGGCAGCGACCGCTGGGTGGTCATCACCGGGCTCGGCGCGCCCCTGGAAGGCCAGGGCGTGGTCAGGACCGTCGAGCAGGAGCGCTCACGCGTTCACACCGCGAGCCACACGGCCGCGCTGCTGCGCGTCGCGCATATCGCCGCGGAGATCGGCCGGGCACCGTGGAAGTCTCGCCTGACCGAGCTGCCGGACCGCGTTCGCGCCGCGGTGGCTCAAGGCAAGGGTGTCGCGAATACGATGGAAGGAATCGAGCTGCGCCCGGTCACCCACTTCGTCGGTGGCGGGCCGGCGCGCGCCACGGCCTACGAGGGCGCGCTCAAGCTGCGCGAGGCAAGTCACCTGATCAACGCGGAAGGGCACGACGTCGAGGGCATCCTTCACGGACCGCTGATCAGCATTCAACCCGGGACCGCGGTGGTCGTCGTCGAACAGCCTGGTCCATCTCTCGAGCGCGTCAAGGAGGTCGGGTCCGCGCTGCTCGAGATCCCGGCCAACGTGCTCTCGTTTCCTGTCGCCGGAGACCTGGACGAGGCGCTGTCGCCTATCGTGAACGTCGTGCCGCTCCAGTGGCTGGCCTACCACGCCTCGCGCCGGCTCGGCGTCGACGCCGACTCGTTTCGCCACGACGAGAAGGAATACGAGGCGGCTCAGTCTAAATTCATCCTTTGAGATGGGCACTCTGGTCAACGCTGTAACCATCACGGCCGGGATCGTCGTCCTCCTGGTCACCGGCTACGACTTTTTCCAGACGGTCGTCCTGCCGCGGCCCGCGATACGTCGCTTCGGGCTGGCCCGCAACGTGGTCCGGCCGTTGTGGACGGCGTGGCGCTGGGTGGCTCTGAGATCGACGCGCGTCGATCGCAGCGAAGCGGCGCTCGCCGCCTTCGCCCCCATCGCGCTGATCGTCCTCTTCCTGATCTGGGCGGTGGCCCTCGTCCTCGGCTATGCCCTGATCCTTTACGGCCTGCATTCCGAGTTCCGCCCTGAGCTGGCGGATTTCCCCGAGTCCTTCTACGTTTCGGCGACGACCCTTGTGCCCCTGGCCTACGGCGACTACGTCCCCCAGATCGGCTACGCCCGCGCCCTGATCGTGTTCGAAAGCGCCACGGGTGTCGCCTTCGCGGCCCTGGCGATCACGCTCCTCTTCGAGCTGTACGGATCGTTCAGAAACCGGGAGGAGGCTGTCGTCGCGCTCGACGCGCTGGCCGGGGCGCCGGCGTCCGCGGTGCAGCTGCTCGAAACCGCCGGCGGGCCGAGCATGGATGGAAAGCTTCGGGAAACCTTCGACGACTGGACGAAATGGACGGCGATGGTTCTGGAGAGCCACCTGGCCTATCCCCTCCTCATCTACTTCCGCTCGAGTCACGACAACGAGGCCTGGATCAACTCGTTCGGCGCGGTGATGGACGCGGCCACGCTGATCCTCAGCTCGGTTCCAACCGACCCATCGGCGGGCAGCGCCAAGCTCATGATGACCGTCGGCAACCATCTTGCCGAAGACATATCGTGGATCTTTCGCTTCAAGATCGAGAACGAGCCGGTCATCGAGCGCGAGGAATACGTGGCCGCCGTCGCCCGGCTGAGGGCCGCGGGTTACAACGCCGAGGACGGTGACCTCCACTGGCAGAAGTTCGCGAAGCTGCGCGGCAACTACGCCACCGTGCTCAACCGGATCGCCTCGATTCTCTCCGCGCCACCGGCGCCATGGGTGGGCGACCGCTCCTACCTGCCTCACCGCCAGCGCCCGCGCCGCCGCCGCCCCGTGCCGGCCGCTCAGCAGCAGAAGCCCGCCGCCTAGCGCACTCCGCCAAAAAGAAAGGGCCGGCGCAAGGCCGGCCCTCATTAGCGAACGAAAGGCGCTCGGGCTGCTACCCGAAGAACGTGAACACGCGGTTGATGAAGTCGACCTTGTCTGCGGCCGAGCCGTACTCCTCGAAACCAAACGGGAGGAAGACGACCTTGTACGTGCCGCTGAAGCTGAGCCCGTCGGTCTGCCCAGCGTCGTCGGTGAAGATCCCGACGGCCGTGCCGTTCGGGGTGATCTCGTCCATGAATGGAGTCCCGAGGACCGGAGTGCGGCTCACGGAGGTGATGCCGTTGGTGATCGTTCCCGCCACGCCGTGGAAAGCGGTCGTCGGCTTGTCGTTCTGGGCCTCGCTTCCATCCCAGGTGACGTGCAGGAAGTTCCGGACGAAGTCGGTCGTGCCGGCAGCCTGGTCCAGCAGGTCCTCGCCCGAGAGCATCAGGTTGCCGCCGTTGTTTAGGTAGGCGGTCAGGTTCTTCTCATACGGGAGGATCGGGCCAGGGAAGCTCGTGCCTGTGAACCAGACGATGTTCTTGAAGGCCTCCATGTACTTGACCGGGATGGCCGGGTTGGCGTTGAGGTCCCACGTGTCGTGCGCCACGCCGGCGCCCGTCAGTGCGGCGTCGTAGTAGCTGTTGGTGTCCGGCGCGTTCCCGTCCTCGTCGACGAGCAGCGTGTCGACACTGACCGCGATGGTCGTGATCGTCGCCGCCGCGCTGTCGGTCGAGCTTGCGGAAGCTGCAGTGACTATCGAGGCGCTGGACGTCCCGTCAGCCGTGCCGGCGGCGGGCGACACCTTGACGCAGACGTCGAACGTCGCGCCTGCGATCAGATCCGGAGTCGCCGTGATGGACGTCGAGCAGTCGGAGGCGAAGAAAGTGACGGGGAAGGTTCCTCCCGTCGAGGAAAGGTTGTAGTGGTCCGTCTTGTAGCCGAGATTCTTCAACGTCTCGGTGTAGCTCTGCGAGGAGCCCGTGCGAGCGCCACCGGTCTGCGAGGACGGCGAGATGCTGACCGCGAACGGAGGTGCGATCGGCGTGACCGTCGGCGATCCGGTGAATGGAGTGCTGATCTGTCCGTCGTTGATCCGGGTGCCGTCGTTGACGATCGACGTCACGCCGGAGCTGAGGTTGGGGTCGATCTGGACGCGGAAGTGGAGAACCAGGTGGCCGCCACCCGCGGTGGTGGCGCCGGTGGGAACGCCCAGACCGTTCCAGTTGACGGCGCCGTTTTCGAGCACGCCGCCGTTGTTCGCCGAGACGAACGAGGTGTTGGCGGGAATCGGATCGACGACGTGGACCTTGGTCGCCGCCGCATTGCCGATGTTGGACAGGTTCAGCGTGTAGTCGATGAAGCTACCGGGCCCGACCGGGACGCCGGCGTCGACGGTGGAGAGCCACAGCGCCGGCTCGGGAGCCGAGCCGTCGGTGAGCTCCCAGGCGCCGCGGCCGTGAGTGCCGGCCGCGAGGACGCGGTGGAAGGTGTCGAGGCTGAGCTGGTCGACGCCGACGATCGGGATGCCCGAGCCGAGCGCAAACCAGTTCTTGCCGCCGTTGTAGGTCACGAACGGACCGACGTCGGTGGCGGCGTAGATGGTGTCCGTGTGCGCCGGATCCAGGACGAGCCAGTTGACCGGCGTGTCCGGCAGGTTGCCGGTGATGTCCTGGAACGTCTGTCCGCCGTCAACGGTCTTGAAGACGTGGCCTGGGTGAGTCGGTGTGGCGGCGTTGAAGCCGTTGTAGGCGATGTAGGCGGTGCGCCAGTCGCTGCGGTCGACCGCGATGCCGCTCAGGGGACGGTTTGGCAGCACGGACTTGCCGATCTGAATCCAGGTCGGGCTGCCGCTCGTCTGCCCGTTCGGGCTGACCCAAAGCAGGCCGTCGTTGGTGCCGACGTAGACGGCCGTGCCGCCGCCGACGCCGATCGTGGTGATGGTGCAGTTGCGGGCCCCGTTGGGCGCCGCTCCGGTGCATCCGCTCGTGAGGTCGCCGCTTATCGACGCCCACTGCACGTCACCGGCCGCGGGCGCCTTCGCGTCGTCGGTCCGGTAGACGTGGAACGTGCCGGTGAAGAGCTGGTTGGTGTTTTCCTGGTTGAGCACTAGCGGCATGTAGAACTCGGCGCGCTCGGTGACTTTGATGCCGTTGGTGATCGGCTTGTTCTGGAAGAAGTTTCCGCCGCTGTCGGTCATTCGGTAGATCTGGGTCGGCGGCGCGAAGTAGGTGCCGTAGATGAAGTGCGAGTCGTACGGGTCCACCTGGGCGTTCCCGCCGTCGCCTGAAGTGATGTCGTACCAGGAGCTGGATCCCGCGATCTTGCGCAGGGTGCCGTTGTCCTGGGTGCCGCCGACGAAGCGCACCGGGCGGCTGGGGTTGGTCTGGATGGAGCTGAACTGCGAGATCTGAAGGCCGTTCGCCGCGTCGAACGGATCAACCGCGGGGTCGACGTTCGGGTTGCCGTTGAGGTCGATCCAGTCGACCGCGCTCAGGACGGTCGCTCCCGGCGTACCCGGCACTCGACCACCCTGGTGGTGGCTTTCCCAGACGCCGCCGTCGGATCCGATGAGGATGTGCTGCGAGTCCTTGGGATCGAAAACGAGCGAGTGGAAGTCCGGGTGCTGGTCCCAGCCGAGGTTCTTCCAGGTCGCGCCGCCATCGTCCGAGCGGAAGACGCCCCCCGACGGCGGTGAAAGCGTGTAACCGAACGAGCCGGCCGCGAAGACGACCAACGGGTTGGTCGGGTCGGTCTCGATGACGTTGTCGTAGGTGCACTGAGTGCCGCAGTAGTCCGCGACGCCGTTGAGGCCGCCGATCCGCTGGACCGGGAACCAGCTTGCGCCGGCGTCCGTGGACTTGAACACGCGCGCCACGCGGTGGGCGCCCGGTCCGCCGACGCTCGGAGGCGCGGACGGCCCGTTGATGAAGTCAAACCCGACGTACAGGACCGGCGACTGGCCGGCAGGGTGCGAGAGTCCGATGCTGAAGCGGGTCGGGCCGGCGGAGAAGTCGGCCTCGGCCGGCAGGCCGTTCATGATCGGGTTCCAGGTCGTGCCGCCATCGATGCTCTTGTACATCTGGTCGCCCATGAAGGACGCGTAGAGCACGTTCGGGGTGATCGGGTCGATTCGGAGCTCGGTGGCGCCAAGGGAGCTGCCCGGCGCCGCCTTGAGAAGATTCCACGTCACACCGCCGTCCTTCGACTCCCACAGGCCCCACTGCGAGTGGACGGGAGGGCTCGTGCGGTGCGCGCCGCCGCGGCCGCGGATGATCGCCGCGTAGACGTGATTGGCGTTGGTCGGATCGACCGCCAGTCGCGCGGTGGAGACGCCGATGAAGAAATCGCCGGAGACGTGGGCCCAGGTGTTGCCGCCGTCGGTCGACTTGAGGATGCCGTTGCCGAAGTAGCTGTCGCCGGAGAACGCGCCTTCGCCGGTGCCGTCGTAGATGACGTTGTTGTCCGAAGGGGCGACCGCGATGGCGCCTGTTGCCAGCGAGGGGAGCGTGTCGGTGCGTGGAACCCATGTGTTGGTCCCCGGGTCCATGGTCCAGATGCCACCCTGCGCCGCGCCGAGGATGAAGCGGCCGTTCTGCAGGATCGCGAGCGCGCCGATGCGGCCGCTCACGTCCGCCAGAGCGCCGTCGCTGCGCTGGACCTGGATGATCGGGTTCGGGCCGATCGGAGCCCAGGGTCCGTTGAAGGAAGCGGTGGCGGCGGCATTGCCGTTGAGACCGTTGCGGATCTGGTTTGCCTTCCCGGCGGCCGCCGAGCGCGCCGAGGCCGCCGTCTCGACGTTCAGCGGGTCGTCGCCCGCAGTGCGGCTCAGGACGTAGTCGTCGTTGATGGCGAGCTGCGTCCCATCGTCATTGATGTCCGGGAACGGTGTGCCCGGAATCTGTACAGCCGCGTCGGGCCCGGGCGGGGCCGGCACGGTTACCGCTCCGGCGGGCGAGGCACCCGCCCACAAGACATTGAACGCGAGCGCCAACGCGCTCAGGACACGCCATCCACGCTTCCCCATCTCGACTCCTCTCGATTACGGACCGACGGAATCAGCTGTCGCCGACCGAGCGATTTGCGTCTGAATCCGGCCGCCGTGTCCACGGCACCCCGGGCGAGCCGAAATACTGTGGGCCAGCCCTGGAGTGAAAGTCAAGCGAGCCTTAAGGCGGCCTTCATGATTCGAACTCGGGCGGCGGCGAACAGGGGCCGCATGCCGCGACCCCTGCCGTGTGCCTACGCAGTGTTGTCGTATGGCACCCTCTCCCCTGAACTGCGGCGTCGGCCTCGTCCCCGCGAGGCAGGCCTACTGTGAAGCAGGCCCTGGCTGAAGTCAAACAATCCTTCAGTCGGCCTTAAGCAAGGCGGCGCGGCCTACATATAAGGACGCGCTAAACGATTTGCACGCCTGCCGGAAGCCGGCCGGTCGTCACCTCCGTGCCACGGACTCCGAAGTCCAGCCTGTGTCCGGCGAAATGCAGACCGGTCACCTCGATCCAGCTCCACAGCGCCGTCTCCATCGGGGCGACCCGGAGGATGTTTCGACGCGGGTCTGCCTCGAGACCAAGGATCGTGTTGACGCAAGCGAACATCGCGGCCGCCGACCAGAGCTGCGGCGTGCAGGTGTTCCAGTACTCGCGCGGCCGCTCACCAGGCGTGCGCGCGTCGCCGCAGAACAGCTCTGGCGGCCGGTGCATCGGAAAGTCGACGGAGGCTTCGACGAGCGCGCGCGCCAGCCGCTCGGCCTCGGTTGCGAAGCCGTACTGGCGCATGCCCGCCACCGCGAGGGCGGTGTCGAACGGCCAGACAGACCCGTTGTGGTAGCTGCACGCGTCGTAGTTGACGGCACGCTCGGACAGCGTGCGGACGCCCCAGCCCGAGAAAAGCTCTGGAGAGAGCAATCGCTGTACCACGTGCGCGGCTTTCGGCCTGTCGAGGATGCGCATCCACAAGCAGTGGCCCGGGTTCGATGTGATCGCCTCGACCTGCCGCTTGTTGCCGTCGAGCGCCTGAGCGACGAACCTCTCCTTGGGCATCCAGAAATCGCGGTTGAACCTGCGCTTCAGCTCTACCGCTTGCCCGCGCAGCGATGCATCGCGACGCGACATTCCGACCAGGCCGCGGTGGAGGTACGCCTGAACCTCGCACAGCGCGGCGGGCCGCAGCACGTCTGATCCGTCGGTGTTGGTCAGGGAATCGAAGGAGTCCTTCCAGCCGGCGTTGCGATAGGTGATTCCGCGGTCTTCGATGTAGCCGTCGCCGTCCACGTCGCCGTAGCTGCGGCACCACTCGAGGGCCGCGGTTGCCGCCGGCTGCAGCTCGTCTACGAATCGACGATCGTGCGTCCAGGCCTCAGTCTCCGTCAGGGCGCACAGGAACAGCGCGGACGCGTCGACTGTCGTGTACAGGACGTGCGGCCAAAGGCCGCGCTCGACGACCTCGCCATCGCGGACCTCGTGGAGGATCCTGCCCGGCTGTTCGTCGCTGCGATCGTCGACCCGAGTTCCCTGGTGCCTGGCAAGAAATCGCAGAACCCCGCGCGCGATTTCGGGGTTCACGGTCAGCAGCAGGGTCGAGCTGATGAGCGCGTCCCGGCCGAACGGGACGACGTACCAGGGCAGTCCGCCGGTCGGATACAGGCCGGTGTCGAAATGGTTGGCCAGCATGCGGATGTCGTCGAGCGCCTGGTCGAGCAGCTGGTTGAGCGCGGGGTTGTCCGTGCGAATCGACATCGAATCCGCCTTCCACCGCGGATACAGGTCCTTCGCCTCCGCCAGTCCCGCGACGAAGTCGACGATGGGGTGCTCGGACTCGGGGACGACGTCGAGGCGCAGGCTGAACTCGTCGCCAGGCAGCAGGCGGACCTGGTGCTTGAGGCCCTCCGGGAACGCGATCACGCGCGCGGCGCGTTTGCCGTGGACGAACCTCACGCCGTCGGCGGTATCGACGGCCAGGACGTCGACCGGATGCGCGAGCTGCGGCACCGCGCCTCGGATCCCGAGCATCGGCGCGAAGTCGCAAGCGACGTCGATCTCGATCACGTCCTCGACCACCGCCGCGCCTGGGTTCGTGATCACTATCCTTTCGTGCAGGCCGGCCTCGAGAAATCGAGTTCGGCTGACGTGCAGCCCGCCGCCATCGAGCTCGAACGTCGCCGAGGCGTCGTCGGCCGAGAAGCCGAGCGGCTCGGGCGCCACTCCGTTGACCAGGAGCCGGAGCCGGGACAGGATTCGCGTGTCGCCGTCCCATACACCGTCGCCGAGGAACTCGGAGGCGTTGATCGACCCGTCGCGCGCGGAGACCGCGAAGTAACGATCGCGCTTCATCATCACGCGCTCGGAGATCAGCTGCCCCGACGAGATCAGTTCGCGCTACCTATCGGGGTTGTTCTCGCGGGCGCTTCGAACGCGGGGCGTGAACCGAGCGCGTACTCCGTGTACTCGTGGCGCGCCAGAAGCTCCGTCGCCATCGCCTCGAGGTCGCGCACGCGCTGGTTGGCGCGAATCGCTTCGCGGATCGACAGGATGCCGACGGCCGGATGCCTCTTCTCGATGACGTGCCGGAGCATGTTGAGGTGCGCATTGTCGGGCACGCCCGGCTCGCGGATCCGGCGCACCGCCGCGCGCACGGTTGCCTGGGTGCCGTCGATGGCCTCGCCCTTGCCGAAGTCGAACTTGTAGCTCGGGCTGCGCCCCGCCGCTCGCTTCTCGCCGCTGAGCTTGATCCACTTGGCGTTCTCCGCCCCTTTGCCGACGTCGATCACCAACCGCACCGAACGTCCCTCGTAGTCGAAGTGCGCGTTCATGCGCGCGTAGCTCTCGCGCTGCCCCTCCAGGCCTTCGTGCCGGCCGATCAGCAGCGGCGCGTCCGCGTCGAGCTTGATGCGGTCGATCGGCGTGAGCAGCGAGATGATGGCGAAGGCGTGGGGGATGAGGTCCGCGATGACCCCGATGTCCGCAGCCGCGCCGACGAGCGGCTGCTCCTCGAGGATCTCGATCCGGATCTCCTCGACGCTGTCCAGGAAGTTGCGCAGCGTGCGCTCCTCGGTCAGGAGCATGCCGAGCAGTCTCACCTCGAGCTTGAAGTAGTAGTGGTCAGCGGCGACGATCTCGACGCCGCCCGGAGCAGTGTCGAGAAACTTGCGGTACTCGTCGGGCGGCGAGCCCAGCGGCTTTTCGATCAGCACCACATCGGAGAGGTCGTAGTAGCGCTGCAGCGTCGCAAGGTGCGTCGCCGCAGGTGTGGCTATGTACGTGATGACGTACGAGCTCGACTCGAGCTCCCGCTCGAGCTGGTCGTAGGCCGGCGAGGAGTGGCTGTCCCAGTAGAAGGAGTCGCCGTGCGTCCTGACCTCTTCTTCCTTGACGCCCATGCGGTCGCGTGAGCCGGGCGAGTCCTGCTCGACGACGTGCGTGCGGAAGTTGAAGAACTGTTTCAGCGTCAGCAGGTGCTGGTAGGCCTTCTGGCCCCACTGGCCGAAGCCGATCAGCACGAAGTCTTTCTGCAGGTGGCGTTCCTCCTCCGCCAGCGCGTGGAGGCGCGCGTTCTTGATCGCCACGGCGGCCTGGACGCCAAGGGCCTGCGCGCGCTGCACCTCCTCGGGCCGAAACGCGCGGTTGCGGCTGCGCTCGACCAGGATTGCCGCGCCGATCGCCTGGTCGTCGGCGACGAGCGGCAGCGCCAGCAGCGAGCGCACCGCAAACGTGCGCACGTAAGACGAATCGACCTCGGGGCTCGATGATGCGTCTTCGATGACGACGGGCTGCTCATGGTCGAGCACGCTGAAGAGGAACGAACCCTGGGCTCGTTCGCCGTGCTCGCGGCGCCACAGGTCCTGCAGGTCGGATGCAGCCGCGCCGTACCAGCCCTCGCGGTCCTCCTCGAACAGGGCGATCTGGCAGAGCGAGGCATCGACGAGTCGCGCCATGTTCTGCGCGACGAGGGTCAGCGTCTGGTCGAGGTCGATCGAGCTGGCGATCGCCTTGCTCACGTCTGCCACCAGCTCGAGCTGCTCAGCGTGGCGCTGCGCCTCTTCGTAAAGGCGCGCCGTCTCGACCGCGACCGCCAGCTGGCCGGCCGCCGCGCGCAGCGCCTCGACCTGGCCCCAGTCCGGGCGGCGCTGGTCGGAGCGGTGATAGCCCACCTCCAGCACCCCGGTCGCGCGCCGCGAGTTGTCGCTGCCGAACGGAAGGAAGATGCGCACGAGGTCCTTGTGGCCGCCGCGCTCGAAGACCTCGCCGGCCAGCGTGAACGGTGGCTCCTCGCCCTTGTGCGCCTTCTCGCCGATCAAGCAGACGAGCACCTCCCCCTTCACCATCCCGTTGCTGTACACGACCGGCACGCTTGCCCATGTAGTCGGCACCGGGATGCCGCCGGCGATGACGTCTGCGTGCTCGCTCGAGGGCATCGGACCGACGATCGCCGGCTGCCAGGTGCGGGCGACGTACACGAGGACGTCCTCTTCGGCGAGGACTCGGTCCTCCTCCGTCGTCGACCACCGCGAAGACTTCTGCTCCGCCGTTACCGCGCCCGCGGCCATGCGTACGACCGTCGCCCTATCGTCTCGCTCCTCCAGCAGGTACACGGTCGCGAAGTTGAAGTCGAACTCGGGGACGTCCGAGTCGGTCAGGTTTCCCGCCACCGCGTCGATCACCTGGTGGCGTGTCGCGCCGGGCTTGAGCATCGCGGTCGTCATGTCGCCGAGCGCGCTCAGCAGCCGGTTGCTGTTCTCCAGCTCGGCGATCAGCCTCTGCGACGCAAGCGCACCGCCGATCAGCTGCGCGCCCGCCTTCAACATCTCGTCGGTCGACGGCGCGCGGCGGACCGTCGCCACCGGGTCGCGACTCATGAGGACGAGGAAGCCGTGAGGCTCGTCGGGCGTCCCCAGCGCGTAGGTCGCGACCGGGTGCAGGTCCGTCTCTGCGGTCGCCTCGCCGATCGTCTTCTCCAGCGCCTTCTCCCACGACGTGCCGGCGTCCGCTCGGTCGACGCGCGTCGGTGCCGCGGTGCGCAGGTGCGCGGTGACGAGCTCGAGGTGCGAGCGCTGCTGGGCGAACTGATAGATCGCCGCGCCGTCGAGATTCGAGGCCATCAGCAGGTCGGCGAGGGCGATGGACAGCAGCCGTCGCAGCTCCCTTGCGTCGGTGCGGGCGTCGCCCACAGGCGCGGTGAGGAGGGACGTCAGGCGCGACAGCCCGTCGAGTGCGGAACGCTCCGCGCCTTCGAGCGCGTCCTGGATGAGGCCGGCGGCGGTCGCGGCGCGGCGCTCGAGCTCGCTGAGCCGCGCGTCGTCCGGCGCCTTCTCTTTGATCCGGTAGTTGAGGTAGATGATGCCAAGCAGCCGGTCGCCGAACAGCAGTGGGAGTCCGACCGTCGACTGGACCTGGTACCGGCGAATGAAGGTGGAGTCGATCTCCGCCGGAGCGTTGCGGGCGACGAGCCGGCGCCGCGTGACCGTAAGCCACACCGTCGATCCGTACTGGTGCACCCCGAGCTCTTCTGGCACCTTGCCCTGCTTCTCATCGGCGAGGTAGCGGGCCAGCTGCTCATGCATGTCGGTGAGGGAGTCGATGAGGCTCTCCTGCGGCTGGCCGGTGGCGAAGGGCGCGTAGTAGGTGTGGCTCGGCTCGTCGAAGAGGAAGATCGAGACGAGCTCGGCGCCGGAGGCGTGCTGAAAGTCGGCGATCACGCTGCGGAGTACCGCGGCGAGGCCGGAGCCGGATTCGACGGGCGGGCGAATCACCGGTGGCGCCTATCCACGCGAGCGCTGGCAGGCCGAAGGCTCGAAGACCGGCGGCATCCGGACGGCCGGCGCCAAGGATGGGGTGGCGCAAGGAGGAGCCCACCCGTTGGTGGGTGACGGCGCGCGCCGGGCCCCCAGACGCGGGCGTCAGACGCCGCAGGCGTCCCAGACGTCCTGGGCCGCCGGATGCTAGTGATCGTCGTGGTAGGCGCCACCGATTACAACTCGATCATCGCTCAAAGCCCGGGCTTTGGCGGCTGTCCCCAACCACGTCGCGCTCGGTTTCGGGTGACGCGCGAACGTCTCCCGGTCCACCGCCACCAGCCCAAACGTCGGCGCGTAGCCCAGCCCCCACTCGAAGTTGTCGAGCAGCGACCAGTAAAGGTAGGACCGGACGTCGATGCCTTCGGCCATGCACTCGAGCGTCGCGCGCATCGCCGCGTCGATGTAGGCGATCCGCTTCTCGTCGTTGGACGTCGCGATCCCGCTCTCGGTGACCAGGATCGGCACCCCGGGGCAGCTGCGATGCGCCCGCCGGATCGCCCCGCCCAGCGCCCGGGGGTAGTACTCGTATCCCATCTGGGTCGTCGCGTCGGTCTCGTCGAGCTCGCGCGACAGGTCGCTCCAGTCGCTGCCGGGGCTGCGCGAGCCCTCGGGCCCAAAGCGAAACCGTGTGTACGTCTGCACGCCGATGAAGTCGTCCTGCCGCGCCAGCTCGAGGAACCAGTCGCTCACTCGCGACTCGAGCTCAAGCGATGACGAGCCGGGCGTGGCCCCGTCTTCGTACTGGAGGTCGGGGAGCGCAAGGGTGATACCCGTCGGCACCCCGCAACGACCGCGGATCGCGGCGGCGCCGCGGCGATGTGCCTCGAGCAGGTTGTCGATGGCGCGCTGCGCGCCCTCGCGGTCGTCCGTATGCCCGGGCGGGTTGATGCCGAGCAGCCACCCGCTCGAGCCAAGACCCTGAGGCTCGTTGATCGTGCAGGCGTACGCGATTCGGTCCCCCAAAGCCGCCGCGGCGCGATCGCAGTAGCGCTCGAAGAGATCGGGAAACCGCTCCGAAGCGATCCCGCCCTGCTCGTGCAGCCAGCGCGGGACCGTGAAGTGATGGAAGGTCACGATCGGCGCGACCCCGTGCTCGTGGCAGGCGTCGAGCATCCGCCGGTAGTGCGCGAGCTCCGCGCGCGAGAACTCGCCCTCGGCCGGCTCGATGCGCGCCCACTCGATGCCGAATCGAAATGCGTTGAGACCGAAGCTCGCCAGCATCGCGATGTCATCGCGATAGCGGTGGTAGAAGTCGCACGCGTCACCCGATGGCTCCCGGCATGGGGTGGAGGCGATGTGCTCCCACCACCACCAGTCCGTGTTGGTGTTGCCGCCCTCGGTCTGGTACGCGGATATGGACGCGCCGAAGAGGAAGTTTTCGGGAAACCTCATCCGGCGATGTTACCCATCAGGCCGAGGGTGGATTTGACAACGAATCCTGAGCAACCTACTATCCGGATTGTCAGCCAAGGCGAACGTTCGCGTTGGCATGCGTAAACCGGGCCTTTGCGCCCCGGCGTGGGGTTGTTTTGGGAGGAAAAGCAAGCATGGCCGAGGTCTTGGGAAGGCTGAGCTCTAAGGCGATAGCACTGGGTCTCGGCACACTATTTCTGGTTGCCGCCTGCGGTGGTGGCGGTGGCGGCGGCGGAAGCAGCTCACCAACCGACGTCACGGTTTGGACCGCCTGGGGAGGCGCGGAGCTCAAGGCGTTCAAGGACGTCCTCGCCCCGTTCGAGTCGCAGACAGGCATCAAGGTTCATCTGACCACCAACCGCGACTCGACCACGCAGATCGCGAACGGCATCGCGGCCGGGACCGACCTGCCCGACATCGCCCCCGGCCCGACGGACCCCGCGCAGGTCAAGGACTGGGTTTCGAAGGGCGCGTTGAAGCCGATCGAGACGGCTCTCGGCAGCCAGTTCAGCGACTACATGTCGAACACCTACGGGGCGCTGACAGCGGCTCCCGGAGGCAGTGGCGACGACCCTTATATCGGGCTCATCGGCGGCAAGCACTACGAGATGATGGTCAAGACCCAGGTCAAGGGCCTCATCTGGTACAACAAGAAAGTCTTCACCGGCCAGGCGCCGAAGACGTTCGACGACCTGCTGGCGATCAACCCCTCGCAGTACAACGCGAAGAGCCTGTTCTGCGCGGGCTTCGAGTCTGGCGCCGCGTCCGGCTGGCCGGCGAGCGACCAGATCGACAACATCATCATGCGGCAGTCCGGCGACCAGGTCTACACCAGCTGGATCCAGGGCAAGACCAAGTTCACCGACCCGGCGATCAAGCTCGGCTACCAGACCTTCCTGAAGGAAGTCTCTGACAGCGCCGTGTACGGCGGCCGCAACACCGCTCTATCGACCAACTTCGGCAAGGCGGGCGACCCGATGTTCAAGTCGCCGGCCGGATGCCTGTTCCTCGAGCAGGCGACGTTCATCACCTCGTTCTTCCAGCAGGACTTCCCGAGCCAGAACCTCAAGGCCGGGACCGACTTCGACTTCTTCGCACACCCGAGCGTCAACCCGCAGTACGACGGCAACGTCAACGGGTTCTACGACAACTTCGCGATGTACAACGACACTTCTGCCGCCCGCAAGCTGATGGCGTACATGGCCACCAAGGACGCCCAGCAGATCTGGGCCAACGACGGTGGGACGCTTGCGGCCAGGAAAGACATCAACTACACCGACCCGGTGTTCAAGAACGCGGCGACCATCGCCGGCAGCGCCAAGAACCTCCTCGTCACCGCCGGCGACTTCATGCCCGCGGACATGCAGAAGGCCTTCTGGCAGTCCCTGCTGAACGTGACCCGCGACCCCGGGAGCCTGGACTCACAGCTGACGCACCTCGACCAGGTGCAAGCAGCCGCGTACACAAGCAGCTAGTCGTCAGATCCTGATCAAGCCGGGGCGGAGACTTTCCGCCCCGGCACCTTTCCCTCGAAGAAGGAGGTAGGCGGGTGGATCAGATCATCACAGCGGTCGTCGCCGTCGTCGGCGTTCCGCTCGTGCTCCTCGGCTACATCATCGGCGGTGAGCAGGTCATCGAGCGCCTGCCCGGGCGGCTGCAGAACTGGATGCGGCCCTACTTCTGGGCGCTGCCCGCCGTCGGCTTCGCCACCATCTTCATGGTCTACCCGATGGCGCGCACGGTGCTCATCAGCCTGCGCAACCGCACGGACTCCGACTGGGCCCATGGTGCATGGGGGATCTTCTCGAACTACAACTACTTCTTCACGTTCCCGGACACACTTCACGCGTTGCGCAACAGCGTCGCCTGGCTGATCTTCTACACGTTTTTCGCTGTGGGCCTCGGCCTCGTGATCGCGATCCTGGTCGACCGCGTCCGTTACGAGTCCCTGGCCAAGATTGCCATCTTCCTGCCGGTCCCGATCAGCGCCGTGGCCGCGTCGATCATCTGGAAATTCATGTTCGACTACCAGCCACCGGGAACCACGCAGACTGGAACGCTGAACGCGATCCTCGGCATCTTCCATCGCGACCCCACGCCCTGGCTGATCGACGAGCCGGTCATCAACAACGCCGCCCTGATCTTCGTGGGCGTCTGGACCGCGGTCGGCTTCTCGATGGTCATCATCTCGGCGAGCCTCAAGGCGATCAGCAGCGAGGTGCTGGAGGCGGCCAGGATCGACGGCGCAAACGAGTTCCAGATCGTGCGCCTGGTGGTCACGCCACTCTTGTGGCCGACGATCACCGTGGTCGGCACAACGATGCTGATCAACGCCCTGAAGACCTTCGACATCGTCTACGTGATGACGAACGGCGCCTACGACACAGACGTGATCGCAACGCGCATGTTCAGCCAGATGTCGGTCGCGCAATACGGTCGCGCCGCGGCGGTTGGCGTGGTGCTCTTCATCGCCATCGTGCCGCTATTGATCGTGAACATACGAAGGTTCCAGCAGCAGGAGGAGCAGAGATGAGCGCGGAGCAGGTCACCACTCGACGCGAGTCTGGCGTGGCACGCGGCGTCTCATTTCTGGACAACCTCGGCTATCGCCTCCAGCGCCTGCCGCTCCACCTTGTGATCATCATCCTGTGCGCGATCTGGGTCGTGCCCACACTGGGCATGATCATCAACTCGTTTCGATCGATCGACGACATGAACAACGCCGGCTGGTGGACGACGCTCTTCCCGCCGCACGGGTTCACTCTGGCGAGCTACCAGCAGGTGCTGGCCATCGAGGAAGTCCCGACGTCGATCCTGTACAGCGTCCTGATCACCATCCCCGCCACGGTCATCCAGCTGACGATCGCGACGATGGGCGCCTACGCGTTCGCCTGGATGCGGTTCCCTGGAAGGAACCTGTTCTTCATCGTCATCGTCGGCCTGATGGTCGTGCCGATCCAGATGACCCTGATCCCGGTGCTTCAGATCTTTAAATTCATAGGCGTCAACGGGACGATCGTCTCGGTCTGGCTCGCCCATTCGGGCTACGGCCTGCCCTTCGAGGTCTTCCTTTTGCGCAACTATCTCGGCGGCCTGCCGCGGGAGATCTTCGAGTCGGCGGAGGTCGACGGCGCCGGCCACGCGGTCCGGTTCCTGCGCATCGCCGTGCCGATGACGATCCCGGCGATCGCCTCGCTCGTGATCTTCGTGTTCCTCGGCATCTGGAACGATCTGCTCGTCGCCCTGGCTTTCCTGGGCACCAGCCTCTACCGTCCGTTCACGGTGGTCATCACCGGGCTGGTGACGTCGCAGGGAGGTGGCTGGCAGTATCTGACCGCCGCAGCGGTGCTGCAGATGGCCCTGCCGCTCGCCGTCTTCATCTTCCTGCAGCGCTACTTCGTCCGCGGCATCACGAGCGGATCCGTAAAGGGCTAGAAGTCACGGGGTGACGCCCGCGCACGACGTCGTCGTCCTGACGACGCATGACATCGGGCGTCACCTTCGGTGCTACGGCGTCAGGAGCGTCGTTAGCCCCAACCTCGACGCGCTCGCCTCAGGTGGACTCCTCTTCACGCACGCGTTTGCGACGGCGCCGCAGTGCAGCCCGAGCCGGGCCTCGCTTGCGACCGGCATGTATCCGCACAACAACGGCGTCCTCGGCCTCGCCCACCCCGGCTTCGACTGGGACCTGAAGGCTGAGCACGCGGCGGCGATCTTCGCGCGCCATGGGTTCGCGTCACACCTGTTCGTCGGTCAGCACGTGACCGCGCATCCACAGACGCTTGGCTTCACCGGCATCCACGAGCTCGACGCACTGGAGCGTGTGGCGCACGAGGCGACCGGCCGGCTGTATCTCGAGCTGAACTTCGAGG
The DNA here is from genome assembly GCA_024280995.1 of Candidatus Dormiibacterota bacterium. Lineage (GTDB taxonomy): Bacteria > Chloroflexota > Dormibacteria > Dormibacterales > Dormibacteraceae > 40CM-4-65-16. Next base: position 22,056 of record JAMXLM010000004.1, read on the forward strand.
AGACTCACCGGCCGTATCCGCCCGCGGGAGAGCCGCCGCCGGACCTGGAGATACCGGGCTACCTTCCACAGTCGGCCGAAGCCGCGGAAGAGATGACGCAGGTGCAGCAGACCATCACGTCCATGGACGAGACGGTCGGCGACGTCCTCGAAGTTCTCGATGCCGCGGGGCGCGCGAAGGACGCGATCGTGGTCTTCACCACCGACCACGGGCTGGCGATGCCGCGCGCGAAGTGCACCCTCTACGACCCCGGGCTGGAGGTCTCCCTGCTCATGCGCGTGCCCGGTGTGCCTCCAGGTGTCCGCGACGAGCTGGTCAGCAACATCGACATCCTGCCCACGCTGCTCGACGCCGCGGGCGTCGCCAGCCCGGCAGGCATCCAGGGCCGATCGCTGCTCGATGGCGGTGCGCCGCGTGACGCGATCTTCGCCGAGAAGACCTTCCACAGCTACTACGACCCGATGCGCTGCGTCCGGACGCGCACCCACAAGCTGATTCGCAACTTCGAGTCGGCGTTCCTGGTGGAGGTGCCCGGCGACATCCAGGCCGGACCCATCTTCCGCGCCGACCCGACGCGCTACTCCACCGACCGTCCCAGCCTGGTCGAGCTGTACGACCTCCAGGCGGACCCGCTCGAGCAGCGAAACCTCGCCGGGTCGAGTGAGGCTTCGGAAATCCAGGAGCAGCTGTCGAGCGAGCTCTGGAGCTGGATGCGCGAAACTGACGACCCGCTGCTCAATGGCCCGGTAGCGTCGCCGCGCTTCCGGCTGGCGATGGACTCCTAGCGCAGCATTCGGTCGGAGATGAAGCCAAAGGCAAGGAAACTGACGAAGAGCACCCCTAGAGCAATCCATACGACCGAGTCGGGGAGGTGGATCCACTCCGCAACGGTGATCACGACGACGATGGCCGGCATCCAGAACAGCCCGAGCGACAGCCGCCACCCGCGGTCGGTCGGCCGGCGGCGCAGGAAAGCCAGCACCTGGTGGGGCGCACGCTCCTCCGGCTCGGCGGGAGCCCGTTCGTCGTCTTTGGATCCCCAGCCTGCGTAGCTGCCGACCTGCTCAGGACGCTGTTCTTTGATAGAGGCCAGTATGCGCGCGGAGGAACGGGTTCTTCTTTCGCGCCGGGCGATCGTCTCCATCGCCGCCACGTTCCTGCTGATGGGCCTGGTGGTTTCCGCGTATGGCCCGTTGCTCGAGCACCTCACGCGCCGTTTTGGGGTGAGCCTTCCCGTCGCCGGCGCCACCATCAGCGTCCACTTCCTCGGCTCGCTGCCCGGCGTGTTCGTGGCCATGTGGGCGATCCAGCGCTTGCGAGCCCGGGACATCGTCATGACGTCGAGCGCCGTGGTCGCGATCGGCCTGGCGATCATCGCGTTCGCCTCCTCCTGGCCGATGTTCCTCGCGGGTGTGCTGGTGGTCGGCCTCGGGTTCGGCGCGCTGGTGCTGAGCCTCAACCAGCTGGTCGCGTACAGCGCGGGCGCCCGACGTTCGGCTCTGCTGAACGCGCTGAACGGGTGCTACTCGGCGGGCGCCGTCGCCGGGCCGATCCTCGTCGCGGCGTTCGCGACCCGCCACTTCGCCACGCTCTATCTGGCGGGGGCGTTCGTCTGGCTGGTGGTGATACCGGGGGCGACCGGCATCGCCGGCAGGCTGCCGGTGGCGGCGGGCGTGCCGGCCCGACCTGGCGTTCTGGTCGGGATCTTCATCTGCGCGTTCGTGCTCTATGTCGCGGTCGAGAACGGCACCGGCGGATGGATGACCTCGCATCTCGAGTCGACGGGCATCGCCTCGACCTCCGCAGCGACCATCACCTCGGGCTTCTGGCTTGCGCTGGTGACCGGCCGCCTCTTGATCACCGTCGTTCCGGCACGAATCCCCGAGTCGACCATCGTGCTGGCCGGCTCCGCGCTCGGCGCCGTCGCCCTGTTCCTCGCGACGATCGCTCCGCTGGCGCCGTTCGCCTACGTTGTGGCGGGCCTTGTCATCGCGCCGATATTTCCCACCGGAATCGTGTGGCTGGCGAAGCTGCGGCCGGGCGACTCGCGCGCGACCGCGTGGCTGTTTCCAGCGGCCTCGATCGGCGGCACCTTCGGCCCCGGCCTGATCGGCATCGTCATCGCGAGCGCGGGCGTGGCGTGGGCGCCGGCGGTCGTCGGGCTCGTCGCGGCCGGAATGTTCGTCGCGTTCCTGGCCGCGTCCCGGCGCTAGCTAGAGGCGCGGACGGAAACCCTCGGCGAGAGATTCGGCGATCCAGGTGGCCCAGATGCGGGCGAAGCGACGAGCAGCGGAGCAAGCGCATCACCTGCTGGGGTCCCCGCGCCGTGGTCGCGCGGGGGTGACGAGCAGCGCAGGAGCTGAGCCCGCAGATGGGCCGCATTGGGCGCCGAAGATCCGTCGAGGGCTTTCCGCTCCGCGCCTCAGAGATACCAGTCTCGCGGCCGGTTCCCCTCACGCCCGGCGGTCGAGTCGTTCGGCTGCGTCACCCCGCCGCACCACGCCACCGCGTTGGCGATCACACGCTGCACCTCGACCTGGTGGTAAACGGGGTACTCCTGGTCGCCGGGGCTGAAGTAGAACACCCTGCCGGCGCCGCGCGTGAAGCAGCACCCGCCGCGAAAGACCTCACCGCCTTCGAACGAGCTGATGAACACGAGCTCGTCGGGCGGTGGGATGTCGAAGTACTCGCCGTACATCTCCTGGTGTGGGATGACGATCGGCTGCGGCACGCCGGCGGCAATCGGATGCGCAGGGTTCACGGTCCAGATTTGCTCGCGCTCGCCGCCAGGGTCGGAGCGCCAGATGAGCGAGCACGTTGTGCCCATCAAACGCTTGAAGATCTTCGAGTAGTGGCCCGAGTGCAGGACCACTATGCCCATGCCGTTCAGCACCCGCGCGTGGACCTTCTCGACCACGCCGTCGGAGACCTGATCGTGCGCGGCGTGGCCCCACCACGTCATCACATCGGTGTCCGCCAGGACGTCGTCGGTGAGCCCGTGCTCGGGTTCGTCCAGCGTTGCGACTCTGACCGTCACGTCGTTGCCCAGCTCTCGGCGCAGGCCGTCGACGATGGGCGCGTGCATGCCGTCCGGGTAGATCTTCTTCACTGATGGCTCGCGTCGCTCGTGGACGAACTCGTTCCAGACGGTGACGTTGAGGTGGCGCCCCGCCCCCACTTAAATGGCCAGGGCTTCGCCGGTCCGGTAGATCGATACGGGCTCGTGCACCGCAGCCGACTCGATCGCTGCGGCCACGAACGCGATGGTGCCGAGGTTGTTGCGGCCAGAGGTCTCAGGCTCGCGGCCCGAGCGCACGCAAGCGACGAACTCGGTGATCGTGCCGCATGGCCCAGTTCGAGTCATCGGCCGCATCAGCGCCGAGTGCGGACGCGCGCCGCGCCGCCGGACCACCACCCGATCGTGGGCCATGTCGGCGTCGCGGTTGGTCCAGAAGACCTCACCGTGCTCGAACTCGAGGCTCCACTGTCCGGCCCACGGCGTGATCGGGCCGGCCGTGATCCAGCTTGCGCGGTACCCGACGACGACGCCTGGGAAGGCGATCGAGGCGATGGTGGCCGATGGCCCCGAGAACGCCGTCCACTTCGGGTTCCACGCCTCGCAGTAGATGCGCTCCGGCTCGCCGTCGACGATCAGGCGGAGGAGGTCGAAGTGGTGGATCGACATGTCCTGCAGCAGCGGCTGCTCTTCGAGGTGATGCCGGCCGCGTCCGCCCGCCGGCAGCGGCGAGTACCGCCTGAAGTCGATCGAGATCTCGTGCAGCTTCCCCAGCGTCTCGTCGCGCACGATCTGCGCGATCGCGCGGGGGGCGGGGAAGTACCGGTAGTTCTGGCTGACGGCGAGCACCAGGCCGGCGCGCGCGGCCGCGTCGACCAGCTCGTGGGCCTCGCCGAGGCTCGGCGCGAACGGTTTCTCGACCAGCACGTGCAGCCCTGCCTCGAGGCCCGCCCGCGTGACGGGGACGTGGCCCGGGAGCGCGGTGGTGTTGAGGAGGGCCTCCGGGTGGGTGGCCGCGATCGCCTCGCGGAGCGATTCGAAGACCGTCCCGGGCCGCGGATTCAACTCCTGGCGCAGCGCATCCAGCGCGTAAGGGTCGGAATCGACATAAGCGACGACCTCGACCTCCGGGATGTCCGGGAGCACCCGCTTGGCCCAGCCGCGCCCGTGGATGCCGAGGCCTACCTGCACTACCCGGAGTGGGTTCACGGCCCGAAATGATGCGGCAGTTTCGCGCGAATTCATCCGGGGTTTGAAACGAGAATCGCCGTGATGGGTTTCAAACCGGTCGGCGAATGGCCGTACGACCCAGCCGACCCCGCCTGGGTGTACGCGGAGGGCTGGCAGACGTGGAGCCCGATGCGCCGCTACGTGCTTGGCCAGGAATCGATCCGGCCGGCGAGCGATCGCGACCTGAAGGTCATGTTCCGCCACGACCGGCCGCCGCCGCCAGGCGTCATCCAGGCCGAAGGAGTTCTTGCCGTAGGCGACCGCGACGGCCGAACCCGGGCCTGGGTCGCGCCCCATCCGGAGCGGGAGGTCCCGACCATCCGTGTCGAGGTGAAGGACCGCGTCGCGCGCGTGTCGGCCGACGGCGACGTCGAATGGGTCGATGGCGGCCCGGAAGCGGTCGGCGAGCGATGGCGGCGCCCACGGCTGCGCGCGATCCCCAACGGCTGGTGTTCCTGGTCCTACTACTTCAAGCACGTCACCGAGGCGGACGTGGTCGAGAACGTCGAAGCCGCGCAACGGCTGGATCTGCCCATCGAGATCTTTCAGATCGACGACGGCTACGAAACCACCGTCGGCGACTGGCTCGACATCGACCCTCGTTTCGGCTCGCTGCGTGGCGCCGCGAATGCGATCAGCGCCGCGGGCAAGATCCCGGGTGTCTGGATCGCGCCGTTCATGGTCGATCCTCGCAGCCGCCTGGCGGCCGGCCATCCCGATTGGCTCGTCCCCGACCTGGATGCCGGCGAGCACTGGGGCGTCGACATGCGCATCCTCGACTTCAGGAAGCCCGACGCCTCCGCCTACCTACGCCATGTGTTGCAGACGTTCTCCGAGTGGGGCTTCGGCTTCTTCAAGCTCGACTTTCTGTACGCCCTCGCGATGCTCGGGATCGAGACCTACCGCGAAGGCATGGCGTTGATTCGCGAGGTCGTGGGACCCGACGCGATCCTTCTGATCGGCGGCGCGCCGCTGCTGCCCAGCATCGGCCTGTGCGACGCCATGCGCGTCGGCCCCGACGTGCTCCCGGAAGAACCTGACTCGCAGCCCGACGTGGATCTCCTCCAGGAGATCACCTCGATGCGGTCGTGGATGAACGGCCGGCTGTGGGTCAACGACCCTGACCACATCGTCGCGCGCGGAGGGATTACGGAGCGAGAGACGTGGGCGGCCTACGTCGAAAGGTACGGAGGTGTCCGGTTCTCGGGCGACCGTCTTTCCGGACTCGACGCCCGCGGCCTGGACCTCACGCGACGGGTGCTGTCGAGCCGCGGGTGACCAGGTGCACGGGCAGGAGGACTCTGCCCGCTCTGGCCTTTGAGTCCGCTACCACCCGCAGGAGGAGCCGCATCGCTTCCGCGCCCGTCTCATAGAACGGCACGTGCACAGTCGTCAGGGGCGGAGAGGTGAACTGCGCCATGTCGAGGTCGTCGCACGAGACGAGCGAGCAATCGTCCGGGATGCGCCGGCCCGCGTCGTGCAGCGCCCGCAAGACACCGAGCGCCTCCAGGTCGTGGTCGCAGAAGATCGCGGTGATCTCGGGACGCGACGCGAGCAGGCTGGCCGCCGCGGCGCTCCCGCCCGCGACCTTCTCGCCACCTTCCTGGACCAGCTCGTCGGCGCTCTCCACGCCCGCCTCGTCGAGCGCGCGCCGAAAGCCGCGCTGGCGGCTCTGGGTCAGGCGCCGTCCTCGCACCCCGGTCACCGAGCCGATGACGCGGTGGCCCAGCTCGACGAGGTGTCGCGTCGCCAGGTAGCCGGCCAGCTCGTCGTCGGGTCCGACGGTCGCGACGCCGCCGCCTGCGACGTGATGGATGCTCACGATCGGCAGCGCGTGGTCGACCACGTGACTGAGCGCGCGGTCCTGCTCCATCTGCGGAGCGGCGAGCAGGATGCCGTCCACCCGGCGCTCCATCATCGCGGGCAGCGCGTACTCGGTGCCTGAGCCCTCCGGCTCGACGCTCGTGATGACGACGCCGTATCCCTGGCGCCGCGCCTCCTGCTCCGCGCCGGCGAGGATGCGGCTCAGGCCCGGGTCGCTGAAATCGCCCGTGATCAATCCCACCGTCAGCGTGCGACGCATGACCAGGCTCCGCGCCTGCAGGTTGGGGACGTAGCCGAGGTCGCTGGCGGCGCGGATGATGCGTGCGCGCGTCGCTTCGGAGACCGAGCCGCCGCCGTTCAAGACCTTGCTCGTCGTCTGGAAGCTGACCCCGGAGCGGGCCGCGACGTCCTTGACCGAGACGCGCCTTCCACCCCGCGAAATCGGAGGCTTCGCCGTGACTTCGCGGGGATCTCCTGCGGGCGTTCGCAGCGACACGACCCGGGTATTATGCGCGGGCAGCGAACGTTCGCCCTGGAGGTTGTGTTTGGGCCCTGGACCCTCGTATCCGAGACCCCACCTCTGGCGGGAGGCATGGTCGAGCCTGGACGGCGAATGGGAGTTCGGCGCCGGCGCAACCCAGCTCTTCGACCGCCGGATCAACGTCCCGTTCTGTCCCGAGTCGAAGCTCTCCGGCATTGGCGAGCGGGTCGGCGACGTGGTCTGGTACCGCCGCCGTTTCGACCCGCCGGCGGGCGAGCGCCTCCTGCTGCATTTCGGCGCCGTCGACTACTGGGCCACGGTCTGGGTGAACGACGTGGAGGTCGCCCGGCACGAGGGCGGGCATTCCCCCTTCACCGCCGACATCACGGGCGCGCTCCGGTCGCACGACAACGTGGTCGTCGTCAGGGCCGAAGACTCGCTGACCGACAGGACGATCCCGCGCGGCAAGCAGTATTGGGAAGAGGAGCCCGAGGGGATCTTCTACACCGCGACGACGGGCATCTGGCAGCCGGTGTGGCTCGAGCCTCTGTCGGCGCGCAACGTCACCCACCTCGAGCTGACCCCGGACCTGCCGCACCGCTTCGTCGATTACTTTGTCGACGCCGGGGCCATCGTCGTCGTGCGGTTCGACGGTGTTGAGGTGGGAAGGTCGGCTGGCGCGCCGCGCGGCCGCATCCCGCTCGAGCGCGTCGTGCCCTGGCATCCAACATCGCCGCGCCTTTACGACGTCGAGGTCACCTATCGCGGCGACAGGCTCGAGACGTACTTTGGCCTCCGTCAGGTCGAGGTTCGGGATGGCCAGTTCTGGCTGAACGGCGAGCCCTTCGTCCAGCGGCTGGTGCTGGACCAGGGCTACTTTCCGGGTGGGCTGCTGACCGGTGGCGATGACGACCTTCGCCGCGACATCGAGCTGGCGAAAGCGTTCGGCTTCAACGGCGCGCGCAAGCACCAGAAGGCCGAGGACCCTCGCTGGCTTTACTGGGCAGACCGGCTTGGATTCCTGATGTGGTCGGAGATGCCCAGCTTTTTCGAGTACACCGCGCAAGCTGAGGGCCGCCTCCTCGCCGAGTGGAGCAACCTCGTGCCGCGCGATCGCGGCCACCCATGCGTTGTCGCGTGGGTCGTCTCCAATGAAAGCTTCGGCCTCGAGGGCACCCTGCCTGAACCACGCTCGACGATCACGCAGCGGCGGTATCGCCTGACCCAGGCGATGGACCGCTCGAGGCCGATCATCTCCAACGACGGGTGGGAGCACTCGCGCAGCGACCTGTGCACCATCCATGACTACTCGCCGCCGGCCGACCTCAAGCGGCGTTATCACCGCCTGACCACAGCGCTCGACGGCAGCGCCGCGGGTCACCCGATCTACGACGAGGGCTTCGAGTACGGCGGTGAGCCGGTGATCGTGAGCGAGTTCGGCGGCTTGCGCCAGGCGGGCTCGGGCGGCTGGGGCTGGCTCGAGGTCCCGGACGAGGAGGCGTTCGTGCGCGCCTACGGCGAGCTCGTCGACGCGCTGATCGAGCCCGGCCCGGTGGAAGGTTTCTGTTACACGCAGCTGACCGACGTGCAGCAAGAGCAAAACGGCCTCTTGACGGCGGAGCGGGAGCCGAAGGTCGACCCCGAGCTCCTGCGTCCGTTGACCGAGAAGGCCAAGCGCCGGTGACCGTCGAAGAGCCGAAGAAGGACTGGCGCACGGACCTCGACCGCGCCCTGAAGGAGCTGCTGGTCGGCGAGGTCCATCCGAGGGTTGACCCGACGACGGGTGAGGTCATCACGCCGGACGGCGAGAAATCGTCCTTGACAGGTCCTGAAGACCCGAATACGATCCGATAAACCGCTTTACTAAAGCGGTTTTTGGGGCCTCTTTTGGGGAGAGAGGGACGCATGATTCCAGGAGCCTCGTAGGTGTCCAGGGTCACCATCGCGGACGTGGCCAGCGCGGCCGGCGTCTCGAAGACCGCCGTGTCGTTCGCGTTCAACAACCCTGAGCGCCTGGGCCAGGCCACGCTGGAGCGGGTGCTGGGCGTCGCCCACGACCTCGGCTACACGCCTCATCCGGCGGCCCGAGCGCTGTCGATGCGGCGCAGCGGCACGATCGGCCTGCTCATCCCCCAGAGCCTCTCGATGGTCTTCGCCAACCCGTTCCTGGGGGAGCTGATCCAGGGGCTCGGCGAGCTCTGCGAGGAGCACGACCTGACGCTCCTGCTCGTTCCGCCCCTGGACGGGTCGCTCGAGGGGGCGATCCGGCAGGCTGCCGTCGACGGCTTCATCAGCCTCGGTCTCGTGCCGGACGACCGCGCCATCGAGGTCCTGGACGGACTGGGCGTGCCGACGGTGCTGATCGATTCGGACGAATCGCCGGCGCATCCCGTGGTCAACGTCGACGACCGAAGCGGCGCCCAGGCTGCGGCCACGCACCTGCTCGAGCTCGGCCATCGTCAGCTGGCGATCGTGGTGCTGCCTCCCGCGCGCGCCGAGATGAGCTACACCCCGACCGCGACGCGCAGACTCGCCGGCTACAACGTGGCCATCGAGGCGGCAGGTGCGCCCACGCCGCACCTTGTCTCGGCCGGCATCTCCGTCGCGGCGGGCACGCGCGCGTTCGAGTCCCTGCCCTCGGGCAAGCGCCGCCCCACCGGTGTACTGGTCATGAGCGACATGGCCGCGATCGGTGTGATCAACGCGGCGAACGCCGCCGGGATTCGCGTGCCCGAGGACCTCTCGGTGGTGGGGTTCGACGACCTGCCCGTGGCACCGTGGACCAACCCGCCGCTGACGACGGTGCGGCAACCGATAGTCGAGAAAGGCCGGCTGGCGGCGAGCATGTTGATCGAGCGCATGAAGGGCAAGAGCGTCGCATCGCCGGCGCCGCTCAGCACGACCCTGGTGGTTCGAGCATCGACGGCGGAAGTGGCGGCGACCGATTTGCCAATTAAGAGGAGGTAAATAGAATTGTCTTGGGGCTTTGCCCGTGTACGCAGCAGATGTGGGACCAGGTGAAGGAATAGAGATATGGCATCTGTAACTTATGACCACGTCGTCAAGCGCTACACCGCGGACGTGACCGTCGTCAAGGACTTCAACGTCGAGATCAAGGACAAGGAGTTCATGGTCCTTGTCGGCCCGTCCGGCTGCGGTAAGTCGACCGCGCTCCGCATGCTTGCGGGGCTCGAGGCGATCAGCGAAGGTCGCATCCTAATCGGCGACCGCGTCGTCAACAACGTCGCCGCCAAAGATCGCGACATCGCAATGGTTTTCCAGTCTTACGCGCTGTACCCGCACATGAGCGTCTACGACAACATGGCCTTCCCGCTGCAGATGCAGCGCATGAAGAAGCCCGAGATCGACAAACGCGTGCGCAACGCTTCGCGCATCCTCGGTCTCGACAACTTCCTGAAGCGCAAGCCTCGTGCTCTGTCTGGGGGCCAGCGGCAGCGCGTCGCGCTCGGTCGGGCGATCGTTCGCAGCCCCAAGGTCTTCTTGCTCGACGAGCCGCTGTCCAACCTCGACGCCAAGCTTCGCGGCCAGACTCGCGTCGAGCTCCAGAAGCTCCACCGCGACTTGCAGACCACGTTCATCTACGTCACGCACGACCAGGTCGAGGCCATGACGATGGGCGACCGCATCGCGATCATGAATGGCGGCATCCTGCAGCAGGTCGGCACCCCGGGCGAGATCTACGACCACCCCGCGAACCTCTTCGTCGCCGGCTTCATCGGCACGCCCACGATGAACTTCGTGCCCGCTTCGGTCTCCAACGGCGGCTCCGCGAAAGCGTCGGGGTTCGAGGTCAAGCTGCCGAAGGCGGTCTCGGCGGAGAAGGGCACCCTGGGATTCCGGCCCGAGGCGGTCACCGACCGCGTCTCCGACGGCAGCCCGACCATGGACATGAAGGTCGACGTCGTCGAGAGGCTCGGCTCGGACCAGTTCCTGTACGGGACCGTCGGCGGGGACCAGGTGACGGCCCGGGTCGACCCGCGCATGAACGTCTCGCCGGGCGACAGGGTGAAGCTGGGTCTCGACACGCGCGGATTGCACTTCTTCGACTCCGAGTCAGAGCTGGCACTGGTGTAGTCCCGGATCTCGCGTCCCACGGTGGGAGTCGAGCGCATCCGTGCGATCCAGGACTTTGATTCCGCGCGTGGGCGCGCGTTCTGGCGCAGCCTGAGCGCGATCCTGACCGGCCGCGTTCGGCGGCTTCGGTCGGTGCAGCCGATGCTCAAGGCCGCGGGTGTCGAGGCTCGCGCTGCCGGCGGCGTGCGCGAGATTCCGCTCGACAAGATCGTGGGCTCCGTCGCGCCGGACGCGAAGACCAGCGACTTCGATCCTGCGTTCCTGCCGATCAACAGGCGAACGCGCGAGCGGTGGACACGCATCTACCAGGCGATGGTCGAGGGTGACGAGCTGCCGCCGATCGACGTCTACAAGGTCGACGACAGGTACTACGTCATCGACGGCCATCACCGCGTGTCGGTGGCCCGGAACCTTGGACGCGCGACCATCAACGCGCGCGTGATCAACGTGCGCACCCGAGCGCCGCTTCCACCGGACGCCGACCCGCACTCGTTGCTGAAGGCGGCGGAGTATGCGGCGTTCCTCCAGACGACGCAGCTGCATCGCACGCGTCCGGAGGCGCGGCTCGAGTGCAGCAGGCTCGGTCGTTACGACGAGATCCTGGATCACATCGCGGGCCATGGCTACTTCATGTCACTCGAAGAGCACCGCCAGGTCCCGCTGCCCGAGGCCGCGGCCAGCTGGTACGACAACGTCTATCACCCGATCGCGCAGGCGATCCGCAAACACAACGTGCTCGCGCAGCTTCCGGGATGGACCGAAGCCGACGTCTACGTGGAGGTCACCCGGCGGTGGCTCGAAGCCGGCAAGGAGGGCGAGCCGACCGGCCCCGACCCCGCGATCGAGGAGCTGCTCAAAGAGAACGCGCGCGGCTGGTGGCGCCGCCGGCGCAAGATCCAGCTCGCGCAAGCATGATCGGGATAATTTTTGGCCCGCCCGGTAGCGGCAAGGGAACGCAGGCCGCCCGCCTGCAGGAAGACCTCGGCATCCATCACCTGTCGACCGGCGCGATCCTCCGAGGCGAGGTTGCGCGCGGCACCGCGTTGGGCAAGGAGGTTGGCCGGATCATGGCCGCCGGCGACCTGGTCCCGGACGACCTGATCGTCGACGTCGTCCGTGCGCGGCTGCCGGAGGCCGAGCGGGGCGTCGGTGCGTTGCTGGACGGCTTTCCGCGCACGGTCGCGCAAGCCCAGGCGCTCGACCGGATGCTGGCCGACGAGGGGCACCGCTTGAGCTTCATCGTCGCCCTGGACGTGCCGGAGGAGGACCTGGAGGCCCGGCTCCTGCACCGCGCCCAGGTGGAAGGCCGCACCGACGACACGCGCGAGGTGATCGCCGAGAGGATGCACGAGTACCACAAGCTGACGAAGGCGGTCCTCGATCATTATCGAGAGCAAGGCGTGCGCATCGACACCATCGACGGCACCGGCACGCCAGATGAGGTGTTTGAGCGCATCCGCGCCGCGGTCCGCGGAATATCCTCAGGGTAGGCAGAGGTGGCACGCAAAGCCCGCACGTCCGACCTCGGCAAGGCGATGCCGTCCGTCAACGGCAGCGGCCGCGTGCCGATCCCCGAGGTCGACACGCCGCTCGCCGGGCCACGGGTCGCCAGCCCGTTCCCCCCGATCGCGGAGTACGCGTTTCTCTCCGACTGCGAGGTCAACTGCCTGATCGCCCCATCGGGGCGGGTCGAGTGGATGTGCCTGCCGCGGCCCGACAGCCCGAGCGTGTTCGCGGCCATCCTCGACCGCGGCGCCGGCAGCTTCGCGTTCGGCCCCACCGGCGTCGGCGTGCCGGCCGGCAGGCGCTACCTGCCCGGGACGCTCGTCCTCGAGACGACCTGGCGCACCCGAACGGGCTGGCTGATCGTCCGCGACGCGATGTGCATCGGACCCTGGTACCACAGCCAGCGCCGCTCGGGCACGTACCGCAGGCCGCCTTCGGACCACGAGGCCCAGCACATCCTGCTGCGCACGGCCCGGTGCGTCGTCGGCCAGGTCGAGCTGACTCTCGACTGCCAGCCGGTCTTCGATTACGGACAGACCGAGGCGAAGTGGGAGTACTCCGGGTCAGGCTACAACGAGGCCATCGCCACGGGCGGGGCCGATGAGGTGCCGATCAAGCTCGTCACCGACATGCGCGTGGGCTTCGAGGGTCCGGGCGCGCATGCGACCAAGATGCTGCGCCAGGGCGATCGCGCGTACGTGGCGATGGTGTGGACGCGCTCGCGCCATTCGACCGGCAAGGAGTACTGGGCCGAGCACCCCGCGCCCGAGAGGGTCGACGAGGCTTTCGAGCGGGTGGAGAAGACGGCCGAGTTCTGGCGCGAGTGGATCAACCGCGGCGAATTTCCGGAGCACCCCTGGCAGAGCTACCTGCAGCGCAGCGCGCTCACGCTCAAGGGGTTGACTTACAGCCCGACCGGCGCCCTCCTCGCGGCGCCGACGACGTCGCTGCCGGAGACGATCGGCGGCGAGCGCAACTGGGACTACCGCTACACGTGGATCCGCGACGGCACCTTCATGCTCTGGGGCCTTTACACGCTCGGCTTCGCCCGCGAGGCAAACGACTTCTTCTACTTCATCGCCGACTCGGCGGCGAGCAAGAAGGAGCTGCAGATCATGTATGGGATCGGCGGTGAGCAGCAGCTGGTCGAGAAGACGCTCGACCACCTGACCGGATACGAGGCCTCGAGTCCTGTGCACATCGGCAACGGCGCCTACAACCAGAAGCAGCACGACGTCTGGGGCGCGGTGCTCGACTCGGTCTACCTGCACACGAAGTCGCGCGACTATCTGCCCGAGGTCGTGTGGCCGATCCTCAAGCGTGCGGTGGAATGCGCGATCGAGAACTGGAAGACGCCGGACCGAGGAATCTGGGAGGTCCGCGGCGAGCCGCAGCACTTCACGTCGTCGAAGCTGATGTGCTGGGTGGCGCTCGACCGAGGCGCGCGCCTTGCCGAGCTGCACGGCGACCTCGACCTCGCGCGCAGCTGGCAGGACGTCGCGGACGAGATCAAGTCCGACATCTGCGAGCACGGTGTCGACGAGCGCGGCGTTTTCGTCCAGCGCTACGGCGCGAAGGCACTCGACGCCTCGGTGCTCCTGATCCCGCTCGTGAGGTTCCTGCCGCCCGACGACCCGCGTGTGCGGGCGACCGTGCTGGCCATCGCGGATGAGCTGACCGTCGACGGCATGGTCCTCCGCTACCGCACCGACCAGACCGATGACGGCTTGAGGGGAGAGGAAGGCACGTTCACCATCTGCTCGTTCTGGCTCGTTTCGGCGCTGGTGGAGATCGGCGAGCTCGACCGCGGGCGAGAGCTGTGCGAGAAGTTGCTTTCGTACGCGAGCCCGCTGCAGCTTTACGCGGAGGAGATCGACCCGCGCAGCGGGCGCCATCTGGGCAACTTCCCGCAGGCGTTCTCGCACCTGGCGCTCATCAACGCGGTGATGCACGTCGTCCGCGCGGAGACGGGCGAGTCGCACAGCTTCAGCGTCGCGCCGCCTTCGCCGCAACCGTAGCTTCTTGCCGCGTGGCGGTTGGTGAGGGTTATCGTTGGCGCCGGAAGGAAGGATGAGGACCGTCCGGCGTCTCGTCGAGGAGCCGCGCGTCGTCGATGCGGTCGTCGTCGTCCTGTCGACCGCATTTGTGCTCGGCGCCTACCTGGTCGCCTACGCCTACGTCCACCAGCCCGGCGTCGTTCTTCAGTCGACCGCGGCAGCGGGAAGGACGATCGTGTTCGCCGCCTGGTCGCTGCTGACGCTGTATCTCTTCGCCGGATTCGCGACGGGTCTCGCCGCCGGGCGTCCGTGGAATCGCGCGCTCCCTGACGGCGAGACAGGCACTTTCGCCGCGGCGCTGATCTTCGGCGCCGCATGGCTCGTCGACGACGCCATGTGGACACCGCTGTTCGGCTCCGGCGGCCTGGGCCTGGAAGTGCTCTTCACGCCTCCCCACCTGGTCGAGATCGCGGCGTCGGCCGTCGTCGTGAGCGGGCCGCTGCGAGCCGCTGCGCGGCGCGGTGAGACCGTCGCCAGCCCGATCGCCCTGATGTCGGCCGCACTCCTTCTCTCCGCAGTCACGTTCGCGACCCAGTTCGCGCACCCGCTGATCGACCCGTGGGCCGCCGGTGACTACCAGTTCCGCGATCAGGCGCTCGGCTGGGTGCGGGAGAACATCGGCACCGCGGCGCTGCTGGCGCAGGCCGCGATCCTGGCCGGCACCGGCCTGCTGCTGAACAGCGCGTTTCGGCTGCGTCCTGGCTCGCTTGTCTTCGTGTTCACCGTCAACGGCCTCTTCGTCACCATCACCAAGGGGCACTTCTACCTGCTGCCCGTCCCGTTCCTGACCGGCGTGGTGGCGGACGGATGGATCTTCTGGACATCACGACGCCCGGGCCGCCCGTCCGCTTCGCTGACGGCGCTGATCGGCGGGACTTACGCCCTCGTGTACATGCTCGACCTGTCTTTGCGGCCGGCCGGGACCGACTGGGGTCCCTCGCTGTGGGCGGGCGCGATCATCGCTTCGACGATGCTCGCCTGGCTCATGGGGCGGCTGCTGCGGGCCGGCCTTCCTGGGGCTGTCGTCGAGCCGTACGTCCTCATCCCCGAAGCAGCGGTACCGGAGCGCTGGACGCTGGACCCCGACAGCACCGCGCGGGAGCAGCTGGTGCGCGCCGCGCTCGACGACCTCGGCACGCCCGAAGCGCTGGGCCGCAGCCCGCTCGCCCGGCTGCCGCTGGTCTCGACAGGTGACTCCGCGGCGATCGAGCTGCGCGCGCTGCTGGTCGACGTGATCGGCGAGCTGGCCGCCTCGCCGGCACCACGAGACGCCGAGTCCGGCAGGCTGCTGCTCGATTACTACGTCAAGAAGGCGGGCAGCCACGAGCTGATCATGGAGAGGCTCCATCTCTCGCGCCCCACGTATTACCGGCGGCTGCGCCATGGCTTCGAGCTCATCGCCGGGCGGCTCGACGAGCTCTCGTTGACTAATCGCGCTCCTTCATCTCGTTGAGCAGTCCCTCGTCGAGCGACTCGAGGTCGCCATCCTGCACGAGCCGGTCGATGGCGGTGGCGCGGGCCTGCATGTCTTCGGTCGTCCGCTCGGCGCGTCGCAGTGCCGCGGTCAGCTCGGCGAGATCGTTCGATACACCTGTCATCGCCTCGCTGATGCGCACCTGCGCCTCGGCCGCGCTGTAGCGCGCCTTGATCACCTCCTGCCGCGCGGCGAACGCCTCGATCTGACTGGAAAGCCGCTGCTCCATCACGGCAAGCTCGGCCCGTTCGCCGTCGATCTTCGCCAGCTGTCGCTCGAGAGTTTCCAGCTCCTTCGCGATCACCTGACGGCGCTGGAGCGCCAATCGCACCGCGCCCTCGTGTCCTCTCTTGAGCTCGCTCTGCGCCTGCTCCTCCATCACGATCAGCTTGGCGCGCACAGCCTCCGCCGTCGCTTTCAGCCGTTCTTTGGCGGTCTCCACCTGCCGCCCGGCCGTGATCACCCGGTCCAGCAGCGCACGTTGGCGCTGTTGCGGTGTGAGGTGGGTGACCCGTGGGTCGGGCGCGGGCGCGAGCGCCGCGCTCGCGCCTTTCGCCACGAGGACCTTGATCCGGTCCACGAATCTCATCACGCGGCGCTCCCGCTCGTGGCCAGGCGGGCGAGCCGGTCGCGCTGGATCCGGAAGTAATAGTTGCCGAGAAATCCCAGGGCCGCGATGACGATGAGACGCATCACGAGGATCTTCAAGTCGGCCCCGTCGTGCACCGTGCCGGTCAAAAAGCACGCCGCCGCGTAGGCCACGCATGCGAGCGCCGTGTACGCGGCCTCCACCTTGCGGGTGAACACAAGAGCGAACGCGAAGACGACCGGGAAGTACAGGACGAAGAACGGGTTGCTCAGGCCTGGCGTGCCGGGCCAGAACAGGACGATGGCGGTGATCAGGATCAGGTCGACCGCGCTCGCCACGGTCACTGCCGTGCGGTTGAGCGGGCTGCCCATCACGTAGCGGCCGTGGAGGAAGAAGTTGACGCCCATCAGGACCAGGAAGAAAGGCATCGTCCGGGTGAGCAGGGCGACGTCGGTGGACGTCCACAGGACCAGCACGGTGCCTGCGACGATCACGCTCCAGCGCGCCCACAGGATCACGCTCTGGCCGAAGAAGAGGTCCTCCTGCTCGGCCTGCTTGGTGGTGCGGACTTCACGCGGTGGTGATTGCATTCTTGGCTCCTCCTTCAATTTCGACCTGGTCGCGGTTTTCGTCGTGGATCTCGATCGCGTCGGCGCGTCGCTTGGCCTCGCTCCGCGCGAAGACGTTTCCGCACACCGCGACGGCGGCGATCATGAGCAGCCTCGTGAACACGGCCGGCAGGTCGCCGGCCTGTGCGGTCGCGATGCAGATGACTCCGTAGACGCCGATCACGAGCGCTGTGTAGCCGAACGTCATCCCGGTCGGGAACGCGACCGAGATGCCGACGATGGCAGCGAAGTAGAAGATGAACACCGGCGACTGAAAACCGCCTTGAACCAGTACCAGCGCGGTGACCACGGTTATGTCGGCCAGGCTCGCCGCGTAGACGACGTTGTCGATTGCGGGATGGCCTCGCAAAAGCTGTACGTGCAGGTAGAAGTTGCCGAACGCGAGGGCGATGATCGCCGCCAGCTGAACCTGCAGGGTGGTCAGGCTGGTGGGACTCCAGAACGACAGCAGCAGGCCGGTGCCGATGAGGATCCAGCGGGCCCATACGAGGACGCCCTGCCCGTAGGCAAGGTCCTCGGAGCGGACCTCGCCGCCAAAGGAGCTTAGGCTTTTGGGATTGGCGGGTGGCTTCTCAGCGGGCTTTTCGGCGGGCTTTTCGGCCGGCTGCGAGCCAGGAGCGGGCTTCCACTCCTGCTTGACCCCGTCCCAGAACCACTTGCCGTCGGGGGACACGAGGTGTTCGGCGCTCATGAGTTCTCTGCCTCCTTCTTGATGCGCTCGAGCTCCTGGTCGATCTCCTTCGACACGGTGATGCGCAGCAGCTCGGCCTCGACGAAGTCGCCCCCGCCGACGGGCGGGAACGAACCGATGTCGACCAGCGAGTCGATCGCCCTCGCGCGCGCCTGGAGGCGCTCCGCCTTTTCCTCGGCGCGGCCGACGGCCATGCCGAGCTCGGCCAGCTCGCCGCTGACGCCCGCCAGCGACTCCTTGATGCGGACCTCCGCCTCAGCCGCGTTGTAGCGGGCGACCACAACCTCGCGGTGAGTCCGGAACTGGTCGATGCGCACCTGGAGCGTGCGCTCCTGGCCGGCCAGGCGCTGCTTTTCGGCCTCGACCTCGGCGATCTGCTTGTTGAGGCCTTCGATCTCGTTGGCCGCCAGCCACTTGCGCTCGATGGCGACGCGAGCGAGGTCATCGCGTCCGGCCGCCACCGCCCTGCGTGCCTGATCGTCGAGCTGCGGGATGCGCTGCTCGAGTCGCTTTGCCTCCTGCTCGAGCTGCTGCTTGGCGGTGGCGACGTCGACGAGGCCGCGACGAAGGGTGACGAGCAGCTCCTGCTGCTGGTTGTAGGCGTAGTCGAGGACCGTGCGCGGATCCTCAGCTTTGTCGAGGGCGCTGCTCACCTCGGCGTTGAACAGCATCCTCACCCGGGTCCAGACGCTCATGGCCGCCTCCTGTTCGGTTTGATGGCCGGAGCGTCGGGCTAGTCCGGTATCGGAGGCAGTCTCAATTTGCTCTCATTCGTAGTCTCAGAATTTGGGGCATGGGTCGATTCATCGAGGTGTCGCACCCGGTTGCCGCCGGGATGAAGACATATCCCGGCCTGCCGGAGCCTTCGGTCGAGGTCATCATGTCGTACGACGCCTCGCACGAGCGCTACCACGACCAGGCGGAGTTTTTCATCGCGTCGCTGCATCTCTGCGGGAACACCGGAACGTACCTCGATTCGCCGATGCATCGATTTCGCGAGGGGGCCGACCTTGCGGGGTTGCCATTGGAACGCCTGGCAGACCTGGAGACGCTGGTTGTGGATTGCAGTGAGGGGGAGCGGGCGATAGGTCCGGAGGCCCTTGCTGAGGCTGAGGTTCGTTACCGCGCGGTGTTGATTCGTACGAACTTCTCGCGTTTTTGGGGGACGCCGGAGTACTTCAACGAGCCGAACCCATTCCTGACGGCGGACGCGTGCGAGATGCTCGTCCGCCAGGGCGCGCTGTTCGTCGGCATCGACTCGCTGAACATCGACGACACCGAGGACTGGTCGCGGCCGGCGCACACGATCCTGCTGGGGGCGGGGATCCCGATCTGCGAGCACATGACGAACCTGGAGTCCGTGCCCGCGTCGGGCGGGCGCCTGCACGCGGTGCCGATCGCGTGGGTGGGAGGGGCGTCGTTCCCGGTGCGGGCGTACGTCATCACGCCCTAATTCGGCCCTTTTGTGTCCAAAACCGCCAAATCGAGACGGATTATGAACCGCCCTGGGTTTGCTGGAGACTCCATTCCTTGGGAGGATGGAGCCGATGTCAACGCAGCAGCCAACGTCTCAGCCAGGAGCAGCGAACCAGAAGCGTTATCCGAAGGAACTCCGGCAGCGT
>JAMXLM010000005.1 GCA_024280995.1 Candidatus Dormiibacterota bacterium
GCGGGTGCTCGGTGGCGGCGCTGAGCGCCAACAAGAGCAATCCGCAACCGGCGATGACAGGCATCAGCCTGAGCGCCAGCGCCTCCGGCTGCTCGAGCCCCGAGTACTCCTACTACGTGCTCCCGCCCGGAGGGACCTGGCAGAACCCGCAGGGTTACTCGTCAACCGCCACGCTCCCGTGGACGCCATCGTCTCCGGGCACCTATTCCCTGGTGGTCTGGGTGCGTCAGCACGCAGGCCCGACCACGTCCAACGCGTTCGAAACCTACGCGCTCGCGTCCTTCACTCTGACCTAGCGGTTCATGTCGCCGGCTCGCTGCTGAAAATGCGCAGCCGGCTTACAGAAAAGTTCCGAGTTGGCCGGTTCTCGCGGCTAGGATGCCGCACCCAATGGCGCGCTGGGGAGCGCAATGGCCGCGGTGGTCGGCCGCGATGCTGGTCGCTGGAATCCTCTGCACATCTCTGGTCCTGGGCTCGAGCCGGCACACGAACGCGTCCGCAAATCCGGTGCCCGCGTTCGACCACGTTTTCATCGTCGTGATGGAGAACACGTCGGCTTCGACCATCATGGGCAACACGGCGCAGGCGCCTTACATCAACTCACTCGCCGGCCAGTACTCCTACTCCAACAACTACTACGGCGTCACCCATCCCAGCCTGCCGAACTACCTGGCGTTGACGGGTGGCTCGACGTATGGGATCGCAGCCGACTGCGCGGTGGCGACGTGTCCAGTCAACGCTTCGAACATCGCCGACACGGTGGAGGGGGCAGGCAAGACCTGGAAGGCATACATGGAAGGCATGCCTTCTCCGTGCGACACCGCCGACTCGTATCCGTACGCGGTCAAGCACAACCCGTTCGTCTATTTCGACGACATCCGAACCAATGCGTCGCGGTGTCAGAGCCATGACGTGCCGTACGGCCAGCTCTCCAGCGACCTTGCCAGCACCGCCACGACTCCGAACTTCGTCTGGATCACGCCGAACATGTGCGACGACATGCATGACTGCGCCGTCAGCACCGGCGACTCATGGCTGAAGGCGCAGATCCCGACGATCCTCGCCTCGCCGGCATTCACTCAGCAGAACTCGCTGCTGCTCATCACGTGGGATGAAGACGATTACACCGGCTCCAACCAGGTCGACATGCTCGCGGTCGGGAGCCAGGTCAAGCGGGGTTACGTGTCGTCGTCGACGTACAACCACTATTCGACGCTGCGAACGATCGAGAGCGCATGGAGCTTGCCCGCGCTCACGACGAGCGGCGATGGCGCCGCCGGCGCGATGTCGGACTTTTTCGGGGCGCCGCCATGCGGGTTCGGCTCCATCGCCGCCAGCGCGACGTCACCGCAGCCAAGCGGGACCAGCGTTGTCTTCACGGCGTCGGCCGGAGGTTGCGCCTCCAGCCCGGAATACGAGTTCTGGATCAGCGGTCCGTCCGGCTGGACGCTCGGCCAGGCGTACAGCTCGAGCAACACCTGGCTGATCGACTACACGAAGATGCCGGTCGCGGCCACCTACACGATCGATGTCTGGATCCGTAACACCGGGTCGCCGGCGCAGTACGACACGTACGGCCTGATGACCTGGACCATCGGTGGCTGCAACTACGCGTCGACGACGCAGACGGGCAGCGTCTTCACGACAACCGCCGGCGGCGTCGAATGCACCAGTCCGCAGTTCAAGGTCTGGCTGGTGGGCAAGGGCCTGCTCTGGACGGTGGTCCAGGACTGGAGTTCGGTCAGCGCGTATACGTTCGACCCGGTGAAGCTCGGCCTGGCTCCCGGCACTTATTCGGTCGACGTCTGGGTGCGAGAGCAAGGCGCGTCCTCGAACGCCAACTACTACGAGACCTGGGGTCTGGCGACAACGCACGTCGCGGGCGGGCCGTGCGGCGCGTCGATACCGAGCCTTGCGTCCACGCCGCAGTCACCCCTGATGACGAGGGCGGCGGTGAGCTTCACGGCATCCGGGTGCGGCGCGGGAGCGGCCTATGAGTTCTGGCTGTATCCGGGGCCTGGTAATCGCTGGCTCGACTTGCAGCCGTACAGCACTTCGCCGACCCTCAGTTGGGATCCGGCGACCCTCGGGTTGGGCGCGGGCAACTACAGCATCATCGTCTGGTCGAAGGCGGCAGGCTCGAACACGGCCGATTACGACAGCTACGCGATGACCTCCTACGACGTCAATGGCTGCAGCAACGAAACCGTGACCGGCAGCCTTTCCGATCCGCAGGCGGCCGGCACCACAGTTCAGTTCACCGCGGCGGCCCAGGGCTGTCCCAGCCCTGAGTATTCGCTGTGGGTCCTGCCGTCCGGCGGTACGTGGACGAACGTCCAGGGTTACAGCGCCGGCGGCACCTTCAGCTGGGCGGCGCCGGCCCGCAACACCTACTCGATCGTCATCTGGGCCCGAGAGTCCGGCGGACCGTCGACCGCGACCACCTACGAAACCTTCGGCGACACGAGCTTTACCGGAACCTGACGGATTGCCACTTGACAACCCGCTTGTTAAGTGAGATGTATCGCGCGGGTTTAAAGGTGGGGAGGGCCCGACGCCTGGCGTCTGTCTTGGCCGCCGCTTTGGTGGTGGCGGCGTTTTGGGTAGGCCAGTCGCTGCCCGCATCGGCGAAATCGACGCCGCCCCCGCCGCAGCAGACCGCACCCCACCCACACGCAAGCAAGTCGCCGGCTCTGCGAAACCTCCAAACGGCGTCGTCGATACCGTGGGTCTGGCAGGACCCGCGACCGGACGGCAATCCCTTTTTCGCGATCAGCTGCCCGACCACGACGTTTTGCTGGGCCGGCGGGTACAGCCAGCTGGCGCAGACGGTCGACGGCATGACCTGGACAACTCAACCCGCGGTCGAGACCAACGCCATCAGCTGCGCGGATACGACGCACTGCGTGGCGGTCGGCGACAGCGGGGAGGTGCTGACCTGGAACGGCACTACGTGGTCCGCGCAGGTCATCAACTCGGGCAACTTCCTCTTAGGGGTGAGCTGCCCCTCGGCCGGCACCTGCTACGCGACCGGCGCCAACGGCTTCATCTACAAGTCAACCGACGGCGGCGCGACCTGGCCCAATCCGGTCAATGTAACGGGCTCCCTCGGTTTCCCACCGTTCTTCGCCATCAGCTGCGGTACGACGATGTTCTGCTGGGCGGTCGGACCCACGGGATTGGAAGCCTGGACCAAGGACGGAGTGACCTGGAACCTCGGAACCGCCGGCAGTAACGACCTCTACGGGGTCGGATGCTCCGGCACCCTGGGTTGCGTTGCGGTAGGGCTGAACGGCGTCGTGGTGACCACGACCGACCCGCAGCTCGGTTTTTCCGTGGGTTTTGAGTCGAGTGCCGCCACTCTTGTCGGAGTCAGCTGCCAGTCGGCGCCGTGCTTCGCAACCGGCGTCGACGGAAGCGCCTATCTGATGCCTAACTTCGCTACGCCGCGGCCGAATTACTTCACTCACGGGTCAACCGGAGAGAACGGCGGCCTGTTCGCGATCAGCTGTCCGGCCGCGGCCACCTGCTTCGCCGCCGGCGACTTTGGAACCATCTCGACGACGACCGATGGCGGTAACGCTTGGAACCTGACGGGCCTCCCCGCCAGTCCCACCGGCATAAGCTGCCCAGGCGCCACGACCTGTTTTGCGGTTGGATCCGGCGGCAGTATTCAGCACACGACGGATGGGAGCACCTGGGGAGCGCAAGCCTCGAACACCGGATCCTTCCTCCGATCCGTCAGCTGCTCGAGCACCCTTCACTGCGTAGCGGTCGGCGACAACGGGACGATCGACGTGACCGTGGACGGGTCGACGTGGACCGTCAAGCCGTCCGGCACCACAAACAGCATCTTCTCGGTCAGCTGCGCTTCAGACCTGGTCTGCTATGCAGTCGACGGCGTCAACGACTACAAATCCACGGACGGCGGATTGACCTGGACCAGTGCGGCGATTACCGGCGCAACGTCGGTGAGCGGCATCAGCTGCCCTTCCATTACCACCTGCTTCGCGTCCGAGGCGACGAGTCCCGGCATCGTACTCAAGACGACCGACAGCGGCGCGACGTGGCCTGTGAGTTTCAACGTCGGAAGCGATCCCAATGCCGGAAGCAACGCGCCGCTCAGGGCTATCAGCTGCAGCTCGACCAGCGAGTGCTACGCGGTCGGCGACTCCGGCCTGATCGCGACGACCACAGACGGGGCCACTTGGCGCACGGATTTCGCGAATTCAACCGCCAACCTCAGCTCCGTGAACTGCCCGAGCGCCGGCACGTGCTACGCGTCGGCAAACGACGAAACGATTCTGCACACCGCGGACTACGGCGCTGACTGGGACATCCAGATGGGCAGCCGCAACTTCTCGTCGGTGAGCTGCCCCTCGGCTGCGGCGTGCTTCGCTGCTGCGGCCAGCGGCGTCAGCAAGACGACAACATCGGGTGCGGCATGGACCGTGGAGCGCCCTACCGGGACAACGGCGCCAATCACCGCGTTGAGCTGTTTCGGCTTCAGCAACTGCGTCGCGGCGGCCCAGCACACCGTGCTCGTCTCCCATGACGGCGGAAACACGTGGACCCAGCATGTTCTCGGTACGACCGATCAGGTGGACTCTGTAAGCTGCCCATCCGCCAACACGTGCTATGGCGTCGGATGGCCCGGCGCCATCTACAAGACGATCGACGGCGGCTCGACCTGGGTGCTGCAGACGAGCGGCTTCTACGGCTCCGACAACGTGCTGACGTCAGTGAGCTGCCCAGACACGACGGACTGCGTCGCGGTCGGGATCGGAGGCCTTGCGTTCTCTACGAGCAATGGCAGCGCGTGGGTGCAGGAGTCGACGAATACGCCGAATAGTCTGTTCGGGGTGAGTTGCGCGACCACCAGCGCGTGCGTCGCGACCGGCAGCGGCGGCGTTGTCACGGTTAGGAGCTCAGGAACGTGGACGGTGCATTCGTCCGGCACCCTCCAGAACCTGGACGCGGTGAAGTGCGCGACGCTGTCGATCTGCTACGCGGTGGGCAGGTCAGGCACGGTTCTCACAAGTGCCACGGGTGGCGCGACCTGGACTGCGAAGACCTCAGGCACGACCAACAACCTGCTCGGCATCGACTGCTCTCAGCCGACGCGGTGCATCGCCGGCGGCGTCGGCGGGACGGCGATCATCACCACCGACGGCAGCACCTGGGTCCCACTGAACATGCCGACGCCCAACGCTTTCATCGCCATCCAGTTCAAGGACACGGTGCACGTCTGGATGGCAGGCGGAGGCGGCATGATCCTCGCGATCGCGTCGTGCGCCTCGGCGACAGTGAGCTCGATCGAGACGTCGCCTCAACCAGGCGGCACGACCGTGCACTTCACCGCGACGTCGAGCGGTCCCTTCTGCACGAACCCGCTGTACCAGTGGTGGGTCTGGTCTCCCGCCACGGGTTACCAGCTGCGTCAGGCGTACAGCACCAGTCCCACATTCCAGCTGAACACGACGGGAATGGCCCCCGGCACGTACACCATCGACGTCTGGGTCGAGCAGTCGGGTTCGATTCTCGGGACGTTGGGCTACGAGACGTTTGCGCTGCAGTCATGGGTGGTCGGAGGGTGCGACTCGGCCTCTGTGACGCCTAACCCAGCTCCGACCACCGGCATCCAGACGTTCACCGCCACGGCCGCCGGGGTGGGATGCACAAGCCCGCAGTTCCAGTACTGGTTCTACTCGGTAGCCGGTGGCTGGCAGATCATGCGTCCCTACAGCACCGTTCCGACCTTCAGCATCGACACCAGCACCCTTAAAAGCACGACCTACTCGGTGGACGTGTGGGTCAAGCAGTCGGGCTCCCCGCTGCAGTACGAGACCTGGGCCCTCGGCACGATCCCCAAGGGAGCGTGCGGGACGGGCGCGACCACCACGATCGGCTCGGTGCCGGCCTCTCCGCAGGCGGAGGGGACGCCGGTCACGTTCACGACTGCGAGCACCTGCGGGGCGACGCCCTACTACAAGTACTGGGCGTACCCAGGGAACGGGACCCAACCCGCGTACCAGACCCTCCAGGGTTACAGCACCAATGCCGTCTATTCCTGGAACACGACAGCCGGCTGGAAACCAGGGACGCAAAGCATCATCGTCCATGTCACGAAGCAGGCGCCGACAAGCCCCACCCAGGCTCCCGACACCTGGGGCCTGGTCTCCTACACCCTCCTCGGCTGCTCGTCGGCGACGATCGCAGCCTCGCCACCCTCGCCCCAGGAGCTCGGCACCAGCAACGTGACGTTTACTGCCACCGCCGGCGGGTGCAGCAACGCTCAGTACCAGTTCTACTACTACCCCCCGGGCGGCCCGTGGGTCAAGGCCCAGGACTGGAGCTCGGCCAATACATACAACTGGAACGAGGCGGGATTACCGCCGGGGACTTACGCCTTTGTCGTCTACGTCAGGAAGCAGGGCACTGGCAATCAGTTCGACTCGTTTGCGCTGATCAGCTACACGACCAGCTAGTTACTGGAGCGTGAAGCTCGTCATCCCGTAGGTCGCGTACTGGTCGGGCGAACCCTGCGGCCGGACCCAGACAACGATCGCGTAGTTTCCGGGCGTCGACGCCGTCCACGTCGCGGTGTTCGACGCGCTGAACGACCCGAGAGGAGTCCAGCTACCGCCGGGCGGAAGGACCCAGAACTCGTACTCGGGGGCGGCGCAGCCGGTCGAGGTTGCGGTCAGCGTGATCGAGGTTCCCGCGGCCT
This sequence comes from Candidatus Dormiibacterota bacterium, assembly GCA_024280995.1. Classification (GTDB taxonomy): domain Bacteria; phylum Chloroflexota; class Dormibacteria; order Dormibacterales; family Dormibacteraceae; genus 40CM-4-65-16. The sequence continues at coordinate 6,731 of JAMXLM010000005.1, forward strand.
GCGGCGAGGCGGGCGCGGCGGCAAGCGTCGCGGCGGCGCACGTCGTCAGGGTGAACGAGTAGATCCCATACGTGTCGTAGGAAGCGGTCGATCCCGACTGCTTCACCCACGCGTCGACCGAGTACGTTCCAGGCTCGTACGCGCCGACGCCGAAGGTGGGCGCCCAGGTCCCACTGCCAAAAGCCTGCTTCATCTGCCAGCTTCCGGACGGCGGAAGCAGGAACCACTGATAGCTCGGACTGTTGCATCCGGTTGTCGTGGCCGTGAACGTGCTGGTGCCGCCGACCGGCTGACTGGATCCGCCGCTGGAGGCAATCGTGGCCGGGCTGCACCCGGACCCGACCTGGTAGGTCGCCAGCGCGTAGGTGTCGTACTGGTTCGGCGAGTTGGTGTCCTTGACCCACGCGGCCAGCGAGTAATTGCCTGCGGGCAGGGTCGATGCCGGGAAGCTCACGGTCGCGCCGGCTGCGTACGCGCCGGTGTTCTTCCAGACGCCACTCGGGCCGAGGTACCAGAGCTGGCGCAGTGAGCTGGTGCATCCTGCCGGAGTCACGGTGAACGACACGCTGCCGGAACCTGACTGCTGCGTCGCGCTGGGAGTCATGGCGGCCGACTGGCAGCCTGTCAGGACGAACGGAAGCAGGCCGAAGTTGTCGTAGGCGGCCGTCGAGCCGGATCCTCGGACGTAGACGTCCAGCGAGTAGGTGCCCAGCTTCAGGCCGGCGGTGTTCCACATGAACGTCGTGCTCGAGGTGTAACCGCCGGAGAGGTTGACCCACGAACCACCCGGCGGCAGCATGAAGAAGTCGTAGCTGGGGGTGCCCGCGCAGCCGGTGCTCGAGGCCGTCAAGGTGATGCCGGTCCCCACCTCCGCGGGCGAGGTGGCGCTCGCCGCCAGGCCCGCCGACGAGCAGCTCGGGTTCAAGCGAAACGCCACGATCGCGGTCGCGGCCGGGACGAAGACCATGTTGTTCGACGCCGCCGGCGTGATGAAGTGATGGACCGAGCCGACGCTGGCCGAGAACCGCTGATTGCCCGTCGCCAGGTCGAGCGCATGCAGCGTGCCGCTGTTCACATCGACGAACCAGACGGCTCCGCCGGCAACGATCGGCGCGCCCGCCCATCCCGACGAGAAATTCCACAAGCTCGTGAAGCTCTTGTTGTCCGCGCTCTGCTGCAGCGCGTGGAGGCCGTCCATGCACGGCACGAAGATGTACGGCGCGAAGTAGGCGGTCCCGCCGAAGCTCGACGAGTTGCACGCCGTGCCTCTGAAGATCTCGCCACCGATATGGCCCATCGCATTCGGGGCGACGAGGAATCCGTCCCCCGTCTTGCCGCTCTGGAACAGGTAGCCGCCGCCGACAAACATCGGACCCTCTGAGCCGAGGTCGGCGTCAGGGCAGGTGAAGTTCGACATCCAGTCGCTCGGCGCGAAGTAGTCGGTCGGCGTGTTGCCGAGCAGCGCGGGCAGCTTGACTATCGCATCGTTGAAGTCGAAGGTCGACGGGCAGCCGGAATTACCCGTGGTGTCGTACACGTAGCCGCTTCCGTCGACCGCGGGCCCGGATGCACCCCACATCCCGGCCCCGCCGCTCGTAGGCGTCTGGTAGGAAGTGAGTCCCCCGCCGTCCGATTCGCGCACGCTGGCGATGAAGCCGCTGTAAGGTGTGCAGTCGCCGTCGCGACCGCCGTAGGGCACGTACACGCGACCGTTCGCGATTGCGAGAGCGCCGCGCTCGCCCTGGCTCGCGAAAAGGCCAGGTGGCTCGATTCCCACCGAGTAGACGAGGGCCGGGTGAGGAGAGGCGGCGAGGTTGATCGCCCACAGCAGGAAGTCGGGAGAGCCGGCGTTGTCGTACTGGCCGGCGGCGAAGAACATGTTGGTGGCGGGGTCGATCGCCGGCGTGCCGGTGATGCCGCCGGGCGGGTTGTTCGAGCACGGAAGCGAGGCGGTGAACGGGGTCGCCAGGTGGATGCTCCAATCGACGTGCCCGGTCGCGGCGTTGAGCTGGAAGAACCAGTCCGCCTCGGTGACTACGTAGACCTCGCCGCCGTACAAGAGCGGCTCGGCGAAGACATCGCCGAAGCCGGCAAGGCTTGCCGTCCATGCGGAGCTCACGCTGCCGAACGCTGACGAGGACCTGTCCACGCCGTCGCGCGAGATGTCGTGGTGATACGTGGTCCAGTCCGCGCTGCTGGCAGTGAGGTGAGACCCGGGGAGGTGGGTGACAGGTTGCGCGCCGTCCCGAGCCAGGACGAACAGAGACGCCACCAGCACGACCTGGACCAACAGCGCAAAACGCCGTTTTGCTTTCACGCAGCCGCCGAGATCTTAGTCAATCGGCTGGCGGATGACGAATACCAACACCGATCACATATGCGTGATGAATCGTGAAGGTGGTCCACGTGACGATGTCGAAGTAACGCACGAACACCGCTCGCAGGTCCCGGGCATCGCGGGGGTGCGAACCGCGGTCGTAGCGCCAGAGGAGCCGGCTCCGCAATCGGGATGGCGCGGCAACCGCGTCGAGGAACAAGAAACGTCCGCCTGGCCTCAGCGCGCGGGCCGCCTCAGCAAACAATCGCTCGAGCTCGGCATCGTCGAGGTGGTGCGAAACCGCCCTGCACAGGACGAGGTCCGCGACCTCGCTCACGATTGGCAGCCGGGTTGCGTCGCCCTGCACGGCCAGTCCACCGGCGTGCGTGCGGCGGAAGCCGATGAGCTTCGCCTCATCGATGTCGACGACGACGTGGTGTGTGTACTCCAGCCCGATATCGGAAGCAAGTCCAGTGCCGCCGCCCACGTCGAGCCACCATTCACCGCGGGCGAATCCGTTCGCGCTTTCCCGAAGACGGCGGTTGACCTCGTCTGCTCCGGTTGCTCGCTGGATGAGGTCGTAAAGCGCCGGATGGGATGCCAGCGAGTGCAGCAGACTTGTGGCGGGCTTCACACGCGAGAGGCGATGGCCAGGAGCGACGTGCCCGCGGGCAGGCGCCACCGGCTGCGAATGAAACGGACCTCGGGTGCGAGCATCAGACCGAGTCCCGCGCCGATGGCGGGCCGCACCCGGAGGTCGGCCTGCACGAGCTCGGCCGGGTCGACCTCCTGTGCACGGCCTCGCCGCCCGGTCAATCGCCTTCCGGCCCACAGGACCGGCGTGAGCGCGGTCATGAAAGGGGTCATGTACTCGACGCGGTACCCGGTCTCGGCAAGCTTGGTGTGAAGGTCGCCGAACCTGTATCTCCTCCGATGATGCGCGGCGACGTCGAAATAGCTCCACAGGCGCGGGTCTGCCGGCACCGTGAGCAGCAGGAATCCCTTCGGCCTCAGCAGGCCGCCGAGCTGCGCGAGGACGTGCTGGTCGTCGTCGACGTGCTCGATGACGTCGAATGCGCCGATGACGTCGAACTGAACGCCAAACGGCGGGTGGCCCGCGTCACCGACGACCAGGCCAGCCTGCGGGGTTCGGAGCTTCGCGTACCTCAGCCCCTCGGACTCATAGTCCATGCCGAAAAGGCGCCCCTGGGGGACCACCTCTTGAAGTGCGCGGAGGACATTGCCGGTTCCGCAGCCGACCTCGAGCACCCGGTAGCCGGCTTCGAGGCGCGGCCTGACGAGCTCGAACGCCGCGACGATCGCGCGGTTGCGGGCCTGGAACCAGAAATGCCGGTCCTCGACCTCGGCCAGCTTCTCGTAGAGCCCTGGGTCGTAGACGCGGCTGGGCTCGGGGTCCATTCGGACTTTCGCGGTTACACCTCGAAATCGACGATCTGCTCGATGACCCGGTCCTGTTCGTCAGCCGTGAGCGTGGTGAAGAACGGCAGCCTCAACAGCCGGTCGCTCAGGTCCTCGGTCACCGGACACTGTCCTTCGCGCCCACCGAAACGGCGGCCGACCTCGGACAGGTGGAGCGGCAGGTAGTGAAAGACGCTTAGGATCCCGGCGATCTTCAGCGCATCGATGAGGCGCGTGCGCGATTCGAGCGACGGCATCAGCAGATAGAACATGTGATACGTCTGCTCGCGGTCCGCGGGGATCACCGGCAGCTGCACGCCGGACCGCCTCGCCCAGCTCTCGAGGCCCGAGTCGTAGCGCTCCCAGATCGCCTGACGCCGGCTCTGGATCTCGTCCTTCAGCTCGAGCTGCGCAAGCAGCACCGCGGCCAGGAGGTCCGAAGGCAGGTAGCTCGAGCCCACGTCGGTCCACGTGTACTTGTCGACGAGCCCTCTGAAGAACCGGCTTCTGTTTGTCCCCTTCTCGCGGATGATCTCCGCGCGTTCGACCAAGCTCTCGTCGTTGACGATGAGCGCGCCGCCCTCGCCGCAGCTGAAGTTCTTCGTCTCGTGGAAGCTGAGCGTCGACATCTTCCCGAAGGTGCCGAGCAGTTTGCCCCGGTACTTCCCGAAGAGACCGTGCGCGTTGTCCTCGACGATCGCGACACCGTGTCGATGGGCGATCGTCATGATCTGGTCCATCTCGCATCCGACGCCCGCGTAATGCACCGGGACGGCCGCGCGCGTGCGGGCGGTGATGGCCCGCTCGAAAAGTCGCTCGTCGAAGTTCATCGTGTCCGGACGGACGTCGATGAACACGGGGCGCGCACCGCGAAGCACGAACGCGTTCGCGGTCGACACGAACGTGTAGGCGGGGAGGATCACCTCGTCACCCGGTTGAATGTCGAGAAGAAGCGCCGTCATCTCGAGAGCGTGAGTGCACGACGTCGTGATCAGCGCCTTCGCAACTCCGAGCTGGGACTCGAAGAACGAGTGGCAGGCTTTGCTGAATGGGCCGTCGCCCGAGATATGTCCGCCTTCGAGCGCCTGGGCCATGTATTCCTTCTCGCGACCGAGGAAGCTCGGGCGGTTGAACGGAATCGGAAACTGGCTTGCGATTAGAGGCGGTTGGGTTCTGCCTCGAGTGGTGGTCACTGACGCATTTTGCATGATCGATCTCGACTCTATGCGATAGGGTGATTGCCCGAGCGATGGCGAGTCATCAGTCGGTCACAGGTCAGACCAAGCCCGCCGCGATCGAAATGACAGCCGAACGCGCTCGGCTGCTCGCCGCTCTCTGGCGAGGCGAGACGCCGGTCGTGCTCGTGGCGCTGCTCGCGCACGGCGGGCTGCTCCTGAACCAGGGCATCTACTGGGATGACTGGATCGTCTACACGCAAATCAAAAGCGGCGCCTGGGCCAACCTGACCAGCCTCGCAGACCAGCTGGGCGGCATTCCCACATACCTATACATATGGGTCGTCGCCGCCGCGCTCCCGCCCGAAGGTGTCGGCTACAAGTTCCTCGCGTTCGCGCTGATCATCGCGTCAGGGCTTGTGCTTCTCGCCATCTGCCGGCGGATGGGCTTCCTGACCCCGGCGGAATCGGTCCTGGTCACCTGCCTTGCGGTCGCGTATCCCGCGGACCACACGCACGTCCTGCTCATCACGGTGCCCTATCTCGTCTACTGGTTTTCGTTTCTCCTCGGCGTCCTGCTGATGTTTCAGTTCGAGAACGCGCACGGAGTCCGGAGATGGGTCTATCGGATCGGAGCGCTCGTCCTCCTTTTCTTCGGCTTTGGCTTGAACTCTCTGCTGGCTTTCTATTTCGGCGTGCTCGCCCTCGGCCTGTTCTACGTCATGCGCCGTCGCCCCGGCATCACAGCGCGAGACCTCGTGATCGACGTGGCGCCGAAGCGCCTCGACTTCATCCTTCTTCCGTTCGTCTTCTGGCTGATCTATCGGATCTTCTTCCCGCCGAACGGGATCTACAGCTACTACCACCAGTTCGTCATCGACCTCCCGACGCTGCAGTTCGGAGTCGGCGGTTTCCTGCAGGCGGGCCTGCTCGACCAGCTGCGGGACAGCCTGCTGGCCCTCATCGGGCTGCCGTTGCTCTGGCTCGTGCTCGTGGTCGCCGTCTACCGCTTCTGGCCGAGCTCGTGGGCGGAGACAGGGTCGCGTGCCCGCGCCGGCGCGATCCTCGCTTTCGGCTTCGCGTTCCTCGTTCTCGCCGTCGTTCCTTATATCGTTGTCGGACTGGCGCCGTCCGCGGAAGGCTGGAGCAGCCGCCACACCATTCTCCTGGGCGTCCCGGTCGCGCTCATCGTCGTCTCGTCCGCGCGCCTGCTCTTCGCGCCTTCGAAGGGACAGCTGAGCGCGGTCGGAGCAGCTGTGATCGTGAGCCTGCTTGCCGGGTTCGTACTGGATGCCGCGCAGGGCTACATCGGCTGGGAGGCGCGGTGGCTTACCGATTCTTCTTTCGTCGCGAACCTCGCGGCCGATCCCGCGGCAGGCAAGTATTCGGTCTACTGGATCCGCGATGACGATCGGCTGGGCGGCGAGCCCTCGTATCGCTTCTACGAGTGGTCGGCGCTGCTCACTCGCGCGTACGGGGGCCAGACGCGCGTCGGGGTCGATGCGACCACGCCCGATCCGGCCTTCCTCGACGCCAACGCGCAGTACTTCAACTCGAGCTACGGCCTGGCCGGCCTCGATCCCTCAGGTTGCGAGGCCGTGGTGACGATCACGCGTGGGCCGACGGCCGGCTCCCAGCTGGGCATGGTCGCCCACTACTTCATCTACAGCCTCACCGATCCCGCCTACCGAGGCCGCTGGCTGGCCGGCCTGACGGCGGTCAGCGTGCAGGCGGTCGACTCACCGCGCGCGACGAGCTGCCCGGCGCGTTAGACGAGCTTGTAGACAGTGTACTGGCTCGTGTCGTAAGCGGTCCCTGATCCCGTCTGTCGAGCCCAGACGACCACGTAGTAGCTCCCCGCTGCCAGGCCGCTGGTGCTCCAGGCAAACGTTCCATTTGTGGTGTAGGCGATCTGCCTCCATTGACCACCCGACACCGGCTTGTACCAGAGGGAGTACTCGGGGGCAGGGCAGCCGCTGGCGCTGCTGCTCACGGTGACGGTGGTCCCACGTGGCGCCGACCCTGACGGGGAAGTGCCCAACGACACGGATGAGCAGCCATCGAGTGTGTACTGGCCACCCGAGAACGCGTCATACCCGGCTGGTGTGCCGGAGCCCGGCTGGCGCGCCCACATCACGACCTGGTAGTTGCCGGGAACGAAGCCGGCGGTGTTCCAGCTGAAGGTCGAGGTCGAGCTGTACCTCTGGGCCACCGTCCAGACCCCGCCCGGGCGGCGCGTCCAGAACTCGTACTCTGCGTTGGGACAGCCGCCGCTGGACGAGCCGGTGAAGCCGATCGTGGCGCCGACGGTCAGAAAGCCGGGACTTGGCGAGAGCGAGGCGGACGTGCAGCTCGTGATCGAGTACGGCCCGCCGCCGCCCTGGTCGTATTGGTTCCCGGACCCGCGCTGACGGATCCAGACCGCCAGGTTGTAGGTGCCCGGAATCCATCCCGCCGTGTTCCAGGTCCAGGTCGAGGTCGAGCTGTACGACTGAACGACGCGCCACTTACCGGATGGCGGCTGCAGCCAGAACTGGTACTGCGGCGCGGGGCAGCCGGTGGTGGTGCCCGTGAACGTGTAGGACGAACCGACCGGCTGGGGCGAAGCGAGGCTCGCGTTCAGACCGACGGTTGCGCATCCGTTGAAGGTCAGCTGTGTCGTCGCGAACGTGTCGTACGCATTGACGTCGCCGCCGTTGTTCTTGACCCAGACGACGACGTTGTACGTGCCGGGAATCAAGCCGTTGGTGTTCCAGCTCCAACCCGACGTCGAGCTGTAGCCACGGACCTCATCCCACACTCCGCTCGGGGACTGCACCCAGTAGGCGTAGATCGGCGAGGGGCAGCCGGATGTCGCGCTCGAGAACGACACCGTCCCGCCTACCGCGAGCGGCGAGGTGACGCTGCTCGACAGCGTCGGGACGGCGCAGCCGCCGAACTTGCCGTGCAGCAGCTGCCAGAGCTCCGGTGAGTTGCCTCCATAGTCGAGGGTGAATATGCCGATGCCGCGGAGGTTCATGTTGTTCGCCAGGTCGTACTTGGCACCCAGCGAGGTCGTGTCATCCCAGACCTCTTCGCGCCAGCAGCCGTTGTTCTTGCTGTACCACGTCGCGTACGCGTCTTCGTGCGTGAACGGGTCGCGGCCCAACGCGTAGTTGTAGGCGTCGTAGTAGGTCGGCATCGCGACCGAGTCGACGTATCGGGGCACGGTCCATCGCGCCGCGTTTGGATCGGTCGGTGGCACGGCGTTCGGGCCGGGTCTGCTGGCGCCGGGGACGCAGGCGGTGTAGCCGTAGTACGGCACGCCAAGGATCACCTTCGAAGCGGGCACGAGGCCGAGATACCCGGTGACCGAGTTGGTGTCGTTGTAGTAGTACGAGTTCAGCGGTCCGACCGGGCTGAAGCAGTACGTCGCGCAGACCAGCGGCTCGAAGTGGTAGTTGCTGCTGTCGGAGTCGTAGTCCATCAGGAAGAAAGAATCGACGTACGGGTTGAGGCCCTTGATGTCGAAGTAGCCGCCCTGATAGCTCGCGTTGTAGGTAGCGATCGAGATGTAGGCCGAGGGCATCGCCGAGCGAAGCGACGCCATCATGCTGTCGAGCATCTGGTGCTGGTAGAGGCCGCCGGGACAGAGCTGGTCGCTGCCCTCGTAGTCGATGTTCACGCCGTCCGCGTTCTTGGCCCTGACCTCGCTCACGATGTCGCCGATCGTGTGGTTGGCCTGCGCCGTCGAGAGGCCCTGGCACATCCCGGTGTTGACGCTGCCGCCGTGGGTCGACGTGAAATCGTGGAGCAGGATGCTCGGGACGACCTTGACACCTGCCGCATGAGCGGCGCTCACGAGGTTCGTCAGGTTGGTGGAATTCCATGAGTTCCAGCTCGAGTCGAACGCGAACGATCCGTCACCGGCGTTCACGTGCAGGCCGAAAAAGGCGATGGTCGTCAGGCTGTTGAAGTCCCAGCCCGGATAGCCGACTGTCGCATCGGCGATGTTGGCGGCGTTCACGTAACCAAACACCTCGCGTCTCGGCTTGGTGAAAGTTGCGCTCTTGAGCGTGGTGGATTGAACTCGACCCTGGACGGCGTGCTGCGTCGCGGCTACGGTCGATCGTGGCGCGCTGTCAGCGGCGTGTCCACCGATCGAGGTAGCCGGCAGCGTCAGTGCGACGGTCGTGAGGGCGACCGCCATCCGGAGGCTGGCACGATGTTGGCGGGGCATGGGCGGGATTGAGAGACCAGCACTTTATGTTTCGGTACCCGGGCTAGTCAACCCCGAGCACGGTCGGGGTTTGTAAAGACGAACTCAGGAGCCGGTCGAGGCTGCCGAGCTCCATGCATCCCGAACCATCAGCCAGCTCAGGAGCAGCATGAACAGGCCAAGCGCCGCGAGCGCCACCGCGGCTTCGAGAAGTGTCGTGGTCGGCCTCTGCGAAGGGATGTCGAACGTGAACGCCCCCGCGAGGCGGGTGATGCGGCCGTTGTAGACCTCGACCGTCGCGGTGCCGCCCTGGCTGATCGTCCCGGCGGCGGGGGCGCCGTCCACCGGAAAGCTGGTGTTGAAGGTGCGCCCTTGAATCGAATCGAACGCGATCACGACCTGCTCGCGGTCGAGCTGGTAGACGTTCACGACCGTGGCCGTGCCGACGTAGCGACACGGATTCGACACCGCGTCGGACAGCCCACACGAAGGTGCGGACTCGAAGCGGGAGAGACTCGCGCTGTTGCGCACGTAGCTGACGACGAACAGGACCGCGGCGATCAGCACCGCGATGCTGAATGCGGCCGCGGCGATCGCCTTGATCTTTTTGTAGCGTGGCGCCAACCCCCTTCGCGCTCCCAGGACAGTGACGCCCACGGACGGCGATGGTAGCGAAGCCGGGGAACGCTAAGCTACCTACCCGGTGAGCTCGCGCGACCTCCCGAGTCGAGCGCTGTATCAAGGACGCGATCGCGCGGCGGCGCGCTCGTTCCTCCACGCGATCGGTCTCACCACCGAAGACATCGGTAAGCCTTTCGTCGGCGTCTCCAACTGCTGGACCGAGACGATGCCCTGCAACTTCGGCCTGCGCGACCTCGCCGTGCCGCTCAAGCGCGGCATCAAGGCAGCCGGCGCAAACCCGATGGAGTTCAACACGATCGCGATCTCCGACGGCATCACGATGGGCACCGAGGGGATGAAGACCTCGCTTGTGAGCCGTGAGGTCATCGCCGACTCCATCGAGCTCGTGGCGCGCGGCCACATGTTCGACGCGCTGGTCACCATCTGCGCTTGCGACAAGACGATCCCGGGCTCGGCGATCGCCCTGGCGCGTGTCGACAGGCCCGGCTTCCTTCTGTACGGCGGGTCGATCATGGCCGGCATCTGGCGAGGCCGGCAGGTTGCGGTCGGTGACGTCTACGAGGCGATCGGCGCCGCCGCGGCGGGCAAGATCACCGACGCCGACCTCGCGGAGCTGGAGGCTGTGGCGTGCCCCGGCCCCGGCGCGTGCGGCGGTCAGTACACGGCCAACACGATGTCGATGGTGATGGAGGTCATCGGCCTGTCGCCAGTCGGCTTCAACTCGATCCCGCAGATGGACCCGGAAAAGCACCGCGCGGCCGAACGAGTCGGCGCCCTTGCGCTCGACGTCCTCGAACACGACCGGCGACCGTCGCAGGTCCTCGCCCGCCGCAACTTCGACAACGCGATCGCGGCCGTTGCCGCGAGCGGCGGGTCCACCAACGCGGTCCTCCATCTGCTCGCGCTGGCGCGCGAAGTCGGTGTCGACCTCGCCATCGACGAGATCGACCGCATCAGCCGGCGCACGCCGCTGCTGTGCGACCTGAAACCCGGCGGCCGGTTCGCCGCGGTGGAGCTCCACAAGGCCGGCGGCATCGCGCTGCTGACCAAGCGCCTGATCGAAGGCGGCTATGTCGACGGCGACGCGATGACCGTCACCGGCCGCAGCCTTGGCGAAGAGAGCGAGGCGGTCAAGGAGACGCAGGGCCAGGAGGTCGTCGCCCCGCTCGCCAGGCCGCTGCGATCCGAGGGCGGTCTCGTCATCCTCAAAGGCAACCTCGCGCCCGACGGGGCGGTCACGAAGATCACCCAGCACACGCCGACCACACACCGGGGACCTGCGCGGGTGTTCAACCGCGAAGAGGACGCGTTCGCCGCCGTCTACGCCGGCCGAATCAAGGCGGGCGACACGGTGGTCATCCGCTACGAGGGCCCGAAGGGCGGCCCGGGGATGCGAGAGATGCTCCAGGTCACGGCCGCGATCGTCGGCGAGGGTCTTGGCGACTCCGTCGCGATGGTCACGGACGGACGCTTCTCGGGCGCCACGCGCGGACTGATGCTCGGCCACGTCGCGCCCGAAGCCGCGGTTGGTGGACCGCTGGCGGCCCTGCGTGACGGGGACATCGTGTCGATCGACGTCGACGCCCGGACGCTGGCGGTCGAGGACGTGGACATCGCGGCCCGGCTCGCGGACTGGTCTCCGCCCGAGCCGCACTATCGCCGCGGGGTGCTCGCTCGCTACGCGATGCTGGTCGGCTCGGCTTCCGAAGGGGCGATGCTCAAGCCCTAGACGGTCCACCCCGGCGCGTTAAGCGCAGATCGAACAGATTCTTTACATCTACTGGGAGCAATGCGGCCAGTAGTTATCCACAATGGACCGCAGTGAGCTCCAGCCGGCTTCTTTCTCGCGCCGTGGTTGTGTTGACTGTCGCCTCGGTGGTGGTTGCGGTCGGAAACGCCGACGCTGCCGCGCCGTCCTTCGCGGGTGCTCTGCAGTCCGCCGCCAAGGCTCGGCAGGTTCCGCTTCCTCTGCTCGAAGCGATCACCTACGTGAACGTCCGGTGGGAGCCGACGATGAGCCCCGCCATCGACGGCGGCGTCGGCCCGATGAAGATCCTGCCTTCGCAGGTCGCCACGGCAGCCTCGCTGAGCGGCCATACCCGCACGGAGGTCACGAGTGACGCGGCGGCCAACATCGACGCCGGCGCGGCGCTCCTATCGGGCTACCACAAATCCGGCAGTGGCCTGGACTCGTGGCACGCGGCCGTCGCGACCACCCAGGGACCTCTGGTCGCCGGTGCGGTTTTCGACGTGTTGCGCAGCGGAGCGAATCGGACGACCGCGTCGGGTGAGTCCATCAGCGTGGCCCCGCAAGCCGTGTCCACTGCGCCGTCGCTTCAGACCTCGACCTCTGTGTCGACCGCCTCCACCGACTATCCCGGCGCGACGTTCGTCCCTGCCTCGCCGTCGAACTATTCGATCGCGAACCGGCCCTTCGACTATCCGGTCGACATGGTGGTCATCCACGACATCGAAGGCAGCGCCAACGATGCGATCCAGGCGTTCGAGGACCCGGCGCGCCAGGCCTCGGCGCACTACGTGGTCTCGTACGCCGGCCAGATAACGCAGATGGTGCCCGAGCACGACATCGCATGGCACGCAGGCAACTGGGACTACAACACCCGCGCGATCGGGATCGAGCACGAGGGCTTCGCCTACACGCCGGGCCTCTACACCACCGCTGAGTACCAGGCGAGCGCCCACCTGATCGCCTCGATCTGCTCGCGGTGGGGAGTGCCGATGGATCGCACCCACGTCATCGGCCACTACCAGGTGCCCGACCCGTTCAACCCAGGTCTCTACGGCGGCGCCGACCACCACACGGATCCGGGTCCGTACTGGAACTGGACCTACTACATGAGCATCGCCGCTCAGTACGCCAACGCTCTCCCGAGCCCGCCGCACATGGTTCTCACCGCGGATGCCTTCGCGGGGGACGCGAGCGCGACCGTCGACTGGCAGCCGGCGCGGTCGTGCCACAAGCCGGTCACCGGCTACCAGGTCGTGCTGCAGCCCGGAAACGTCATCCAGAACGTCCCGGCCACGGCGACCTCGGCCACCTTCACAGGGCTGACGAACGGGGCGAGCTACACGGCGACCGTCACGGCGTTCACAGCCGATGGTCAGGACAGCTTGCAGTCGAACACGGTCGTTCCCGGCGCACCATGCACGGCCCCAAGCATCACGGCGTCGCAATCCTCACCTCAGCCCATCAGCACGGTGATCAACATCAGCGCCGGATCCGCGAGCTGCCCCAACCCTCGGTACAAGTTCGAGGTGCAGCAGCCGAACGGGACGTGGTCGCTCGGGCGGGGCTTCGGCGCCTCGACCTGGAATTGGGACACGACCGGGCTCGTCGCGGGCAACTACACCGTCCGCGTCTCGGCCAACCAGTTCACGAGCGACTACAGCTCCGCGCAGTCGACCGCCAACCTGGCGTTCACGGTCACGGGCTGCACGTCCGCGTCGCTGTCGCCCGCGCCCGGAACTTACCCCACCGGAGCCAGCGTCACCTTCGCCGCGACGGCCGGTGGGTGCCCGAGCCCCGAGTTCGAGTTCTGGGGTCGCGCGACGGGTGGTACGTGGTCGATCGTGCAGCCTTACAGCTCCACCGCGACCTTCGTCTGGAACACGGCAGGCGCGCCGCGCGGGTCCTACGACGCCGCGGTCTGGGTGCGGCAGCATGGCTCGGGTACGCCGAGCTATGAAGTGGGCAGCGGCGGCACCTACGTGCTCGGTGGCTGCACCGTCGCGAACCTGGCGCCGGCTCCCGGTTCGTTCGAGGTGGGCGGCTCAATCGCGTTCACGGCCGACTCGGGCGGCTGCCCGAACGCCCAGTACGAGTTCTGGGTGCGCTCGGCGAGCGGAACGTGGAGCGTGGCGCGCGGGTACAGCTCGACGCCCACTTACACCTGGAACACGGCCGGGTTGCCGCCCGGCGGATACCAGGTCGCGGTGTGGGTGCGCCAGGTCGGCTCCCCGACGTCGACCTACGATGCCGGCACCGGCGGCACCTACCAGCTGACCGGCTGCTCGACCGCGACGCTGAGTCCGGCGCCGGGGTCTCTGACCCGAGGATCGGTGGTCCAGTTCACGGCGACCGGCGGGGGCTGCAGCACGCCTCAGTACGCCTTCTGGGTGAAGGCTCCGGGCGGCTCTTGGAGGCTGGCCCAGGCCTACGGCTCGAGTGCCACTTTCAGCTGGAACACAGCGGGCCTGGCGGCAGGCACCTACCAGGTGGCGGTCTGGGTCCGCGAGCAGGGCAGCGGCACCGCCACCTATGACGCGGGCGCGGGCGGCACTTACTCACTCGCCTAGGGGATTCGCTGCTTTCCACTGTTAAGTGGCCGCTGTATACTGCCGCCGCTCTAATGGGGAGGGTTGGGGCGCGTGTGTCCGCGGCCGCACTGTCGTGCGCGTTGCTCCTCGCCCTCGACGTGGCGCCGCAGACGGTCGTCGCCGCGGCAAAGCCGGCCAAGGTCGCGGCGGCCGCGAGCCACTCACCGAAGCTAAGGCTCGGCCGCGCCAATCCGGCCCGAGAGCTCGGCCCCGAGCGCGCTCACGGTAAGCCCAAGCCGGCGCGACCGCCATCAGGGCGGCTCCGAACGGCGGTCTCAGCGCCGTGGACCGCCCTCGGACCGCAGCCGATCAGCAGCGTCGACACCTACGGCGCGTCGTCAGGTCGCGTGACCTCGATCGCGTTCGACCCGACGACTTCGCAGATCGTTTACGCCGGGACGGCCGGCGGCGGCGTGTGGAAGACGACCAACGGCGGCCTGACCTGGAGCCCGATGAGCGACAACCAGGCAACCCTCGGCATCGGAGCGGTGGCCGTCGATCCCCACCAGCCATTGGTGGTGTACGCGGGCACCGGCGAGGGGAACCGCTGCGCCGACTGCCTCTCCAGCGATGGGCTGCTGCAGAGCAGGGACGGCGGGGTCACGTGGACTCTGCTGGGCTCGCCGCTATCCGGTCACTACGTGAATGCGATCGTCGTCGACCGGACCAACAGCAACCACGTCGTCGTCGCCAGCAGCGCTGGGCTGTTCGACTCGTTTGACGCGACGTTCTGGAACGCCAACACAAGCTTCGCCGCGCTCTCGACCACCAGCGAGCCGCGGGTGGACAGCCTCTTCCAGGACGCGAGCTCGCCGAACGTCTGGTGGGCATCGGTCAGCGAGCGCTGCTTGGCGGACGGTTTCATCGCGCGCTCGACTGACAACGGGAGCACCTGGTCGGTCGTGCGCCGGATGTCGACCTTCGCCGGCATGCCACAGGCAAAGCGGATCGCGATGGCCGGTGGCCCTGGCGGTGTCCTCTACGGCCAGGTCGCATCCTGTGGCGTCGGCGCCTGGGGCGATGGACAGTTCGCGGGCATTCTCAAGTCGACGGACTCGGGCGCTCACTGGACGCTGATCAGGTCCGCGTCCGGCCTCATCGATCCGTTCTCGCTGGGTGGCGGCTTCTATCAGGGCTGGTACGACAACGTGGTCGCCGTCGACCCCACCAATGTGAACCACGTCGTCTTCGGCGGCGTGACCGTGCTTGCCACCCGTGATGGAGGCGCGAGCTTCGTCGACGTCGCGCGCCCCTACAGCAACGGACCTGTCCACCCCGACACGCACGCCCTCGTATTCACCGGAGCTCCCGACACCCTTTACACCGGCAACGACGGCGGAATCTGGCAGTCGTCCAACCTAGGCAACAGCTGGACGAACCTGAACTCGACGCTCGCGATCACCACTTTCTACGGCGGAGCCGCAGCCGATTCGACGCATCTCGTCGCCGGCTCGCAGGACGACGGCACGGTCGCGACCTATCCGGGCGGATCGGCTGCGCCGGCCTGGTCCGAAGAAGAGGACGGCGACGGAACGCTGGCGCAAATCGTTCCGGGGACCTCGATTTATTACGGCGCCCAGCCGGGTGGCGTGATCTTCGAGGGGGACTACACCACGCCCGGGGTGTTCAGGCTCGCGTCTCCCTGCGACAACAACTCGGCGACGCCTGCCTGCAACGATCCCGCGAGCTTTGTCGCACCATTCGCCGTCGATCCGGGGAGCACTGCCTCCGCGACCACCCTCTACGTCGGCTCCAACCGCGTGTGGCGGAGCACGACCGGGGGCACGCCCGCGGGGAGCGCGGGCTGGACCGCGATCAGCCCCGATCTCACGACCGGGCTGAATGTCTTCACGACGCCGGACACTCTTTCAGCGATCGCTGTCGGCCCCAACGGAACAGTCGTCACGGGCAGTTGGGGCGGCGCCCTCTACGAGAGCACCAACGCCAACTCGGCCAACCCGACGTGGACTCAGATTCAGTACAACGGGTTCCCGTACTTCGATCCCACCCGCTACGCCGGCCGGCCGTGGATCACAAGCATTGCGATCGCGCCGAACGGGGAGATCTACATCGCGACCGGCAGTTTGGGTGGTGGCGTATTCCTCGGCAAGCCTCCGATTCTGTTGAACCAGCTGTTCTGGACCGCGCTCGGATCACCCTCGGGCACTTTCGTCGACAGCGTGGCGGCAGACCCGGGCAATCCGCAGATCGTTTACGCGGGCACCGACGCCGGCGCGTTCCAGTGCTACCTGTGCGATCCGTTCAACCTCCCAGTCTCCAACTGGCAACCGCTGGGCAGCGGTTTGCCCAACTCGCCGATCGACCAGATCACAGTCGCGGCGGATAAGAACGAGATCGTCGCTTTCACGCACGGTCGCGGCGCGTGGATCATGCCAAACCCCAACGCTCAGTCAGTGTTTTTCCACCCAAGCCCTCTCGACTTCGGATCGGTATATCCGGGATCGCACCCACCACCATTGGAGGTGATCGCGTCCACGCCTATGAGCACTCCCAACGTCAATTGGGGGGCCGCAACAATCACGGGCACAAACGCCTCCGACTTCGCGATCACGTCGGACGGCTGCGTCGGGTCAGGAACGTACTGCGGTATTTACGTCGGCTTCACGGCGTCAGCGGCGGGTACCCGAACAGCGACCTTGAACCTGGTCGACGACGCCGCCGGCAGCCCGCAGTCAGTGCCGCTGACCGCTTATGTCACTCCAGCGAACGTGTCGTTCAGCAGCAATCCGGTGAACCTTGGCGCCACCACCGTCGGCACCACGAGCTCGCCGGTGACGCTGACGATCAGCAGCACCGGAACCGGCCCCCTGACCTTCGGCACTCTTTCTGTGGGGGAAACCGATGGCCAGAACGTCGCGATCGTCGGCGGCTCGGATCACTGCAGCGGGCAGAGCGTCGGTCCGGGTGGAAGCTGCTCTGTCCAGCTCACCATGTCGCCCCCCTATGCCAAGGGCGTCAGCGCGACGCTGACGGTGCCCGACAACGCCGGCTTTGGAACTCAGTACGTGAGCATCACCGGCGTGTCGAATGGGGCGTGGGTGGGAGTCCCGCCCGCGCTGATCGATTTCGGCGGCGTCAACGTAGGTGTCGCGAGCATGCCACAGCAGGTGCTCCGGACCAATTTCGGCAACCAGGACTTGATCGTGACGGCCGTTTCGATCACTGGCGCCAACGCCTCAAACTTCAACATCATTTCGCAGAACTGCACCACGGGTCCCGTGCACCCCGGCCAGTCCTGCGACGTCCAGGTAACCTTTACGGCGGACGCGCTGGCGTCCCGGACGGCAACCCTGAGTTTTACCGACAACGGGTTCAACGAAAGGGCTACGACGCTTAACGGTCACGGGGTCAATACCTCCGCGACCGTGAATTTCTCCAGCATCGAGTACAACACGGTCGCCATCGGCGGATTTGGCGCCGCGGATGTGCTGATGCACAACAACGGCCCTGACGCGCTGACGGTCGAAGGATTCGCCGTCACCGGTCCCAACGCGTCCGACTTCACATTTGGTTTTTCCACCTGCCTGCTCCCGTTGACGCTGTCGAACGGCGGAGGGTGCGACTTCATCATGGACTTCCGGCCGGCCGCACAGGGCACTCCGTCGCGGTCTGGAACACTGACCATTTACGACAGCACGGGCTCACACGTGATCACACTCCATGGCACGGCGAGCGGGCCTAGCTTCGTCTTCTCCGCGAACCCGCTTGATTTCGGCACGGCCACGGCGGGGTCGCCCGTCACGCGATCTCAAACGATCACTAACGGCGGCGATGCCGCCTTCACTGTCAACGCGATCAGCAATGGATGCTGCTTCAACGACTACACCGTCGCAACCGACGGCTGCACGGGTGTGAGCATCGCCCCGGGTGCAAGTTGCTCCCTGACGTTCAAGTTCGATCCGTGGGGCTCCGGCGACCGCTCGGACTTCATCCGTGTCTTCGCCAACAGCTACGCGATCAACGCCACTTTTAACGTGACCGCTACCGGCGTGGCGCCGTCGCCATCGTCTCCGGTGACCGTCTTTCCGGACACAGGGGTGATGCACACGAGCGCCCCTACGACGGTAACTGTGACCAACGCCGGCCCCGCGGCCTGGATCGTCGGCACTCTCACAACCGGCTCGGTCGACTTCGGAATTGTCGGTGGCACTGATCTTTGCAGCGGAACTACCGTCAATCCCGGCGGCAGCTGCACCGTCCAGGTGGTGTTTACGCCGAAGAACACCTCAATGCGATTCGCGGGTCTGACCGGCAGCGGCAACTACCATTTCGGGGTCGCGCAGCTCAGCGGCAATGGGATTTCTCCTTACGCCAACCCGCCACGAGCCGTCGCATTCGGTTCGATCGAAGTCGGCGCGGCGCACGCGGTGGACATTCCGGTGACAAATTCGGGAACCACCACCCTGCACGTGACAGGCGCCACCTTCACGTCAGGGACGGCTTTCAGCTTGACCTCACAAACATGCCAGAGCGTCGCTCCTCAGGGTCAGTGTTCGCTGACCGTCACGTTCGCTCCAAAGACCGCGGGCCCGATCAGCGACACGATGACGGTGGTCGATGACGAGGTGACGCCGCCGTCGATCTCGCTGACCGGCACAGGAGTCGCGGCGGCGCCGTGCAGCGGGGCGAGCATTGTGTCCAGCCCGTCGGTGCCGGCCAGCCCCGGAACGCAAGTGACGTTCACCGCAAGCGCGGTCGGGTGTCCGCGGCCCATGTTCGATTTCTGGCTGACGCCGCCTGGTGGCTCAGCGGTCGAGACGCAGACTTATTCCGCGCAGAGCTGGTGGGTGTGGGACACGTCCGGCCTGCCCGCCGGCAGCTATCTGGTCACGGTGCGGGTACGCGACTTTCTCTCCTCTGCGGTACAAGAGGCATCCGCGGCGATCACGTTCCGGATCGTCAGCCCGGCTTGCGCTTCGGCGACCGTCACTGCCGACCATCCCGGCCCGCAGGCGGCGGGGACGCGCGTGACCTTCACAGTTGCGCGTCCTGGCTGTGCCGATCCGGCCAGCTATCAGTTCTGGGTGATTGGCAACGGCATGCCCTGGTCGCTCGTCCAGTCCTACAGCACCACGGCAACGTGGACTGTCGACTACTCGCTGCTCAAGGGCGTAGGTACCTACTCGATCGACGTGTGGGTCAAAGAGCCTGGCTCGACAAATCAGTACGACACGTTCGGGCTCGCGTCCTTTGTAGTTGCCGGATGCACGTCGGCGGCGATTACGCCGAACGCCGCCAACAGCGTATTCACGGTTTCCGCGGCCGGCCCCGCGTGCGCAACGCCTGAGTACCAATACTGGATCTTCAGCGTCAAGACAGGCTGGTTCATCGCCAAGCCGTGGACGACTACATCCACGTTTGACCCGAGCACTTTGACCCTGAGCGCCGGAACCTACTCGCTCGACGTGTGGGTCAGACAGCAGGCCCCGTCGAGCAGCCCGGCGCACTACGAGACCTGGGCGTTGAGCACGATCGTCATTCCCGGTGGGGGTTGCGGCGGCGCGACACTCGCACCCTCGATCTCATCGCCGGCCGCAGTCGGGGCATCGGTGAAATTCACCGCCACGGCGGGCAGCTGCTCGTCGCCGCAGTACGAGTACTGGTTGTTCCCGGGCACCGGTGGTGGGTGGCAGCTCCTGCAGGGTTACAGGTCCGCCGCGACCTACAACCTGGACAGCTCGGCGCTGCACCTCAATGCGGGCACCTACAGCGTGGTCGCGTGGGTCAGGCAGCCGGGCACGCCAAGCACCGCTTACGACGCGTACGGGTTGTACTCGTTCACATTCGGCGGCGACGACTCCGTCGCCCTCAACTCGGACTTCCACAGCCCGCAGCCGTTGGGCCGAACGGTCACGTTCACGGCCGTCCCTTCCGGCCTGGCCGCGACGTCATCGGAGTACGAGTTCTGGGGACTTGCGCAAGGCGGCAGCTGGGTCCTCCTCCAGTCTTGGTCGTCCGACCCTAGCCTGAAGCTCGAAACCCTTTACGACCCGTACGGGGCCCTCGCCGTCGTCGTCTGGGTCAGACCCGCGGGCACCTCGCCGCCCGGCGGATACGAAACGTACGACCTAGTCAGTTACGCCTTGACTGGCTGACGGCCGGCACGGCCGGCAACCATTCCGCGCGAGCCTCCTCGTAGGCTGCGATTTCCTGCTCGCGACGTTCGATCAGGGAGATGTCATCGAAACCTTTCAGGAGCATCTCGCGCGGGAACGCGTCGATCTCGAACGGATAGGAGAACCCGTCACCTCGAACCTCCTGCCCCTCCAGGTCGACCACGACCATCGCGGTGGGATCTTCCGTGACAAGGTCGATGAGGTGCCGGACCTGCGATTCTGGCAGCGTCACCGCGAGCAGCCCCGTCTTATAGCAGTTGCCGCGAAAGATGTCCGCGAACGAGGGCGCGATGATCGCCCGGAAGCCGAAGTCGCGCAGCGCCCAGGGCGCGTGCTCACGCGACGACCCGCAGCCGAAGTTCGCGCCCGCGACGAGCACTCGCGCGCCGGCGTGCTCCGGCCGGTCGAGGACGAAATCACCTCGCGCACGCCAGTCATAGAACAGGAAGGGGCCGTAGCCGGTGCGCTCGATTCGCTTGAGGAACTGCTTCGGGATGATCTGGTCGGTGTCGACGTCGGCAAGATCGAGGGGCGCCATGCGGCCCTCGACGCGTTTGATCGGCGCCGGCATGGCTAGATCAGCTCCCTCACGTCCACCAGGTGCCCGGTGATCGCCGCGGCGGCCGCCATCGGCGGCGACATCAGGTGCGTCCGCCCGCCCGAGCCCTGCCGGCCTTCGAAGTTGCGGTTCGAGGTAGAGGCGCAGCGTTCGCCGGGGGCCAGGATGTCGGGGTTCATGCCCAGGCACATCGAGCAGCCGGCGTTGCGCCACTCGAACCCAGCCGCCTTGAAGACGGCGTCGAGGCCCTCTTTTTCCGCCGCGAGCTTCACCGAGGTGGAGCCCGGGACGACCATCGCACGCACCTTGGGGTGAACGTGACGGCCGTGGATCACGCCGGCCGCGGCACGCAGGTCCTCGAGCCGGGCGTTGGTGCACGAGCCGATGAACACGCGGTCGATCGCGATG
The DNA here is from genome assembly GCA_024280995.1 of Candidatus Dormiibacterota bacterium. GTDB lineage: Bacteria > Chloroflexota > Dormibacteria > Dormibacterales > Dormibacteraceae > 40CM-4-65-16. The sequence goes on from JAMXLM010000005.1 coordinate 27,924, forward strand.
TCGGCCAGCGCGACGCCCGGCTTCAGGTCCATGTAGCGAAGCGCCCGCTCGTCCGTCTCTGAATGCGGCGAGGGCACGCGCCCGGTCACCGGCGCCACCTGCGCCGGCGTGGTGCCCCACGTCACGTGGGGTTCGAGCGCCGAGGCGTCGACCTCGATCTCACCGTCGAAGACCGCGCCGTCATCCGACCTCAGCGACCGCCAGTGGTCGAGGGCCTTCTCCCACGCGGCGCCCGTTGGCGCGTGCGGCTTGCCCTCGACGTAGGCAAATGTCGTTTCGTCGGGCGCGACCATGCCGGCCTTGGCGCCCCACTCGATCGACATGTTGCAGATCGTCATGCGCCCTTCCATCGACAGGCCGCGGATGGTCGGGCCGCGGTACTCCACCAGGTGGCCCTGTCCGGCGGACGTCCCGGTGCGGCCGATCAACCCGAGCACGATGTCCTTGGCTGTGACCCCGACCGGCAGGTCGCCCGAAACGGTGACCGCCAGGTCGCCCTGGCGCTTCTGCGGAAGGCACTGGGTCGCGAGCACGATCTCGACCTCGGACGTCCCGATGCCGAACGCCAGCGCGCCGAAGGCACCGTGCGTTGAGGTGTGTGAGTCGCCGCAGACGATCAGCATCCCGGGCTGGGTCAGGCCCAGCTCTGGGCCGATGACGTGGACGATGCCCTGAGCCCGGCTGCCGATCTGGTGCAGGGCGATGCCCTCGGCGCGGCAGTTCTCGACGAGCACGTCCATCTGTTTGCGAGAAAGCTCGTCGGCCGCTTTGACGCCGCCGCGCGTAGGCACGTTGTGGTCCATGGTCGCCACGGTCAGGTCCGGCCGGCGGACGTGCCGGCCGGCCATGCGCAGGCCCTCGAACGCCTGCGGCGAGGTGACCTCGTGGACCAGGTGCAGGTCGACGAACAGCAGGTCCGGCTCGCCGGGCGCTGAACGGACGACGTGGGCGTCCCACAGCTTCTGGGCGAGGGTGCGTGCCATAGGGAACGACAACTTTACGCAGCAGATGCTTGAGAAATTTGTGCCCCGCCTACAACCAGGGAGGGAGACTCGCTCGTTAACATCCTCAGCCACATGACTCAGTCCCGCGTGCTCGGCCTCGTACTTGTGGGCCTTCTTGGCCTTATTGGCATTCCCTCGGGGGCACGCGCGACCTAGCAACCGCCAGACAGATCGCAAAAGCCCCCGACCGAAAGGCGGGGGCTTTCTTCATTTCCAGAGCAAAAAGGAGCCCGCCAGAAAAGTGACCGGAGCCGACATGATCCTCGAGGCGCTGGAGCGCGAGGGAGTCGAGTACGTCTTCGGCTACCCCGGCGGGGCCAACCTGCCGCTCTATCAGCACCTGCACGAGCACCCGCGCTTGAAGCACATCCTCGTCCGCCACGAGCAGGGCGCCGCGCACATGGCCGACGGCTACGCGCGAGCGTGCGGAAAGCCGGGCGTCGTTTTCGCCACGTCGGGCCCGGGCGCATTGAACCTGGTCACCGGCCTATGCACCGCCTACATGGACTCGGTGCCGATGGTCGCGATCACCGGCCAGGTGGCCAGCACCCAGGTCGGCCGCGACGCGTTCCAGGAGTCGGACGTCATCGGCGCCACGTCCTCGGTGACCAAGCACAGCTACCTGGTCACGAAGATCGACCAGCTGCCGCGCGTGATCCACGAGGCGTTTCACATCGCCACCACGGGCAGGCCGGGACCGGTGCTGATCGACGTCTGCAAGGACGTGCAGCAGGCCGAGGCCGAGCGGGTCACTCCCGACCGGCTCCAGATCGCGGGCTACAGGCTCAACGGCCACGTCGACCTCGGCGAGGCAAGCCGAGCGGCGAGGGCACTCGCTGAGGCGGAGCGGCCGGTGATCCTGGCCGGTCACGGGGTGATCCTCAGCCACGCCGAGCCACAGCTCCAGGAGCTGGCCGAAGCCGCCGCCACGCCGGTAGGGACGACTTTGCTGGGCATCGGCGCCTTCCCGGTCCGGCATCCGCTGTCCCTGCACATGACCGGGTTCATGGGCACCGGCTGGAACCTCAAAGCCGTCCAGAACGCCGACGTCCTGATGATGGTCGGGATGCGCGTGGACGACCGCGTCACCGCGCGCCTCGCCGACTTCGCGCCCAGGGTCAAGACCTTCATCCACGTCGACATCGATGGGTCGGAGATGGGCAAGAACGTGCGCCCTCACATCGAGCTCGTCGCCGACGCCAAGCAGGCTCTGGCCGCGATGACCCCGCACGTCGGCCCGGTGCAGAAGGATCGCGGACGGTGGCTTTCCCAGATCGACGCTTGGCGCGAAGAGCACCCGCTGCGCTACAAGCACTCGAACGGCCGGCTTCAGCCGCAGGACGTGCTGCTCGACATGTACCGCCGCGCCGACAACCGCGCGATCGTCGTGGCCGACGTCGGCCAGAACCAGATCTGGGCCGCGTTGTGGTGGAACTACGACCGGCCGGGCCTGTTCATCAACTCGGGCGGCGCGGGCACGATGGGCTTCGCCTTACCCGCTTCGCTTGGCGCGAAGTTCGCGCGACCGGACCTGCCGGTCTGGTGCGTCGCCGGTGAGGGCGGCTTCGTCATGACCGCTCAGGAGCTGTCGGTCGCCGTCGAGCACCAGCTCGACGTCAAGATCGTGATCCTCAACAACTTCTCGCTCGGCATGGTCCGGCAGTTCCAGGACGATTTCTACGGCGGGGTCCGTTCGCACGTCGACCTGACGCACTCTCCGGACTTCGTAAAGCTCGCCGAGGCGTACGGCCTTCCGGCGCGCCGGGTCGAGAGGCTGGAGGACGTCGCGCCTGCTCTGGACGCCGCCGAGCGCACGAGAGGACCCTTCCTCGTCGACTTCCGCATCGACCCGGAGGCGAACGTCTACCCGATCGTCCCGCTCGGCAAGTCGCTCAACGAGTTCTGGGAGGCACCCGAGGCATGAGCCAGATCCGCGTGCTGTCCCTCGAGGTCGAGGACGCGCCGAACACCCTCACCAAGGTCTCGGGCGCGATCCGCCGCCGCGGCTTTCACGTCCGCGGCATCTCTGTCGGCCCGAGCCGGCACGCGGGGCGTTTTCGCCTGACCCTGCAGGTCGATCACGGCCACGCCGAGGCCGACCAGGTGCGCAAGCAGCTGGAACGGCTGGTCGAGGTCGTCGAGGTCGAGGACCTCACCGGCGACGAGGTGCACAGCCGCGAGCTGGTTGTCGCAAACGTCGCAACGTCGGATGTCGACGCGCTGGTCCGGCTCGGCGCCAAAGTCCTGTCCGGCACGACCGTCGAGTTCTCGGGCGAGCGCGACGAGGTCGGCGCGTTCATCGACGAGCTCCACCGCCACGGAATCGTCGACGTGGCCCGCTCCGGGCCCGTCGTGATGAGGAGAGCCTGATGAAGATCCACTACGAGGTCGACTGCCCACCGCAGCTCGGCGAGCCCGTCGCAATCATCGGCTACGGAAGCCAGGGCCGCGCCCACGCGCTGAACCTGCGCGACTCCGGCGAGGACGTCCGGGTCGGCCTTTACCCCGGAAGCAAGTCCATCGAGCGCGTCGAGGCCGACGGCCTGCGCGCGGTGCCGGTGCCCGAGGCCGTCAGCGAGGCGACGGCGGTCATGGTGCTCACCCCCGACGCGGGCCAGGGCAAGCTCTTCCGCGAGTCGATCGAGGACCACCTGCAGCCGCGATCGCTGCTGCTGTTCGCGCACGGCTTCTCCATCCACTTCGCCCAGATCGCGCCGAACAAGGACATCGACGTGGCGATGATCGCGCCGAAGGGGCCGGGCCACCTGGTCCGCAGCACCTACGTCAGCGGCCAGGGCGTGCCCGCCCTGATCGCGGTCCACCAGGACGCCACCGGCAAGGCGTGGCCGCGGGCGCTTGCCTACGCGCGCGCGCTGGGCGCGGGCCGCGCCGGCATCCTCGAGACCACATTCAAGGAAGAGACGGAGACCGACCTGTTCGGCGAGCAGGCGGTGCTGTGCGGGGGCGTGGCCAACCTGGTCAAGTCCGGCTTCGAGACGCTTGTCGACGCCGGGTATCAGCCGGAGCTCGCGTACTTCGAGGTCCTTCACGAGCTGAAGCTCATCGTCGACCTCATGTACCGCGGCGGACTGGGCTTCATGAGGTACTCGGTCTCCGACACCGCCGAATACGGCGATTACGTGTCGGGGCCGCGAGTCATCGACGACCGTGTGCGCGAGTCGATGCGCGACGTCCTGCGCGAGATCCAGGACGGCAGCTTCGCCGAGCGGTGGCTCGACGAGAACTCGAACGGCCGCGAGCGATTCGTTGCGATGCGGAGGAAGGACGCGGATCACCAGATCGAAAAGGTCGGGCGCGAGCTGCGCTCGATGATGACGTGGTTGGAGCCAGTAGAGAAATGAAAGATTCAAGTCCGGACCGGGTATTCATCTTCGACACGACGCTGCGCGACGGTGAGCAGTCGCCGGGGTTCCACCTCGACGCGAACTCCAAGCTTCGAATCGCGCGCCAGCTCGAGAAGCTGGGCGTGGACGTCATCGAGGCCGGTTTCCCGATCTCCTCGCCGGGCGACTTCGAGGCGTGCCGCCGAATCGCGCGCGAGATCCGCGGCGCGACGATCACCGCGCTTGCCCGGGCGGTGCCCGAGGACATCGATGCGGTCTGGGGCTCGATCAAGGATGCCGAGGACCCGCAGATCCACATCGTTCTCTCCGTCTCGGACGTGCACATCCAGCGCAAGCTCGGAATGACGCGCGAGCAGGTGTTGAGGCGCGGCGCCGAGATGGTCGCGTACGCGCGCTCCATGTGCGACAAGGTCGAGTACTCACCCGAGGACGCGGGACGCGCCGACCCGGCCTACCTGGTCGAGACGGTCGAAACGATGATCGGAGCCGGCGCCACGGTGATCAACATCCCCGACACGACCGGCTACTGCCTGCCCCATGAGTTCGGTGCGCTGGTGGGTAGGGTCATCAAAGAGGCGCGTGGCAGCGACAAGGCGCTTTTCTCCGTCCACTGCCACAACGACCTCGGCCTCGCGGTCGCCAACACGCTGGCGGCGATCGAAGCCGGCGCGCGTCGTGTCGAGTGCACGATCAACGGCATTGGCGAGCGGGCGGGCAACACGTCGCTCGAGGAGGTCGTGATGCTGCTCAAGGTCCGGCAGTCGAAGCTCGGTCTCGAATGCGGCGTCGAGACGACTCAGATCACGCGCGCCTCACGGCTGGTCTCGGAGCTGACAGGCACGCCCGTGCAGCCGAACAAGGCCGTGGTCGGAGCCAATGCTTTTGCGCATGCGTCGGGCATCCACCAGGACGGCGTCCTGAAGGACCGGCTGAACTACGAGATCATGAAACCCGAGGACGTCGGTCTCTCAGACTCGAGGATCGTCCTGACGGCGCGGTCGGGCCGTCACGCATTCCACCATCGCCTCGACCGGCTCGGCGTGAAGCTGGCCGAGGGCGGAGACGACGCGGCGTGGCAGCGCTTCCTCCAGCTCGCCGACACCAAGAAAGAGGTCACCGACGAGGACCTGCGCAAGATCGCGGCCATGTCGGAAACCAATGGTCACGTGGGCAACGGCCACCCGCCCGTCACCGACCAGCTGCACGACCACAACCACGTGGCCGACGCGATGCGCCATCTGATCTTCGGGTGAAGGTTGCTTACCAGGGCGAGCCGGGCGCCTACTCGGACGAGGCAGTCTCGGCCGTCTTCCCGGACGCCCAGGCGGTCGGCTTCGCCACCTTCCGGCTGACCTTCGACGCGCTCACGATGGGCGCCGTCGACGCCGCCGTTCTGCCGGTGGAAAACTCGAGCGCCGGCGTCGTCCAGGAGGTCTCCGACCTTCTATGGGAAAGGCCCGGACTGCGCGTGGTGCGCGAGCACGTCCAGCCCGTCCGTCACTGCCTGCTCGGCTGGCCGGGACCGGTTGAGCGCGCCCTCTCCCACCCGCAGGCGCTGGCCCAGTGCGACCGCTACCTGCATTCGCGCCAGATCCGTCCGGTGGCCTTCCACGACACGGCAGGCGCCGCCCGCGCGGTGGCCGAGCAGCGCCAGCCGGGGACGGCGGCGATCGCGAGCAGGGCGGCGGCAGCTCGCTACTCCCTGTACGTGCTCGCCGAGTCGATCCAGGACGATTCCGAGAACCGGACGCGGTTCGTCGTCATCGAGAAGGGCGACCCCGTCCGGCCCCGCGACGCCATCGCCGGATGGAAGGGATCCATTGCGTTCGTGACCGCCCACCGGCCGGGATCGCTGGCGCACGCGCTTGACTGCTTCGCCCGCCGGGGCGTGAACCTCACCCGGCTCGACAGCCGCCCGATCATGGGCCGGCCGTTCGAGTACCGGTTCTACCTCGATTTCACGATCAACGGGGACGCTCCCGCGGCCGAAACGGCGTTGAGCGACCTCGAAGAAGCCAGCGCGGAGATCAAGCTCTTCGGAACCTATCCGGCCGCCACTTAGACGGCGAGCCCTCTCCCTGGAAGGGGTGTTCACAAGGAGAGGGCTGAGAAGCGGGGCCGCGGCGGGAAGCACGTGGACCGCGACCCTGCACCGGGAAGCTTAACTTAACAGCGTTAAGTCTGAGCCGATTTGTCAAAAATCGACCATTGGAAGCTGAAAGAAGCGTTTCAGCGCCCGGTGACCCCAGGCCTTCAGGATTTCGTATAAAGTGACGACCCGTGGCCCGCGGGGGCGCTGAAGCGCCCACTGCCGGAGGAGGGAACCCCAAGAGACGCCGGCTTCCTGGCGTCAATCTCCGCCCTGGCTCGGTCAAGCAGGCTCGCCTCGAAGCCGGCCTGAGCCTCGCCCAGCTGGGCAAAGGACACGTCACGGCGCCGGCCATCTACCTCGTCGAGACGGGACGGACGAGGCCGTCGCTGCCGACCCTGGAGCACATCGCCCGGCGCACAGGCAAGTCGGTCGAGTTCTTCCTCGCCGAGCCGCAGGGCGCGTCCGACGACACCGACACGAGGCTTGTCGAGCTCGAAGCGCTCGTCGCCGACGGGCGCAACGGCGAGGCCATCGCGCTCGGCAGGTCGCTGCTGGACCGCAGCGCCTCGGCCTACCGTCTGGGCCGGATCCGCTTGCTGGTCGGGCAGGCGTACCTGGGCGCATCGGACTTCGACGGCGCTGCGAGCCTTCTCGGCGACGCCCGCGCTCACTTCGAGGCGGTCAATGAAGGCGCGATGCTGGCGGAATGCCTCGGTGCGCTGGCCGTGCTGGCGACCGCCACGCAATCGCCTGACGCGGTTGGGCTGGCGGAGCGGGCCCTGGCGGCCTGCCGCCGCCTGAAGCCGATCCCGGCGCCGACCGAGGCCCGGCTCCTGGGGTTCCTCGGCGACGCGCACGCCGCCAACCGCGACTGGGACCACGCGGTCGCCGCCTACGAGCAGTCGATCGCGGCGGGCAACGCCGTCGCCAGCCTGCGCGGGGCCGGCCGGCTGTACGCCGGGCTCGGCACCGCCTACCGCGAATCCGGCGAGGTCGAGACGGCGGCGCGATATACGGGCCGGTCGCTTGCGCTCCTGGAGCTTTTCCGCGACCGCGACCAGCTGGCGAAGAGCGAGCACAGCCTCGCCATGGGCCTGCTGAAGCGCGGCGATCTGACCGCCGCGCGCCGGCACCTGGAACGGGCGCTCGAGCTGTGCTCCGAGTTCGACCTCGGCTGTGGGCGCAGCCTGGTGCTGCTCGGTCTTGTGGAGCTGGAGATTCGCGAGGGCGACATCGAGCGCGCGTACTTGCTCGCTAGCGAGTCCCTCGAGCTCGCGACCCGCCTCGAGGAAGGCGCCACCATCGCCGAGGCGCACGTCGCGTTGGGCCGGATCGCGGACCTTCGTGGAGACCACCAGGCCGCGGACAGGCTGTTCGAGGACGCCATCCGAGGCTTCGACGCGATGGGCCTGCGCGAGCGGCTGCTCCAGACCCACGGCGCCTACGCCGAGACGCTGGAGAGGCGGGGCGAGCTGGCCCGCGCGTACGCGCACATGAAGGAAGCGCTCCAGGCGAGCCGGCCTGAGCTGCTCCGCCGCGAGCAGACTGGCGAGAAGGTCAACTCAGCTTGAGGCTCGGCCGAAGACCCTCGGCGAAGATCCGTCGAGGGCTCTTTGGACGAGCCTCTAGGCCTCTGATAACGTAGGTCGCGACCTTGGCGAAAGCGGTTCGCAGCTCGAAATTCACGCTCTCCGCCGAAGCTGTCATCGCCGACTACCGGCTTGCGTACTCGAGCCGCCGCGCCAGCGTGATCGGCCGGGCTGAGGTGCTGCGGGGCAACGCCACCTTCGGGATCTTCGGCGACGGCAAGGAGATCGCGAACATCGCCATGGCGAAAGCCTTCAGGCCGGGCGACTGGCGAGCGGGCTACTACCGCGACCAGACCTTCATGTGGGCGACTCGCATGTCGAACGTGCGCGAGTTCTTTGCCCAGCTCTACGGCAACGCGAGCATCGAAGACGAGCCCGCCTCGGGCGGCCGGCAGATGGGCAACCACTTCGCCACGCGCTTCCTCGATGACAGCGGCGCGTTCCTGCGCAGCGTCGACATGCCTAACTCGAGCGCCGACGTCTCAAACGTGGCCGGCTGGATGCCGCGGCTGGTCGGGCTCGCGTACGCCTCGAAGCTGTACCGGGTGAACCCGCAGCTCAAGGAGGCGCAGGACGGCTTCTCGCGCAACGGCGACGAGGTGGCGTTCGGGACGATAGGCGACGCGGCGACGTCCGAGGGCCTCTTCTGGGAGGCGATCAACGCCGCCGGCGTGCTCCAGGTGCCGATGGCGATGTCGGTGTGGGACGACGGCTACGGCATATCGGTCCCGATCGCCGCGGAGACGACGAAGTCGTCGATCTCCGACGTGCTGCGCGGCTTCAGCCCGGACGATCGGGCCGGCATCGACATCTACGTCACCCGCGGATGGGATTACCCGACGCTCGTCGAGACGTACGCGACCGCAATCGAAAAGGTCAGGCGCGAGCAGAAGCCGGCGCTCATCCACGTGACCGAGATGACCCAGCCGCAGGGCCACTCCACGAGCGGCAGTCATGAGCGTTACAAGTCGAAGGAACGACTTCGCTTCGAGAGCGAGTACGACTGCGTCGCGCGGATGCGCGACTGGATCATCGAGTTCGGCATCGCGAGCGAGTCGCAGATCGAGGGCTGGGAGGCGGCGGACAAGGAGGCGGTCGAGGCCGCGCGCGACCTGGCATGGGAGGCGTTTCAGTCTCCGCTCCGAGCAGAGCGCGATCGCGCCGTGACCATCCTGCGCCGGGTCGACATGCCGGAGGTCGCGGAGATCACGAACACGCTCGACGAGGCGCCCAAGGTGACGCGGTCGCTCATCCTGTCGAGCGCCACCCGGGCACTCCACCGTTTGCGAGGCATCGAGTCGCCGGCCCGGTCCGAGCTGGCGAAGTACGTGGCCGAGTACCGGCGCGAGAACGTCGACCGCTACAACTCTTTCCTGTATTCCCGCTCGGCGCAGTCGCCACTGGCGGTGCCCGTCGTGCCGGCCGCTTACTCCGAGAAGTCGCCGACCGTGGACGGCCGCCAGGTGCTCGTCCGCAACTTCGACGCCAACTTCGCCCGCGACCCGCGGATATTCGTCATCGGCGAGGACGTGGGCAAGCTCGGCGACGTGAACCTTGTCTTCGAGGGCTTGCAGGCGAAGTACGGCGACCTGCGGCTCACCGACACCGGGATCCGCGAGGCGACCATCCTGGGCCAGGCGATCGGCGCGGCGATGCGCGGCTTGCGGCCGATCTGCGACATCCAGTACCTCGACTATTTCCTCTACGCGCTGGAGACGGCATCCGACGACCTGGCGACGCTTCACTGGCGGACGGTCGGCGGGCAGAAGGCTCCGGTCGTCGTCCGCACCAAGGGGCACCGGCTGGTCGGCATCTGGCACTCCGGCTCGCCGATGTCGGTCTTGCTCGGCGCGATGCGCGGCGTCTACGTCTGCGTGCCTCGGAACATGACCCAGGCGGCGGGCTTCTACAACACGCTGTTCCAGGGTGACAACCCGGGGATCGTGATCGAGGTGTTGAACGGATACCGCTTGAAGGAGCGGGTGCCGGACAACATCGGATCGTTCACCGTGCCGCTGGGAGTTCCGGAGGTGCTCCGCTCAGGGACCGATGCGACGGTGGTGACGTACGGCGCGTGCTGCGCCATCGCGCTCGACGCGGCCGCGACGCTCGACGAGCTTGGCGTCTCGTGCGAGGTCATCGACGTGCAGACGCTGAACCCGTTCGACGTCGGCGGGACGCTGGTCCGCTCGCTGGAGAAGACCCACGCGCTGATCTGTGTCGACGAGGACGTTCCGGGAGGCGCGTCGGCCTTCATGCTCCAGCAGATCCTCGAGGCGCAGCAGGGCTGGTGGCAGCTGGACGCGGCGCCGCGGACGTTGGCCGCATCGCCCAACCGGCCGGCTTACGGGCCCGACGGCGACTACTTCACCAAGCCGAACCGGGAGAGCATCGTCGAGGCGGTGTACGAGGTCGTGCGCGAACGCCAGCCGTGGCGCTTCCCGCCCCTCGACTCCTGACCGCCGCCGGTAACGTTTCGGAATCTCGCCCAGGGCCGGCGATTTTCCGGGAAACCGAAGTGACCACCCCTACATCGGGTCGCCCGGCAGGTACTCCGCGACCGCCAGCGCCGGCGCCCGGTTCAGAAGCTTCACTCCTTCGAGCAAGTAGCCGATCCAGGAGAGCGCCGGGACGGGCGCGGCCAGCGGCGCCACGTACCGGCGTGCGCCTCTTGGCTCGCGCAGTGGAACGGATGAAGAAAGCCGGGCGAGGTCACGCGCCTTCTTGAGGCCGGTGTCGAGACCGCCCAGCTCGTCCACGAGCTTCCGCTCCACCGCTTGACGGCCCGTCCACACCTTGCCCTGGGCGATCTGATCGAGCTCTCCGCGCGGCATCTTCCGCGCCGCCGCCACCACGTCCAGGAATCCCGAGTAGAGGCGGCCGATCTCACGACGCAGGAGCTCACGCTCCTCCTCTGAATACGGCCGCTCGTCGGTGTTCATCGTCGAGTGCTTCCCGACGGCGATGGTCTCCCGGTTGACGGAGAGCATGTTGAACAGCTGCCCGGTCACGATCTTGCCGCCGAGAACGCCGATCGACCCGGTCAGTGTTCCGGGCCGGGCGACGACCCACGCGCCAGGCATCGCCACGTCATACCCTCCAGACGCCGCGACCGAGCCCATGACCACGACCAGCGGCTTGCGGGCCGCGACGACGGCAAGGGCATGCCGCATCGCCTCGCTCGCCGTCGACGAACCGCCGCGCGAGTCCACGAACAGCACGACCGCGGCCGCCCGTCGGTCGGACGCCACCTGGCGCGCCAGCTGGACGACGGTCAGGTCGCCTGCTCGCTCGTCACCCAGCAGCGGCACGTTGACCGGGGGCCGAACCGGCGACCGGCCCGAGCGACCGTCGAGGATGGTGCCTTCGATCCTGATCAGGGCGACGTACTTGCCGGCTCGCAGCTTCGGCGCGGGCACGCGCATCTTTCGTGCCGCCCGCTCCCAGCTTGCAACCTCGCCACCGAGACGGGCGGGCAGGTCCTCCTCCGTCAGAACCCCGTCGACGACGTGCTTTGCGACCGCGACGTCATCGCCGTAGGGAGCGGCGTCGATCAGATCCCGCGCACCGGCGCCGTCCAGCCTTCGACCTTCCGCGACGGCGCCCGCCAGGTCTGAGTACAGCGAGTCGAGCACCCATGTGACCTGCTCGCGGTACTCGGGTGTCATACCCGTCTTGGTCAGCGGATCCGCGGCCGACTTGTAGGGCGAGACCTGGATGAAGTCTGCGCTCAGGCCGACGCGCGCGAGGCCGTCGGCGAGGAAGGCGGCGGTGTTCCCAAAGCCAAGACCCTCGACCATGCCGGCGGGCATGAGCAGGATCTCGTCGCACGCGCACGCCAGGTAATAGGTCGCGGTCGTGTATGAGGTCGCCCAGGCAACGACGCGCTTGCCCGACGAGCGGAGATCCTGGACAAGCTCGCGGAGGTCCTGCAGCAATGCCATCGAGGTGTCGAACCGCCGCAGGTGCAGGACGACTCCCTTGATGCGCGAGTCCTTGCGTATGGCTTCGAAGCGCTCGCCGAGCTCCCGGACGCTGACGCGCGGCCGACCGGCGAACGGGCGCTGCCAGAACGGGCGCGGAGGATCAGGCAGGGCGGGCAGCGCGTCCTCGAGGACGAAGACCACGTACGGCGGCGGCTTGCCGATCGAGCGCCGGATGCTCGAGACCAGCCACCACAGCCACCGGAATGGGTAGAGAAGCAACCCGTTCGCCAGTCTACGGGCCGAAAGCGTGGAGGGAACCTTGCCAGGTTCCTCTACGTCGGGGCGCGATGCCCGATCAGTAAAGCGTGTCGCGGCCGGGCAGAGCCCGGCCGCCAATGCCTTGCAGTTGACTAGACGACCTTCGACACCTCCAGGCGCTCATCGTGGTCCATGCTCAAGCGCTGGGCGCCGTACTGGCTCCCCACCTGGTGGTGGTACGGCACGCCGGTGTACAGGTGGTGCGAGCGCGTCGGGACGTCGGCGCCGGCCGCCCATTCCCTGCGCTGCAGCTCCATGTAACCCTCTTCCTTGTTGACCTTCAGGTCGTTGAGGAGCGTGGACATTCCGAAGCCCGCCGCATGCTGCATCGCGAGCGTGATGAAGATGAACCCCACGCCCAGGAGTCCGAGCTCGTCCCACGTGATCGGGTCCTTCTCGTTGAACCACTTGAAGGACGATGAGTAATTGAAGGCGAAGCGAGCCTTGGGGAATCGCTTGCGGATCTCACTGCAGAAGGTCTCGGTGGGCTCGCGCTCGGCGGTTGGAAACTCGCACCACAGAAGGTCGGGCACGCCGCTGTCGAGGTAGCGCAGCCCACGGTCGATCGCAAGCCCGAGGCCGCGCTTCGACTCCGGCGCCTCGGTCGCCGAAACACCGTCGGTGCGGGCGATGATGACGAAGTCCTCGTGGCCGAGGTCGTCGGCGGTGGCGCGCATCATGCGCAGCTTGCCGATGAACTCGTCGGCGGAGATCAGCGCCTTGCCGGCGATGTGGCCGCAGCGCTTGGGTGTCACCTGGTCCTCGAGGTGCGCCGCCGCGATGCCGGCGTTGACGTAGAGCTCGGTCGTGCGCTGGACGTTGAACATGTTGCCGTAGCCGGCGTCCATGTCGACGACCACCGGCGGGATCTCGAGATGGATCGGCGCGACCTTCTTCTCGGGGTCGCCCGTCGCCATCGTCAGCTGGAACTTGCGCAGCCCGCTCACGGTGCGTCGCGCGCCGTCCGCGATCTCCACGGACGAGTAGAGGTCCATGTCGGTCGTGCCGAGGTGGCCGATAGCGAACGAGTAGCCGCTGAAGTACACGGCGTCGAAGCCGTGATACATGAGCAGCTGTGCGCCCATAGGGTCGTAGACCCCCGGCGCAAAGACGTAGGGCTTCGCCGCGAGCAACCGGCGCAATCGTTTGCTCGGCGGCTCGTTGCGGGACGCGGGCACTTTAAACCCCTCCGGGAGGAGGGGCGTGCTCATCAGCTCCATGCCGGGCCTCCTATTCGTTTTCGTGGTCGCAGTTGCAGGGTTCCGGGCACTCGCACTCGTGAACTGTGCTCTCGGGGTCTCGCTCTTGCGATTGGATTTCTCTATCCATGTCGAAGAAACTATCAAGGAAGCCGATGTACGTCCAATCAATTGATCTGATGAAGGCCATCGGAAGAATCGATGCGGACAACGACCCCGCGAAGCGTTCTAGCGGGCTTCGAGCAGCTCCAGGAAGGCGGCCACGATTCCGCCCGGTTCGCCCGCGTCGCGGCGACGGAAGGCGACGATCGTGTTCTGCATCGGCGGCGCGTCATGCATCTTCACCACCCGCAGCGTCTTGCCGTCGACCTCTCGGGCGACGGCGGTGCCGGGGAGCAGGGCCACGCCGAGTCCGCGCTCGACCATCTTCTTGGCCGCCTCGATGGAGTCGAGCTCCATCAGCCCACGCAGGCTGACGCCGGCCGAGAGAAATGCGGCCTGCGTGATCTCGTAGTAGCTCGACGTGCGGTCGAACATGATCAGCTTCTGGCCGGCGACCTCGGCCATCGCAACCCCCGTGCGTTTGGTGAAGGGATGCTCCGGCGCGCACACCAGGACCAGGTCCTCAGTGTGGAACGGGCGAAGCTCGAGGTCGGGGTGGCGGATGGCGCGGCCGAGGCCCAGCTGGACCTCGTCCCGAAGCACGAGGTCGACGACATTCTCGGAGTGGCCGGTCCGTACCGAGACTTCGACCCTGGGATGGGCGGCGACGAACTTCTCGAGCAGCTCCGGTAAGACGTATGTGCTGACCGCGGGCGCGGCCGCGATCATCAGGTGGCCGGCGGAGGCGTTCAGCACCTGGCCCAACGCTTCCCTACCGTCGCTCAGCGCCCGCAGCGCGCGCTCCGCGAACGGCACCCAGGCGCGGCCGGCATCGGTCAGGCGCATGCCGTGCGGTGTGCGCAGGAACAGCGGCGTTCCCAGCTCTCGTTCGAGCCCGTGCAGGCGCGCGGTCAGGGTCGGCTGGGTGATGAAAAGAGCTTCGGCGGCCCGGCTGACGCTGCCCCTCCGAGCGACCTCGAGGAACCCCTCGACCTGGACCAGCTGGATCCCGCTCGGCTTCCCGTTACGGGTTTCTTCTATGGCCACCGTCCGAAGCTACAAATCTTATCTATAGGACGAACGGTATGAGCCGCCTTGTCCGACGCATGTAGCCGAGATAGAGCTCCGACATGCACCACAGGTAAAAGACCGTCCAGAAGATGACGATCGTGGCCAGGCTGTGGTCAGGCGCGAAGAAGAAGACCTGGGGCTGCAAGGCCTCCTCGCTACTGGTTCGTGCGGCGGAGCAGCACTCGCGCGGCGGCGATCGCCACCGCCCAGACCGGCACCATCGTGATCACGAACGGTCGAATGGTGTCACTCGCCGAGTTCGAGACCTGGTCGAAGGCATGAAACACGGCGACGGTGCCGTACAGGAGAAACAGGAGCGCGACTCCAAGCCAGGCGACGGTCGGCCATCTCATTGCGAATGGAATCTTAGACCGGGCGCTCGTATTGTCCCTTTCATGGCTGCATTCTTCGGCTTCCACATGCCGAATTACACGTATCCCGGGATCGCCGACGACAAGCTCTTCGACCAGGTCGTCGCGCAGGCGCGGGCGGCCGAAGCCGCGGGCTTCGACCTCGTCACGGTGATGGACCACTTCTATCAAATTCGCGGCGTCGGACCGGAGACCAACGCGATGCTCGAGGCGTACACGACGCTGGCCGGCATCGCATCGCACACGTCGCGAGTCAAGGTCGGAACGCTCGTCACGGGCGTGACCTACCGCAACCCGGCACTGCTCGCCAAGCAGGTGACGACGCTCGACGTAATCTCGAAGGGACGCGCCGTGCTCGGCATCGGCGCCGCCTGGAACGAGGACGAGCACGTCGGTTACGGCTTTGAGTTTCCGCCCATCGCCAGGCGCATGGACCGGCTCGACGAGGCGGTGACGATCGCCAAGCTCATGTTCACCGAAGAGCGGCCATCGTTCGAGGGCAAGTTCTTCCGCATCGATCGCGCGCTCAACGTGCCCCGGCCGATCCAGAAGGGCGGGCCGAAGATCATGGTGGGCGGCGGCGGCGAGAAGCGCACGCTGCGCATCCTCGCCAAGCACGGCGACATCGGCCACTGGTTCGGCGGGCCGGTCGAGGAGCTGAAGCGAAAGCGCGGAGTCTTCGAAGAGCACTGCGCCGCGGTCGGGCGCAACCCGGCGGACGTGATGATCATCCTGGGTGTCGGCCTCGTGCTGGCCGAGAACGACGCGATGGCGAAGGCGATGATGAACGCGATCCCCGCGGAGCGAAGGCCGATGATCCGGATCGTTTCCTCGATCGACGAGGCGGCCACCTACCTGCGTCCATATCTCGACGCGGGATTTGGCGGCTTCACCTTCAACAACCCGACGCTGCCGACCATCGAGGCGATCGGCCACGCCGGAGAGCTGATCAAGGCGCTGCGAGGTAGCTCGGTCCCGGCCTAGAGGCGCGACCCAGGGCTCCTGGGCGCGCCTCAGCTCTTGAAGATCTTTTCGCCCGCGCGCACCTCGACCTGGAGGTGATTCTCGGGCGGCGCGAGCGGGCACGCCCAGCGCGGGCTGTACGCGCACGACGCGTTGTACGCGTAGTTGAAATCGATCACGACCTCCGTCGAACCCGGGGTGACTTCGAGCACGAGCCCGTCGGTGTCTTTGGCCGTATCGAAGAGATAGCGCCCGCCGCCGTACGTGCCGTGGCCTGACGTGCGGTCGCGAAACGGGACGAACAGCCCGCCCGCGTACTGGACGAGGCTGAGGATCGTCAGCCTGCAGTCCTGTCCGTGGAGCTCGAACTCGAGGATTCCGGCCCGCCGGTAGCGCACGGCGCCGTCCTCGCCGCCGGTGTCGATGGTCAGCTCGGTGCCGTCACCCGGTGCCACCCGCGCGGGGACGCGATACGCGGGGTCGGCGTCGAAGTAGTGCAATCCGGCAAAGGAATCGCGGTCGTCAGGCTCGATCGGCGATTGCGGGTGCGTTCGAAAGAGCTCGTCGCGGCCGCGGCGGAACCTCTCGAGCGCGTCGGGTCCGTCGATCCGAAACAGGTCGCCGACGCGCCGGCGCCAGTCGACGAGGTCGAGGTACGACTGCGGGTCAGTGTCCGTCAACAGCCTGTTCGGTGTGCGACAGCTTGTAGCTGGCGGCAGGGGGAAGGTTCGACAGCGCCTGGTGGATGTCGTCGTCGGTGGCGTCGGTGACGACCAGGGTGTAGCGGCGCGAATGCGGCTCCAGCTCTTCGACCGGAGCGGGCGATGGGCCGGCCGCCGGCGTCGCGACGACCGCAACGCGTGGCGTCTCCGCGGGCTTCGGCGGTCGCGCAGCGGCGTCGGCGCGAAGCACGCGCCAGTGATAGATGCCGACTCCGGCCGCGACGAGGATCACCGCGAGGTAGTGGCCGACGTCGAGGTTGGAGGTGTCGTTGAGGCGCGGG
Source organism: Candidatus Dormiibacterota bacterium (assembly GCA_024280995.1). Classification (GTDB taxonomy): domain Bacteria; phylum Chloroflexota; class Dormibacteria; order Dormibacterales; family Dormibacteraceae; genus 40CM-4-65-16. The sequence goes on from JAMXLM010000005.1 coordinate 44,927, forward strand.
TTGGCGCTGAAGAGCTGCTGCAGCACGGCGTTCACGATGCCGACGCCGCCGGCAAGGACTCCCAGAACGCTGCCCAGGAGCGCGGCCCACACGTAGAGCTTTCGGCTGAGCGACTCGCGGTCCATCGCCCACGGTGACTGGCGCCAGTGCGCGACCCACACCGCGCCGCCGACGACCAGCAGCGTGACCGAAACGCTGACAGGGTCCTTCCAGTCCGACGCGCGAACGCCGATGATCGGGGCCTGGATCTGCTCGGCCAGGTTCCACAGCAGCATGCCGGCTCCAAGCGCCCACGCGCCCAGCGAGATGAGCGCAGCCAGGTTGGTGTACAGCCGCCGGATCGCGGCCTGCCTGTCCGCCTCCTGACCGGCGGCGTCGCGGATGAGGCGCCGGCTGACCAGGAACCATGCAACGCCGTAGACGAGCAGCTGCGAGCCTGGGCCTGAGGCGGCCGCCATGAAGTTCGTGCCGGCGCCACCCGGGTTGTCGACACCGAGCGCGCGGGCGAGGAGGAAATACAGGATCTGGCTCGCGCCTGTCAGCGCCACGGCGATGCTGACCGCCACCGCTATGAACCCCTCGAGCGCGCGAAGGGTCGAGTGCCTGTCGTCGGTGACGTGCCACAGCGCGATCACCCGCGCGTGCACTCCCCACAGCACGAGGCCGGCGACCGCCAGCCCCGCGGGACCGGAGAGCATTCGAGCGTTGGTGCCGAGCGCGAGGTCATTCCACCCGACCTGCAGCAGCGCAGCGGTGCCGGCCAGCATGGCCAGAAGGCCGGCGAGGAGCGCCACGTACATGTACCAGCGGCGGAGGGTCGCCGACCGGCCTTCCTCTCCCACCGCCGCTCGGTCGCGCCACGCGACGTAGAAGTGGCCGGCCCAGATCGCGACGAAGACCAGCGTCGCCCATCCGACCTGGGACTCGCCGAGAGCGTTGAAGCTGAGGCCGTCGAGCATCGGTTCCAGAGCCTGGCCGACGAGAAAACCGATGGTGACCGTCGCGGCAAGGGCCGAGCCGAGGCACGCCGCGTACAGGTAGAGGCGGCGCAATGAAGAGGCACGCTCGTAGGGATCGCGGAGGGCAAATCGCTGCGCGAAGCCGAAATGGATCGCCCACACGGGCAGGGCGACGACCGTCATCGCGCTGAAGATGGCGAGCTGTCCGCGGTCGTAATTTGCGCTCGCATCGTTGAAGACGAACAGCAGGACGGTGCCGCCCAGCTGCACGAGACCCGCGGCAAGGACCACCAGCGACGCGGTGCTGACGAGGTAGAGATAGAGCCGCCGCAGGATCATCGGCGCCACGGTACTACCATGCGCACGTGATCTCTCAGGAATTGCTGGAAATCCTGGCCTGCCCGAAATGCCACACGAAGATCGAGCTCAAGGAGCCCGACAAGCTCCGGTGTCCGCAGTGCAAGGTTCTCTACCCGATCGTCGACGACATCCCGATCATGCTGATCGAGGAAGGCAAGCCGGAGGCTTCAGAAGAGAAGCCCTAGGTCCACTCCTGGGCCGGAGGGGCTAGGCGGCACATTCGTAGCGCGAAGTGTCGGTGGTTGACGGGCTCGCCTCGGCGGTGTTGATGTCGCCCTGGATCTCGTCGTCTGTGAGCGCGTAGGCCTGGTTCGGGTCGCTCGCCGAAGTCGCGAACACCATGCCCAGCACCCTGCCCTGCAGGTCGATCAGCGGCCCGCCCGAGTTGCCCGGATGCACGCTGGCCTGAAGAACGTAGATCTGGCGCGTGACGAAGTTCTCGTTGTAGATGTCGCGACCCTGCGCGGCGACCGAGCCGTCGACGACCGCGGCCACGATCCTCTCCGGACCGCCGCCGGGATATCCGATCACCGCCCCATCGGTGCCGCGTTGCGCGGGCCCAAACGTCACGCCAGGCGCTGTGAAATCTGGCGCGTAGAGGACCGCGACGTCGCGCTCGGGGTCGAAGTAAACGACCTCCGCATGCACTGACGAGCCGTCGGGTCGGGTGATCGTGTGCGACCTCGTGCCGGAGACGACGTGCGCGTTCGTCACGACGTAACCATTGCCGACCGGAAAGCCGCTGCCGGTGACGAGGCCGCCGCAGCCGACGCTCGAGATCTTGACCACGCTCTGCGCCGTTCGGTTGACGGCGGGGGTGTCGACCGAGGCCGGGACCTGCAGGGCGCCGGGCAGGTTTGGCTCCAGTCCCGCGAACACCGGCGGGAACTGCACCCCGGCGAGGACCTGGGCAACGCTTGCGAGCGGGCCGGGCGGCCGCGGGGCGATCGAATCCATCGCGCGGAGCACGGCCGACCGGTTGATCTGCTGCGCGATCTCCGCCACCGGGCCGCGCGCGAAGCTCAGGCCCAGGAACCAGCACATCACGAGGACGGCAAAGCCCGACAACGCCGCACCCGCGACGGAGTCGGTCGAGGTATGGACCCCGGTGCGCAGGATCTTGCGCCGGATCGGCTCGCCGACCGCGAAACCGATGCTCGAGCCCAGGCTGCCGCCGATCACGAGCACCAGCACGGCGCCGAGGGGCCGCGCGCTGGGATTGCTGATCTGGAGGTAGTCGAGCACGTACCTCGCCGACGCGGCGCCGAGCAGCACGCCGATGAGCAGGCCCACGTACTGCGCGATCGAGAGCCAGAAGCCGCGGCGGTACCCGTTGGCGATGCCGATGGCCATGGCGACGACGATCAGCAGGTCGATGAGGTTGAACATCCAGCCCTAATTGGTAACACCCTGACCTGTCGTTCTGGCTCCGCGATAATTGGCACCGTGGTATTTCTCGCCGGCGAGTGGGTGGAGGCCTGGCTGGGCCTGAGCATCACCTTCCTCGTCGCAACTCTCGGGGTCACCGGATTGGGATGGTGGGTGCTTCGAGGAGACGCGCGCAACCGCAAGGCCGAGACTCCGGAGGCTGATTCCGCCTCCGAGCACCACTAGGCCGGCGCCGCTTCCTCGACCAGCTCCCCCGACTCGCGGAGGTCCCGAAGGGGCATGAAGCTGCGGACCGGTGGAACCCGCTCGAAGTTGTAAGGCGGCGGCGGTGAGGTCGTCGCCCACTCGAGCGTGTTGCCCTGCCAGGGGTCGTTGCCCGCGATCTCGCCGTGGTTCCAGCTGCGGATGATGTTGATCAGGAAGATGCCGACCGCGATGGCTATAAGGAATGACGAGGCCGTGATGATCAGGTTGGTCGTCGCCCAGGCTTCGTTGGAGTAGGTCCAGATACGTCGCGGCATGCCCTCGAGACCGAGGGTGTGCATGATGAGGAAGGTCCCGTTGAAGCCGATGAACGTGAGCCAGAAGTGCCACTCACCGAGCTTCCTGTCCAGCAGCCGGCCTGTGATCTTCGGGAACCAGTAGTAGATACCGGCGAAGATCGCGAAGACGCTTCCGCCGAAGAGCACGTAGTGCAGGTGGGCGACCACGTAGTAGGACTGGTGCAGCTGCGTGTCGACGGGCACTGACGCGAGGTAGATGCCCGTAATGCCGCCGATCAGGAACGTTGCGAGGAAGCCGAAGACGAACTTGATGGGGACTGTGAAGTCGATCGAGCCCCACCATGCCGTCGCGATCCAGTTGAACATCTTGATGCCGGTCGGCACCGCGATCAGCATCGTCATGAGCATGAAGAAGCCCTCGACATACGTGTTCATGCCGACCGTGAACATGTGGTGCGCCCAGACGGTCATCGACAGGAAGACGATGCCGAACAGCGCGGCGACCATCGACATGTAGCCGAAGATCGGCTTGCGCGCGAAGACCGGGACGATCTCGGAGATCATCCCGAACGCGGGCAGGATCATCACGTAGACCTCGGGATGGCCGAAGAACCAGAAGAGGTGTTGATAGAGGACCGGCCGGCCACCCGTGGTGAAGAACTGCGTTCCGAACTGGCGGTCGAACTCGAGCAGGATCATGGCCGCCGCCAGAGGGGCGCCGACGATGAGCAGCAGGATCGAGGTCGAGATCTGCGCCCACACGAAGAGCGGAAGGCGCGAGAAGCGCATGCCCGGCGCGCGAAGGGCGACGATCGTGGTCAGGAAGTTGGTCGAGGCCATGATCCCGCTGATCGCCCAGACGATGATGCTCATCGCCCAGAAGTCGACCCCGAGGCTGTGGTTCTGGAAGGCCTTCTCGGTCAGCGGCGCGTAGCCGGTCCAGCCGGCGTCGAGCGAGTGGCCGGTCAGGAAACCGCAGTAGTACAGGATGATCGACACCGGCACGAGCCAGAAGCCGAGCAGGTTGACGCGCGGGAAGGCCATGTCGCGCGCGCCGATCATGATCGGCACCATGTAGTTCGCGATCCCGGTGACGAAGATCGTGACGAAGAAGAAGATCATCGTCACGCCGTGCGCCGAGAGGATCTGGTTGTAGGTCGCCGCGTCGACGATCTGGAGGTTGGGCTGTGAAAGCTGCAGGCGGATGATCAGTGCGAAGATGCCGCCGACCACGAAGCTCAGCATCGCGGTGACCATGTACATGATCCCGATCAGCTTGTGATCGGTGGTCGTCAGCCAGAGGCTTATCGGCTTGAAAAATGTGTCGTCGTAAGCCTTCGGGCGAGGGAGGACTGTGGTTGCTGCCATCCGATTCCTATCCTACTAAGGCGACGGCGAGGCGGCCGCGGTCGCCTTGGCTTTCTGTTGGGCCATCCAGGCATCGAAGTCGGGTTGGTCCATCGCCTGGACGATGATCTGCATGGAGGCGTGGCCCACCCCGCATAGCTCCGCACACTCCCCGCGCCACTGTCCGACTCGGTCGATCTTCATCCACGAGTAGTTGTAGTAGCCGGGCACGGCGTCGGTCTTGCCCGAGATCGCCGGCACCCACCACGAGTGGATCACGTCCGTGCCGGCGAACTGGAGCTTGATAAGCGTGTGCGTGGGCACGACGAACGGCTCGACGGAGCTCGTCAGGCTGCCTTCCTGGTGAACGACGACGCCGTTGCCGTAGTCGTAGTCCCAGCCGAACTGGTGGCCGCTGATCGTGACCTGCATCTGCTGGTCGTTGATCGGCTGGAAGTAGTTCTGCAGCGCGACAAAGCTGAAGACGGCGATCGTCAGGACGATGACGAGCGGGATCGCAGTCCAGATGAGCTCAACCCCCGTGTGCCCGTGGACCTGGGGCGGCGTGTAGCCCGCCGGTTGCCTCGACCGCCGGTACCGGATGGCGACCCACAGAAGCGCCGCCTCGTAGCCGACGAAGACGATGATGGCCGGGATCGAGATGCCGAGGTAGAGGTTGTAGATGGCCTGCCCGTTCGGCGAAACGGGTTCGGGAAAGATCGGGCTCAGGCCGCCCACACCGCAGCCGCTGAGAGCGATGGTGAGGGCTGTGAGGCCCAGAATCGTGAAGAGCGCCCGGGCGCTTCTTGTCACGAGGAGCAAGTATATCGACGGCCGGATTCGCGACCGGCGAGCCCGCTCGCATTGCGGATAGAATCCAAAACGATCGTGGCCGTCGCCAACAAACCTCGCTACGTCGACGTGTCCAATCCCAGCCTGTCGGTCCAGTGTCCGAACTGCGGGCTGAGGACGCAACGCTTCCTCGACCACTGCCGCAACTGCGGCTACAAGCTGTGGCCGTCGAGCGAGCTGGCGTCGGCCGCGTTCAAGGCATGGCGCGACGCCGACCCGAGCCGGGCCGAGACGACGCGATACGACCTGGACGTCCCCGAGGACACGGCCGGCCCGGAGGTCGACTATGCGGCGCGCGCCCACCAGCTAGGGATCCACATATTTCCAAGCAGCAACTACCCCTTCACCATCTGTGTCGGGGCGCTGTTCCTTGGACTGGCCGCGGTTCCGGTCCCCGGACCGGTGCGCATCGCGTTTCTCGTGATCGGCCTGTTGATCTTTCTGATCGGTCTGGTCGGATGGGTGCTCGTGGAGGACGTCCGGATGTTTCCGACCGACGGCTCGTCCGCGAGCGGTGAGGCACACCACTGATGGCGGTCGCCACGATCCGGCCCGAACCGACCCCGGGGTACCCAGCGATCAAGCCCGGGATGATGGGCATGTACATCTTCCTGGCCTCCGAGGTGATGTTCTTCGGGAGCCTGTTCGCGACCTACTTCTATCTCTTCGGGTCCCACGTCGTGTGGCCGCCGCCGCCACCGACGAGCACGCCGGAGTTCTACGTCAGCTGGCTCGGCATCCCGGCGATCAACACCGTGGTGCTGCTGTCGAGTGGCGTGACATGCCACTTCGGGCTCGAAGCACTGTCCCACGACAACCGGCAGCGCTTCTACGTGCTGTGGATCGCGACGATCATCCTGGGCTTTGGGTTCGAGTTCGGCCAGCTCTACGAGTTCATCAGCGCCTTCGGCCGTGGTTTGAACCTGACGGCGAACAATTTCGCCAGCGCCTTCTTCGCGATGACCGGCTTCCACGGCCTGCACGTGCTCGGTGGCCTGATCTTGCTGATCCTGATCCTGTACCGCGCCTCGCGCGGTCAGTTCGACTCCCGGAATCACGTCGGGCCGGCCGCCGTGACGCTCTACTGGCACTTCGTCGACGTGGTCTGGGTGTTCCTTTTCCTGATCCTCTACGTGGGGGTCACGGCGTTCAAGTGAAACACCCGCTGGTATCAATACGAAGATGAAAGCTCTCGCGGTCAGCCTTGCCACGGCGGCGCTGCTGGCGGGATGTGGCGGCAGCAGCCCAAGTCAACCTTCGGGCTCGATCAAGGTCACATTGACCGAGTTCAAGTTCGACCCTTCGACCATCTCGGTGCCGCACGGCAAGGTGGTGTTCTACCTGGTCAACTCGGGCTCCGTCCAGCACGACATGGCGATCCGTGACAGCTCGAACAACCAGATGGATAAGAGCGAGCTCGTCTCGGCCGGAGACTCGAGCGTCTTCACCGTGAACAACATCGCCGCGGGGACCTACACGATCTACTGCACCCAGCAGGGCCATGAAGCCTCTGGGATGAAGGGGACGCTGACCGTTACCTGAGGCGGCCGCCCCGGGCTACTTGGACGGCGACGCGCTCGGGCTGGGTGTCGGGCTCGGGCCCGGCTTGAGACTTATCAGCTCGATCTCGAAGATCAACGTCGCATTCGGCGGAATGGTCTGCGCGCCGGTCGTCTGATCGGTCTGGCCCTGGGCTCCGTACGCCAGCTCCGGCGGGATCATCAGCCAGCGCTTGCCGCCGACCCTCATCCCAGGCACGCCCTCGTCCCAGCCGGCGATGACCTGGCCCTGGCCGATCTGAAATGGGAACGATGTGCGCCCCGGATTGCGGCTGGAGTCGAACATCTGGCAGCTGGTGAACCAACCCGTGTACTCAACTTCCGCGTTCTGTCCCTTTATTGCCGCTTCGCCGGTTCCCACCTTGAGGTCGACGATCTTCAAGCCGTCGGGGTAGGTCACGCTCGGGAGGCCGCTGCCGGCGTTGCAGTCGTCGGCGCCCGGCGAAACGCTCGGCTTCGCCGACGGGTTCGGGCTCTCGTTTGCGACAGGCGGGCTGCCTCCGTAGGGATCGCCGTAGCCGCAGGCGGTCGCCGCGAAGGCGGTCACGGCGAAGAGACCGAGGAGCGTTCGCCTCACGAAGCGGTGACGTCGAGCGAGGACATCGTGTCGCCGACCTTGATCTTGTCGATCACTTCCATGCCAGACGTGACCTGGCCGAAGTGGTTGTAGACGCCGTTGTCGGCCAGGAAGGGCGCGTCACCGAGCGTGATGAAGAACTGCGAGCCGCTCACCCCAGCCGCGCTGGAGGCCATGCCCACCGTGCCGCGCGGCCACTTCGACTCATTCGTTTCGTCTGGCAGCTTGTAGGGCGGCCCGCCGGTGCCGTCGCCCGAGGGGTCGCCTCCCTGGACGACAAACCCCGGGACGACCCGGTGGAAGGTCAGCCCGCCATAAAAGCCGTTCTGTGCGAGTGCGACGAAGTTGTTGACCGTCTGCGGGGCGACCTTCGGATCGACGAGCTGGATCACGAAGTCACCGCGCGAGGTGTGCACGGTGACGCTGTACCTCTTGCTCGGATCGATCACGTTCGGCGGCGGCGTGCTGCGGTTTTCCATCGGGAGACGATCCACGATAGAGGATCGCGGACCGGGTCCGCCGCTACGCTTTGCTGCCATGGCCGACGAAGACTTTCACCTGGGCGCGGCGGTCGTCTCGAGCGACGGACGGGAGATCGGCAAGCTGGTGCACCTGCTCGTCGGGCCGGAGTACGGACTCCGCGCGCTTGTGGTGAAGGAGAGCGCGGCGTTCACAGGGCACGGTTTCTCGCCGGGGTCGTACCTGGTCAACGACGAGTTCGTCGTGCCGGTCGACGCAGCCAGATCGGTGACGCACGACCGGGTCGAGCTTTCGCTTTCCTCGGGCGACGTACGGCTGCTGCCGGCGTACCTCAGCTACCGCGAGAAGGAGGAGACGTCGACCGAGTTCGCGGCGGACGAGATCGGTCCTCTGACCGCGTCGCCCGAGGTGCCGCACTGGGTCGAGCAGTTGGCCAACAAGGCCGCCGACTCGCTGGAGATCGACCGCGACGAGAACGTGATGATCGGGCACAGCGGGAAGAAGCTGGGCACCGTGAAGGACGTGCTGTTCGACGACGATCAGCTGGTCGGGGTCGTGATCCGGCCGGAGGGGTTCTTCCGCGGGGACGTGATACTTCCCCGTCGGTTCCTCGACCGGAGCGACGACGCCGCGCTGTTCGCACGCATCGAGGAAGGGGACCTCGAGAGGCTGACGCCCTTCAAGCCCGGCGACTGACCCGGAATTTCAGCGGGCCGGTTCGCGCGCCCCCGTCAAAACAAGCGTGCCGAGCCCGACCGACAACCCCGCGATCACGTAAAGCGCCACCTGCACCCCGGAGGTGGCAGCCACCGCGCCTCCGATCAACGGGCCCAGGAAGAATCCCATCGCGATCGCGCTGGCGTTGAACCCGAACACCGTGCTCTGCGCGTCGTGCGGCGTCTCCAGCCCGATCATGCTCGCGGTCGCGGGAATCAGGACCCCGAAGAACAGGCCCGTGAGCCCGATACCGATCAGCGCCAACGCAGGCCACGGCGCGATCCCGATCACGGCGATCGAAACCGCTCCCGCGAAACCGGAAGCCGCGGCCGTGGTCACGTACCCGAGCCTGCGCGAGACAGTCGTATATCCGACCGCCGAGGCGCTGCTGAAGATCCCGGCAAGACTGAAGCCGATGCCGGCGAGGGCGGACACGCCGGTGGTCAGCATCCCGAGCAGCCTCAGCACGAGGAGCTGCTGCGACGCCGAGTTGCAAAGGCTCACCAGGCCCTGCGCCGCCATCAGCACCACCAGCGCCTTGATCAACCCGGGCTGAGCCCGCAACAGTGACAGCGAGCTCACGCGAGGCCCCGTCCTGCGAACCGGCGGGCTTTCCCGGACGATCACGAGCACCGGGATGAGCGAGAGCAGGAGCAGGACGCCGCCACCGAGAAACACCAGGCGCAGTCCGAACACGGCGCCCGCCAGGCCGCCGACGACCGGCCCGATCGCGCCGCCAAGAGCGATGCCCGAGTTCACGACCCCGAGCGACCAGCCGACCCGCGACCGCGGGGTCTCGGCCGCGACCAGAGCCGTGGCCGCGGCCACCGTTCCACTCGTCGCGCCCTGCAGGAAGCGCAGGATCACTAGCTCGACCGGGTTCTGCGCGAAGAAGATCAGGCCGACCGTGATCGCCCCGCCGAGCATCGAGCGGAGGAGCATCGGCTTGCGCCCGAACCGGTCCCCGAGGATGCCCCATATCGGGCTCGCGATCGCCATCGCCAGACCCGAGGCGCTTGCCGTCGCGGCGGTCCACAGGTCCAGCTGGGGTCCACTGGCCACGCCGAGGTCGTGGTGGAGAAAGATCGACAAGAACGGAAAGGCGAACGAAAAGCCGAAGATCGCCATGAACTCGGCGAACCAGAGCGCCGCGAGGTTGCGCCGCCAGTTGACTCCGCCCGCGTTGATCGGAGGTGTTGTCGCGCGAACGTCGGTCGACAGGGCTACGAACCGAGAATTTCGACGATGCGGTCGGACGTTATCGGCAGTCGGTCGACGACTGCGTCCGGCTTGCGCTTGCGCAGCGCGTCCTCGACGGCGGCGGATATGGCCGCCGGCGCCGGGATGGTGCCGCTCTCACCCGCGCCCTTGAAACTCTCCGGATTGGCGTCGGTCGGAGTCTCGATGTGCACGAGCTCCGGCGGCCTCACTTCGCCCGTGCTCACGATCGTGTAGTCGAGGAAGCTGGCGGTTCGGAAGCTGCCGTCCGGGTCGTAGACGGCTGCTTCGTGGAGCGAATAGCCGAGTCCGTGCGCGTACGCGCCGTGCATCTGGCCTTCGACGATCAGCTCGTTGATGACCTTGCCCGTGTCGTGGGCGATGACGTAGCGGAGGACCTCGACCTGCCCGGTGTCGGGATCGACCGCGACGTAAGCCGCGTGGCAGCCGCTCGAGTAGGCCAGTGGCCTCTTCGGGTCGAAGCTCTCGAGCACCTCGAGGCCTTCGTTCGGGATCACCTCGCCGACCGGCACGCTTTTTGCCGGCGCGCCGCGGACCGCGATCCGGCCGTCTTCGATGATGAGGTCGGCAGCGTCGGCTTCGAGGACCTCGCCGGCACGCTCGAGCAGGCGCTTGCGCATCGCGACCGCCGCCTTGGCCGTCGCGTTGCCGACCTGGACGGCCGTGCGGCTGCCGGCGGTGAGCTCGGCGGGCGGCGTATTTCGCGTGTCGCCGGCGGTGACGCGGATTTTCTCGAACGGCCAGCCCAACCGGTCCGCCGTCACCTGCGCGGCCATCGTCTGATGCCCCTGCCCTTGCGGAGTCGAGCCTACGTACAGCTCCGCCGAGCCATCCTGGTTGAGGCGCAGCTTCGCGGGCTCGCCGCCGCCGAAGCCGGTCGATTCGACGCAGCAGGAAACCCCGAAGCCGACGAGCCGGCCGTCGTCGAGCTCCGGCGGCGGTCCGGCCTTCTCCAGCGTGAGGTTCAGCAGCCGCGGGTAGTCGCCGCTGTCGTAGACCAGCCCGCGCCTGCCCGACGGGAATCCGGTGGTGAAAGGGATCTGCTCCGGCTGGACCAGGTTGCGGCGCCGCAGCTCGGAGGGCGGGATGTCGAGCGCAACGGCGAGCTGGTCGATCGCCCGCTCGACGGCGTAGTTGCCGAGCGGGCGGCCGCCACCGCGGATGAAACCGGACGGCACCGCATTGGTGAACACGACCTGCGATTCGACCTCCATCGCCGGCATCACGTACGCGGACAGCATGTGCGCGACGATGAGGTCGGGCTGGCTCGCGCCGCTCGCGGTGTAAGCGCCCATGTCGTGCATTAGCCGGCCGCGCAGCCCGCGAAGCTTGCCGTCGCGGTCGGCCGCGATCTCCATCTCGATGACCGAGCCATGCGCATGCGCCGTCGTCGCGCCGTCCTCGCTGCGCGACGCGACCCATCGTGCCGGGCGCTTCAAACGCCAGGCCGCAATCGCGGTCAGGACCTCCTCCGGGTACACGCTGCCCTTCGCGCCGAATCCACCACCGACGTCCTCGGCGAGGACGCGGACCGACTCCTCTTCGAGGCCCAAGACGCCGGCGATCGACTCGCGCACGCCGAAGACGTTCTGCGTCGAGGTCCAGACCTTGAGCCCGCCCGTGTCGTCGTCGGGTGCGGCCGTCACCGTGCGGGTCTCCATCGCAGCGCCGGCGACGCGGGCCGTCTGCAGCCGGATGCCTGCGGTCACGCTGCCGTCGCCAAAAGCGGCGTCGATGTCGCCGTACGTCACGGTCTTGCGCCGCGAGATGTTGTCGTCCATGTCTTCATGCACGTGCGGCGCGTCTTTCGCGGTCGCGGCGTTGACGTCTCCCACGCCGGGCAGCGCATCCAGCTCGGCCAGCACCTGCTCCGCCGCGTCATGCGCCTCGTAGTCGGTGCCGGCGACAACCACGGCGAAGGCCTCGCCGACGTAATTCACCTCGTCTCCGTTGAGGATCGGTCGCGCGCGCGCGATGACGTCGTTGGGCGCCCAGTCGCTCAGCCCGTCGGCCACCTCGGGCAGGTCCGCCGCCGTCCATACCTCGAGCACGCCTGGCATCTCTTTCGCAGCCGCCGCGTCGATGGAGACGATCCGCGCGTGCGGCACGGTCGAGCGCGCAAACGCGACATGGACGAGGCCGTCGAGCTTGATGTCTCCGGCGAAACGACCTCGGCCGGTGATCAGTCGCTCATCCTCGACGCGAGGCATCCGCCGGCCGATGTACGGAGGCACGCTCCTACAATAAGTCGCTCCCCTGCACGGGGCCCTTGTGGATGGGCGGCTAGCTCAGCTGGAAGAGCGCCAGCTTGACATGCTGGAGGTCGGGGGTTCGAGACCCTCGCCGCCCACCAACGTTTCACCAGAAACGGGTCGGCAATAATTCCGAAGCGGGACGGCCCGTTCGTCTAGTGGACTAGGACGCCGGCCTTTCAAGCCGGAGATCACGGGTTCGAATCCCGTACGGGCTACCAACCGGATGGTTCGACCCGCACGATTCGACCCATTTCGGCCGAAACGTGCGGAAAACTGTTCTTGATTTCGCGCCTTCTGGCGGAAACCTGCGGAATTCCGTTCTAATTCGGACACCCGGCGCGGGCGTAGCACAATGGCAGTGCGCCAGCCTTCCAAGCTGGTTACGTGGGTTCGATTCCCATCGCCCGCTCCATGCTTTCGTCGTGCAGATTCCTCGCCCGCAGGCGGTTGGTGACCAGCGCGTGGCCGCCCAGCTTCGATCCATCCTCTTCAGCGAGCCGCTGCTCGGCGCCGCGGAAGTCAGGCCCAGGGGTTACGGCAAGGTGATCTTCGCCTCGCTGCTCGGCTGGGCCGGACCGATCGTCGCCCGCCGCGCGACCGAGCCCCTGCCGCCGACGATCCTGTATCTCGCGGTCACCTCGGCCGACATCCGGCTCTTCTCCAAGCCGCCGTTTGCCGACCCGTTCGAGATCGGCCGGTGGAAGAAGGGAAGTTATCGAGCATCGCTCGACGGCCGGCGACTGACGCTCGAGGTCGCCCGCCTCGGCCGCGTGACCGTCACCGCGGGTACTTCTGCTCGACCGGTCTTCGATCTGGTGATGCAGGGGTCGGCCTAGAACTCACACCCGAATCCAAGCCTGCTCTGAGCTTCGACCGAGAGAATCGCTCGTATGAACAAGCCCCGACTCATCCTTTTTGCGTCGGTCATCGCCGCGGCGATGATCTTCGGCGGCGTCATGGGAGCCACCGTGTTCGCCCGAGGCACGCTTTCGAGCGCGCTTGCCGCGATCCCGGCCGCAGCCTCGCCGTCGCCGACCTTCAAGTCCAACGAGGACCCGACCCACGAGAAAAACGAGAGTGCCGCGCACGAGGCGGCGGAGAACAACGGAACGCTCCACCCGGGAGGTCCAGGCGGCCCGGGCATGGGCGGACCTCCCTGCGGCGGCCACTCCAACGAGGACGCCACGCACGAGAAGAGCGAGACCGCGGCGCACGAAGCCGCAGAAAACGCAGCGTGCCCATCTCCATCGCCGACAACTTCGGGCGGATAGCCGTCAATCGCTAAGCTCCGCCGCGTGAGCGGAGCTACCCGGGTGTACCTGGAGGTCGGCGGCAAGCGCGTCTTCGCCAGCGCCGCCGACTGGCCAGGTTGGTCGAGAAGTGGCAAGACCGAGGAGGCCGCGCTCGAGAACCTGGCCGCTTACGCACCGCGGTATTCGAAGGTCGCCAAGCTGCCGAAGGACGCGACGAGGTTCGAAGTTGTCGACCGGGTCACCGGCAACGCGACCACCGATTTCGGGGCTCCGGGCGTGCCGGCCAGGGCCGATGCAACTCCTCTCCCTGCAAATGAGATCGAGCGGATGGTCACGGTCATGGAAGCCTGCTGGCGCTACCTCGACAAGGTGCGCGCGAAGGTCCCGAAGGAGCTGCGCAAAGGGCCGCGCGGCGGCGGCCGTGATCGCGACAAGATGTACGCCCATGTCCTCGACTCCGAGCTCGCCTACGCCGGCCCGATCGGACTCAAGTTGAAAAAGCACGACCGCCAGGCCATTCGCGAAGCGCTGCTCAGTCCGGTTCCGGGCGCGAAATGGCCCGCCGCGTACGCGATCCGCCGCATCGCCTGGCACGCACTCGACCACGCGTGGGAGATGGAAGACCGAATACCCTAGTCGCTCGGTTATGGAAGAGCAGAAAGGGGGACTGCTCCTCGTCATGGCGCATCCGGACGACGAGTCCATGGGCGCCGGGGGGCTGGTCCTTAGGCATACGCGCAATGGAGTCGCCGTTCATCTCATCTGCGCCACCTACGGCGAGGCGGGTTGGATGGGAAGGCCGCATGGGTCAAAAGCGGCGGACCTGCCCGAGATTCGCGCCCAGGAGCTCGAAGAGGCCGCCCAGGCGCTGGCGCTCAGCAGCGTCGAGCTCTGGGACTACCCCGACGCGGGGCTCGCGCACTCGGACCAGAAGGAGCTGACCCAGCGCATCTGGGAGCAGATAGGCAAGGTGAGGCCGCGGGTGGTCGTCGGTTGGGGACCGGACGGCGGATACGGTCATCCGGACCACATTGCGATGGGTGCGTGCACAGACGCCGCCGTGGCCGCGATGACCGAGGGGGAACGGCCGGCGCTTTACCATCTCGCGATCGACGGGCAGCTCGCGGATTTCTATCACGAGGCCACGCACCTGGTGCCGTCGTCCAACGGCTTCCACGTGCGCCCGCAGGACACGGTCGACGTCGTCATCGAGCTCGACGCCGACGAGGTGATGATGAAGCTGCGCGCGATCGACTGCCACCAGAGCCAGCTCGAGGATTGGCGGATCGCGCTGCGCGACCATCCGCGGCTCATGCAGCAGGGGTACGGAAGGGAGCCCTACGTCGCGGTTTCGTCACGAGCGGCGGGCCTGACCGGGAAGGGGATGCTGGGCGAGTTCGCGTGATCGACCTGCGACCCGAAGCGATGAAAAATAGCCAGGCAAGTTCCTTACATTCCCGTCGGCAAATCGCCGGTGCAAACGACTAACCTTTAGCGCCTGATCCGGCCAGACGGATCCGGAGTTCCAACTCGGGGGTGACGCATGGACGTTCAAGAAGCGACGGCAGAAGGCACCGCCACTGCCGAAAACGGCGAAGTCAAACGAGATTCGAAAAAGCAGTTCTCGATGGGTCCTGGTGACATCCTCGAGGGGAAGCTCATCTACGACGGCTCGGTCCATGCGGATGGGCGCCTCGAGGGTGAGCTGCGCGTGACCGGCAACATCGAAGTGGCCAGCGGCGCGACGGTCAAAGCATTGCTGGAGGGCGGGAACGTCACACTCAAGGGCAACGTCGAGGGGATGGTCACGGCGCGAGACAAGCTGACCCTCGGCAAGAACGCTCGCCTGAGTGGCGACATCCAGGTGCGCAGGCTCCAGATCGACGACGGCGCGACCTTGAACGGACACGTCCGGATGGGTGACTTTGAGCACCAGGCGTCCGGCCAGTAGGGTCGCGACCCCCGTCCCGGCGGATGCCGGTCCCAATGGTTCCAACGGCTCGCGGCGCAACTCGGTAGTCCTCGGTCCCAACGATCGCCTTCGCGGCGAGCTGTACATCGAGGGCGACCTGCGAGTGACCGGAACCGTCGAGGGTAACCTCGAGGTGACCGGGGACGTCGAGATCGCGGGGTCGGGCAAGGTCAAGGGCGACGTCACCGCGTACGACCGTCTGACCGTGGGCAGCGACGCATCGCTGATCGCGGGCGAAGTGCGCGTGGCCCGCCTGACGGTCGATGACGGCGCGACGTTCAGCGGCAAGGTCTCGATGGGCAAACAGCCGGCCGCGGCCAAACCGACCCCACCGCCAGAGCCGGAGGTCATGGCGCCGCGACCGGAGCCAGAGCCTCAGCCCATACCTGCACCTGTCGCGGACGCGGTCGCCCTGGCGGAACCGGAGCCGGTAGCGATCGAACCGGTGGTGATCGAGCCTCTCTCGGTCAAACCGGTCGCGGCGAAGCCCGTCCAGGCCAAGCCCGTCCAGGCCAAACCCGTCCAGGCCAAGCCCGTCGAGGCCAAGCCCGCTCAGCCCAAGCCCATCGCGGCAAAAGCCGCTCCAGTCAAGCCGATTCCGCCCAAGCCGCAGCCGAAGGGCAAGCGCCGCTAAGCCGGAGGGCTACTTCTTCGGCTTTTTCGCGGGCATCTTGCGCGCGACTTCGAGCGCGCGCTTGATCAGAGCGGTCGGCGGCTTGGCGCGCCAGTCCCCGGGCAGGATCACGTAGCCGCTCATCTTGTGTCCGGCCACGGGCTCGAAATCGCGGCCCCCCTGCTTCTTGATCTTTTCGATCTCGTCTTCGGGGAGCCGCACCATCAGCTCCTCGCCGACGATTCCGCAGAACATGTTGCCGTTCACGAATGCGGAGACCTGACCGAACATCGGCCTGATCGCGATTCCTGGCCCGTCCGGAACCACCTCGGCGAACGCCGCTTTCGCGCCCTCGCTGGGCTTCGACATGTTCAGCTTCATCGGACCTCGGGGCGCAGGCATCGAAACGAAATTCTGCTCCAGGCTCAATACGAACGTGGTCCAGCGCGCAAAACGCGGGTGTCGGCTGCACCGTCGCATGAGGCATTCGTCCCATTGCGATCGCGCACGGCGTGCCATTAGCGTTCCCAGCGACTTCTCAGGATTCACGTTTTGGAGGCTGTTAGATGAAGAGGGTTCTCTCGGTCGCGGCGGCTCTGGTGGGTCTCCTGGTCATGTCGACTGCGGCGCATGCGACGACGACGACGACGATCCACGTCACCGGTGTCCCCATCGACGTCGGCCCCGCCGCCTGCATTCCCGGCGACCTGACAATCAGCGGCAACGGCGTTCTGCACATGACGGTCAACAACGCAGGCGACGCCTGGACCACCGGCACGATCGAAGGCAACGTGACCGGGAGCCTCGGCTACACCGGGCATGGCGTTGCGTGGTTCGGTTCCGAAGACAACAGAAGCAACAGTGTCAACCACTTCATCGCCAACACGGTCGGCACACTCGGTGATGGAACTCCCCTCTCGATTCACCAGGAGGGTCAGTTCACGATCAACGCGCAGGGAGTGCCGGTGGTGACTCGCGTAACCGCGACCTGTAGCTAGACGCCGACCTCAGCCCTCGCCGCCGTCGGCGGCGAGGGCTCCCTCATCCTCGAGAACGAGGCAGAAAATCGATCTCGCGGCTGACGACACCGCTCCCGCCGAAACCTAGCTTGGTGGTCATGGAAAACACCACGATCGTCGAGACCCACGGTCTCACCAAGCGCTACGGCAGCGGAGTCCTCGCCGTCGACTCCGTGGCCATGAGCGTGCGCCGTGGCGAGGTCTATGGCTTCCTCGGCCCGAACGGGGCTGGGAAGACCACGACCCTGCGCATGCTCGTCGGCCTGATTCGGCCGACGTCGGGCACGGCCACCGTTGCGGGCCACACGCCCGGCGACCCGCACGGCCTCGCGCGAGTCGGCTCTCTGATCGAGTCGTCGGCCTTCTATCCGTACCTGAGTGGGCGGGCAAACCTGCGTGTGGTCGCCGACCTTGCGGGCGTCGACCAGAAGCGCGTCAACGAGGTGCTCGACGTGGTCGAGCTGAGCTCACGCGCCCACCGCAAGTTCGGGACCTACTCGACCGGCATGAAGCAGCGACTCGGCGTGGCTGCCGCGCTGCTGAAGGACCCCGACCTGCTGATCCTCGACGAGCCCACCAACGGCCTCGACCCACAGGGAATGGCCGAGATGCGCAGGCTCATCAAGGACATCGGCCAGGGCAACCGCACAGTGCTGCTGTCGAGCCACCTGCTCGGCGAGGTCGAGCAGATCTGCGACCGCGTCGGAGTCATCAGCAACGGCAAGCTGGTCCGTGAGTCGACCGTGCAGGAGCTGATCGGCGAGGAGGGCGTGCTCGTGCGTGCCCAGCCGCTCGACAAGGCGGAGCAGATGCTGGCGACGTTGTTCGGCAACGACGCCATCAGCCGCCAGGACGGCGCTCTGCACCTCAAGGTCAAGCCGGAGCAGAGCAGCGAGATCAACCGCCGGCTCGTCGGCGCGGGCATCGGCGTCAGCGAGCTGCGTCCGTTCGAGAGATCGCTGGAGGAAGTCTTCTTCCAGCTCACAGGAGAGAGGCAAGGATCATGATCGCAACCATCAAAGCCGAGTGGCGTAAGAACCGATTCCGGCCCGCATTCCTCATCTCGTCCGGTCTCGTGGCGGCGGTCGTCGTGCTCGTCTTCATGACCAACTGGTACCAGGCGACCCACCCTGGCCAGAGTGACCGGCCAATCCCGCTGGCCATGCTGTTCCCTGACCAGTTCGTAAACGACGTAATGGGCGCCGGCTTCCCATTGGGCGCGGCGATGGCGATCGTGCTCGGAGCGATCGTTGCGGGGTCCGAGTACTCGTGGGGCACGTTGAAAACACTGTTCACGCAAGGCCCGGGCCGCCTGACGACGTGGTCCGGCCGGATTGTCGTCTTCACCGCCTGGATGGCGATCCTCTCCGCGATCCTCTTCGCGGTTGGCGCCGCTTGCAGTGTGCTGATCGTCACCGTCAACAATCACGCGATCGTGTGGCCCGCTGTGGCCGACATCGCGAAGGGATTCGGCGCCATGTGGCTGATCCTGACCGTCAACGGCATGCTCGGCATTGCGATCGCCGTGCTGGTGCGGCAGTCCGCGGCCGCGATCGGGATAGGCGTCGTCTACCTGCTCTCGATCGAGATCATCGCCGTCCGCTTCATCGACGGACTCAACAACGGCAGCTACAAGTGGATCGGCAACCTATTCCTCGGCCAGAACGCCACGGCGCTCATCGGCCATCTGTCAAACGCCAAGGGAGTCACCATCAGCGCCGAGCAATCCTTGATCGTGCTGTTCGCCTGGCTCGCGGCGATGCTGGTGATCGCCGCCGGACTTCAGCGCGTGAGGGACGTGACATAGGCAGCGCATCGTTCAGCAGCTCGCGAGGCCGGCCGTGGTCATGGGTCACGGGCCGGCCTCGGCTTACCGACGGTCTTGTCGTCGGGCTCAGCCTCGTCGCCGGATTGCTCGCGTTGTTCGGTAGCGCGTTCCGGCTGCAGCTCGTCCCCGTCATCATCCCGGTCGCGGTGATCCAGGCCGTCGCCCTCTGGTGGCGGCGCAGCCATCCGGCCGCGGTCCTGGGTGTGATCGTCGCGACCGGCCTCGTCTGGTGGGTGGCAGTCCCAAGCCGCGAGCCAGGCAGCCCAGCTCTGATCTTCGCGGTGTACGCGGTTTCGGTGTACGGAACGGGCCGATTCAGG
This sequence comes from Candidatus Dormiibacterota bacterium, assembly GCA_024280995.1. Classification (GTDB taxonomy): domain Bacteria; phylum Chloroflexota; class Dormibacteria; order Dormibacterales; family Dormibacteraceae; genus 40CM-4-65-16. The sequence continues at coordinate 64,169 of JAMXLM010000005.1, forward strand.
CTGTGGGTGGCTGTCATGGCCATGATCCTTACCGCCGCCGCGATCGCCCTGTTGCTTCTCGACAACCTTGCGGCAACGCGAGATCTCCTGCCTGCGGGCGCAACTTCGCTGGTGGCGTGGGTGATCGGCGACTACGTCCGATCCCGCCGACAGCTCCTGTCAGACGTGGAAGAGCGCCATCGCCAGGAGCGCGAGCAGGCGGCCGAGGCGGAGCGCCTGCGCATCGCCCGCGAGCTGCACGACGTCGTCGCGCACAACGTCAGCGCCATGGCCATTCAGGCGGGCGCCGCCCGAGTCTCGGGTTCGTCTCCCGAGCAGGCGCTCGAATCGATAGAGCGCGGTGCCCGCGACACGCTGGCCGAGCTGAACAAGCTGCTCGGCGTCCTGCGCAAGACCGGCGACGCGCCACTCGCACCACAGCCGTCACTTGCCCAGGTCGAGACCTTGCTCAAGCCGGCCCGCGACGCCGGCCTGGCCGCCACGCTGAGGGTCACGGGCGAGCAACGTCCGCTGCCGCAGGCTGTAGAGCTTTCCGCGTACCGCATCGTCCAGGAGGCGATCACGAACGTTCTCAAGCACGCCAATGCGACACGACTCGAGGTGACCGTCGACTACCGCTCAGACGCGATCCTGCTCACCGTCAGCGACAACGGATCGGGCACGACGCCGTCAACCGACTCGACCGGCCACGGCCTGGTGGGCATGCGCGAGCGCGTCGAGCTCTTCGGCGGAGACCTGTTCACCGGAACCTCATCATTGGGGGGCTTCACGGTGAAGGCAACCCTGCCTGTTAAGACGTCGTGATCAAGGTCGCGATCGTCGATGACCAGGCGATGGTCAGGACCGGGTTCACGATGATCGTGCAATCGCAGCCCGACATGAAGGTCGTGGGCGAGGCGTCGGATGGGGAGGAGGCGCTCGACCTGGTGCGCAGGCAACAGCCGGAGGTCGTGCTCATGGACATCCGCATGCCGAGACTCGACGGCATTGCCGCGACCAGGGAGATCGCCACCACAACCAGGGTCGTCATCCTCACGACGTTCGAGCTCGACGAGTACGTCTTCGATGCTCTGGCCGCCGGTGCCTCGGCATTCCTCCTCAAGGCAGCGCCTCCGGAGGACCTGGTCAAGGCCATCCGCGTCGTTGCGCAGGGCGAGGCCCTGCTGGCCCCTTCGGTGACGAAGAGGCTGATCGAGGAGTTCGCCAGACGTCCCGAGCCCGCCGCGCGCAAGGCTCGCGAGCTCGAGACGCTGACCGAGCGCGAAACCGAGGTCTTGAAAGAGGTCGCCAGAGGCCTCACCAACGCCGAGATCGCCGCGCGGCTGCACGTCAGCGAGACCACGGTCAAAACGCACGTCGCGCATATGCTCGACAAGCTCGAGCTCCGGGACCGGGTACAGGCCGTGATCCTTGCCTACGAATCGGGGTTGATAGGCTAGGCGCCCTCATGAGCGTCTCCACGGAGGAGCGGCGCATCGTGACGGTGCTCTTCGCTGACGTCGCCGGCTCGACCGCGCTAGGCGAAACCCTCGACCCGGAGGAGGTGCGCCGTCTGCTGAGCCGCTACTACGCCATCGCCCGTGAGGCGGTCGACCAGCACGGAGGCACGGTCGAGAAGTTCATCGGCGACGCGGTCATGGCCGTGTTCGGTCTGCCCACCGCGCATGGCGACGACCCCGACCGCGCGGTCGCCGCGGCGCTGACCATGCGGGACCGGATCCGCGCTGACTCGTTTTTGAATGGCCGTTTGGCGCTGCACTTCGGTGTGAGCACAGGTGAGGTGGTCGCGAGTCGCGACCAATCTGGCGGTGACTTTCTCGTCACCGGCGACGCCACCAACGTCGCCGCGCGCCTGCAGCAAGCTGCCGAGCCGTGGTCGATTCTCGTAAGCGAACGCACCGTTCGCGCGGCAAGCAACTTCGAGTTTGGTGTACAGCAGCGCATCGCGGCCCGGGGCAAGTCCGAGCCGGTCGCCGCACGCGAGGTTCTCGGCCCTCGCGTGGCCAAAGCCCAGCGTCGTGTTCGCCTGCCTCTGGTCGGCCGCGAGGACGACCTGGCCCAGCTGCAGCTGGTGGCGCGGCGTATGGTCAACGACCGCCGACCGTCGATGGTCAGTGTTATCGCACCGGCCGGAACGGGCAAGACTCGGCTCGTCGAGGAATTCCTCGATTGGCTCCCGTCGCTGGCACCCGAGGCCGTGGTCGCCACGGCGCAGTGCCTTCCCTATGGGCAGCAGCTCACGTACTGGCCGATGCGCCAGGTCATCTTCACGCTCACGGGAACGTCGGAGGAGACCTCGCCGGGACAGGTCCGGGACGCCATCTCCACCTGGTTGCGCAGCATCGGCGTCGAAGACCCAGACCGCGATGCCCGGCTGCTGGCGGCAACGATCGGAGAGGCCGGCACCGAGGGAGTGGATAGGGAGCTGCTGTTCGCAGCCTGGCGCTCGGCGCTCGAGGCGACGTCACGGCAGAAGCCGGTCGTCATCATCTTCGAGGACCTGCACTGGTCGAGCGACAGTCTTCTCGACCTCGCCGAATTTGTGATGCAGCCTCGCGGCGGCGCGGCGGTGCTGATGATCGTGCTGGCGCGTCCGGAGCTGCTCGACCGGCGCCCCAACTGGGGAGGTGGGCGGCTCAACCACCTGGCCCTCTCCCTGGAGCCGTTGGGCAGCGCCGCCATCGCCGACCTGGTGCGCCACCTCCTCGACACCGACGAGCCAACCCTTGTCAACCTGGTTGCCGAGCGCTCGGAGGGCAATCCGTTTTACGCCGGCGAGCTTGTGCGCTCCTACCTCGACCACGGCTCGCTCGAGCGCCTGCCGGACACCGTGCAGGCGACGGTGCTGGCGCGCCTGGACCTGCTGCCACAAGACGAAAGGCGTGTGATCCAGCTCGGAAGCGTCTTCGGGCGCGGCTTCAGCGCCGCCGGCGTGGTTGCGCTCGAGGGAGGCGACCCCGCCCATGTCGAGAGGCTCTGCGAGCGCCTGGCCGACCGCGACCTGATCCGGCCGGCGGACGGCGATCGCTTCACGTTCCGCCACATCCTGATCCAGGAGGTTGCATACGGAACGCTGCCGCGCGCGGAACGGGCACGCCTCCACGCCGCGGCCGCCAGGTGGGTGGAGTCGGCCGCCGAGCGGCGGGCGGTCTCGTTTGCCGAGATCCTCGCGTTCCACTATCGCGAGGCGGCGGTGTTGTTCACCGCGATCGAGCCTGACTCGACTGAGACGGCACGAATACGTGAGGAGGCGGCGGACTGGCTGCTGAAAGCCGCCGACGTTGCTTTCGCGGCCGCTGCGTCGCCAGAGGCTGTTCGCCACATCCGCGCGGCCTTCGATTTCGTCGACCCTCAGGTGAAGGCACACCTGCATGAGCGAATCGGCGAAATGACCGGCGGCGATGCGGGGATCGACGACTACCGCCAGGCGCTCGAGCTTTACGAGAAGCTCGAGTGCCCGATCGACGACCAGCTGCGAGCCGTCGCCGGGATCCTCATGGTGGCGATGCGCTGGGTCGGATCCGTCGCGGATCGGCCTTCGACGGAGTACGTCAACGGCCATCGCGTCAGGGGAAGGCAGCTGCTGCGCCAGGCGACCGATCGCTATGCGATCGGTCGCTTCCTCGCCGCCGACGCCTTCTTTCCGTTCTGGGTTCAGGCGGTTCATGAGGTGACTCCCGTCGAGCTTCAGCTCGCCGAGGACGGTGCCGACGAGGCGCGAAAGATCGCGATCGAGCTCGGAGACGCCGACCTCGAAAGCGCCGCTCTCGATGCGGCAGGCAGCGCCGCGCAGTCAGTCGGGGAATGGGCCAGGGCGCGTGACGCCGCGTATCAGCGAATGAAGTTCGAGTCGAAGCTGAGCTTCTACGAGCGGGTCGACACCCACTCGATGGCGACCTGGATGTCATACATGCTCGGCGACCTCGACGAGGCGGAACGCGTCTCCGCGGACATTGCTACCCGGCTGCTGCGTGGCCAGGCGCCGTACCAGGCGCTCCATCTCTTCGCGTGGCGAGCGATGACCCTCTACCAGCTGGGACGCTGGGAAGAGGCGGTCGCCGCGTTCTGGCGCGCCGTCGACGCCTGGCACGACGGGGGGATGCTCGCAGCGGGCTACGCCATTCGCGGTTTCGTGATCGGCGTCGATATCGGGCGCGCCCGTCGTGATCCGCGCCTGACTGGAGCTGCAACGGAGGCGATCGAGTCGATCCTTGCGCGCTATCCGCCCGACAACATCAGCCGCCACGTGTGGCCGCCATACCTCGCAAGCGAAGGACCTCCTGACGAAGCGATCCTCCAGTTCGCCGGCGAAGGCGTCGAACGGCAGGTTGGACTGGCATGCGATCTTCGACAAAAGATGCCCGACGACCTGATTGACCGCGCGCTGAGGCGGGCAGCACAGATCCGGGTGCCGCTGGTCGAAGCGCAATTGCTTCGAGCGCGCGGGCTCCAGCGCAAAGACGCGGGAGACATGTCGGCCGCGATATCGATCTGGGAGCGATGCGGAGCGAGGACCCAGATGGGCCGGGGGCTGGCCGAGCGGGGAATGATCAACGGCAATGCCGCTGAGATCGATGCGGGGCTGGCGATGTTGAAAAAGATCGGCGACGTCAACTACGTCGACAGGTTCTCGGAGGCTCGCATCTAGCAGTCGATCAGGACATCACCATCCGGTGGTTCGGAAGCGTCACCCGGTACGTGCCGTTGTCCGTCACCATCGTCAGCACGACCTGGAAGTCGGCGTAAGTCTCGACGGTGTTGTTGCCCGAATCGGTGCATGTCCACGGGGTCGCGAACTTGAGCGTCGCCTTCTGACCGGAGCCAATCGACCTCGGCGCGAACTGGATGTCGGCGGCGCTGCTCTTGTCGCCGACGCGCAGGCCCCAGATGCCTGCGAGCTTCACCACCGTGACGTCGGTGGCCATCGATTTGATCTGGACCGCCTTGCCGGTCTGGTTGTCGGCGTCGACCGTGCCGTCGATGAAGTAGCCGTAGTCGGTGGCGTCGACCGGGCAGGTGAACGAAGACGGGCTCAGCTTGGCGTTCGCCAGGTTGAGCTTCCCGTTGCCGCAGAACGGACCGCAGGCCCCCACTGCCAGGATCAGGATCCCGATCCCAACCCACCGTCTCACCATGGGCAGGTATATAGCCGCGGCCGTTGTCGAGCGTCAATTGTTTAACTGGATCGGGTTCCGCCATCTGACGGTTACCATCGGGCACGACGTGAGCGACCCCGTCCCGACGGCGCCGGCCGAGGCGCCGGTCGACCCCCTGTTCACACATCCTGCCTCGCCGTTCGAGCGCACAAACCCGGGCGCGCCCCTGGCGTACCCGTCGCCGCCGCTGCTCGGCGAGCGGACCTTCATCACCCCGCTCGCCACATGGAACACGTACAAGACCCAGATCCAGTTCGCGTTCGCGATCCTGGCGTACCTGATGTTCCTGGTCGGTTCCGTGATCGTGGTGGCGGCCAACCCTGGCGCCGACTGGCGGTACTGGGCGGCGCTGCTACCGGCGCTGCCCGCAGGGGTGGTCGTCTGGCTGACGGTCCGGCAGCTCGGGCGGCTCGACGAGGTGCAGAAGCGCATGCAGATGGAGGCGATCGGGGTTTCGGTTGCGACGACAGGGCTCGTGACCTTCGCCTACGGCTTTCTCGAAGGCGCCGGACTGCCGCACATGAGCCCGGTTCTGGTTCTGCCGCTCATGGTCATCTTCTGGTTCCTGGGCTTGATCGGTCTTTACCTGAGGAGCCGCGTCCGAAGGTAGACTCACGGTCGGGTTGCGGGGTCAGAAACTCGCGCAGAGCGCGCTCGTCCTGGTCGTGGTCCTGCTGTCGTCGCTCGTGACGATCGGCCAGGTTTCACCGCCGTCGGTGATGACGAGGTCGGTCGCGCTGCCGTTCGTGGAGGCTTCGCCGTCGCCGGTGCCCGAGGCATGGGACCTTGACGCTGACATCGGCGCGCTGATGGTGCTCTCGTGGAAAGGCACGATCGGCTGGTCTTCGATCAAGCCGCTGGTGGCGAAATATCAGCTCGGCGGCGTGCTGATGTTCACTCCGAACTTCGGGGGCACGCCCACCGGCGCGCGGTGGTGGAGCGACCAGCTCACCGATCTCTCCTCGTCCGTCTGCGCGGAGCATCCGACCCTCGTGATGCTCGACGAGGAGGGCGGCGAGGTCGCGAACGTGAAGGCATCCTTCGCACCGCCGTGGCCCGTGAACATGGCCCCCCTGGGGCCTGACCGCGTGCGCGAGCTCGAGCGCACCAACGGTGCAGGCCTCCGCTCCGCCGGCGTCAACGTGAACCTGGCTCCGGTCGCCGACGTCCGCTACAACCCGGCGGACGCCGTAATCGGCGGTCGATCGTTCGGCGCGACGCCCGGTGTGACTTCGCCTCTTGTGGCCGCGGCGGTGAAGGGGCTGCATGAAGGTGGGGTGGGGGCGACGCTCAAGCACTGGCCGGGCCTTGGCGGCGCGGCCGGCGATCCGCATGTCGCCGTCCCGACTGACACGGAGTCGGAGTCCGTGTGGGCGCGGGTGCAGCTGCCTTCGTTTCGCGCCGGCGTCGACGCCGGTGCGGACGTGGTGATGACGACGGCGGTCTACGTGCCCGGTCTGGGCGGGGGCTCGATGCCTGCGCTCTTCTCACGCCCGGTTGTCTCGCGGCTGCGCACCCAGCTCGGCTTCGAGGGCGTGATCATGTCGGACTCCCTGTCGATGTACGGAATCGACTCGCGGTGGTCGCTCGCGCAAGCGGCCGTCCTGGCCCTGGCGGCGGGGAACGACATGCTGTTGCTCGGCAACGGAGACCCGGCCCTCGAGGTGCAGGCGATCCAGGCGGTCCGAGCGGCTGTGCTGTCAGGCCGTCTCGACCGGGCGGCCATACACCGCTCGGCGCTGCGTGTGAACGCGCTGCGGGATCGGTGGGGAAGGCACTTCCAGACATGCCGGGCGCCGGTCGGGGGCTAGGTGGCGGCTCCCGCCCGGGCGGGTAAAATCGAACCTCTGTCCGAGCGGGAGTAGCTCACTTGGTAGAGCGCGACCTTGCCAAGGTCGAGGTAGCGGGTTCGAAGCCCGTCTCCCGCTCCAACATCGCAACGCTCGCTCAGCTCGCGTCGCTCGTTGTCGCGGGAGACGGCTACGCCTTGTTTGAATATCGCGCGCCGGATGACGGCGCGCGTGGCGCTCCAACATCACGACGCTCGCTCAGCTCGCGTCGCTCGTTGTCGCGGGAGACGGCTACGCCTTGCTTGAATATCGCGCGCGGGATTGACCGCGCGCGTGGCGCTCCAACACCCTCGTCGTCGTCGCGCGAAAAATGGGGCGGACGCCCCCTCCCAGGTCGCGGCGAGCAGCACCTCGGCCCCGGCGTCCGTCCCGCCTGCAGGCTACCCGCACTGGCCCTCGATTAGCTGTGTTTTGGCTGAGACTTCCGTCCCCCAAGCGCGGGACTTATCCGACGGGTGCGCCCTTTCTACTCGCTTAGATCGAAGAGCATCGGAGCCATGTCGTGGCTCCAAGCGCGCTCGACCGAGATCTCAACCCATCGACTGCGACGACGGTCGAAGACTCCGAAGAGCTGTTTTGCGAGCGATATCCAGATCCACATATTGCGTGGAAACAGGTCTACTCCCGCAGGGCAGGAATCGCTATCCGGCAGTCGTCCCGACGCCTTGGGACTTGTTGCCTAGGCGAATCTAGTCAGCGCCGTCATGAGTATCGCCACCGGCAGACCGGCCATCAAGATGCCTGGGAAGAAGCACCCTCTGCCGCCGCTGCGCAGATTCTGGTTCAGCCGCTCTCTGCGGTAGTCGATCTCTGCCTCGGCGGGACCTGGCTCAAGCAGTGGCGCATCGCCGCCGGGCTGGTCGTTCGGGTTCCTGTCTTCCTCCACGGGTCAGACCAGCATATGCAAGGCGTCGGCGATCCAGTCCGCAGTTGGACGTGATCTCCGATCTCGCTCTCAGTGTGTCAGGGTAATTCGCACGGCCGTCCCGGCTCCGCTGCTGTCCAGGTCGATCGCTCCGCCGTGCGCCGTCACGATGTCGCGCGCAATGGCGAGGCCCAGCCCGCTGCCCGTCGAGGTCGGACCCTTGGTGAACCTCTCGAACACGTGAGGCAGCAGGTCGGGCGGGATCCCCTCGCCCGTGTCGCTCACCGTGACCGTCGCCGGTGCGGAGACCGCGACCTTGACGGATCCTCCCTTTGGCGTGTGCCGGATCGAGTTCGACAGCAGATTGCCGATCACCTGGCGCATGCGGGCAGGGTCGACGTCGACGGGCGGCAAGCTCGAGACGGCGTCGACCGTCAGGGACACGCCCTTCGATTCAGCCTGCGGCCGGAACGACTCGACCGAGTCGTGCACCAGGGCGCCGAGGTCGGTCGGCTCCTTCTGCAAAACCAGGTTGCCGGCGTCGCTCAACGTCAGGGTCCGCAGGTCTTCGACCAGCCGCTCGAGCGTCTGCGTTGCGTCCAGGATCGGCGCCAGGTGGGCCGCGTCCGCGGGGTAGAGGCCGTCGTTGATCGCCTCGGCCTGGCCGCGGATCACCGACAGAGGCGTGCGCAGCTCGTGGGTCACGTCGGCGAGAAATGAGCGACGCTGCTCGTCCATCGCCTTCAGCCGGGCCGACATCGAGTTGAACGCTCGCGCGACCGACCGAATGTCAGACGAGCCCCACTCCGGCACCTGGGCGGAATAGTCGCCCGACTCGATGCGGCGCGCGGCGTCGATCAGGTTGTTCATCGGCGTCGCGACCCGGCGAACGCCGCCGGCGACCGCCAGCACGATGAGCCCGATGATCAGCAGGAGAGGGAACAGAAAGAAAGGATGGAACTGCCCCGGGCCTCGGCCGAAGAGCGCGCCGGCGAATCCTCCTGTCAGAAACGCGACGAAAAGCACGAGCAAGACAAAGCAGCCGATGAACCTGATGAACGGCGCCGGCCGGCGGCGCCGTCCCCATCCCGCCGGAGGGAAGGGCTCGTTTTCCGGCCACCACGGTGGGCGGCGATACGATCCCGCCTGCCAGCGACGGCTCATGCCGAGTCAGGCTCGGCGAACCGGTATCCGACTCCGAAAACGGTCTCGATGTACCTGGCGCCGATCTTGCGCCGGATGTTTTTCACGTGGGCGTCGATCGCGCGCTCATACGACTCGATCGCGACGCCACGAATCGCGTCGAGAAGCTGCGCTCGCGTGAAGACTCGGCCAGGCTGACGCGCCATCGCGGACACGATCTGGAACTCGCTCTTGGTCAGGTCGGCGCGACGCCCGCCAAACCGCGCCTCCATTCGCGCCACGTCGAGCTCGACGTCCTTGCCGACGCGGATGACGTCCGAGGGAGATGCCGCGTCGGAGGCCCGGCGGAGCACTGCGCGCACGCGGGCGACGAGCTCCTTCGGCGAGAAGGGCTTGGTCAGATAGTCGTCCGCCCCGAGCTCGAGGCCGACGAGCTTGTCGGACTCCTCCGTCCGCGCCGACAGGATGATGATCGGCACCTCGCCGTCCCGTCGCAACGAGCGCGCGACGTCGAGACCGTCGAGCCCGGGGAGGCCGAGGTCGAGGACTACGAGGTCCGGCCTGCCGGTGCGCGCGGAACGCAGCGCGGTCGGCCCGTCGGAAGCCGTGAGCACGGTGAACCCACCGTGCTCGAGGTAATCGCGGACGAGCTGCACGATCCGCGGCTCGTCGTCGACGACAAGGATGGTCGCCACGTTGACGACCATCCTAGGTTCCGACATCTGCTCCTAGACAGAGGTCGAGTCAGGCGGCCCTGAGGGCGGGCCAGATGGCGGGCCAGGCGGCGGCGCCGAAGGTGGGGTCTTGCCTTCGCCGTGCTGCTGCCGGTGCCACTCTTCCGCGCGCTCCTGGAACGAGCCGAACCGGCCTGGGCCATCGCCCCAGCCGCGGCCGTAGCCCCAGCCGCCGCGCATCATCCGGCGTCCGGCGAATCCCCAGAACGCCAGGCGGAACAGCCAGAAGATCCCGAAGAGGATCAGCAGGAACCACAGGATTCCGAATCCCGCGAAGAACGGGTGGAACCCGTAGCCGTAGTAGTACGGGGGCGCGCCGTCACCACTGTTCGCCGCCGCCGGCAGGTGCGTGTTCACACCGTCCGACCAGCCGACGTTGTAGGCGATCACGCCCACGATCACAAACAGAATCGCTGTCACCAGCAACCCCGCAATACCGAATCCGCGTCGCATCGAACTTCACTCCTTTGTTGTGAATGAGATTGGCGTCGACTCTCATCCTTCCCAGGAGTTGTGAGCGAGTTGTGAACGCCTCGCGAAGACCTTTAGAAGCCGCCCTCCAGCTCCACCAGCTCGGCGCTTCGGCGCCAGAGCGCGGCTTGCTGCCCTTCGTCGAGCGTCGAGCGCGGCGGATCGATTCGCTTCAATCCCTTGAAGAACCATCCCGTGGTGCCTGCCTTCGCGGGCGAGAGGGCCAGCTCGGCCAGGTCCTGCCCGGCCCGCTCCGGGTCTCGCGACAGCAGCCGGGTCACAAACCGCAGCGGGCGCGGCTGTTCGCGCATCAGCTCGGATCGGACGTGGCCAGGGTGGAACGCATTGGCCCGCACGTCCCAGCGCTTCGCGCGGCGCGCGAGCTCGAAGGTGAACATCAGGTTCGCCGCTTTGGTCGCGCCGAAGGTGTGGAAGGCGCTGAAGCGGTCGCGGTCCATGAGCCGAGCCAGGTCGACGCGCGTCGACGACGGGGCCGCGACGGTGATGACGCGCCCACCTCCCTCGAGGCGATCGCGCAGCAGGTTGGTAAGCAGGAACGGAGCGAGGTGGTTGACCGTCAGCATGAGCTCCAGGCCCTCGGCCGACTTCTTGTACGCCGGCGCGTATACAGCGGCGATCAGCAGGAGCGCGTCGATGTGCGTGCGGTCGCGGTTGAGCTCGCGCGCGGCGGCGCGGACGGAGGCGAACGAAGACAGGTCGAAATCCGGCCGCGAGAGCTTGACGACGTTCGCGTGGCGCCTCTCCAGGGATTCGACCGTCGCGGCGCCCACGGCGCCTGTGGCGCCGGTCACGACCACCGTTGGCATGATCTAGCGGTGATCGTAAGCGCGCACGACGGCTACCCTCGCCTGCTTAACTCGGGCGCCGACTACATCGAGGTCGACATCCGCCGCAACGCGGACGGTGTGATCGTGCTCGCCCATGATCCCGTGCAGCCCGATCGAAGCTATCCGACGTACGACGAGCTGCTCGCAAAGCTGCCGGCCGGAGCCGGTCTGCACCTCGACCTCAAAGAGAAGGGGTTCGAGCTCGAGCTGATGGCGCGCGCTCCGGCAAAGGTGGTCGTCACACCCGACTTCCAGGAGTCCGCCGACGTCATCAAGGAGCATTACCCGCACGTGCGGGTCAGCCCCATCGACTTCGTGACCCTGGACCAGCGCTACGTGACCGGCGACAACCTCCACCGGCAGACCAGACCGGTATGGGTCTGGACCGTAGACGATCCGAAGCAGATGCGGCGGCTGATGGACAGCCCGCGGGTGGAGTGCATCGTCACGAATCGCCCGGACAAGGCGATCAAGCTCAGGTCGGGTAAAGAGTGATGTTTTCCTGGCAGCAGAACGCGCCCTCGTCCGGCGTCCATTGGAGAGTGAAAGGCGGGGTGCTGCTGGACACGCGGAAGCAGAGGTCGAGCGGGCCGAAGTAGGCGCCGCCGCTGAACGCATGGCGGTCGAATGTCTTGCATCCCGGCGAGTCGGTGATCGGGATGGATTGGTGGCGGCCGGCGTCGATCAAGGTCAGGTCCTCGGGCGAGGCGTGTGTGGCTCCGGATGAGTTCTGGAACTTGACCGTCATGTGGACGATGTCGTTGGTGACGGTGACCTTCGAGATCCAGATCGTGTAGCCGTTCAGGTTGGCGCACGGCCCTGGGGTGCAGCTGTCCGGCGCCAGGTTGCTGTTCGTCTGCGTCGAGAGAGGCGTCTTCAGCGCCATGTAGGCGCCGCCCGCAATCAGGGCGGCCACCAGAAGACCGGCAAGCGCGGCAACGAAGGTCAGCAGGCGGCGAGCCATCTGCGATACCTAACGCGCAGGGTACTAAACGGGTACGGCTTCTCCGACCCTCTCGTCCGACACGACCTTGCCGTCCTTGAGCCGAATCTGGCGAGTCGTCTGGGCGGCGATGTCGAGATCGTGGGTGACCAGCACCAGCGTCACGCCTTCCTGGCGGTTGAGCAGCTTCAGCAGGTCGACCAGCTGCTGCGCCGTTTCGGTGTCGACCGCGCCGGTGGGCTCGTCGAGAAGGATCAAGGACGGCCGGTTGACCATCGAGCGGGCGATCGCCACGCGCTGCATCTGGCCGCCGGACAGCTCGGTCGGCCGGTGCTTGATCCGGTCCGACAGCCCAACCCGGTCGATGAGGTCGATGGCCCGCTTCCTGCCCGCCTCGCCGTCTTTGGCGTACCGCTGCGGCAGCATCACGTTCTCGAAGACGTTGAGGCCAGAAAGAAGGTTGTACTCCTGGAAGACGAATCCGACCTTCCGGGCTCGCAGGTGCGCGCGCTGGCGGTCGCTCAGGCTGGTCGTCTCGACGTCGTCGATGATCAGGCTGCCGGCGGTCGGCTTCAGGAGCAGACCAAGTAGATCGAGCATCGTCGTCTTGCCGGACCCCGAACGGCCGACCACGGCCACGAACTCGCCGGGAGCGATGTCGAGGGTGACGCCGTCCAGGGCGCGGATGATCTCCTGACCGCGCTTGTAGTTCTTGGTCAGACCGACGAGCTCGACTCCGGCCATCTAGTCGATCCTCAGCGCGATCACCGGGTCGAGCCGGGCTGCGCGCCAGGCCGGGAACAGGCCGGCGCCCGCACCCAGCACCGTCGCAAACCCGATGGCAAGGATGGTCAGGTTGGGCGTGATGAGGAACAACGTCGAACCGTCGGCCGCGGGAAAGACGGTGTTGCGGATCACGACCAGGAGGACGCCCAGCCCATAGCCGAGGAGACCGCCCAACAGGCCCATGAGCGTGGCTTCTATGAGGAACTCGCCCATGATGTTCGTGGTCGTCGCGCCGACCGCCTTCTTGAGGCCGATCTCACGAACGCGATCGGAAACGGCCATCAGCATCGTGTTGATGACGGAGAGTCCGCCGACGATCAGCGCCAGAACCGCCGCCGCGATTGCGACCGCGGTGAACACCTGGCCGCCGGCCTTGAACGCGTTGACCAGGTCGCTGGGCCGCGTCGCCTTGACGCCCGGCACCTCTTCGTTGATCCGGTCGGCGATCCTGTCCAGGTCGGACGTCGACGTTCCGGGGTTGCCGTAAACCGAGATGCCCTCGGTGATCTGGCTAGTGTCGATCTGCAGCGTGGCGGGCAGGCTGTCTCGCAGGAGCATCTGAGCGTCGGTCAGGTTGATGTAGGCAAAGCTGTCCGGCGCCGTCTTGGTCTCGTTGAGAATGCCGACCACGTTGAACGTGTGGTTGACGAAATCGGGCTTGGCGCCGGCCGGCTTGACCGGCAGGTTGATCGTGTCGCCGACCTTCTTTTTGAACTCCTTGGCGATCGTCGAGCCGAGCGTGACCTCGCCCCGCGACGACGATGTGACGAAGCGCCCCGACGCGTATGACAGCTTGAGGGCGCTGTAGCTGTTCTCCGCCGGGTCGGCGCCGACGATCGTGTCGGGCACGCCGAAGCTCACGACGACGGTGCCACCTGGCTTCGCGTCGATCGAGTAGCCGGCAAACGCCGCCGCGACCCCCTGGACCCTCTTGATCTCGTCGATCTTCGAGATGGGGAGGAAAGGCGCCGCCTGGCCGTCCGGCGCGCCGACCTGGATGCTCCCGCCGAAATACTTCACGCCGCCGTCGATCAGCGCGTTGAAGTTCTCGGCGAGCGCCCCCATCGTGGTCAGCGCGAAGACGCCGATGACGATGCCCGAGATCGTCAGTGTGCTGCGCAGCTTGCGCCGCCAGATGTTGCGGAGGAACTCCATGAAGCGATGAGGATACAGGCGCCGGATTAAGTCGTGGGGTGACCGCCGTGGAGCGCGGCAAGCCGGCCCGCGTAAAGACTCCAACCCTTCGGCGGGTCGACCTCGCGCTACTCGTGCTTCTCCTACTCGATCGCGACCGCGGCGGTGCGATGCCCGCCGCGCGCGGGCGGCATGTTCGCGTCTCTATACAATTGCCGCGCCATGAGGGGATGCGGTGTTCAGCCTTCTGCTCCGGGGGTTCGCCCTGGGGTTTGCCGTCGCCGCGTCTCCGGGGCCGATCTTCTTTCTCTGCGTTAGACGCACGCTCACGCAGGGGCGGCTGACCGGGATCGTTTCCGGCCTGGGAGTCGCCACCGCCGACGGTTTCTACGCGTTCATCGCGACATTCGGCGTCGCCGCGCTTACCGCGGCGTTCGTGGCGGGCCGCCGGCCGCTTGCGGTCGTCGGCGGAGCTGTCCTGGTCCTGTTGGGCGCCCGCATCCTCATGGAACGCCGCTCGGGCGACGCCATGCAGCCGGCAAGCACACCGACGGGTCGCGGCCTGGCGTGGGCCTACGCGTCGACCCTCGGCTTGACCATCACCAACCCGGCGACCATCGTCTCTTTCGCCGCGCTCGCAGCGACGCTGGGAGTTGGCACGGGCGGTTCATTGGTGCGGCCATCGCTCGTGGTCCTGGGCGTGGCCCTCGGCTCGGTCTTGTGGTGGATCGCGCTGGCGATCGCGGCCTCGGCCTTGCGCGCACGATTGACGCCGGCGGTCGTGGGCTGGATCGGCACAGTCAGCGGCCTGGCGATCGCGGTCCTCGGAATTTTGGCCGTGACCTCGGCCTTTTCAGGTTAGGAAGAATGGCGACCGAGCACAAGAACCGGACGCGGACGTTCAAGTGGGCCGACCCGTTCGCGTGGGTCGAAGCCGCTCCAGGCAAGACGGGACTGCAGCTCTTGCGTGATGGGCTGCGCGACGGAATGCCGAGGCCGCCGTTTGCCGAGACGCTGGACATCCGCTTGGTGAGCGTCGACGAGGGCAAGGCGGTCTTCGAGGGGCAGGCCGAGGAGTACTTTTACAACCCGATCGGCGTTGTGCACGGCGGTTTCGCGATGACTCTCCTCGACTCGGCGCTGGGCGTGGCGGTGCACACGACGCTTGGCGTCGGCGAGCGCTACACGACGCTGGAGACGAAGGTGAACTTCGTTCGCCCGATCACACTCGACACCGGCCGCGTGCGCTGCGACGGCGCGGTCGTCCACCGCGGCGCGACGATCGCGACGGCGGAAGGCAAGGTCATCGCCGTCGACACAGGCAAACTTCTCGCGCATGGGACGACCACATGTCTGATCATTCCCGCCAGATCCGCATAGTCGACGTCTTCACCGACAAGCCGCTGACAGGCAATCAGCTGGCTGTGGTGCTCGACGGTCGCGACCTGTCTCAGCGCACGATGCAGCGCATCGCGCGGGAGATGAACTTCTCCGAGACCACGTTCATCTTTCCGCCGGAGATTCCGACCCACGCGGCGCGTGTACGTATCTTCACGCCGGGAACCGAGCTTCCTTTCGCCGGCCATCCGACCATCGGAACCGCGTGGGTGATGGTCGATGAAGGCCTCGCCAAGGGGCCGGAGTTCGTCCTCGAGGAGACGGTCGGGCCGGTCGCGGTTCGCTGCGTGGACGAGCTCGTGTGGATGGCCCACCCGCCGCTGACATTCGGTCGGGTGTTCCCGCACAAGCAGGTGGCGGCGACGATCGGCGTGCCGGAGGACGCGATCGTGCACGACGTTCCGGCGCAGGTCGCGTCGACCGGCAACCCGTTCCTGTTCGTCGCCTTGAATGACCCTGGCCTTGTCGACGCGGCGCTCGCCGACCCCGCGCGCGTGCGCAAGCTCCTGAAGGGAAGCGGGGCGCACGGTGTCTTCCTGTTCGCCCACAACGGCAACGGCCGCCTCTACAGCCGGATGTTCGCCGTCGATATCGTCGAAGATCCGGCGACCGGCTCGGCGAGCGGGCCGCTGGGAGCCTTCGCGGTCAAGTACGGGCTCGTGGAGCGCAATCCGGCCGTCAAGATCGTGAGCGAGCAGGGCACCAGGATGGGCCGGCAGAGCTTCGTCCACATCGAGCTCTCATACGGCGATTCGCGCGACATCCCGGATCGCATCGAAGTCGGCGGCGGCGTGATGCCGGTGCTCAGCGGGACGCTGTCAGACTTCGATTGAGGCCTGATGGTCGTCGACAGCTACAAGTTCCTGCCCCGCAGCTTCCGTCCTTATTACGAGGGCCGCGGCCCGTTTCCGGGCGAGGAAGGCCCGGTCTGGGCGCCGTTCGCCAAAAGGCTCGCGGAGTCGAAGATCGCGCTGCTGACCTCGGCGGGACTGCACCACGAAGGCGAGCAGCCCGCTTTCGACCTGGACCGTGAACGCGCGGAGCCGGATTGGGGCGATCCGTCGTGGAGGTCGATAGGAGAGGGACCGGTCGGCGTCGCGCATCTCCACATCAACGACGCGGATCTGCTTGCCGATCCTGAGATAGCTCTCCCGGCAAAGCTGCTGGCCCAGCTCGCCGCCGAGGGAACCGTCCGCGCCGCGGCGGACAATCACGTCGCGGTGATGGGCTACCAGGAGCGCAGCCTGGCCGGGTGGCGTGAGACGACCGCGCCCGCGATCGTGGCCTTCCTGCGCGACCAGCAGGTCGACGGTCTCGTGCTTGCCCCGGCTTGACCCGATTGCTGCAGCAACGTGCCCGTGCTGGCACGATGGATAGAGGCGGCAGGAATATCGACCGTTACTGTGACGATGATGCCGTCGGTTGCCGAGGACCGGCGTGCGCCCCGGATCGTAGGCGTCGAGTTTCCCTTCGGCCATGCGTTCGGGGTGGCGGGCGACCGCGCCATGCATCGTCGCGTGCTCGAGCTGGCGCTGCGGGTGCTGGCGGGCGCCCAGGCCTTCGGCACGCGAGTGGACCTCGACGTCGAGTGGCCGGTGCCGCTCCGTGAGGCATACCGCTCGTGGCAGCCGAAGGAGCCAAGCCCGATCGTCAAGAGGCTCCTGGAGCTGAGGAATGGATAGCTGCTTCATCTGCGCCACCTGTGGAACGCAGTTCGCGCCGACGTCGGAGGAGCCCGAGCACTGCCCGATCTGCGAGGACGAGCGGCAGTACATCGGGTGGTCAGGGCAGCGATGGACGACCCTCGACGCGCTGCGCGCGGACCACACGAACAGGATCCGTGACGACCTCGGCCTGACCGGAATAGGGACGGAACCGTCGTTCGCCATCGGCCAGCGCGCACTCTTGGTCCGGTCGCCGCAAGGCAATGTGTTGTGGGACTGCATCACGCTGATCGATGACGCGACGGTGGACGCTGTCCGTGAGCTCGGCGGCATTCGCGCCATCGCGATCTCTCACCCGCACTACTACTCGTGCGTCGTCGAGTGGAGCAACGCATTGGATGCCCAGGTCTTCCTGCATGCGGCCGACCGGCAGTGGGTCATGCGCGCCGACCCGAGCATCGAGTTCTGGAGCGGCGGGACGAAAGAGCTCTGGGATGGCATGACGTTGATCAACGCCGGCGGTCACTTCGACGGCGGAACGGTGCTCCACGTGCCGGCGGCCGGTGCGCTGCTTGCGGGCGACATACTGCAGGTCGCCTCGGACCGCGACTGGGTGAGCTTCATGTACAGCTACCCCAACTACATCCCGCTGTCGGCGGAGAAGGTGGACCGAATCGTGGCCGCGGTTGAGCCGTATGAGTTCGACCGCATCCACGGCGCCTGGTGGGATCGCAACGTCGCGTCGGGTGGGAAGGACGCCGTGCACCGGTCAGCCGAGCGCTACAAGAGGGCTATCGCGGGGTCGTAAGCCCGGGCGAGCAGCGAGCATCGTTCCAGGCGCCGTTGCCCTCGAGCAGCTTGCGCATCAAGCCGCGCAGCGTTTCCATGTCGCGCCCCGAGAGGTTGGCGCTGAACGACTCCCTCAAAGTCTCTCGGAACGCGCGGCCGGCCTTCTCGAGCACCCGGCGGCCTTTCGGGGTCAGGTTGAGCTCGACGACGCGGCGGTTTTCGTGGGGCGTGTGGCGCGTGATCAGCCCGTCGCGCGCCAGCCGGTCGGCGATTCGGGTCGTTCCGCTCGGGCTGGCGATGAGCTGGGTGGCGATCTGGGCCATCTGCATCGGCTTGTCGCCGGCATGGCTGAGTCGGAACAGAGCCTCGTACTCGGCCATCGAGACGCCGGCCGCGGTCTTCAGGCGGTGATCGAGGATGCCGTCCAGGACTCTGTTTGCCTGCTGGAGATTCAGCCAGGTTGCGACCTGCATCCTTGCCTCGTCTATAGTTGTCACAGCAAGTATTGTAAGGAGAATGAAGCTGGGATGGCGGTGACGGAAGCGGCGGACCTGGACACGATTGCCGAGAGGTTGCGTGAGCGCAACTTCGAGGTGGTGATCGTCGACGACGGCGACGCGGCGAAGGCAGAGGTGCTGAAGCGCATTCCTGAGGGCGCGAGCATCCATTCAGGCAAGTCGAAGTCGCTCGAAGACATCGGCCTGTTCGACGAGCTGCTCGAGAACGAGAGGTACGACTTTCTGCGCCGGCGGACGCTGAAGATGGACCGGCGCACCCAGATGGGCGAGATTCGCAAGCTGACGTCCTCGCCGGACATCATGGTCAACAGCGCGCACGCGCTCACCGAGGCGGGTCAGATCGTGATCACATCCGCGGCAGGCGGCCAGATCGGGCCGATCGCCTCCGGCGCGGGGCATCTCATCCTGGTCATCGGCAGCCAGAAGGTGGTGCCCGACCTCGACGCAGCGTTCCGGCGCATCCGCGATGTCGCGTTTCCGTATGAGGACGCCCGGCTGCGGGAGCAGATGGGCGTCGGGACGAAGATCACGAGGACTCTGATCCTGGACGGTGATTTCGTCCCCGGACGGACGACGGTCATCCTCGTCCGCGAGCCGGTCGGCGTCTAGCTACGAGAGTCCTCCCCGTTTACGGGGAGGTGGCGGCGCAGCCGCCGGAGGGGCCTGACAGGCGAGGAGAGGACCGGGAGCTACTTCGGCTCTGGCTCGAGCTTGATCGACGCCGAGTTGATGCAGTAGCGAAGCCCGGTCGGCTCCGGCCCGTCGTCGAAGACATGGCCCAGGTGGCCGCCGCAGCTCGCGCAGGTGACCTCGGTCCGGACCATGAAATGTGACCTGTCGACCGTCTCTTCGATGGGAGCGCCTTCGGCCGGCGCGTAGAAGCTCGGCCAGCCGCAGTGGGCGTCGAACTTGGTCTCCGACTCGAACAGCTTTGCCCCGCAGCCGGCGCACAGGTACACCCCCGGCGTCTTCGTGTCCCAGTACTCCCCGGTGAACGGCCGCTCAGTCCCCTTCTCGCGAAGGACATGAAACTGCATCGGGGTCAGGTCCTGCTTCCACTCGGTCTCGGTCTTCTTCATCGCCTTCTACTTTGCCCGGTTCTGTGTAGCGCCAAACTAGACGTGGTGGACCGCCGCGTGGAGTCAAGGCTCAAGAAGGAGCTGATCGCCTGGCTCGTGACCGCCGGCGCGGACCGCAAACCCCAGGCCGTACCCATCTGGTTCGTGTGGGACGGCAGCTCCTTTCTCATCTACGCCCAGGACGGCGCCAAGGTCCGCGACATCGAGGCGAATCCTCAGGTCGAGCTGCACCTGAACAGTGACGAGGTGGGCGACGGAATCGTGCGCGTATCCGGCGAAGCGAAGATCGAAGCTCGGCGGATCCGGCGGACGTCGGCCGAATACATGCGCAAGTACGGAAGCCAGATCAAACGGCTCGGCATGAATCCGGAGGACTACGCGGGGACCTACCACAACGCGATCCGGGTGCGGAAGCTACGCTGGCGCTGATGGCACATCCTCTTCGTTTTGGTGTCAAAGCCTCTGGTCAGAACATCTCGATCGAACAGCTGCGCGCGGTGTGGCGCGTCGCGGACGAAGCCGGGTTCGACCACCTGTGGGACTTCGACCACCTGGCCTCGATCGGCGCCACAGGTCAGGATCGACCGATCTACGAAGGCTGGGCCCTGCAGGCAGCGATGGCGGAGGCGACCAAGCGCGTCCGCATCGGGTGTCTGGTCACCGGCAACACGTACCGAAACCCCGCGCTGCTGGCGAAGCTTGCCGTCACGGTCGACCACCTGTCTGGCGGCCGGCTCGAGTTCGGAATCGGGGCGGCGTGGGCCACCATCGAGCACGAGATGTTCGGCTTTCCCGGGCTCGATCATCGCGTGGGTTTGCTGAGCGAGTCGCTTCAGATCATCAAGTCCCTGTTCACGGAGGAGCGGACGAACTTCGACGGCCGCTACTACCACTTCAAGGACGCGATCGCGAATCCGAAGCCGATCCAGAAGCCATACCCGCCGATCTGGATCGGCGCCCAGGGCGACACCACGTTGCGCCTGACCGCCCGCCACGCTGACGTGTGGAACATCTCGGGCGGAGACCCGAAAACGGTCGGCGAGCTGATCAAGAAATTCGATGACGTCTGCGGCGCGGTGGGCCGCAACCCGGCCGAGGTGCGCCGCTCGCTGCAGTACCAATGGGACGGCAAGGACCGTGGTGCCCTGGTCGACCTGGCCGGCAAGTACTACGAGCTCGGTGTCACCGAACAGGTCGTCTATACGGGCGGTGAGCATCCCGACCGGATGGCCGAGCAGATCGCCGAGGTCCTACCTGAGCTGCGCCGCATGGAGGGCGTTCGCGCCTAGCCTCCGGCCGATCTCTAAAGAGGGAAAGCAGCTCCACCGCCTCCTCAAAACATTGTTGACACGACATATATCGCTACAGTAATATGTTGGCGTGGCGAACGTCTTCCAGGTCCTGGCCGACCCAACGCGGCGGCGTATCGTCGAGGAGCTGAAGCACGGCGAGCGCTCGGTGAACGAGATCGTCGAGGTCGTCGACATCGGGCAGCCGGGCGTTTCCCGGCAGCTCGCCATCCTGGAAGATGCGCAGTTCGTCGTCGTCCGGCCAGAGGGACGCAGACGTCTGTACTCGCTGCGCCCGCAGCCATTCCGTGAGATCTCGGAATTCGTCACCGCGTACAGGGCGATCTGGGAGCCGAGGCTGGACAGGTTGGGCGCCGAGCTCGAGCGCCGGCGCAAGGACAAGCAGCAAAAGGAGAAGAAACGATGAGCGGCAAGGTCAGAGTGAACATCACGTTCAAAGAGGGCACGGAGGAAGCAGTCAAGTTCTACGTTTCGCTGTTTCCCAACTCGAGGATCACGAGCATGACGAAGGTGGAGGCGGACGCCGGACCGCTGCGAAAGGGCCAGGTGCTGGCTGCGATCTTCGAGCTCGACGGCCGTGAGTTCCGCGCGTTCGACGGCGGCGAGACCTTCAGCTTCAGCGAAGGCGTGTCGATGGACGTCAACTGCAAGTCCCAGGCCGAGGTCGACAAGTACTGGAACGCACTCATCGCCGACGGCGGGGAAGAGGGTCCGTGCGGGTGGCTGAAGGACCGCTTCGGCCTGTCGTGGCAGATCGTGCCTGAACAGCTCGGACAGATGCTCAGCGACGCGCAGTCGGGCAACTCCGAGGCGGCTATGAACGCGATGCTCAAGATGAAGAAGCTCGACATCGCGACGCTGGAAAAGGCTTACAAGGGTTCGCCGGTCGCGTGACGCAGCGCCCGAAGCTCACGCTCGAGCGCTCGTACGACGCCTCCCCCGAGGAGGTGTGGGACGTGTTGACGACAAAAGACGGGATCGAGGCGATCATGGGCCCGGACGGGTTCAAGGCCGAGGTGCAAACCCTCGACCTCCGTCCGGGCGGCGAGCTCGTATGGACGATGACGACGGTCGGCCGGGAGCAGGTCGAGTACATGACCAGGGCAGGGCTGAACCTGGTCACCGAGCAGCGCGCGCGCTTTGTCGAAGTCGATCCGCCGCGCCGCCTCGTCACGCGCGACATCGCGGACTTCGTTCCCGGCGTAGAGCCATACGAGGTCGAAACCATCTACAACCTCGAGCCAGTCGATCAGGGGACGCACCTGGTCGTCACGTTCGACGCGATGCATGACTCCTTGTGGACCGAGAACGCCAAGCTCGGACGCGAGCAGGAGCTGCGCAAGATCGGCGAATTCCTGGCTAAGCGACAATGAGCTGATCCAAGCCAACCAGAGGAGGAGGTAGCTCATGGCCGACAGCGTCTATCGGGTGACCGAGTTGATTGGAACGAGCAGCCAGTCCTGGGAAGCGGCCGCGAAGATGGCGATCGAGACCGCCGCGAAGAGCCTGCGCGACCTTCGTGTCGCCGAGGTCGTCGAGCAGGACATGACGATCGAGGACGGGAAGGTGACGAGCTACCGCGTGAAGCTCAACGTCTCCTTCAAGTACCTGCCCGAGAAATGATCTCCGCCCTCTCCCCGTCGGGGAGAGGGGTCCGGGGTGAGGCGACTAGGGCGCGGTGGCTGCCTGCAGCTGGCAGCCGGCCGCCTTCATCTCCTCCAGCGCCTGCTGGCCGGTCGCTTCGTTGACGGCCGCGCACAGGTTGACGAGGACGCGCACCTGGAACTGGTTCTTGCGCGCGTCGAGGGCGCTCGCCCGGACGCAGTAGTCGGTGGCGATGCCGCACACGTCGATGTGGTCGATCCGCTGCTCCTTCAAGACGTCGAGCAGCGGATGGCCGCGCTTGTCGAGCCCATCGAAGGCGGAATAGGCGGCGGAGGTACGGCCCTTGGTGACGACCTCCCCGATGTACTTCTCGCGGACCAGGTTCTGGATCGTCGGCACGAAGGCGGCTCCCGGTGTGCCGGCGATGCAGTGAGGCGGCCAGGTGTTGATGAAGTCCGGGTTGTCCGTGATGTGGTCGGGCGCATCCTCGTGGTAGTCGCGTGAGGCGACCACGAGGTCGTACTCGCTCTTGAAGTGGCGGACGTGGCGCGCGATCATCGCCGCCACGGTCAGCCCGCCGGCCACGCCGAGGCTGCCACCCTCTACGAAGTCCACCTGGACGTCGACCACCAGCAAGGCGTTTCTCATGCTTACCTAAACTGAACTCGAAATGGCATCCGTGATAGTAGCGGGCGCGCGTACGCCGTTTGGCAGATTCGGGGGCGGTTTCAAGGACGTCCCGGCAACCAGCCTCGGCGCCCATGCCATTCGGGCCGCCCTCGATCGCTCCCACGTGGAGGGCACAGACGTCGACTACGTGATCATGGGCCAGGTCCTGCAGGCCGGTGCCGGTCAGATCACCGCGCGGCAGGCGGCAATCGAGGCCGGCATCCCGCAGGAGATACCGGCGATCACCATCAACAAGGTCTGCCTCTCCGGCCTGAACGCCATCGCCCTCGCCGATCAGCTGATCCGCGCAGGCGAGGTCGAGACCGTCGTCGCCGGCGGCATGGAGTCGATGTCCGAGGCGCCCTACCTGTTCCCCAAGGCACGGTTTGGCGCCCGCATGGGCAACGCCCAGATGGTCGACTCGATGATCCACGATGGACTCTGGTCGACCTTCACCGGCCAGCACATGGGCGAGAGCTCGGACGAGGTCAACAAGGAGCTCGAGATCAGCCGGGAGGACCAGGACGCGTGGGCCGCGCGCTCCCACCAGCGCGCCGCCAAAGCGTGGTCGAACGGCTCGGTGCTCAAGGACGAGGTCGTGCCGGTATTGAAGGTCGAGCGGGACGAGGGCATCCGGCCGGACAGCACGGTCGAGACGCTGAGCAAGCTCAAGCCCGCCTTCCACGCGGATGGGACGATCACCGCCGGCAACGCCTCGCAGATCTCCGACGGGGCCGCCGCGGTCGTCGTGATGTCGAAAGTGAGGGCCGAAAAGCTAGGCCTCGAGTCGCTGGTCGAGATCGTTTCCCACGGCATGAGCGCCGAGCGCTACGCCTGGCTGCACACTGTGCCGGCGCTGGCGCTTGCCAACGCGCTGAAGAAGGCCGGCCTCGACAAGGACGACCTTGACCTGGTCGAGATCAACGAGGCGTTTGCGGCAGTTGCCCTCAACGCGACCCGGATGCTCGAGCTCGACGAGGAGAGGGTCAACGTCAACGGCGGCGCGGTGGCCCTCGGGCATCCCATCGGCGCAAGCGGCGCGCGCCTCGTCCTCACGGTCGCCCACGAGCTCAAAAGACGCGGTTTGCGCATCGGCGCGGCAGCGCTTTGCGGCGGCGGCGGCCAGGGCGACGCACTGATCGTCCGCAGGCCTGAATGATTCAATAGATGCCGGACAAGAGACTCGCTCCCTACGGGTCCTGGGCTTCGCCGATCACGCCGGAGACGCTGCTCAAGGGGACCGTCCAGATGCGCAACCAGATGATCCGCTGGGACGGGGCGGACCTCTACTGGTCCGAGCTGCGACCGTTTGAGGGAGGCCGCATCGTCATCTGCCGCCGGGGCTCGGACGGAGCCATCGCCGACGTCACTCCCCCGGGCTTCAACGCCCGAAGCCGGGTCCACGAGTACGGCGGCGGCCATTACGCCGTGAACGACGGCACCGTCTACTTCACCAACTACGCCGACCAGCGCCTGTATCGCCAGGATCCTGGCGGGGCGCCGCGGCCGATCACCCCGGACGGCGACATCCGACACGCGGACATGGCAATCGACACGCGGCGTGGTCGCGTGGTCGCGGTGCGCGAGGACCACACCCATGGCGGTGAGGCGATCAACACGCTCGTCTCCGTCGACGCCGAAGGACAGCGCGAAGCAATCACGGTCGCGATCGGAAATGACTTCTACTCGTCGCCCAAGCTCAGCCACGACGGCGCGCGCATCGCATGGCAGACGTGGAATCACCCCAACATGCCGTGGGACTCGAGCGAGATCTGGATCGGCGAGCTCGACGCCGACGGCAACGTAACGTCGAAGCGCAAGATCGCCGGCGGCCCGAACGAATCCGCACTCGCGCCGGAATGGTCGCCGTTGGGAGAGCTCTACTTCATCTCCGACGAGAGCGACTGGTGGAACCTCTACCGCTCGCGCGGAGACCACGATGAGCCCGTATGCCGCCGCTCGGCCGAGTTTGCCGCTCCGCAGTGGGTCTTCGGCCAGCGCTGGTACGCCTTCAACGGCGAGGACGAGATCGTCTGCCTGTTCGCCGACAACTCCGGCTTCAAGCTCGGCCGGCTCGACCTCAACAGCGGGCGGCTCGACCAGGTCGACCTCTTCTACACGACGCTCGCCAACGTGCAGGTGTCCGGGGGCAAGGCCGCGATGTACGCGAGCTCGGCCACGCTCTCCGAGCGCGTCCTGGTCGTCGACCTCGCGTCCGGTGGCGAGCAGGTGGTGAGGACGGCCAACTCCGCGCGCATCGAATCGGGCTACTTCAGCGTGCCGAAGCCGATCGAGTTCCCGACCGAGGGCGGCAAGACCGCGCATGCGTTCTTCTACGCCCCCCGCAACATGGAGTTCGAAGCGCCCGTCGGCGAGAAGCCGCCCCTCATCGTCCATGTCCACGGCGGTCCCACCGGCAGCGCCGGGCCGAACTACCCCTTCGAGTTCCAGTACTGGACGAGCCGCGGGCTCGCTTTCGTGGACGTCAACTACGGCGGCTCGGCCGGCTACGGCCGCGCGTACCGGCAGCGCCTCAAAGGCCAATGGGGTGTGGTCGACGTCGATGACTGCATCAACGCGGCGCGGTTCCTGGCGGACAAAGGCCTGGTCGATCCGGACCGCATCTCGATCACCGGTGGATCCGCGGGGGGCTTCACGGTTCTCTTGTCGCTTACCAAGCGCGATTTCTACGACGCGGGCGCCAGCCACTTCGGGATCGGCAACCTGGAGCTGTTCGACGACTCGACGCACAAGTTCGAATCGCGCTACGACGACTGGTGCATCGGGCCGTATCCCGAGCGGCGCGACCTTTATCACGACCGCTCCGCCATCAACTTCGCCGACAACCTGAATTGTCCGGTCGTCCTGTTCCAGGGACTCGAGGACAAGATCGTCCCGCCCAGCCAGGCCGAGACCTTCGTCGAGGTCTGCAAGGAGAAGAAGCTGCCCTACGCCTACCTTGCGTTCGAGGGCGAGCAGCACGGCTGGCGCAAGGACTCGACGATCAAGCGCACGCTCGAGGGCGAGCTCTACTTCCTCTCTCGGATCTTCGGCTTCGAGGCTGCAGGCGACATCGAGCCGCTGCAAATCGAGAATTTCGAAGGGAGTGTCGGCGAGAGGATTTGAACCTCCACGCCCTTTCGGGCACCAGCTCCTAAGGCTGGCGCGTCTGCCATTCCGCCACGCCGACGCCTGATTCTGGCAACGATAGGCGGCCTGGGATGTGGCCTGTGGCCTAAAGTTCAGGATTCGTGGGACAGGAATCTCCCCACCCGAATGGCCAGAACGGCTCGCGGCCGAAATCGGAGCAACCAAACGGTCATCGCAACGTAGGCGGCTACCGCTTGCTTCGAGAGCTCGACACCGACAGTCTTGGCTCGATCTACGAGGCCGAGCATCCCCGCCTGCACCGGCGGGTGGCCGTGCGCACCATCGGCACCGGCGTCGCGCGGGAGGTCAGCTTCTCGCGGCGCTTCCTGCTCGAGCTCCGCTCGTACACAGCACTCGAGCACGAGGCGATCCCGAAGCTCTACGAGCTCGCCTACGACGGCGACTCGCCGTACCTGGTCACGGAGCTCGTCCCCGGCACGACCCTCGACACGATGCTCGGTGACGGTCAGCGCTACGAGCCGCTGGGCATAGTGGAGCTGATGCGACCCATCGCCAGCGCGCTCGATTACGCGCACTCGCGGGCGACGGTCCACCGCGACGTGAAGCCGGCGAACATCCTGCTCGCGGAAGACGGACGCACGCTCCTGACGGGATTCGGCCTCGGCACCGTCGCGACCTTCAACACAGGCCCGGGGGCGAGCGGTCCGGTGGCGCCCGACTACGTCGCACCCGAGCGATTGGTCGGCCACGAGGTCGACGGCCGGGCGGACGTCTACTCGCTGGCGGCGGTCATCTTCGAGACGACCACAGGACGGCGGCCGTTCTCCTCCAAGAGCTGGATCGAGACCTTGAGCCGCCGTCTGTACGAGCCGCCGCCCAACGTGCGCGAGGTCGCGCCCGACCTCCCCGCGGCGTTCGCCGCGGTGCTGCAGCAGGCGATGGATCGGGACCCGACACGCCGGCCGGCCACGGCCGGCGAGCTGCTCGATCGCCTGGAGTCTGCGATCACGGGTCGCCGCATGAAAGTCGCTTCCAACGGCGCCACGCCGAAGAAGGGCCGCCGCGCGCTGGGGAGGCTGCTCGGCCGGTAAGTAGGCTCTAGCCGGTGACCCGGCCGTCGAGCATCATCACCGTGTTGCAGGTGAAGAGGCGGTCGACGATGAACCCCGGATTCACGTTGTTCGGGTTCTGGCCGATGACGGCCGCGATCTGGTCCACCACCTGCTGGGCCGGCACGCTCATGCCGAAGATCGAGCCGCCCGTCGGCATGATCTGGAGCGCGCCGTCGCGGGCCGTCATAACGGCGGAACCGCTCCACGAGAACCCGCTGTAAGTGCCCTGCGCGCCGATGACCGCGCCCGAGATCGTGTTGGCGCTGATGGTCAGTCCGAGGTTCGAGACGCCGGTGGCCCCGGACTGCTGCACCGCGGTGACCAGGTCCTGCGCCGTGAAACCGCGGTGGATGGCGCCGAGCTGCTCGGTGTCCGCGCTCTTGCAGTCCTCCACCGAAGCGACCGCGACGAACGGCTCCTCGCCGTTGGTGCCCAGTCCGCTCACGCCGTCGACGTAGATCGAATAGATGCCCGACGGCGCGTTGTTCACGACGACGACGATCGGTGACTTGCCCGTCGCGGAATACTGTTGACCGTCGGGCGCCTTGACCGTCAGCTTCATGGCGCTGCCGGGATAGCCCAGCGATGCCTTCACGAGGTTGCCCCCCGCGTAGCTGTAGGTGAACGTCTGGCGCTCGCCGTTGTGGAGCGGCGCGCCGACGTAGTCCTGCTCGGTGCCTGGCGTGGTGCCCGCCTGGACCGCGGTCGATGCGTCGAGCGCGGGGCCGAACGGGTCGTCGGGGTCGGGGGTGATGGGACCAGGCTGGCCGATCGTCCCATCGGGGGAGACGGTCACCTGCTGGCCGGCGTGCAGGGTCACCGTGCTTCCGTTGATCGACGTCAGGACGAGCGTGCCCTCGAACAGCTTCACGATCATGGTGCCGTCGGCCTTGATGTAGATCTCGAACTTGGTTCCGCGGACGCTCGCGGTCGCCGTCTTCCCGTGGACGTCGAATGAGGCGCCGGAGACGAGGTGCTGCACGTTCGTGAACGTCCGTCCGATCTGCTGCGTCAGTGAGACGTCGTGCATGCTGCCGCCGCGGGTGAAATGCGCCGAGTCGAGCCGGATCTGCGTGTTGCCGGCGAGCTGGGTAACGGTTCCGTCGGGGAGGGTGATCGACGCGCGGCCGCGTTCGTCGGTCTTGACCGAGTCGCCGGCCCCAAGGACGGTGCCGGTCGTCGCGGGGGTGAAGTCGGTCGCGTTGCGGGAGGTCGACGCCGCGGGCTGATAGACGGTCAGCGCGGCGGATGCGCTGACAGACGCCTGGGCGGCGACGTTCAGCCAGACGACGCCGGCGACTATAAGGACGATCAGCAGGCCGAAAGCGATGAGGAGGCGCCGCCCACCACGGCGCCTTGGCTGGGGTTTGGCGGCTACCGTGGCCATGCTGCCGGGGAAAGATAGCTCATCGGAGGCGGAATTCCGGACGCTATGAACGCGATCAGCGGTGGCCTTCCACAACCATGATGTCGTCTCCGGCCGCGGCGCACGAGTAGACCCGGTCGACGGTGAAATCCTGGGGAATCGCGCTGATGGAAACGGGCCCGAAGGAGCCCAGGTACTTCAGGACCTGGGTGGTCACGTTGACGCCGCGCACGGTCACCTGGGTGATGACCGCGCC
Organism: Candidatus Dormiibacterota bacterium; assembly: GCA_024280995.1. Classification (GTDB taxonomy): domain Bacteria; phylum Chloroflexota; class Dormibacteria; order Dormibacterales; family Dormibacteraceae; genus 40CM-4-65-16. Next base: position 92,976 of record JAMXLM010000005.1, read on the forward strand.
CAGGTTGGGCGAGGCGGCGTAGAAGACCACCGTCCACGAGATCGGCGTCCCGCCGAAGTTCGAGTAGTAGTAGAGACGTGCCGACGTCGGCGAGGTGCCCTGAACCTGCAGCGTGACCCCAGACAGACCATTCGACGCGATGCTCTTCTGGATCTCTGAATTGCTCAGGGTCTGGCGCACGACGGTTCCGGTGTCGGAGCTGCCCTCCTCAGCTGCGCACGGCGCGTCGGTGGCGAACGCGACCATGAACGCCTCCGCGGCCGAGACGCTGACCGCGCGGACGATCGCCCGCCACCGGCCTCCTGGGCCGGCGATGCGTTCGGCGACCGGCGACGTCCCGCCGGCGGCATGTACGGCGCCCGTCGGGTCGATGACCTGCAGCGTCATCGAGCCGCCGGGGTAGCACAGGGCGACGCTCACCCTCCCGCCCGGCGAGTCGTAATCGACCTCGGCTGTCTGGCCGGTCGACATCGGGTCGCCGCTTGTCGTCTGCAGCGTCCCGGACGTCGTCCCTGGCGTGACCGCCTTGATGCAGTCGGCGATCAGCTCGTAGGGGTCGCTGGCGTCCCGCTGAATTGGGCGCACCGTGGAGAGGTTGCCGATGGCGTCGACCTCGATCTCCTGGCCGGCGACAACCTTCGTCGTCTGCCTGCCCGTCACGGTCACCGTGCCTTCGAAGACCTTGATCAGGTTCGTGCCGTTCGGCCGGACCAGCAGCTCGAACTGAGTGCCGCGCACCTCGGCGGTGACCGAGTGGCCGCCAACCTTGAAGGTCGCGCCGCCGGCGAGGTGCTGGACGTCGACCAGCGTGCGGCCGACCTTCTGGAGAACATCGACCGTCTGCAGCTGACCGTTCTTCTGGAGCTGGACGCTGTTGATCTGCACGGTGGTCCCCGGCGACATCCTCACGTATGAGCCGTCGGGAAACTGGATGGCGGCGTGGCCCGCCGGCCTGGTCTCGACCAGGTCACCGGCGTTCAGCGACTCGCCGGGCGTCGCCGGATTCGAATCAACGGTGACGGGCTGGTTGAACAGGACCAATGTCGCCGGCGCGGTCACCGCCGCCGACGCCTGGACGACGAAAAACCAGTAGCCGCTTCCGAGGACCAGCAGGGCGACGAGAGCGACGACGCCGAGACAGCCGAGGCAGCTGCAGCCGCAGCCGCGACCCATACAGCCTCCGGTCTTTTGTGCGGCAACGGGCGGGCTCTGAGGGGTGGCGCTCGTCGCGGCAGGTGGCTCGATCGCCATTGGAGGTGCGGCCGAAGATTAGCTGGACAGCACCTGCAAGTCGACGACAAGCCGTGCCGGGTCGTTGATGACGAAGACCCGCATGCACGCCGGCCTGCTGAGCCCGAGTCCCCACTGGACGTGTCCCTCGAAGTCCTGGACCTCGCGGGCCTCCTTGAGGACTTGAAAGTCGGGATGAACCAGGTCGTTAGAGCCCGTGAACGTCGTGCCACCGGTGGCCGAGAACACGGACACGAGGACGCCTGCTGTGCCGCTCAAGGTCACGGTCTGCCCGCTCGCCCCCTGCGCGAACACCGGCTTTGCCTGGCGCGTGACGGTGTAGCTGGGGACGATGGCGTCGAACTGGAGGACGAAGCGGTCATAGCCCACCTGCTCGTCCGCGCGGGCGGCGGTGAAGTTCGCGACGCCCGTCTTGCCGCCCTTGAAGTCGGTACAGGCAAATTCCGGGAGGACATCACCGGGCGCGATCGGTGGCGTGATGGGGGGAGGCGAGATGCGGGGCGGTGAGGCGGGCTTCGCGGCGCTGGGATCGCTCGAGCTGTTTGCGCTCGGGGTAAAAGACGGCCCGCAACCGGTAAGGACCGCGATCAGGACGAGGACAACCGCCAGGCGCATCGGCCAATGGTATGGTCGGAAGCCGTTCGGAGATCCGCGCCGAGGTGGCGGAACAGGCAGACGCGTCGGTCTCAAAA
>JAMXLM010000006.1 GCA_024280995.1 Candidatus Dormiibacterota bacterium
CGCCGCTAGGAACTCCCCTCCCTTGCGGGAGAAGAGCCCTCGCTCGACTTGCATGTGTTATGCGCGCCGCCAGCGTTAACCCTGAGCCAGGATCAAACTCTCCGTCCAAAAACGGAGGACCCAGAGCACAGCCCTGAGTCTTCTCAGACTCTCAGAGTCTTTCCCACTCTTCAGTTGTCAAGGTGCTGGCTCCTCTGCAGCCAGCTCCTGTCAAGGTGCTGGCCCCTTTGGCCGAACCGATTTTCTACCCTTCCGAAGGGCGCACGAAACCTGTTCGGCTGAGGAACCCGTGAATGATACCCGCGGCAATCGCGAGTTTGCAAGCCGGCCTGTTAAGAGCCCTCCAAAGCCCGGATTCCCAGCTCGTCCAGGTGCGCCAGCAAGTCCGCCGGATCGTCGTAGACCCGGTAGGTGCCGGCGGCGGTCAGTTCCTCCCGTCCGTACCCGCCGGAAAGCAGCCCGATCCCGAGCGACGACGCGCGCCGGGCCGCCAGCATGTCCCACACGCTGTCACCGACGACAAAGCAGTCCCGAGGGTCGCGGCCCAGCCGGCCGGCCGCGGCCAGGAACAGGTCCGGGTTCGGCTTGGCGTACGGCACCTCGTCGCGGGTGATGACGACCGTCCCTTCGGGCACCCCGAGGAGATCCACGATCCGGCGTGCGGTCCCTGCCCGACCGCTGGTCGCGATCGCCCACGGCACCCCGATAGCCGACAGGTGCCTCAGGAGCTCCCGGGCCCCGGGCAGCGGCCGGATCTCGCTGAGCCGCCTGGCGACGCCCTCGCCGTGCAGCTGCTGCAGCCGCTCGGCGAGCTCGGGAGAGATCTGCTTCCCTACCTCGCGCGCCAGCGCCCGCACGAACAGACCGCCGCTCATCCCGATCCGGCGGTGGATGCGCCACACGGAAAGGTCGATCCCCTCCTCCGCCAGCGCCTCCTGCCAGGCGAGCACGTGCTGGTAGACCGAGTCCACGAGCGTGCCGTCGAGGTCGAAGAGCAGACCGGGCAACCCCGTCCGCAGCGCGCCCGAACCCGACACGCCGCCTAGAAAGTCCTGCGACCGGCCATCGCCCTTGCGAGCGTCAGCTCGTCGGCGTACTCGAGGTCGCCACCCACCGGCAGCCCGTGCGCCGGCCGCGTCACCCGCACGCCCAGCGGCGCAAGCGCGCGCTGGAGGTAGACCGCCGTCGCCTCGCCCTCGATGTCTGCATCGGTGGCGATGATCACCTCGGCGATCCCTTCATCGCGCACGCGGTCCAGCAGCTGCTGGACGTGGATCTGCTCGGGGCCGATTCCATCGATCGGCGATATGACCCCGTGAAGGACAAAGTAAAGCCCGCTGTACTCGGCGGTTCGCTCGACCGCAAGGACGTCGAACGCCGACTCGACGACGCACAGCACCGAAGCGTCACGCCGCGCCGACGAGCAGATCGCGCAGAGCGGACCTTCGGCGATGTTGTAACAGCGCTCGCAGTAACCGATCCGCGCCTTCACATCCTCGATCGCGTTCGCAAGCGCGTCCGCCCGCACGCGATCTACGCGCAAGAGATGAAAGGCCAGACGCTGCGCCGTCTTCGGTCCGATGCCGGGCAGCCGGGAAAGCTCCTGGACCAGGCGCTCGAGCGGCTCCGGCAGCTGCGGCATCTAAGGAATTAGAGAAGTCCGGGCGGAAGTCCCAAACCCGCTGTGACGGCCTGCATCTTCGCCGCGGCCATCTCTTTCGACTTCTCCATCGCTTCGTTCACGGCGGCGACGACGAGGTCCTGCAGCATCTCCGGGTCGCCTGCGGCCTCGGGGTCGATGCGCACCGACACTACCTTTTGCGCGCCGGTCGCGACGACCGTCACCGCGCCGCCGCCGGCCGACGCCTCAACCGTCTCCGATTCGAGCTCTTTCTGCACCTTCTGCATCCGATCCTGCATCTGCTGGACCTGGCGCAGCATCTTCATCGGGTCTTTCATTCCGAAATTTCCTTCACTCTCGTCACGCGTCCGTCGAATCGTTTCACGATCTCGCGCACGAACGGATCATCCTCGGGACTCGCGACCTTTGCTTTTGGGAGGTCATTTTCTCGCAGTCGAAAATCTACTTTCACGTCGTCGCCCAGCCATTCGCGCACGTGCGGCAACAATTGCGACGACTGCTCCTGCGCCTTTTTGTGGTGGAACCCGTACTTGAACCACAGGACGAGCACCGAACCGTCGACCTCCGGCTGCGCGTCTAGATACACCGCACGGACCGTCCGATTCAATTTCTCGAGCACATCAGACCACCCCACGACCGGGATGACCGGCGCCGACACCGCAACGGGAACGGGTTTAGGCAGCTCCTCCCCGCGCGGCGAGGAGGTTTCGCCGCGGACGGCCGCCGGTGGGACGCTGGGCGCCACCCCTTCGCTTTCGACCGCCAGGCGCGCCAGCGTCGCCTCGACGAGGAACCGCGGCTCGGCGTGCCGCCGCACCTCCCCGTCCAGGTGCAGCAGTGCATCGAGAACCCCGGAAAGCCGCCGTGCCGTCGCCTGGTCGTGACGCCCCAGCGCCCCCACCAACCGATCGCGGCACCCTTCCATCAAGCCGCGCACGACCTGCCGCAGCTCCGCCCCTTCGGCGTAAACGCGGTTCAGCTCCGCCAGCGCTTCGGCGGCGCGTCCGGCAAGCACATCGTCGAGCAGTGAGTCGAGGAGCCGCGGGTCGGCTATCCCCAGCAGCGACCGCGCACCATCCAGTGAGATCGGTCCCGTCGCCAGCGGCACCAGCTGGTCCAGCAACCCCACCGCGTCTCGCATCGATCCCTGCGCGGTGCGGGCGATGAGCTGCATCGCCGCGGGATCCACAGCGACCTTCTCTTCCGCGGCGATGTGGGTGAGCCGCGCGACGATCTGCTCCTCGCTGTGCCGGCGAAACACGAACTGCTGGCAGCGACCGATGACCGTCAACGGAATCTTCTGCGCGTCGGTGGTGCAGAGAACGAACACGACGTGCGCCGGCGGCTCCTCGAGCGTCTTGAGCAGCGCGTTGAACGCCGGCTCGGTCAGCATGTGCGCCTCGTCGATGATGTAGATCTTGTACGGCCCCAGCGCCGGCGCGAGGTTGACCTTCTCGCGCAGGTCGCGGATCTCGTCGATGCCGCGGTTGGAGGCCGCGTCGATCTCGATCAGGTCCAGCGCCGTCCCCGCCGTCACCGCGAGACACGACTCGCAGCGATTGCACGGTTCGGCGGTGTCCCGCGCGCGCTCGGTGCAGTTCAGAGATTTGGCCAGCAGCCGCGCCGCCGACGTCTTCCCCGTACCGCGCGAGCCGCTGAAAAGGTACGCGTGGGCGACGCGACCGGAGACGATCGCGCCCTGCAGGGCGCGTGACGAGGCGTCCTGACCGACCAGGTCGGCGAACGTCTGCGAGCGGTACTTGCGATAAAGGGATTGGTAGTCAGGCATCTGCAATCAGGCTAGTGGCCGCGCACCCTCGCCTCGTTCGAAGACCCCCAGCCCGGCATCGCGGTTCGCGGCTCGGGCCCGGATGGCTGCGGCACCCCCAGGTTCTCTCCTTACCGCTGCTTCCTTCCGGACCTGACGGGGTTCGGAGACCCGGGCTGCGCAGGTCCCGACCTTCAACGCCGTTTGCCGCGGCCGGTTTCTGAAAACCTTGACCTCAGCGACGGAATTCGGTCCGGCTAAGGCGGATTGCCGGTGCAGGGTACCGCCAGCACCCCACTTAGCGCGACCGTCTGCCAGTTTACCCGGCCTTGCTACCACGAAATCTGAGGCTGCGCCGTGATTTCGCGGGGGCGCCAATTAAACGGGCGCGACGGCCGGACGCCGGAACGTCACCCACCCCAGGTGCACGTATGTCGCCACCGTCGCTATCGGGATCACCACCTCCGCCCCGGTAAGCAGCCCGCCGGCGTCTTGATACAGCCCACGGAGCAAGCAGACCCCGCCGATCAGTACGAGGATCAACGTCGTCGACACCTGGCCCGTCAAGGTGTGCCTCAGCTCGGGCCGGCGCCCCAGAGCGATCAGCAGGCCGCCGGCCAGCGCCGGCAGCAGATACCGTGCGATCACGACCAGCGCGAGCCACACGGGAATCGTCCCTCCCAAAGCCAGACCGACCACCAGAGCACCCATGAACAGCCCGTCCACCACCGGGTCGAGGCCGCCGCCGACCTGCGACGGCTGCGAGAAGCGCCGCGCGACCGTGCCGTCGACCATGTCGCTGAGCCCGGCCACCGCCACCAGGATCGCCAGCACTCCGTACTCGCTCCGCAGCGCAAAGATCAGCGCCGGCACGGCAAGGTACGCCCGCACCAGCGTCACCTGATTGGCGAGATTCCAGACGGCGGCGCGCACGGCGACTAGTGTGGCGAAGGCGAAGCGCTCGGCGACGGTGATGGCGAAGGCGTTGGAACCACGTACGGTGCCTCACCGGGGTAGGGCTTGGTCCCGCACGCATACGTGGGCTCGTCGACGTCCTTCAAGAAGATCTCGTCGTACCCGCCCGTCGCGGTCAGCCCTCCGTCGTACGCGCACACCTGCCGCGTCACGACCCCGGACGGCTGGGACCACATCGCCGGCCATGGATGCGTCGTGTAGTACTCGGTCAGGAACGGCTTCCAGACCGATATGCCGACGTTCTCGCCGAACAGCACAGACGTCGGGCACATCCATCCGGACGTCGGGAAGGTCGTCGCCAGGTACGCGTAGCCGGACGTGCACTTGTCGCCCTCGTTGATGTGCATGAGTGACGCCGCGACGGCGAGGTTTGGCGTGTAGCCGATGAAGATCGACCCGGTGTATGCCTCGGTCGTGCCCGACTTGCCCGCAACAGGCTTCGAGCCCAGCGGACCGAGGTACAGCTTCACCGGCCCGCGCAGCAGGTCGGTCATCACATAACCGAGCTCGGGCGTGATCACCTGGACATGGCCGAAGTTGGAGTTGAAGGCCTCGAGCACCCGTCCGCTCGCGTCGGTGATGCGCAGGATCGCCGTCGGCGTGACCCGATAGCCGCCGTTGTCGAACGCCGAGTACGCCGCGAGGTGCTCGGCCATGGAGATGGCGTCCGGGCCCAACGTCGTCGCCACGCCCGCGGGATTCTGGATCTGGGCGCTGACCCCCAGGGAATGCATCAGCGAGACGACGCGGTCACCGCCCTCCTGCGAGTAGGTCCACAGCGCCGGGAGGTTGCGCGACTGCGCCAGCGCGGTGCGGAGCGTGATGTAGCCCTCGTGCTTGCCGTCCCAGTCGTTGAAGGTGTGGCCGCCGATCACACCCGTCTCGTCGTTGAGAAGCGACGCCGGCGTCACCAGGCCGGCCTGCAGCGCCGCGGCGTACGTGTAGACCTTGAAGGAGGAGCCGACGCCCCGCCACCCGAGCGGGTCCATGCCGGTGAGGTTGATCTGGCCCCGAATCAACGCGTTGTTGTAGTCCTCGCTTCCGATCATGGCGAGGATCTCCCCGTCGTCCGGATTCATGACGAGCATCGCGCCGGTGTTCACTCCGCGCCGCGCGTACGTGCGCACGCCCGCCTTCACCCACTTGTCCGCCATCACCTGGGTCGAGAGGTCGAGCGTGGTCGTGATCGTCAGGCCGCCTTCGTACAGCGCCTGGTCGCCGTATCGCTTACGCGCGTACTGGACGACGTAATCGACGAAGTGCGCAGTCAGCGGGTTGTGCGCGGCGGGCAGCGCTTTGTGCGCCGCGATCATCTTCGTCATCAGGTCGCTCGCATAGATGGCGTCGGCCGTCGATCGGGAAAGATCGCCGACCGCGACCAGGCCGTCCAGCACCTCGCCCCACCTCGTCCTGGTGGCGTCGCGCTGGTCCGGTGTGCCGAAGGGGTCGTAATCGCTCGGTGCCTGGGGCAGCCCGGCGAGGAACGAGGCTTGCGCCCAGGTGAGCTGGCTCGCGTGCACCTGGAAATAGGTCTCCGCCGCCGCCTCCGCGCCGTAGGCGCCGTTGCCGTAGTTGATCGTGTTCAGGTAGAGCTCGAGGATCTCCTGCTTGGTGTAGCGGCGCTCCATCTCCTCGGCGAGCAGGAGCTCGCGGAACTTCCGGCTGACGGTCTTGCTCTGTGCCTCCTCGGTTTCGAGCACGTCGTTCTTCACGACCTGCTCGGTGATGGTCGAGCCGCCGAGCGTCGAGGAGTGGTGCGTCAGGTCGTACGCGATCGCGATCGCAAGCCGCCGGTAGTCCACGCCCGAGTTGTCGTAGAACGTGCGGTCTTCGGTCGCGATCGTCGCCTTCTGCAGCGTGAGATTGATCTTGCTCAGCGAGACCACGGTGCGGTTCTCGTGATAGAGCGCCTCGATCAGGTTGCCGTTGCGATCGACGATGCGCGTGGTCTGGCTGAGGTTGGCGGTCTGGATGGCGTCGATCGACGGAAGGTCGCCCGCGAAGTAGTCGACCACTCCGATGGTCGCGCCCGTGCCCAGAAGGGCGCAGACCGACATCACGATCAGGCAGACAAGGCTCCAGCGCAGCAGCCAGTGCTGGGGCGGCGGGTGTCGACGTTTGTCGCGGCGAGCGCGGGCGCGAGCCCGAGAACGCCGTTGCTGCGCGGCGGCGGGCAACAGGCGGGACCTCCAGGAACGTTTGCTACGACGTGGTGCTCAGTTCGTTGGCCCGGAGTTTACTACCGGAGTCCCAAAGCCTCCGCGCCCTGGTCCGCAAGCCCGAGGATCGGCTGACCGAACAGCCCGTACCCGGCGATCACCACGCTGAAGACGAGCGCTCCGACGGTGACCAGCGACGTCATCGCCGGCGCGAGTGGCGCTCCTCCCCTCCGGGAGTCCTCGATCGGTCCCTGTATATAGAGGACGCGGAGCGTGCCGATCGCCGCCACCAGGCTCAGCACCGCCCCGAGCAGGCCGAGACCGAGCAGGATGAAATTGCCGCTCTGGGCGAGCGCCGCCGCGACCGACAATTCGCCGAAGAAGCCGGCGAGGGGCGGGGCGCCGGCCAGGGAGAGGATCGCGAGCGCCAGCGCGGCGGCCCGCAGCGGCCGCACGGCGCCGAGGCCTGTGATGGCGGTCTCCCCCGCATCGGCCCGACCCAGGACGACAGGCCCGCAGGTTGCGGCCACGCCGAACGCCGCCAGCAGGAACAGGGATGACGCGAACCCCGATCGGTAGTGGGTCGCTACTCCGGCCGTCACCCATCCAAGCTGCGAGACCGCCAGGTAGGCCATGCGCGGCCGGGGCGAGCGCACCGCCAGCGCGGCGGCACCACCGCCGACCATCGCCAGGGCCGCGACCACGTAGGCGGCCGGTGTGAAGAGGGCGGGGGCCGGCGTCAGGGCGGCAAACAGCTTGATGCCGACGATGGCGGCGGCGACCGTCACGAGCCCGAACACGAGTCCCGCGCCCAGCGGCGACGCTCCGAGCCCGATCGGCAGCGGACCGATGTGGAACGGCGCGAGGCCGGCTCGCAGGGACACCCCGCCCAGCATCAACAGCGTCGGAATGGCCAGCGCGATGGTCGGCATGCGGTTCAACAGCACGTCGTGAATGGCGCTCAAGTTGCCGTTGCCCGTGCTGCCGTAGACAAATGCGAGGCCGACCAGCAGCAGCGCGGACGCGACGCCGCCAACCAGCAGGAGCCGCAGCCCGAGGTCCGGTCGCCGCAGCGCCACGATGACCACCGCCGAGGCCGCGGCGAGCTCCAGCCCCGCCCACAGCCCGACCATGTCGGTGGCCGAGGCGGCGACCATGACGCCGAAGGCGGCCACCAGCGGCATCGCGACCCCGAAGTGCAGCGAGTCCTCAGCCGACCAGTCCGTGCTCGCGATCGCGATCATCGCGATCCCCAGGGCCGCAGCCTTGGCGAACAACGCGAAGCGGTCCTGCACCAGGGTCCCGTCGAAGTACGTGGTCAGCACGCCGCCGGCCCACAGCTCGACGCCAAACGCGATGAGGAGGACGATAGCCACCGCCCACGCCATGTAACGACGGCCCACGCTCGGGACCAGCCGGCCCATCCCCACCACGAGCAGCGCGGTGAAGACGACGAGCGCTTCCGGCAGCAGCGCCACGTACCTCACTGCGCGGGGGTCCCGGGCGCGGTGGGCGCCACGAAGGGCGCGGCCAGGTCCGATACGCCGGCGGAGATCTGAGAGATGAGGCCGGGGTCGAACAGCGGGACCTCGGTACCGGGGATCTTCGGGCCGCCAGGGAACAGGCCGACCCAGAGCAAGGCCCCGGCCATGATGCCCAGGTACCAGACCTCCCCGGGCGCCGCGTCGGAGACGCCGGGCGCGTTGCTGTTCGGAGCGCTGAACATCGTGCGCGCGAGAAGCGAAGCCAGCGCGACCGCGGTCACGGCCAGGCCCGCGGCCACCGCGAAGGCACCGATCGGCTGCGTCCTGAACGCGCCGAAGAAGGTCATGATCTCGGTCGCGAACGTCGCCATGATCGGCACGCCGAGCAGCGCCAGCGCGGCGATCACGAACAGCCACGCGACGTTGGGCATGCGCGGCCCAAGTCCGCCAAGCACCGGGATGCTTCGGGTTTGGGCGCGTTCCGCCACCGTCGCGCATACGCATGCGATGAGAGGCGCCGCGAGGCCTCCCGTGAACAGGCTGAGCACGCTGCCGGCGATGCCCAGCGGCGAGACCGCCGCGATGCCGAGCACCGTGATCCCGCCCGGCACGAGCGCGAGATACGCGCCGGCGTGCCGGATGTCGACCGTGCGCAGCGCGGCGAGAGCGCCGTAACCGACAGTCAGTGCGGCCAGCAGGGCAAGGAGCGGTGAGAGCAGCTGCGCCGCTCCTGGCTCGCCTCCGATCAGCACCCGCAGAAGGAGAAACGCGCCCAACCTGGAGGCGGCGCTCGCGACCACGACAACAACTCCGGGCGGCGACTCGGCGAGCACGTCGCGAGCCCATCCGTGCAGCGGGAACAGCGGAAGCCGCGTCGCCGCGGCCACGATGATCACCACGCTTGCACCGAGCGCCACGCGGGTCGACAGCCCGGATCCCGACTTGAGCAGGTTGTCCATGTCGAAGCTGGTGCCGCCCGCGGCCGCGTAAAGAATGAGCACCCCAACCGCCAGCGCGGCCGTGCCCAGGCCCCAGTAGCCGACGAGCCGCCACGCCGCCGCGACGCGGCGGGGCCCGCCCCATCCGACCACCAGCAGCGCGAGCGGAATTGTCGAGGCACCCCAGAACAGGACGAGCACGAACATGTCGCGCGCGACGATCGCCCCTGTGACGGCCGCCTGCGCGAGCAGCAGCAGGGCGAAGTACGAGCGCACGCGTTCGCGGATGCCCCAGGAAGCCAACGCGGCGACCACTCCGGCCAGCCCCGAGAGGACGAGCATCGCCATGCCCGGGCCGTCCACTCCGAGGTGATACGTGACGCCGATCGAGGGAAGCCAGTTGATCTTCTCCTCGTACTGCATCGTCGGCAGGAAGTTCTCGAACTGGTTGTATGCGATCAGCAGCAGGCCGAAGAGCGGAAGCAGCGTGAAGAAGGCGATCTGCTTGATCAGCGTGTCGTAGCGACCGCGCGGATTGGGGATGAACGCCAGCCCGAATGCGACCGCGACCGGCACCCAGATGAGAAGGCTGAGCAGGAACGGTGAGGTGAACAGTCCCGCTCCGGGCGCGGGCGCCGGGGTCGGGCTCGCTTGCGCAAAGAAGACGATCGGCATCATCGGACGATCCCCGGCGCCGCCAGGGCGAAGATCACCGCGAGCACGATCGCGAGGAGGATGACCGTCGGCAGAACGGGCGCCCGAACGGCCGCCAGCGCCAGCTGCCCCGAGGCGGTCGCAAACCGGCCGAGCGCGGCGTCGCCTTCCGGTATCCAGTCACCGATCCGCCGCGCGATGTCCGTGACCGGCGCGACCAAGAAGCGATCCACCAACCCGAACACGAGAGCAGTGCGGCGCGCGACCAGGTCGCCCGCCCACGCGGACGCGGCGAGCGCTCCGTCCTTGCTGCGGAAGAAGGCGAACGAGCAAGCCGCAAAGCCGAGCACCGGCACGGCCGCCCAGACGGCAAAAGCCGCGATGGACGGTGGGTTGTGCTTGCCCCCTCCGAGGTAATCGAGCGCCGCCGGGAACAGCGACACCACCAGGAAGGCAGCCCCGGTGACCGCCAACCAGTAGGGCCAGCCCAGCCCGCCCGGCTGCTCGCGCACCCGGTCCGGGTCGAACGCGCGCCGGCGGCGAAGCGGTCCGATCGATACCGCGTAGAAGAGGTGCAGCGCGCCGACGGCCAGGAGCAGCACAGCCTCGCCGAGGGCGAGGCCCGTCTTGGAGCGTGAGCTCACCCCGTAGGCGAGCGCCCCGGTGGCCGACAGCCCGAGCACGACCGAGCACACGAGCAACGCGGCCGAGCTGGTCCTCATCCGTCGCCACGCGTCGCCCATCTCGAGCAGGTCGTCGGTGCGCATGGCATTGGCGATCGTCGAGATGGCGAGAAGCGCTCCCGCGCGGGCCGGCGCCAGCGCGAGCACCGCCGCGGCTCCCGCGATTCCAAGCACGGCCACGTTGTGGTAGGGCGCGTTCATCACCACCGCGGCCGAGACCGCCACCGCGGCCGAGCCCACGAAGGCCAGCGACCGGCGAGGCTCGGTGCCCGCCAACGCCAGGAGCGCCGCGAGGATTGCGGCCACGATGCACGCGACCAGCAGGACCTGCATCGTGCGTGGGTTGGTGGCGGCGAAGATCGGCGTGAACCGATAGAGGACGGCGATGCCAGCGATCGACCACACCGACTGAACGATCGCGGATGCCGCGGTCGGGGCAGATGTCGCCGTCTGCGTGATCCACGAAGTGAACGGGAACAGCGCGAGCCTGCCCGCCACGCCGATGAAGACGAGCACCGCGGCGACGACCAGCGACTTCTCGCCGACTCCGAAGCTCGGATGCAGGATCGGGGCCAGCGTGCTGAGGTCCTGCGCGCCGAATCGCGAATACAGAACCGCGATGCCGCTCAGCAATGACAGGTCCGTGAAGAACGGCAGCGCAAGCGCGACGCGCGCCTTGACCGCCGGCTCCTCCTGTCCCCAGCGATGCGCGAGCAGCAAATAGGTCATCGAGCCCCCGATCAACCAGAATCCGAACAGCGTGGCCAGGTCCTGGCTGAGCAGGATCCCGGTGCTCGCGAACATCAGCGCGGTGACGACGGCGTGAAAGCGCGCCGCCCCGGGCTCGCTACGGCCCATGAACTGGTGCCAGCCGAGGACGGCGAAGACGCAGACCACCATCGCGACCATCGCGGCGAGGACGAAGTGGTCTACCCGGAGAACGATGTTGACGGCGAAGGTCTGGAAGTTGGTAGGGCCCGAGAACGCCACCGACAGGTTGATGTATTGATAGGTCGCGACGTAGACCGATCGCTTCGCGATGCCCCACGCGACGAGAAGCGTGAGCAGCAGGGTCAGCACCGTGCCGAGGAGCGCGGTCGCCGACGCGGAGCGCCTCGTGCGGACGCTCGAGATCGCGAGCGCGAACGTGATGAGCGGCACGATGAGCAGGGCAGGCACGGCCCACGGCAGGGTGCTTGCTGGGTCGAAGTTGAAGCCCGACGCTCTGGCCCCGGACGCGGCTCCGGAGGCCGCCGCGAAGATGAAGCTCAGCGATTGCCCTCCCGGCCCGCGATCCCGAGACCGAGCGCCACCAGCGCGACTGCGGCGACCACGAGCAACACCGCGAACTCCTGGCCCAGCAGGTGCGTGCCGCCGGCGGCGGCGAATCGCGCAACGCCGACGAACGCGAGGCAGGCCCCCGCGAACATCACCGGGATGGTCGCCACCGCGGCACTGACGTCACGGCGCCACGTGGCGCCGAACACCCCCACCGCCACGACGGCGCAGGCGACGACCAGCGCCGCGACCAGGCCCGCCGTCATCGCGTCCGCTCCCGGAAGCGCCAGCCGGCTGCCGCCCCGACGATCGCGAGCAGACCGAACAGGGCGATCGCCTCGGTCGCGACGACGTCGTGCGCGAAGAGCAGCCGTCCGAGCGCGACCGCGTTGAAGGGTCCCCCCTTGAACGGCGCGGAGACGAAGTTGCCGCGCCAGGACGAGTAGACGAGCACCGCCAGCACCAGCGCCGCGCCGAGAGCTCCGGCCTGGCGCCAGGCAACGCCGGCCGTGCCCGCGATCGATCGGTAGCGAGGCCCGGCGACCATCACTGCGCAGCCTGCGTAGCACACGAAGGCGACCGCGCCGGCGAACCCGGCGGAAAGTGAATAGCAGGCGCCTGCGAGACCGAGCCCCACGGCCAGGAGCCCCGCTCCACGCTGCTCGCGCCCAGGTAGCAGCGCCACCGCAAGAGCCCCGATCAGCAAGACCCCTGAGGACACGTAGAAACCTGTTGCGTGGAGGGAGTCCATGGACACTCCGTGGTGTTGGCGGGCGCGGCTATTCGCCGGTGCGGACGGTTACGGGCCCGGCTCGCGCCAAGCATACATAAAGCAGGCTGCGGCGATCCCGAGCGCGAATACGGCCGCCACCACGCCTTTCACGTCGGATTGGACGCTCGTCGCGGCGTAAGCGAACGCGATCAGGACGATCACCCAGGCAAGCGCGAGCGTGGCTCCGGCGGCCTGGAAAAGGCTCCAGCGTCCAAGCCCTCGCGACAATTGCCGCATGCCCGCAGTATCGCTGATCGACTTCGCGAACCACCTGCGCGAGCCGGCCGGTCCGGGCAGGGAGGTCGTCCAGACGCCGCGCTACATGGTCACCGTCCAGCCGGACTACCCGATCCCCGGCCCGAACAGCGTGGCGTTCGTTCGCTGCCGGTCCGACGAGGCCGAAGAGGTCATCGACGAGGGCCGCGCCTTCTTCGCCCCATGCCGCATACCTTTCATGTGGGTCGTCGATCCGGACACCCAGCCGGCTGATTTCCCGAAACATCTGGCTGCCCGGGGCGTGCTCCCCGAGCCGGATTCCCCCGCCGTGGAGGTGATGGTCCTGGGCGCCGACGCGGACATCGGCACGGACGACGTGGCAGGCATCGAGACGCGGGACGCCCTGGCGGACATCGAAACGTTCCGCGCCTCTGACGCCGTCAACGCCGAGGCGTTCCGGGCCGAGCCGCGCGACCCGGTCATGCAGGAGAAGCGCCTCGCGAACCAGCGCGCCGCAGGCAACCGCCGCGTCCTTCTGGCGACCATCGACGGCGAGCCGGCGGGCAGCGCGGGGATGACGCTCTACCCGCCCGACGGCGCGCTGATCAACGGCGGCGCCGTGCGGCCGAAGTTCCGCGGGCGCGGGATCTATCGCGCGCTGGTGGCGGCGCGGCTGGCGATCGCGCGAGAGGCCGGTGTCGCCGGGCTGGCCGTCTGGGGCGGGCCGATGTCCGCCCCGATCTTGCGCAAGCTGGGTTTCGAGACGGTCGGCTGGCGGCGTTTCTATGTCGACAAATCCACGACCCTCTCCCCTTGAGGGACAGGGATGAAGGGTGAGGGGCTAGGCCAGCGACTCCACCCAGGCCTGGTGCAGCGAACCGTAACGCCCCTGCCCCGCCCGCAGCTCTTCCGGCGACCCGTCCTCCACGATCCGCCCTGCGTCGACCACGAGCACGCGATCGGCGATCTCGACCGTCGACAGCCGGTGAGCGATGATGAATGCCGTCCGATCGCTCAGCAGCGTCCGCAGCGCGCGCTGCACGAGCCGCTCCGAGGGCAGGTCGAGCGACGACGTCGCCTCGTCGAGGATGAGCACGCGCGGGTTGGCGAGGAAAGCGCGCGCGAAAGCGACCAGCTGCCTCTGCCCCGCCGAAAGACGAACGCCGCGGCGCCGCACGTCCGTGTCGTAGCCCTGCGGCATCGCGCTGATGAAGTCGTGCGCCCCGATCGCGCGCGAGGCAGCCTCCACCTCCCCGCGCGTCGCGTCTGGCCTTCCGAACAGGATGTTGTCGCCGACGGTGCCCGAGAACAGGAAGCTCTCCTGCGTGACCATCACGATTGCCCGGCGCAGGTCCTCGACCGACAGCGAGCGCAGGTCGACGCCGTCGAGCGTCACGCGACCGACGGTCGGGTCGTAGAACCGCGAGATCAAGCGCGCGATCGTCGTCTTCCCCGCCCCCGTCTCGCCGACCAGGGCCACGATCTGCCCCGCGGCCACCGATAGATCGATGTCGTGCAGCACGGGCTTGCCGTCGCGATACGCGAACGTCACCTCCTCGATCGCGACCGCGCCCTTCGCCTCCGGGAGCGCGATGGGATGCTCCGGTGCAGACACCGTGGGCGCTTCCTCGATCACGCCGGCGAGCTTCTCGAGCGCGGCGCCCGCCGCCTGGAAAACGTTGTAAAACTGCGAAAGGTCCTGCATCGGGTCGAAGAACTGCCGCAGGTACAGCACGAACGTGGTCAGGATTCCGATCGTCAGCTGGCCCTGGATGACGAGGTAGCCGCCGAACAGGAGCGCCGACGCCGTGGTCAACCGCCCGAGAAGGTTGATCGCCGGTCCATAGGTCGACACCAGGCGGTTCGACCAGATGTTGGCGTCGCGATAGCGGGCGTTGACGTCCTCGAAGATCTGCTGGTTGCGTGGCTCGCGCCGGAACGAGTGGACCGCGCGAATGCCGCCCAGCGATTCCACGTAGTGGACGATCACCAGCACGATCGCCCGTCTGACCGCGCGGTAGGAACGCGACGAGTTCGCGCGGAACCATGCCGTGAGGACGAGCACGATCGGCATGGCGATCAAGGTCACCGTGCCCAGCCGCAGGTCGAGTCGGAGCAGGATGACCGTGATCGCGACCACGGAGATCATCGCGGTGAGAACCGCGGTGAGACCGGTGGCGAGCAGCTCGTTGAGCGCGTCGATGTCCGAAGTCAGCCGGGAGATGATGCGGCCGGACGTGTAGCGCTCGTAGAAGGAGAGCGAGAGCTCCTGGACGTGCGCGAAGAGCTTGCGCCGGAGGTCGAACAGGAACGCCGCACCGATCCATCCGGACAGTCGCAGGAAGCCGTAGTTACCGAACGCGTTGGCCGCCAGCGCGACGATCAGCACGGCGACCACCTCGAGCAGCGCCGTCACGTTGCGGGCCTTGATGCCGCGATCGATGCCAAGCCCGACGAGGTATGGGATGGAGAGATAGCCGGCGGAGCGGATCGAGATCAGGAGCGCCGCGAGCGCGATCTGCCGGCGATAGGGCCGCGCGAGCTCGGCCAGCAGCCGCCGGCTGCGCTTGCGAAGCAGCCCCGCGACGTTGGCCGAGTACTCGTCGAGATCCTCGGCGGCGACGCCGCGCCAGCTGTCGGCCTGAGCCTGCACCGCGGCGCTCACGCGAGCGCCTCCTCGTACTCCTGTGACAGCAGTGCGCGGTACAGGGCGTTGGTTCGCATCAGCTCGGTGTGCGTGTCGACGGCGACGATTGTTCCGCCGTCGATCAATGCGACCCGGTCGGCCAGGGCGAGCGTCGAAGGTCGGTGGACGACCAGCAACCCGGTCACCCCCTCGAGGACGTGCGCGAGCGACTCCTCGATCATCGCCTCCGTGTGCACGTCGACCGAGGAAAGTGGGTCGTCGAGAACCAGGACCGGTGGACGGCCGAGCACCGCGCGGGCCAAAGCCAGGCGTTGTCGCTGGCCGCCGGACAGCGTGTAGCCCTGCTCGCCGACGCGGGTCTCCAGGCCCCATGGCAGGTCCCACACGAACCCGGCCTGGGCGACGTCGATCGCGCGCTTCAGCTCCTCGTCCGAATCGATCGCGCGACCCATGACGAGGTTCTCGTGCACGGAAGCCGAGAACAGGATCGGCTCCTCGAAGGCGAAGCCGATGCACGACCTCAGCGAACGCAGCAGGATGTCGCGAACGTCGACGCCGTCGATGAAGATGTTCCCCTCCGTCATGTCGTACAGGCGGGGCACCAGGTACGACAAGGTGGTCTTCCCGCTCCCGGTGCGGCCCACGATCCCGACCGTCTCCCCCGGCTCGACCACGAGGTTCAGGTCGCGCAAGATCCACTCGTCGGACTTCGGGTACTTGAAACCGACGCCACGGAACTCGAGGCGCCCGACGCACGTCTCGAGCGCGCGAGCGCGAGGCCGGTCGGTGATCTCGGGGTGCGTTTCCATCACCTCGGCGAGCCGCTGGCTCGCGGTGCCGCACTCCTCGCTCATGGACAGCACCCAGCCGAGCGCGTCCATCGGAAAGATGAGCATGAAGACGTAGCTCATGAACGCGACCAGCCCGCCGATCGTCAGGCTTCCCTGGACGACGTGCAGGCCGCCGAGCAGGAGCACGCCGACCAACGACAGGTTGGGAAGGAAGTTGATGGTCGTCCAGAGGTCAGCCCTCGCGCCGACCCCTTTCAGGCTCGTCTCGCGGATCTCGCGCGCCTGCGTCTCGAACCGCTCCTGCATCAGCGGCGCCCGGCCGAAGGCCTTGATGATGCGGACACCCGTCGCCATCTCCTCGATCGTCGTCGTGAGGTCGCCGGACAGGTCCTGCAGCCGCCGGGCGATGAGCTTGTACCTCTTGTGGAAGACCGTGCTGAAGAAGGCGATCGGGAGCATGAACGCGATCACCAGCAACGCGAGCTCCCAGTCGAGCTGCAGCATCAAGACCAGGACGACGGCGAAGGTGAAGAAGATCTGGCCGAACCAGATCAGGCCGAACCCGACGAACCGACGGATGGTCGAGATATCCGCGATCGCGCGCGACAGCAGCTGCCCCGACTGCCAGTTGTCGTGGAACGAGACCTGCAAGCTCTGCAGGTGCGCGTAGAAGTCGTTGCGAAGGTCTGTCTCCATGCGCAGCGACGCGACGCCCGAGAAGTGCCGCCGCGAGACGATCAGCGCGAACTCGATTCCGGCAACGACGATCAGGAGCCCTACCAGCTGGACGAGGTTCTGCTGCTCGCGGTGCGCGATCGGCCCGTCGATGATGAACTGGATGACTTTCGGGATGGACGCGGCTGCGGCGAGTCCTCCCACCTGGGACGTGACGAAAACGGCGACGAGGAAGACGTACGGCCGCATGTACGGCACGTAGCGCCTGAGCGCTAGAAGACCCAAATGAAATGCAACCTCAGTGGCGGCGGCACGAGAAGTTTACGGCGGCCTCTACATCGGGAACGCGGCGAGAACGGCGGTCAGTCCAACGACGACCACCGCGGCGGCCGCGTCGAGTCGCGTGGCCGGCATCCCGCGGCGCCATGACAGCGACAGGGCCATCATGACGAGCACCGCGACGACCTTGAGACTCAGCACCTCGCCGTAGACCGTCGTCCACAGGTCGCTCAGGTCGTTGAGCCTGTCCGTCGCCTGGATGGCTCCGGTGAGCGCCGTCACGCCGAAGGCGATCAGGGCGATTCGCGCGAAGCGTTCGACGAGCTCGCGCGCCTCGGCTGAACCCCAGCCTCCTGGCGGGCGGAGCGTCGCCATGGCCAGGATGCCTCCGGCCCACAGGCCCGCGGACAGCAGATGGACGGTGCCGATCAGCAGATCGCGTGGCGGCCCCACGACCAGCAGCCCCAACGCGCCCGCGGCCGCCCCGCCCACGATGTTCCTCACCGGCGGCTGCGCCCAGCCGAGGGCCGGCCTCAGGCGCGCAAGGCGGAGCACCACGAGGGACCCGATCGCCAGCAGCAGCCCGAGGAACTCGACGAAATGGACGGCCGCGACGAATACGTCACGCGGCAGCTGCGATCGTTCCTCCGCCGAGGACCCTGGTCCCCGAGTAGAGCACCGCGGCCTGACCGGGAGCCGCGCCGAGGAACGGTTCGTGCAGGTCGAGGCCGCCGTCGCGATAGGTCGCGGGGATGGCGGGCGCGTGGTAGCGAAGTCGCGCCTGGCATGCGAGCGGCTCGGTCGCCACGCCGTCGATGAAGCTGACCTCTTCGAGCTGCACCCGACGCACCTCGAGCTGCTCGCGCCGGCCGACGACCACGACGTTCGATGCAGCGTCGACGCGGAGCACGTACCACGGCCCCGGCTCGGCCAGGCTGCCGAATCCGGCGCGCTGGCCGACGGTGTACAGAGGCGTGCCCCGGTGCTCGCCCAGCACGCGGCCGTGGTAGTCGACCACGGCGCCGGCGTGCACCGGCAGCCGCGCCGCGAGATACCGCGCGGTCTCACCGCGCGGGACGAAGCAGATCTCCTGGCTCTCGGCCTTGTTTGCCACCGGCAGCCCGAACTCCCTCGCATGCTCTCTGACCTCGGACTTCGTCATCCCACCGAGCGGGAAGACGAGTCGCGCGAGGCGCTCTCGGTCCAGGTGGTAGAGCATGTACGACTGGTCCTTGGCCGGATCGAGGGCCGCGTGAAGCTCGGCGCCGTTGAGCACTCGCGCGTAATGGCCGGTCGCCATCCGGTCGAAGCCCAGCTCGAGCACCCGGTCGAGCATCAGGTCGAAACGCACGAAGGCGTTGCACCGCACGCATGGGTTGGGTGTCCGGCCTTCGAGGTAGGCGCGGTGAAACGGCTCGATGACGCGCTCGCCGAACTCTGCCTCCAGGTTCCAGCAGTAATAAGGAATGCCGAGCAGGCTCGCGACCCGCCGCGCGTCTTCGACGGCGTTGAGCGAGCAGCACCCGCCGTGCCGCGCCGCTTCTTCGCCGTCATCACGAGGCCACTGCTGCAAAGTCACGCCGACGACTTCGTGGCCCCGCGCCTGGAGGAGCGCGGCCGCGACGGACGAGTCGACGCCACCCGACATGGCGACGGCGATCCTCACGATCTCCGTCCGGCGATGTCGTTCACCACGATCTCGGCATCTTCGCCCACGCCGTACAGGATCGCGGACTTCTGCTTCCTCATCCAGTGCACTCCAACAAAGTAGAGACCCGGAACGGATGAGCGCCCGTCCTTCTGGACCGGAAAGCCGGCGTCGTCGAAGACGTCGGCCTTGACCCAGCCGTACTCCGGCCGGTAGCCGCTCGTCCAGATGACCGATGTGATGCCTTCGTGTTTCACGTCGAGGCGCTGCCTGGTGGAGATCCGCATCGGTGGCGGAATGTCGTGATCGGGAATCGGCAATCCGTTTTTCGCGAGGTGCCGGTCTATGTACGCCCGGAGGTCGGCCCAACGCGCGTCTCCGAAATCGACGCTGGCCGCGAGGTCGTCGGCGAAGCTGATGCTGTCGCCGTCGGCGCCGAGAAACCTGCCCACGAGCTCGACCCCGTCGCGATGCAGCGTCCGGAAGTGAAGGTCCCGCCCGCCGTGATGGCCGGTCGCCTGCGGGTTTCCAAAGAGCCGCACGGCCGGCCACGCCACCATCTCCGGAGTCCGATCCGCAAAACCTGATGCATGCATCAGAGTCACGGTGTCCTGGTCGCCGGTACGTCGCGGAATCCAGCCGCATCGCCCGCAGGCCAGCACCACCTTGCGCCCTGCCTCGTGCAGCTCTTCGGCGAGCTGACAGCCCGTCTGACCGCTGCCGACGATAAGCACGTTGCCGGGGGGAAGCCGATCCGGGCTGCCGTAATCCTCGGCAAGCACCTGGTTCAGCCATGTAGGCAACGTCTCTGCGCCCGCCGGCCGGTGAGCCTTCTGGAACGCGCCCGTCGCCACGACAACGGTCCGCGCCCTGATCCGTCCGTCCGGAACCCTGAGCGAGAACGATCCATCCGCCTCGACTTCGAGTCGGTCGACCGGACACTGTTCCTTGACCTCCGGCCGGAACGAGCCGACCCATCCTTCGAAGTAGTCGACGAGCTCGGTCAGCGTCAGAAAGCCGTCCGGATCCGGACCTTCGTACGGGGCGCCGGGCAACCTGGTCTCCGAGTTGGGGGTGACCAGGCAGAAGGAGTCCCAGCGCCGGCTGCGCCACGTCTCGGCAATCCGCTCGGCCTCCAGGACCACGTGCTCGACGCCCGCTTGCTTGAGATACCAGCTAGTGGAAAGGCCGGCCTGGCCCCCGCCCACGATCGCAACCTCGACGTCGTAGCTCACGCCCGATAGTTAAGGGGATGGCGCTGAGTGACGTACAGGCGGGCCGAGTCGGCGAGTTCCTGTTAGCCGTCTACGCCATGCTGACCACGGACGGCGCCCTCGTCCCGTTCCAGGTCGACGCGGACGACGACCATCGGGATCTCGTCGTTGCCGTGAAGGGCAAAAGCACATTCGCCTCGCTGCAGGCGAAGGCGTGCTTCAAGTTGGGCGAGTCTGGCTTCGTGCAGTCGAACGCGACTTACTCCGAAGCCTCGATCCCGCGGGACCCAGCCTGGATATACGTGATCGTGCTGGTACTGGATCTTGAGCCGGTGGTGTGGTGGGTCATCCCCGCGCCCGACTTCAACCGCATCGCGTCCAGGTCGGCCGCGCGCGGGGGACACGAGGTGGAGCTGCACTTCCGCGCATACCCGGACCGCGACGACGCCGCTGCTCCTTTTCGCGTGCCAACCCGGGAGCTAGGGCCGCGCCTGCTCCAGCTGATCGACGCGCTCCCGCCATCCACCGAGCCATTGCCCGGCGCTCACATCGTTATGGCGAAACTTCGTTAATAACGAAGCCGCCGTAGTTGCTCCGGCTTATTCGACCAGGTCGCCCTCGGCCTGCTCCACCGTCACTCCCTTCGATTCCAGGAACTCGATGCCGCGGTCGAGCTCGTCGGACTCGCCGGTCACCTCGAGCAGGACCCAACCGTGGTCCTTGGTCACGTCGGCCCGCCGGATGTTGGTCACGATCTCGAAGCTGCGGCCGAGCTGGTAGATCACAGGCTCCTTCACCAGGGAAGGCCCGAAGATCAGCTTCAGGCGGCGCCGCGCCATGACGGCGCGAGTGTAAGGCGGGTTACCCCCCAGCGACCGCCGGCACGATCGAGATCTCGTCCTTCGCCCCGACCCGCGCCTTCAGCCCGGACCCCAGCCGCACGTCCTCGTCGTTCAAGTAGACGTTCACGAACTGGCGGAGCTCGCCGTTCTCGTCCAGCAGCCGGTCGCGGAAGCCCGGATATCGCGCGTCAAGCGCCTCGATCGCCGACGCCAGGTCCTCAGCCTCGACATCGACGGTGACCTCACCGTCCGACAGCCTGCGCAGCGGACCGGGGATTCGAAATTGAGCCATCGCCCTAAATACTCACCTTTTCGCGAAACGACTTCATCGTCGGTTCTATTTCCACGCGCCTCGCGTGCCCGTTCGCCGAGGCCAGCACATCCGCCGTCTTCAGGCCGTGCCCTGTGACATAAGCGACGACGACCTCGTCCCCATTCCACCGACCCGCGCGGGCCAGCTTGGCAAGGACGCCGATCGTCACGCCTCCCGCCGTCTCGGTGAAGATCCCCTCCGTCCGGGCGAGAAGCCGCATCGCGTCGACGATCTCCTCCTCCGACACCGCCTCGACCACGCCGCCGGTCTCGTGCGCGATCCGGTTCACGTACACACCGTCCGACGGGTTGCCGATCGCGATCGACCGCGCGATGGTGTCTGGCTTCACGGGCAGCACTCGCTCCGCTCCCGAGACGAACGCGTTGTACACCGGCGCGCAACCCAAGGCTTGAGCGCCGGTGAACGCGGGGACGCGGTCCGCCTTCACCAGTCCGTATTCGATGAGCTCCCGCACCGCCTGGCGGTGGCGGACGAACTGGCAGCCGGATGCGATCGGGATCACGATCTCGTCCGGCAACCTCCACCCGAGCTGCTCCGCCGTCTCGAAGGTCAACGTCTTCGAGCCCTCGGCGTAGAACGGCCGGATGTTGATGTTGCAGAAGGCCCACGGCGTCGATTCGAGCAGCTGCGAGCACAACCGGTTGACGTCGTCATAGGTCCCACGCACGGCCACGACGTTCGCGCCGAACACGGAGATCGCCGCAACCTTCGCCGGCTCGAGGTCGATGGGAATGAACACGAAGCACTCGAGTCCCGCCCGCGCCGCGTACGCGGCGACCGCGTTCGCGAGGTTGCCGGTCGACGCGCACGCCAGGGTCTCGAAGCCGTGCGCCCGCGCCCACGAGATGGCCACCGACACGACCCTGTCCTTGAAGGAGTTGGTCGGATTCATCGAGTCGTTCTTGAGATAGAGGTTGCGCAGCCCAAGCTCGGCGCCAAGGCGGTCGGCCTTGACGAGCGGAGTGAACCCCTCACCGAGGGTGACCACGTTCACCGAGTCTTCGACCGGCAGCAGGTCGCGGTAACGCCACATCGACTTCGGTCCGTCCTCGATGCGCGAGCGCTTGACGGTCTGCTTTAGCACGGCGGCGTCGTAGACGGCGTCCAGTGGGCCGAAGCACATCTCGCAGACGTGCGTGGCCTGGAGCTCGTACTCCGTGCCGCACTCGCGGCAGCGCAGCCCGACGACCTTCTGCATTGGAAGCCTCAGTTTAGAGAGCCGAAATTCGAAGCCACCACGTCAGCGAGGCCCCCGGCTCGAGCATCGGAGCGGTTGTCGCCGGCTCGACCGCGATCTGGTGGTACCCGCCCAGGTCGCCGTTGCAAACCCAGACCGCGACGTCCGGCGTGAGGCTCGAGTCCCAGCTCACCTCGATCCGGCCGAGGCGCATCCGGTCCGTCGATCCGCGTGGGAGATACGACTTCGCGCTGGTGCCCTCGGGTACCTCGTCGACGCCGGGCATTCCGGGCTCGTACCTGAACAGTGGGTGCGCGCACCAGAAAGCCGAGTGTGGGGACGGCCCCGCGTTCCGGTACACGTAGGCGACGTCGACCGACGATCCAAGCGCGATCCGGCGCTCCAGCTCCCACGGCACGAGCCGCCCGCGACATCGCATCCAGCCTGGGCCCAGCACCTGCCATGGCAGCCGCCACGCCTCGCCGTGGTCGGGCAGCGTGTCTGTCGGCTCCAGGTTCGGCACCATCTCGTCCCAGCCGAACGCCCCAGCCTCGACAAAGCCCTCCGCGGTAGGCTGGTCGACTCCGATGCCCTGGTCCAGGAGCTCTTCGCCGTCGAGGCGCAGCGACACGATCCGCCCCCCACGCTCGGGTCGAGCAACCAGCTCCCACCGCCCGGCTGCCATCCTCATCCTTGGGATGCTAGCCACGGTGGGGTGCGGCAGCCAGGCCGCCAAGGTGAACCCCATGCAGACGCCGGCGGCCAACGTTCAGGTGTCGCCGATCCCAATTCCCACGCCAGGCGTCGCGCTCCCGCCGGCGCACGTCTTCGTCATCGTCATGGAGAACCGCTCGTACAGCGAGGCGCTGGCGGGCGGCTACACCGCGAAGCTCGCGCATCGATACGCGTACGCCACCAACTACCACGGCGTCACCCACCCAAGCCTGCCCAACTACCTCGCCATGACGTCGGGCAGCACCTGGGGCATCACCGACGACGGGTTCCACGCCCTGCCCGCCGGTGGTCTCGGCGCGCAGCTGACGGACGCGGGCGTGTCGTGGCGCGCGTACATGGAAGGCATGAACAACGGGTGCTTCCACAGCGGTTACCCGTATGCGCTCAAGCACAACCCCTTCGCGTATTACGGCAGCTCCTGCCCCGCCAACGTCGTGCCTTTCACCGACTTCGCCCACGACATGACGCAGCCCGACATCCCGCGCTTCGTCTGGATCACGCCCGGGCTCTGCAACGACGGGCACGACTGCTCGACCGCGGTGGCCGACGCGTACCTCTCGCACACCGTCCCGCAGATCCTCGCCACAACCGCGTGGCAGCAGGATGGCGTGCTCTTCATCACGTGGGACGAAGGCGAGGACGCCGCGAACTCGGTGCTCACGCTCGTCATCCAGCCGAACCAGAAGCCGCGCACCAGCGACGTCGCCTACAACCACTACTCGTTGCTGGCTGCGATCGAGAACCGGCTCGGGGTCGGTCACCTCGGCAAGGCCGCCGGCGCCTCGCCGATGCCCGACCTGGTCGGCTAGCGAGGCGGGCTAGGCCACTCCCTTCCAGGTCGTGATCGAGTCGAGGTACTCCATGTCCGGCTCGACGCCAAGGCCCGGGCCGGTCGGGACGTCCAGCCGCCCGTCGTGAAGGACGAACGGCTCGGTGATGTCGCGATGGTAGTAGCGATCTGACGCCGAGGTGTCACCCGGCAGACTGAAGTTCGGCATCGCGGCCATCGCCACGTTCGCCGCCCGCCCGAGGCCGGTCTCCAGCATGCCGCCCATCCACACCGGGACTCCGCGCCGCGCGCACAGGTCGTGGATCGCGCGCGCCTCGAGGTAGCCGCCGACGCGGCCAGGCTTGACGTTCACGATTCGGCATGCGCCGAGTTCGATCGCGTCGCTCGCGGCCTGAACCGTCGTGATCGACTCGTCGAGGCAGATCGGCGTCTTCACCAGCTTCGCCAGCTTCGCGTGAGCGAGCACCTGCTCCTCCGGGAGTGGCTGCTCGATCAGCAGCAGGTCGAACGGGTCGAGCGCCGCGAGCAGCGGCGCGTCGGCGAGCGAGTACGCGGTGTTGGCGTCGACCTGCAGAGGCACGTCGCCGAACTTCTCGCGCACCGCGCGCACCGGCTCGACGTCCCACCCAGGCTTGATCTTCAGCTTGATCCGCCGATAGCCCTGCTCCAGGTACGCGTCGACGGTCGCGAGCAGCTCACCGATGGTCGCGTGGATGCCGACCGACACCCCGCAGTCGACCTCCGCGCGGGTGGCGCCGAAGAACTGGCCGAACGATTCGCCCCGCGCCCGGAGCTCGGCGTCGAGCACCGCCATCTCGATCGCGGCTTTCGCCATCTGGTGGCCGTGCACCGGGCGGAGCAGCGTCGCCACGCTCTCGGCCGCGATCTCGCGGTCTCGCAGTCGC
The DNA here is from genome assembly GCA_024280995.1 of Candidatus Dormiibacterota bacterium. Classification (GTDB taxonomy): domain Bacteria; phylum Chloroflexota; class Dormibacteria; order Dormibacterales; family Dormibacteraceae; genus 40CM-4-65-16. The sequence goes on from JAMXLM010000006.1 coordinate 24,607, forward strand.
GGCACCAGATGGTGGATGAGCACGTGCTGCGCGCCGTCGACGTATTCAGGCGAGTAGAGCGGCTCCTCGCCGGCGACGCACTCGCCCCATCCCTCGCCGGCGTCGGTGATCGCCTTGACCAGCAGGATGTCGCGCCTGGTCTGTACACCGAACGAGGTCTCGAACGGCGACACCAGGTCGAGATGGATGCGCCTGAGCTCGACCGATCGAAGCTTCATGCGCTGAGGTTATCCAGTCGCGCAACCTCGTCCGGCGTGAGCGAGATGTCCGCCGCGGCGGCGTTCTCCTCGACCTGCTTGACAGAGGACACGCCCGGGATGGCGACCACGTTCGGCTTCCGCACCAGCCACGCGAGCGCGATCTGGGCGGGCGTTGCGGTATGGGCCGTCGCGATCTCGCGCAGTGTGGCGACAAGGGGTTCGCGTCCCGCCCGCGCGGTGGCGGAGAACTCACGGCGAAACCTCCGGAAGTTGGTGGGCGACGCGTCCTGGTACTTGCCGGAAAGCGCGCCCTGGCCGAGCGGGCTGTAGGCGATCACGATCCGGTCCTCCTTCTGGGCCCACGGCACCAGCTCGCGCTCGGGCGAGCGGTCGACGAGGCTGAACCGCACCTGGTTCGACAGCACCGGGCCGCCAAACGCGCGGTCGCACGCCTGCCACTGCGCCAGGCTGTGATTGCTGACCCCGGCGTGCAGCACGAGGCCGCTGTCGACCATGCGTCGGAAGCGGGGCATCGTCGCTCCGGGTGGGAACAGCGGGCTGGGGAAGTGTTGCTGGTACAGGTCGATGTGGTCCACGCCCAGACGGCGCGCGCTCGCCTTCGCCCGCGATGACGTCATGAACGGCAGGCCGATCGGGAAGAGCTTGGTCGCGATGAAAGCCTCCTGCCGCTTTCCGCGCAGCGCCTCGCCGAGGATGCGCTCCGAGCGCCACGGCCCATAGAGCTCGGCGGTGTCGAAGAGGTTGATCCCCAGCTCAAGCGCTCGGCTCACGATCCGACCTGCCTCAGACCGCGCATAGTCAGAGCCGTATCCCCACTCGCGCGAACCGAACTGCCAGGCGCCGAGGCCGATCGCGGACACGCGCACGCCGCCGGCGTCGACATACCTCATCCCACGAGCCTGTCGTACACGATCTGCGACCACGACTCCATCTGCAGGTAGAGCACCTTCATCTCCTGCAGCGTCAGGAGCTCGCCGCCGAGCTTTTTGGTCTCTCGGATGGTGATGTTCGGAGTGTCGCCGTCGACCAGGAACACCACGCCGAGATGCACCTTCGACACCGGGGCCGACTCGTCGTTCAGAAGCCCAAGCAGCGCGGCATCGAAGTGGCCGTCGTAGACGACCTCCTCCTCCCACTCGCGCTTGAGCCCGTCCTGGATCGGGTCACCCGAGTCCAGGTCGCCGCGGTTGATGTGTCCGCCCACCCCCAGCGAGTACAGCTTGCGCAGCCGCTTCTCGGACGAGGCGCGAAGCCGGTGGGTGAGGAAGTAGCGGTCGCCATGACGGAAGACGACGTACGGGATGATCTGCTGGAAGGAGGGGTCGTCCTCGACTTCCGCGCGCGGCTTGAAGACGTAGCGTTCGCGGATCACCGACTGGTATCGCTCGAGGTTGTCGGTGACGAAGCCGTGCCACGCGCCGTCGGGAAAGATGTCGTCGCGCTTGACGCACAGGACCTCTTCCGCGGCGGCCGCCTTCACGTTTGCATCATCCGGACCAGGCCGCGGCCGAAGACAGCGATCAGCTCCGCCGTGCGGTCGATGTCGTCGTCGCTCACCGGCAGGAAGTAGATCCAGGCCGCGCGCTCGGTGTCGGTCGTGATCATCGTCCGCGCGGAGTCGGCGCTCGGGTTGCCACACGGTCCCTCGGCGTCGGCGACGCAGATCCGGCCGCCGACGTTGACCCTCTCCTTGCCGATGCCCTCGTAGCTCTCGCCGTCGCGTCCGAGCCGCAACCTGAGGTCTTCGCCCTGGACCTTGCCGAGGTCGTAGAGGCCGACCGGCACCTGAAGCTCGACCGACAGCGCGTTGGCCACGTCGACGAGCGAGTTTATTCGCGGCAGCGGCTCACCCTTCTTGATGCGCCGCATGAGCGCTTCCGATGAAGGGCGCATGCGCGTCGGGTCTGTGCCGAATCGTCGATACAGCTCGCGTGCCGCGTCCACCGGAGGCACATCGCCGGAGTGCACCGCCTGCGTAGCGCGCTTCACCTCGAGCTCGAAGTCCTCGCGCGGCGGCGTGACCTCGAGCTCGTAAAGCTCGAGGGCGACGATCTCGACCGGGATCTCGCGAAAGACCTTCACGCGAGGTATTCCAGGTGGTCGAAGAACCCGGGGTAGGAGATGTCGACGCACTCGGCGCCTTCGATCTCGGTCTTGCCGTCGGCGATCAACGCCGCGACCGCGAGAGCCATCGCGATGCGATGGTCGCCGGCCGAGTCGACCCGGGCGCCTTCCAGCCGGCGCGGCCCGTTGATGATCCACCCGTCCTCGTTTGCCTCGATGTCGGCGCCCATCGCGCTCAAGCCTTGGGCCATCGCGGCGAGCCGGTCCGACTCTTTCACACGCAGCTCGCTCGCCCCGGCGATGACGCTGGTGCCCACCAGCTGAGTGGCGACGACGGCCAGAACGGGCAGCTCGTCGATCATCGTGGCCGCGCCGGTGCCGTCTATGTGAACCGGTCCGGCGAGCGCGGCGGGCGCGACCTCGAGGTCGGCCACCGGCTCGCCGGCCTCGAGCCGTGGCTTCGCTCGTTTGATCGCGAATCCCAGGGACGTCAACGTCTCGGCGAATGCGATCCGGGTCGGGTTCACACCGACGCCGAGCAATCTCACTTCCGCCGCGTCCATCAGCCCGGCGGCGGCGAGCCAGAAGGCGGCGGAGCTGAAGTCGCCGGGCACGTCGACGTCGAGAGGCTGCAGGGATTCCGGCCGAGTGACGGCGACCCGCAAACCTTCGACGCTGACGGCGGCGCCCATCGCGCTCAGCATCACCTCCGTGTGGTCGCGAGTCTTCACCGGCTCGATCACTGCCGTAGTTCCGCCGGCGTAGAGGCCGGCCAGCAGGATCGCCGACTTGACCTGCGCGCTCGGCACTCGCGGCTCGTACTCGAAGCCCCTGAGCGGGGACTCACCTCCAACTCGGAGCGGCGGCCAGCTCGCCTCCGCACCCATCTCGCGCAGAGGATCCACCACGCGATCCATCGGCCGCCTCGACAGGGACTCGTCGCCCACGAGCTCGCTCTCGAACGGTTGCCCAGCCAGCAACCCGGCAAGCAACCTCATCGACGTCCCCGAGTTGCCGCAGTCGAGCGGCCCCCCCGGCGCACGCAGCCCGTCGATGCCGACCCCACCGACCCTCGAGCCGTCGATGTTCACTCCCAGCGCGCGCATGCACGCCGCCGTCGACATCACGTCCGCGCCGTTCGACAGTCCTCGCACCTGGCTTTCGCCCGACGCGACGGAACCGAGGATGAGCGCCCGGTGGGAGATCGACTTGTCGCCCGGGACGGTGATCGAGCCTTCGAGCTTCCGCGCGGGTCGGACGGTGGCGATCAAGAGCCTTTCGCCCAGCGCTCGCGCACGTCGCGCGCCTCCTCGAACAGCTCCACCAATCGCGGGTCGTCGGCCTCGAGGTGGCGGTGCAGCCGGTCCAGCTCCTTGCGAACGAGATCGAGCGCCTCGAGGATCGAAGCGCGGTTCGTCCGCACGACGCCCGCGTACATGTCCGGGTCGCCCGCCGCCAGGCGGCTCATGTCACGGAACCCGCCCGCGGCGAGCCTCGACGCCTCGGGCCAGTCCTTCGCGTGCGCCAAAGCCAGGACGTACCCGACCGACAGCAAGAAGGCCGCGTGGCTGACGCCCGCGACCAGGCGGTCGTGCTCGATGGGGTCGAGAAGCACCGGATGGGCGCCTACCGCTTTGACGAGATCGACCACGGCGGGCTCGTCGCGCGTCAGCACCCAGGGGGCGCCCTCGAACATCGTCGCGTCGGCGGCGTCGATCCCCGACTGCTCCTTGCCGCACATCGGGTGCCCGCCGACCAGGTCGATACCCTCCGCCGCCGCCCACTCGACGACCGCAGCCTTGGTGCTGGCCATGTCGCTGACCGTGCGTCCCGGAGCCCGGAACGCCACCTGGGCGAACACCTCACGCAGCGCATTGATGGGCGCCGCGACCATCACCAGGTCCGCCATCTCCACCGGCGACAGGTCTGTGTTCGCCGTGGAGATGACGTCACGCTCCAGTGCCTTGCGCACCACCACCGGATTCGGGTCGCTGCCGACGAGCACGACGTCGGGCCGCGCCCGCTTCAACGCCAGCGCGAAGGAGGAGCCCATCAGGCCCAACCCCACGACGGCGACCGTCGTCAAGCCAGCTGTTTCTGCATCGCGCCGAGCAGCCGGCGCACATCGGTCATGAGGTTGTCGAACGCATCGAAGTCGAGGGACTGCGCACCGTCCGACAAAGCCTGGTTGGGGGTCGGGTGCACCTCGACGATCAACCCGTTGGCGCCCGCCGCCACCGCCGCAAGCGACATCGGTCCGACGAGCGACCACTTGCCCGTCGCCTGCGACGGGTCGACGATGATCGGCAGGTGCGACAGCTCGCGCACGAGCGGCACGGCGTTCAAGTCCAGCGTGAACCGGGTTGCGGTCTCGAAGGTGCGGATGCCGCGCTCGCACAGGATCACGTCTCGATTGCCCTGGGAGAGGATGTACTCCGCGGCGAGCAGCCACTCCTCGATGGTCGACGACATGCCGCGCTTCAAGAGGACCGGCTTGCCCGAGCGGCCCGCCTCCTGCAGCAGCGCATAGTTCTGCATGTTCCGCGTACCGAGCTGCAGGATGTCGGCGTATTTCCCGACGAGCTCGACGTCGCCGGGCGAGACGACTTCCGTGACGACCTTGAGGCCGGTCTCGTCGCGGGCGAGCGCCATCATCTTCAGCCCGGCCTCGCCGAGGCCCTGGAACGAGTACGGCGACGTGCGAGGCTTGAACGCCCCGCCGCGCAGCACCTTCGCGCCCTGCGCGGCCACGTGTCGCGCGGTCTCGAGCAGCATCTCCTCGCCCTCTACCGAGCAAGGCCCCGCCATGATCACGACCTCGTCGCCGCCGATCTTCAAAACGCCGATGTCGACCACCGTGTCGTGGCGGCGGAACTCGCGGCTGGCGAGCTTGAAGGGCTTGGTTATCGGGATGATCTCCTGGATCCCGCCGAGGTGCGAGAACGCGTCCTTGTAGGCGTAGGCGTTGCCGCCGATCACGCCGAGCACGGTGCGCTCCTCGCCGCGCGACAGCTCGGCCTTGAGGCCGATCTCCTCGATTCGCTCGACGACCGCGTCGATCTCGGCCTTCGTCGCGCTGTGCGACATGACGATGATCACGAGCGCGATGCCTCCAGGTCGACGCGGATCGCTTCGGCGCCGCGCAGGTAGGCGAATCGCATCGACGTCTGTGGGCGCGGTGTGTTGTAGAGGATCAGGACGCGGATGCACTTGGGAATCGCGCGCGGGTTGTGGCTGCCGACGTTGATCTCAGGACCGCAGAGCAACGCGACCTGTGTCCAGCCGAGTCGCCGCGCGGCGTGGGCCGGAAACTCTGCGTCCAGGTCGCTGGTGGACGTGAAGTAGACGCACGCGATCTCGTTGGGATCGAGGTCGTTGAGCGCCGTCAGCTGGCGCAGCAGATCCTCGGTGGCTTCGTTGATGGCTTCCGCCGTGTTCTCGCTCGCCGTTGTCGCGCCGCGAATTCCTCTTACCGGCACGCGGCGCTGCCCTCCGACATCAGCGGCCGGTCCCGCAGGCTTTGAGCAGCTCCCGGACCAGAGAGACTCCATCGCCCGCGCGGTCGATCTCGTCGACGATCGCGCTGCCCACGGCCGCCGCGTCGAGCTTGCCGCGCAGCGCCTTGAGGTGGTCCTGGCGCGAGATGCCAAACCCCGCCGCGACCGGAAGGGTCGTGCGCTTGCGAACCTCGGCGAGCAGCTCGGCGATGCCTTCTGGCAGGTCTCGACGGACGCCGGTGATGCCGGTGACCGTGACGCAGTAGACAAAGCCGCTCGAGTGCGACGCGATCGTGGCGATGCGATCGGGCGGCGTGGTCGGCGCGACCATGAAGACCGTGTCGAGCGACGCCGAACGCAGCCAGCCCGCGACCGGCTCCGCCTCCTCGATCGGCAGGTCGGGGACGATCACCCCGGCAACGCCGGCCTGGGCCGCCTCGGCCGCGAACTTGCGCGGGTCGTAGGCGAGCACCGGGTTGATGTAGGTCATCAGGACCACCGGGATACCCTCGCGCGCAACCGCCTCGGCGACCTCCAGCGCTCCGGCCACGGTCGTGCCGGCGGCCAGCGCCTTCTGCCCGGCCCGCTGGATGATCGGCCCATCGGCCAGGGGGTCGGAGTGCGGGATCCCGATCTCCAGCGCCGCGATCCCCGTGCCGGCGAGCCTCTTCCCCACCTCGATCGAGCGCTTCTTCGACGGATGGCCGGCCATGATGTAGGCGATCAGCTTGAGGTCGCCGTGAGCCCGCACGGCGTTCTCGAGGCGCGACGAAGTCTCAGCCACCATCGACGCTGTCCATGTCCTTGTCGCCTCGCCCGCTCAGGCAGACCAGGATGCGCCCTCCCGGCCCGAGCTCTTTTGCGATCACGCCCGCGTGATGGATCGCGTGCGACGGCTCGAGCGCCGGCATTATGCCCTCGAGCCGCGTGCAGAGCCTGAAGGCAGCGAGCGCGTCCTTGTCGGTGACCGCGACGTACTCCACGCGCTCGATGTCGCGCAGGAACGCGTGCTCTGGTCCCACGCCGGGATAGTCGAGGCCGGCGGAGATGGAATGCGTCGGCAGGATCTGCCCATCGCCGTCCTGGAGCACGTACGAGTAGCTGCCGTGCAGCACGCCCGGCCGCCCGCCGACCAGCGAAGCGGCGTGCTCGCCGGTGCGTATGCCTTTGCCCGCCGCCTCGACGCCGACCAGCTGCACGTCGCGGTCGTCGAGGAACGCGGTGAAGATGCCGATCGCGTTCGAGCCGCCGCCGACGCAGGCGACCACGACGTCGGGCAGCTTGCCGTCCAGCGAGAGGTACTGCTCACGCGCTTCGTCGCCGATGACGCGCTGCAGGTCGCGCACCATCTCGGGGTACGGGTGTGGCCCGACGACCGATCCGATGATGTAGTGGGTCGTCCGCACGTTGCTCACCCAGTCCCGGATGGCCTCGGTGGTCGCGTCCTTGAGGGTCCTGGTACCGCTGGTGACCTCGACGACCTTCGCGCCGAGGAGCTTCATGCGGCGCACGTTCATCGACTGGCGCTGCATGTCCTCGCTGCCCATGTAGACCGTGCACTCGAGGCCGAACCGCGCGCAGACCGTTGCCGTGGCCACGCCATGCTGGCCTGCACCGGTCTCGGCGATGATCCGCTTCTTGCCCATGCGCACCGCGAGCAGCGCCTGCCCGACGGCGTTGTTCAGCTTGTGCGCCCCGGTGTGGCACAGGTCTTCGCGCTTGAAGTGGATGTGCGTCCCACCGTACTGCTCGCCCAGGCGGGTGGCCGCGTAGAGCGGCGTCGGACGGCCGATGAACGCTCGGCGGTGACCGGCGAGCTCGAGCTGGAACTGTGGGTCGGCCTTGGCCTCGTGCCACATGTCCTCGAGCTCCTTGAGCGCGCTCATCAGCGTCTCGGGGACGTATTGACCGCCAAAAGCGCCGAAGCGCCCGTCGACTGGATGGGTGAGCGCCGCCCGCGACATCAGCCGATCGTCTCCGCCCGACGTACCGCCTGGACGAAGGCGCTCACTTTTGCGGGGTCTTTGACCCGAACGCGTGCCTCCACACCGCTGGAGACGTCGACGCCGTATGGCCGGAGCTCGCTCACGACCTTGCCCACGTTACCCGGTTGGAGACCACCCGCGATGAATACGCGGCGCGCTTCGACAACCGGTCGGGCCACTTCCCAGTCCCACGTGCGCCCCGTGCCTCCGCGCTGGTCGGCCGACCAGCTGTCGAGCATGATCGGGTCGGGCCACTCGTCGACGCCGGGCACCCGGCCGTCGCGGACTTTGAGCACCTTCATGACCGGCGCGCCCACGTCGAAGCCGGGTGCTTCCGACCCGTGCAGCTGCACGAGGTCGAGGTCGAGGTATTCGGCGATGCGGCGCACCTCCTCGGGTCGCTCGTCGATGAACACACCGACGATCCGCGGCCGCACCGAGAGCTCGTCGATGATCGCCCTCGCGTCCTCGGGCGTTATCCGCCGTTCGGAGTCGCAGAAGTGGAACCCGATCAGATCCGCGCCGGCCTCGACGGCCGTGATCGCGCTGTCGAGGTCGCAGATGCCGCAGATCTTTATCCGGATCAACCGACGAGCTCCCTGATCTGGGCCGCGGGATCCACTGCGCGCATCAGCAGCTCGCCCACCAGGATCGCGTCGGCGCCCGCCTCGCGCATCCGCCGCGCGTCGCCGGCGCCATGGATGCCGCTCTCCGAGATGAGGATGGCCTCTTTCGGCACCAGCTTGCGGAGGCGCTCGGTCAGGCTGAGGTCCACGCTGAAGTCGCGCAGGTTGCGGTGGTTGACTCCGATCAGGGTCGCCCCGGCTTGCAGCGCCGCGTAGGTCTGCGTCTCGTCGTGCACCTCGACCACCGCCGCGAGCCCGCGCGACTTCGCCACCGCGAGCAAATCCCCGAGCTGCGAGGGCTGCAGGGCGGCGACGATCAGCAACACCGCGTCCGCGCCGGCGGCACGCGTCTCCGCGACCTCGTACGGGTCGGTGACGAAGTCCTTGCGCATGATCGGCAGGTCGGTCGCGGCGCGAACGGCGCGGACATGATCGATGCGGCCGCCGAACCCCGCCATATGAGTCAGCACGGAGATCGCGGCCGCCCCTCCGTCCGAATAGGCGTGCGCCAGGTCGGCGGGCCGGTAGTCCTCGGTCAGCACTCCCATGCTCGGCGTTCGCTGCTTCATCTCCGCGATCACCGCGAGCTGCGGACGGCGCAATGCCCCGGCGAAATCCTTCGGCGTGTAGGCGGCCACCGACCTCTCGAACAGGTCCGAGTCCAGCAGGTGGCGCCGCCGCTGGAGATCCTGCCGCGCCTCGAGCACGAGCCGCCCTAGGAGGTCGAGACTCTCGCCCACCGGTCCAGGATCTCACCGGCCCGGCCGGAATCGATTGCGCCGGCGGCAAGACCCAGCCCCTCCTTCCAGTCACGCGCGATGCCCGCGGCACGCAGGGCCGCCGCCGAGTTCAGCAGGACGACGTCGCGGCGGGCGCCCTGCTCGCCGGCGAGCACGTCGCGGGCGATTCGCGCGTTGTCGTCAGGCCCACCGCCGCGCATCGATTCGATCGGGGCCTGGCGCAAGCCGAGCTCCGCCGGATCCAGCTCGTATTCCCTGCGGCGGCCGTCGATCTCGATCACGAACGACGGCGACGCGACAGAGAGCTCGTCCATACCGTCGGTGGCGTGGAACACGATCGCACGCTCCACGCCGAGCCGGATGAGCACATCGGCCATCTTTCCGGCCAGCGCCTTGTCTGCGACTCCGAGCGCCTGGTACTTCGCCCCGGCCGGGTTGCACAACGGCCCCAGGATGTTGAACACCGACCTCACGCCGAGCTCGCGCCGGGGCGCGCCCGCGAAGCGGAAGGACGGATGGAAGATCGGAGCGAAGAGGAAGCCGATTCCCACCTCGTCTATGCAGCGCGCGACCCCTTCGGGCGCTAGGTCGATCTTGACCCCGAGCTTCTCGAGCACGTCCGCCGAGCCGCACAGCGAGGACGCGGCGCGGTTGCCGTGCTTGGCCACGCGAGCTCCGCAGGCCGCGGCGACGATCGCTGACAGGGTCGAGATGTTGAAGGTCGCGAGCCCATCGCCTCCCGTGCCGCACGTGTCGAGCAGATCGCCACCGACCTCGATCGGGGTCGCCACCGCACGCGCGGTGCGCGCGAAACCGGTGAGCTCCTCGGGCGACTCGCCTTTCATGCGGAGCGCGATCATGAACCCCGCGATCTGCGATGGCGTCGCGTCGCCTCGCATGATCACCTCGAAGGCTGCCGCCGCCTCGCCCTCGCTGAGGTTTTCGCACCGGACGAGCTTGTTGAGCGCGTCGATCATGCGTAGACCTTTGCGGCGCGGCGCACGAAGTTCCCGAGGATCTTCTTGCCCTCTTTCGTGAGCACTGACTCGGGGTGGAACTGCACGCCGTACGTCGGGTGCTTGACGTGGCGCACGCCCATGACCACGCCGTCATGCGTCCACGCCGTGACCACAAGCTCGGCGGGAATGCTCGAGCGCTCGACGATCAGCGAGTGATAGCGAGTCGCCTCGAACGGCTCACTCAATCCCGCCAGGACGCCCGAGTTGTCGTGGTGGATCCACGAGGTCTTGCCGTGGGCGGGCTCGTTGCGCACGACCTCACCACCGAATACCTGACCGATGCACTGATGCCCCAGGCATACGCCGAGGATCGCTATCTTTCCGCTCAGCGCGCGGATCGCATCCAGCGAAACGCCCGCGTCGTCGGGAGCTCCAGGACCCGGCGAGATGACCACGCCGTCGAACCTTGCCAGCTCCTCGACCGTGACCTCGTCGTTGCGAAAGACCTGCGGCTCTGAGCCGAGCTCGGCCATGTACTGGACGAGGTTGTAGGTGAAGGAGTCGTAGTTGTCGATCATCGCGAGGCGCACTTCCCGGTCCACCTACATGCCCTCCGCCATCTCGATCGCCTTGAACATCGCACCCGCCTTCTCCAGGGTCTCCTCGTACTCGCGCTCCGGCCGGGAGTCGGCGACCACGCCGCAACCGGCCTGAACGTAGGCGACGCCCTCGGCCTCCACGACCGTGCGAAGGGTGATCGCCATGTCCAGGTTGCCGCCGAAGCTGACGTAGCCGAGCGCGCCGGCGTACACGCCTCGCTGGTCCGGCTCGAGCTCGGCGATCACCTCCATCGCGCGGATCTTCGGCGCGCCCGACACCGTGCCCGCCGGGAACGCCGCGCGGAGGGCGTCGAGCGACGTCTTGCCGTCGCGAAGCTGCCCGCTGACGGTCGACGAGATGTGCATCACGTGGGAGTAGCGCTCGACTTCCATCAGGCGGTCGACGGCGACACTGCCCGGCCGCGACACGCGGCCGACGTCGTTGCGCCCGAGGTCGACGAGCATCACATGCTCGGCGCGCTCCTTGAGGTCACTGAGGAGCTCCTTCTCCAGGCGCTTGTCCTCGGTGGGATCGGCACCGCGTCGACGCGTACCAGCGAGGGGCCTGGTCTCGACGCGCCGGCCCTCGACCTGGACGAGCTTCTCGGGCGACGTGCCGACCACATGACGATCGCCCCCGAGCGCGAGGAAGAACATGTAAGGCGATGGGTTGATCGCCCGCAGGCACCTGTAGACGTCGAATGGGCTCGCCGCGAGCGGCTTGCGGAATCGCTGCGACGGAACGATCTGGAAAGCGTCACCGCCGATGATGTATTCGCGTGCCGCGTCGACCATGGCATGGAACTGTCCCCTCGTGACGTTCGATTCCCACGCCACGCCATCGCCCGGATACTGGGGCGGCGGCAGCGGATCGCCAGCCAATCGCTGCTCCATCGCGTCGATCCGCCGCACCGCATCGTCGTAGTCCTCTCGGTCCGGCCGGTAGATCGTCAGCAGCTGCAGACGACGGGTGACGTGGTCGAAAACGGCCAGATCCTCCGCCTTGAGGAAGGCGCTCTCAGGCATCGGCGGTGGCGCGCCTTTCGCGACCGGGAGCCGCTCGAAGTGCCGGGCGACCTCGTAGCCGAGGTAACCCACAGCCCCACCGTGAAACCTCGGCACCCCTTTGACCGGCGCCGTCTCCTCGCCGGCAACGTGCGCGAGTGCCTCGAGCGGGTTGCCCTCTCCGAGCTCGAGCGGCCGCGGCTGAAAACCGATGAACGAGTAGCGCGCCAGCCGCTCGCCGCCTTCCACGCTCTCGAGCAGGAAGCCCGGCTCCCCGGGCGGACACAGGAGCGTGTACGCGCGGACAGGCGTCAGCATGTCGGCGAGGACTTCGCGATAGACCGGGATCAGACCGTGGGTTGCGGCCAGCGCCCGAGCATCGTCACGAGTGGGGGTGCAATCTCTCATCTCGCCTCTCTATTTCTGGACCGCCCCGCTCTCTCTGGCGGGGCCGGAGCGCAAACGTTATCAGAAAGCCGGCTAGTGCTTGGCCGCCTTCGCCGCCTTCATCTCTCTTTTGACCTCGCGTGCATGGACCATCGACTCTTCGGTATCGACGTCGGCGACGGAGTGCCACGTGGCGGCGTATTTCTCCCACCCCGGCGGCCTGACGTCGAACTTCTTGGCCAGGATCGAGATCATGATCCGGGTCTTCATCTCGCCGAACCCAGGCAGCTTCGAGATGCGCGCCGACAGGTCCGCTCCGTCCCGCGCGTCCCGCCACACGGACGCCGCGTCGCCGCCGTACTCCTTGACGACGGCCTGCGCCATCGCCTGCACGCGCCGCGCCATGTTCCCCGGAAAGCGATGCAGCGCCGGCCGCTCGCGAAAGATCCTGTCCAGTCGTTCCGGCTCCATCTCCGCGATCTCGCGCACGTCAAGGCGCCCGCCCAGCCGCTGCTTGAGCTCGTAAGGCCCTCCGAACGCCTTCTCCATCTTCACCTGCTGGTCGAGCACCATCCCGATGAGCAATGCCAGCGGGTCCGACTCCAGGAGTTGGTTGGCGGCGGGATTGTCAGTCCAGACGATGGGCACGACGACAGTCTATGCCGCCCATCGGCTTTCTCCCCAGCGGCGACGGAGCATCAGCGGCGTCTCGGGCGGAATGAAGTCCACCCGCTCGCCCGCCATCACCACCTGCCAGCCGCCTTCGTGGACCAGGCGGTGGTGGTAGTAGCAGAGCGGGATCAGGCGGTGGGCGTTGGTCTGGCCGCCTCGCGACCAGAACTCGAGGTGGTGAGCCTGCGTCCAGCCGATCGGCCGCTCGCAACCTGGCGCCGCGCAGGTTCGGTGTCGGGCTTTGAGCGCTCGCCATTGCGCGGGCTGGGCGGTGCGCTTGGCCCGACCGACGTCGATCGCCATCGACTCGGCCTTGACGACGCGGTGCATGCTGCAGTCACAGGCCAGCCGCTGCACAGTCTTGCCCGGGATGGGCATGCCATCGGCCAGCTCGCCCTTCAAGCCATCGACCGTGAAGTGGACGGCCAGCTGCGGCCTCGCCCCGTTTCGCTTCGGCAAGGTGCCCTGGTCGAGTGAGTGCTGGACGATCTCCTTGAACGCATCCGCCCGCCGCTGCTTGGGCGTTCGGTTGTCTGTTTCACCGAGCCGCTTGGTCAGTGATTCCAGCGCCGTCCTCAGTGCCATACCGCACTCCCGGTCGAGCACGGCATCGAGCTTGTACATCGCGCCGAGCTCGCTCAGGTGGAGGTAGCGCTGCTCGTAGTCCTCTTCCGAATCTCGCTCGGCGCCTTCGGGGTCGGCCACGAAGCGCGCGTGCTCGGCGAGCCGGCGCAGATTCTTGATCGAGAACTGCTTCGAGTACTCGAGCCACTTCTCCTCGTCGACCAGGCCGCGCTTCTCGCCCAGCAGGTCGCTGAGGTGACAGATCACCGCGGCGGCCTGGTAGCCAACATCGCCCGAACGCAGCGCTTCTGCAACGCGAGGCAGGTTGTTCAGCTGCTCGCCGACGCAAAGACGGTCGGAGGCGGAGGAGGCTGAAACACGACACGCTGACGCCGCCCAGGCGTTGGGCGTCTTGCCCTCGAGCACGTGATCGCCGCGCCTGGTGGCCTCGTGAAGCTCGCGACAGAGGATGGCCTGGAGCCGATCGATGTGCGCGCTGAGCTCACGAACGTCGAGACCGGATTGAGCCTCCAGCTCGTCGATCGCCTCGCGAAGCTTGAACACATCAACAATATACGAACTTTCGTTCTAACATGCAAGCATTATGATGTTGATTTACATTTCTCACAGCCTCCCCAGCTCCCTCGCAACCCCTCTTCATAGCTCTTTGCCGTAATCCAGCGTAGGATCAGAAAGAACGTGCCCGAGTCGTACCAACCCGGCTCGCGAGAGGACTTCGACCGGCTTTACCGAGTGGCTTACCCGCGCGTCTTCCGCACCGTCGCCGCCATCCTCTCCGACCTACACGCCGCCGAGGACTGCACCCAGGACGCCTTCGTCCAG
>JAMXLM010000007.1 GCA_024280995.1 Candidatus Dormiibacterota bacterium
TCGCCCTCGTCGACCATCTTGATCCGGTTCGTCATCTCTCCAGGCCCTCCCAGGTCCAACGCGGCATGGGCATGTCTGGTTCCACACGGGACCCGACGGGCGAGTAGTGGTTGACCTCCCGCGTCGCCCAGTGCATGTAGGCGCGCATGGCCTTGCGGAACTCGGGATCGTCCGGGAGGCCGGCGTCGTCCATGGCCGCCACGAAGCATGCCTCGAACCTGTCCCCCATTCGTCGGGCGCTCCCTGGGCCGCGTGGAGGGTCAGCATCGCCGAGTGACCGCCGAGGTCGCGGGAGAAGGTGGCCGGCCCTCCGAGGACCTCCGCCAGGTAGCCGGCCAGGTGCTCGTTGTGGTTGTGGCTCAACCCATGGGAGAAGGCGTGGCCCAGCTCCGGATCTTCGATGCATCGCTCGGTGAGCGCGGCGGCCAGGGCAAGGAAGGCATCATGCCCGCCGGCGAACTCGTAGAGAGACGGCCGGCTCACGCCTACCGGTTAGTTACCCGGCCGGTTGCGCCAGGTCCGGGGAGAACTCGAAACGTTTGGTCGACTGGGCGTCCGTTTCCGCAGGCGGGCTTGCGACCCGGGGCCTGACCGGTTCGGCGGCGGACGAGTGTCGCAGATGCGATGAGCGGCCGGCCGCGGCGGCCCGGCATGCTTCGCAGCACCACCGTCTTTCCGAGGGTCGAGAGCTACGGACGAAGAACACTTGCCTCCGGCTTTGAATCGGCTGTGAATCCAACAAGGTGACCCGCCACCACACCCCTTCCTCTGTGCGGCTTGGACCGGCGCGACCACCTGATTCGAGTGGCGGGTCAGGAAGGTCAACGGCGCCGCTCAAGGTTTCTTGATGGTCGAAACTGACCATTTTTCAGGCCGCCGCCGCGGCGCCCGCGCGTCAGTCCCGGCCTTTGACCGTCGCGATGTCCGCCTCGTTGCCGGCCGCGTCGGCCAGAGTCCACCACATCGGCGCGAACTGATCCCTCACCATCCGTCCGCCGGCGGCGAGGGCGGCGTCGACTCTTGCCTGCGCCTTCTCGTATGGCACCCAGACGGCGAGGTGGATCGCGCCGCCGCCGTCGGGGCGCGGCTCCTCCATCTGCTCGAACCAGAAGGCCGGCCCGCGCCCGTGCCTGTCGATCAGGTCTTCGGCGGGGCTGTCCTCGCGGGGCTCGTAGTCGAGCATCGCCTTCCAGAACGGCACCACGTCGGCGATCCTGGTAGCTCCCGGGACCACGAGCAGGCTCTGGAGCTCGGAAGGCTCGGAGGAGATGCCAAGATCACGGGCGACCTCGGACACGCGCCGGGCGGTCTCGACGTCCCGACTGCTGATTCCGGCGTAGCTCCGGGTGATGGTCAGCAACCGCACCGTCACGCCGTCGCGGCGCACGTCGATGTCCGGCGGGTTGTCCTCGACCGCGGGTAGCGCGGCGATCGACTGCACCAGCCGGGCGCTGATCGCCAGCGAGTCGGTCGGGAAGAACGCGCAGGCGCCGTCGCTGAGAAGGCGCCAATCCTCCAGGTCCGGCATCTCCTCGAACTGGGTCGGGCTGATCCGGTCGATGTGTTCAGTCACCACTACCTCCTTCAAGGGCATGCTACGCACCAGCTTGCTGACGGCGACGCAGCGTGGGACCGCGGGGGAGGAGCTGTTCACCGCCTGCGTCACGCTGACTTCGAATGGCGACCTCGAGCTGTTCAGGCCGACCACGGACGATGACCACACCGACGTCACCATCGGCAAACGAGGGATGGTTCCGGCGCTCGCCATCCAGGTGAAGACCGCCTTGTCCCTGACGATCAAGGGATTCGCGGTCGCGCGGATGGCGTTTCCCGAGGGCAAGGCGCGCCAGCACCCCGCGTTCGTCTACGCAATCGTCTTCGTCCGCAACGCCGCGATCGAGTCCGCATGGATCGTGCCGAGCGCCGACTTCAACCGGCTCGCGTATCGCGGTGCGGGAAGGCGCGGGAAAGGCATCGAGCTGCAGTTCATGGCGAGCCCGACCCGAACGGACAAGTGGTCGGGGTTCAGATGCGCCCGGCTGGAGGTGGGCCCGCGCCTGCTCCAGGTGATCGCCGGACTGCCGGCGTCCGCGCCGCCGCCCCGTCTAGAGGGCCTGGGCCTCGTGCTCAGGCGCACGCCGCCGGGCCGCGACCGCTCGGTCGTACGCAAGTCGAAACAGCCCGATCGCCGCGTCGACGTCCTGCGGTGAGGCGATCCGAAAGCTGACCCAGCCTGTGTCAGGCAGGACGTGATGCGGCTCCGCGCGGCCTGCCGCGATCAGCTCGTCCCGCACCTTCCGCGGAAACGGCAGATCGGCCAGCACGTCACCGTGCAGGTGCCCCAGCTCGCGTTTGCCCAGCCGGAACTCGACACCGCCAAACCGGTGCGGCGCCGATTGCACGTCCGGCCATGCGCTGACCGCCGAGGTGATGCGCTGCCGGGCGCTCAATCTGCCCATCCAACCCAACTCTAGAAGCGCCGGCATAGACTCGCGTTCATGGCGGCACCGGACGAGCTGGCAGGCTTGCTCGGCCGGACCGCCGAGGCGCATCACCAGGCGTACATCGCCACGGACGGGGTCGATCCGAACTGGACGGCGTGGTACGCGCGGTACCTGCTCGCGAACGGTTTCGAAGCCCTGAGTTTCTCAGTCGCCCAACTCACCGACGAGCTCATCAAGGTCGACCGGCAACATCGCGACGAGGCGGTCGAGATACCGTGGGAGCGGTACTACGCCGAAAGACTCCTGGCCCGCGCCGCCGGCTAAACCCGGCGCGTGTCGCGCCTGAACAGGACCATCGCGCCGCCCGCCAGGATCAACGTCCACACGACCAGATTGAGAAGCCAGGTCGGATCGAAGGTCCCACCGAGCAGCGGATAGCGGGCGATCGCCGCCACTCCATAGGTCGGCATGTACGGTCCGATGCTCTGAATCGCCGATGGAAGCAGCGACAGCGGCACGAACAGGCCGCCGAAGAAGGCGAACACTCCAAGCAGCGGCCCGATGATCTGCATCACGTTCTCGGTGGGAAGCACGTAGCCCATGAAGAGCCCGAAGGAGGCGAACACAAGCGCGGTAACCCACGCCAGCAGCGCGGAGAGCACCCACGTGCCGGCGGACATCTGGACGCCGGTGATTCCTCCGGCGACGAACACGACGAGAACCGAAACCAGGCCCAGGAGCATCGCGGTGATGAGCTTGATCGCCACGTAAGCGGCGGGGCGCAAGGGAGTCAGCCGCAGCTGCCGGCTCCATCCGAGGGCGCGCTCGACCGACACCATCGCGCCGCCGGAGGTGGCGGCGAGCATGGCCCCGTAAACGGCGATCCCGACCATGGTGACCGCCTCGAAATTCGCACCTTCTGCCGCCGGCAAACGCCTTGCGCTGCGGAACAGGAAGAAGAGCGCCACAGGGACAACCACCGAAAGCAGCACCGTCCGGCGGTTGCGGAGCAGTCGCCGGACCTCGAGGTAGAGAAACGTGAGATTGAACCCGCCGAAGGCCGGTACCGGGCGCGCGTCGAAGTTGGCCGTTGGAATCAAGCCGCACCTCCCACCGGGTTGGCTTTGGCTCCGTCCTCGCCGGTGAGCGTGAGAAATGCCTCTTCCAGGTTCTGGGCGACGATCTCGACATCGCGCGCGGCGGTTGCGGTCAAGAGATACCGGGCGACCGCGTCCGAGTCGGTGGTCTGGATCAAGACCCGATCACCGCGGACCTCGATCGAACGCACTCCAGGAAGCCCGCTCAACTTCGCCTCGTCGGCGTTGGGCAGCGTCGCGCGAACCGACCGGCCGGCCGAAAGGCTCCGGACCTCGACCGGGGTGCCGTCGGCGACGATCTTGCCCTGTCGCAGCAGGATCACCCGATCTGCGTAGGCGTCCGCCTCCTCGAGGTAGTGGGTCGCGAAAAGGACCGTTCTGCCGCGCGCGGCATCGCTTCGGATCGCGTTCCAGAAGTCGCGGCGGCCCTCGACATCCATGCCGGCGGTCGGCTCATCGAGCACCATCAGCACCGGATCCGGCAGGAGCGCGAGCGCAAAGCGCAGCCGCTGCTGCTCGCCGCCAGATGCCTTTCGGACCATCCGACCCGCGATGCCGTCAATTCCCGCGCGTTTGAGCACCTCGTCGACCGGCTGTGATTTGGCGAACAGGGTCGCGGTCAATTCCACGGTTTCGCGGATGGTGAGGTCCTTGAGCAGCCCGCCGGTCTGCAGCACGGCCGCAACCAGGCCCCGCTCGATGGCGTTTTGCGGCGACATGCCGAGCACGGCAACTCGCCCGTGGTCGGGACGGCCCAGGCCCAGGATGATGTCGAGCGTCGTGGTCTTGCCCGCGCCGTTCGGCCCGAGCAGCGCGGCGATCTCGCCCTGCTCGAGCTTGAAGCTGACGCCGTCGACCGCATGCACGGAGCCGTAGCTGCGATCGATGCCGTCCAGCTCTACGGCGGGAAGATGCTCTTGCACGTCAGGCAGTCTGCATCAATCAGGTGTACACAGGCATGCCTGCGCCGGATGCTCGGAGATGCGGTTTTGGTCAGGTTGCGGTCTGCACCAGCACGCCTCCGAACGCGAAGGGATCGTTCGATTCGAAGCCGATCGCGCCCGCGGTCCAACTGGTGTCGACGGCGTTCAGCATCTGGCTTCCGTCGAGCGACACGCTGATCGCACCCGTCCGCGTCCAACGAATCTGCACCCTGTACCAGTGGTTCGGGTTGCAAGCGAAGGCTGCGCTTGCAAGCTGCGTGGATGTGGCTCCGGCCTTTCTCGTGAGCACGACGCGGGTGCCGCCCACGATGTCGAGACTGTATCGACCCGAGTCCTGGACCCCGAACAACACCCGGTCCGACTCACTGCCCCAACAGCTGGGGAGCACGGCTGTGGTCAGCACGTAGTCGGACCAGGTGGGGCTTCCAGTCGTCAGATCTCCCGACCAACCGCCGTGAGTGATGTAATCGGCCGTCGTCGCCTGATTCACCGTCCAGGTCGAGTTGAATCCCGACGACCTCCAGCCGAAGGGCGTGGACCCGATCGGGTCGGAGACGAACGTGTCGGAGAAGATCGTCGGTCCAGAGTTGAAGACGGGCCCGGGCGTTGGCGAAGGGCTTGGCGATGGCAACGGGGACGGGCTGGGAGGTGGCGGCGTTGGAGACGGCGAAGGCTGTGGGCCCGGAGTCGGTGATGGTCTCGGGCTGGGCGAAGGCGACGTGAGCGGCGACGATGACGGGCTCGGCGGCGGATCCGGAGCCCCGCGAAGCAGCGACTGCATCGTCGAGTAACTTGCCTTCGCGCTGAAGTTGCTGTTGAGGAGGCCCCATGTGGCGCTGGCGCCCAACGCTGGCGGACAGCAGTTCCAGGCACCGGTGTCTCGGAGGTTGTACCACTGCGCCATCGCAAGAGGCCCGACAGTGGTCAGGGTGCTGTTGATGAGCTGCGACTGGCAGTCGGAGCCCGCGGCGCAGCTCGAAGACTGAGCGCCGTACTCGCCGAGCCAGATCGGCTTCGAAGTGATCCGTGCGTAGGCGATCGCCTCGGACAATCCCGTGCCGACGTAGTTGTGAAACGCGGCGATGTCGAAATTGCCGCCGTCGGCGATGACCGCCGACAGGAATGGACAGCACGTGCCCGCGTCGTTCGCCGGCCCGCCGAGCTCGACGCGGACGGAGGTGTCGACCGACTTGATTCCGGCATACGCCGGGTTGAGGATGCTGGCTACGTAAGTCGAAGCCGATCCGTTGAAGAGGTAGTTGCCGGAATCGGGTTCATTCCAGATCTCGATCACCGGCACGCGACCGTCATAACGCAGCGTGAAATCGTGGGCGAACTGGTGCATGTCAGCCGCTGCCGGAGGCTGATTTGGCGCAGCCGCCGTCCATGAGGGCGACCAGACGAGGACGGGCTGAATCGTGATCCCGGTCGACGCTGCCTCAGACATGATCAGGTCCGCGCGGCTCCAGTCGTAAACGCCTCGCTGCGGCTCGATCAACCACCAAGGGAACTCGAGACGGACGTTGGTCGCCCCGGCGTTCTTGGCATCAGAGAGCTCCGTCTGGATTGTCGTGGACGGAGATGAGAAATCAGCCGTGCAGTTGGGCAGGACGCACCACCATGACTGAGGATTGGCGCCGACGTATCTCCACGGCCGCATTGATGGCTCGACGTTCACGCCGCCTGGTCGCACCGCTCCGGCCGCGTTGATGGATCGCCCGACAAGCACCACCGCGCTTGACGCGAGGATGAATGCCGGGATCACCGCCGTCGCCGCCAGAGCCCTCCTCCATCGCAAGACCCTCGTCCACGCATAGACGTAGTCGAGTACCAGGTCGACGATGCCGCGCGCCAGTATTCCCATCTGACCCTCGCAACCTTTCAATGGCTGACAGTCTTTCGCCAGCCGCCGCGGCCCGCGGTCCCCCGTCAACGAGCCGTTTTGTCTAACGCGCGCCTCGGAAGGAGTACCCGGCTGTCGAAGTCCGGATTAGAAATGGTGATCGCGCTTCATCCGCCCGAACGCGCGCGGCATCACGGTGTGTCATGCGGTTCGACCGGCCATGACGCAGCGGCGATCGCGTCGGGTGACGGAGTGCTGTTCCGTCTACGACGCGACCAGCACGCTAAACCTCTTGAGCTAAAACGGATACAAACGATCGGGAGGCGGGGTCGTCCCCCGCCTCCCAACGCGACTGACTAGTCCTGGTCGAAGTTGAACAGGTTCATCAGGTCGCCCACCGCGGGGCCGTTTATCGGTACGTATGGGTTGCTCGACTTCACGATCGGGTCTGGCAGGCGGTCGAGACTGCGTCCTGAGAGCGGCTGCAGGCCCCAGTTCTTCTCGATGAACTTCACCACTGAGACGTGGTCGTAGTAGGTGTGGTCGATGAAGCCATGCCGCGCAAACGGCGAGATGGCGATCGTCGGGATGCGGGTGCCGTCGCCGAAGAACGACACGGGCTGGACATAGCCCGAGTCGTAGTAACCGCCGCCTTCGTCCATGGTGACGATGATCGCGGTGTCGTTCCACACCCGCGGGTTGGCCTTGACGGCGTTGACGACGTTCTGTGTGTAGTCCTCGAACGCGGCGAGCTGCGATGAGGCGGGGTGGCCGTCATTGAGGCCGTTTGGCTTGACATACGAGACCGCCGGCAGGGTGTTGTTCGCGATGTCGGTGAACAGCTCCGGCATGCCGTGGATGTTCGACCGCAGTGGCGTCGTCATGATCGAGGTTGCGTACTGGAACGGGTTGCAGATCGGGCAGTAGGCCGGGTCCGGCCGGCCGTTGTCCCAGCCCTCGCCGAAGTAGCCCCACGTGACGCCCTTTGCGGAAAGCTCGTCGCCGATCGTGGGCATCGCTGACGGCGGAACGACGAACTGGCTCGACGTGTTTATCGTTCCGTCGCCGTTGTAGCCAGGTCCGTAGTTGTTCAGCAGGTAGTAGTGACCGGCGGCGCAGTCAGGGTTGGCCTTGTTGGTCGCGGCGAGGTAGGTCTCGACCGCGCTAACGCCCGGTTGTGTCGCGTCGGAGCAGTTGCTGTAGCTGCCTCCGGCGTAGCCGTCCTGAGTGAAGTTGTTGTTGGTCCCGGGCTTTGGATTCGGGTTCTCGATCTGATTGGACGGCGGGACCAGCGGATTGCCGTGTCCGTCCGAGTAGAAGACGTCGTCCGCGCTACCGAGCATCACGTGGTTGACGCCGGTGCCACCCATCGCCGCCTGGTGGTAGTTGTCGGCGAGCGCGTACTGGTCCGCCCACTGCTTGAGGAATGGGGCATCGCCTTGTTGCACGTTGTAGAAACCCATGGCGAGGCCGCCCTGGAAGATCGGCGCGGGCGGGTTGGCGCCGTTGTCGCGACCGGACGTGTTGGCGGTCCATACGAACAGGTCGTTCTTGCCGCCGTCGACCTGTTGCCACATCTGGTAGAAGCGGTGGATCGGGTCGCCGACGAAAGCGGCGTCGTAAGGGACGTTCTGATTGGTGATCTGGTACGGCCCGTTCGGGAGGTTGCTCGGATAGCGCGCGTCCGGCGAATTGAACGGCGCGAACCCGGTCGTCGTGTTGGGCGGCGGCAGCGTGCCGTATGCGCCAGTCTGTGCCGGACTCAGCTGGTAGGTCGTGGTGTCTGTGGCCGTGCGCTGCATGGCCTTCGCGAAGTTCGGACCCGGCGTCCCGTCGGCATTCACGATGCCCTCGGCGAGCAGGTTCCAGACGGTCTGGTGGCCCTTCGGTACGTAGGTCGCGAAGACGTTGTCGAAGGTGTGGTTCTCGCCGATGATCACGATCACGTGCTTGATAGGCGTTGCGGTCTGCGATGATTCGCTCGCCTGACCCGGAAGGTTCATGGCCAGGCCCGCGACGAGCACGGTGGCAGTCGCAAGCGCGACTCGATGGAGTCTCAAGTACCTAGACCTCCTGTCTTCTTCGTGGTTCACAGGAGGGGCGCCCCCGTACGTCGACCGAGGCTAACGAACCCCGGTGATGGGCGGCCTAATCGTCTGGTCGGGTCATCTTAAGAAGCTGTTAAAGGTGATCGACCGGCGTGGCTACGCCATCTCACGACGGCGGGCGGCCTGCTGTTCCTGCTCGGTGGCCGGCGGCCGATCGAGTTCGTGAAGATCGATCGGTGCAGAAGGATCGCCTGGTGCAGCGCCTCGGTTCCCTCGCGGTTCTCGCGCCAGTCGTTCGGTAGACGCTTGCTCAAGTTATCCAATGGGCGTCGCCGAAGCCTTCCAGGCCGTCGCCTTTGTAGCGCGCCAGCCAGCGGTACATCGTCCGCCTGAAGACGTCCCATTGGCTGGCTACATCGCTCACAGTCCGACCCTCGGCCAGAACACCCTGGACCGCTTTGTACCTTTGCTCGGTCACGCTCATCTCCCTCATGCGCGGGAGAGTGACAAATCAGCCGAAGTAGCTGTGACACATCAGCAGATGGCCTTTGAGACGCGTCAGCCGAACTTCTACAGAGTTCATGGGGTCCCTACTGGGACGACTTAGCTCGACTGAGTACAAGTTGAGCATGCCGAGCTTGCGCAACCGCGGTCCCCGGGTCGCTGGAACCTAATTCCTTAGAAGGACGGGCACCGGCGTAATTAGCCACGGCCTAGGCTCCCGAGGCCCCGCCCGGGTAGTCGCCCGCCGCAACCGCCACAACAACGATGAACGGATCCAAAGGCTTCATCGACTCCATTCGTAACGGAATCGATTGTCCCGCCTCGACCAAGCTCGCACTCACATAGCTGTCCCACGACTCGTGTGGTTGAAGGCTTCGCATTGCCCATGGGTCTGGCCACAGCTCAAAGCCGGTTGCCGTCTTGTGCCAGCAGTCGACTCCGAGGATTGCCCAGCCGCGGTCAGCTAGGATTCCACAAACCTCAGCTGCGCGATCGCCCGGGATCGCCCACTCGTTAACACCAAACGGGGAAAGATCCACCGCTAATCGAGCCAAACCTGGCGGAAGCAGATCGCGACCCGAGTTCATCCCCTCAATCGGATCGGAAGTTTGATCACGCAGCGCCGAGCCTGTCGAGCGACCTTTCCAGCAGGATCTTGATCAGCGTCTGGTAGGGAACGCCACGACGTTTTGCCTCTTCGCGCGTTCGCTCGAGTAGCGCTTCAGGCAACTTGATCGAGATGGCCTTCTGGCGCTGCCTGGCAGCATCGAGCGCTGCCATCACCTCGGCCTCGAATTCCTTCTTCGTCATCCCGTCGTATGGATCGAACTGGTGGGGCTCCGGGCCGAACGGCTTGCCGATGATGCGCTTCCTACTCTTCATCTGCCGCGCCTCCCAATGGCATGTGCATGGACGGGATAGCGGCCGTCGTGGATTTCGACCCAGGCGACAAGCAGGCGTCGACCCGCGGTCGTCCTGCCCCTGACGAGCCAGTACCCCGAACGCTTCGGGTCAGGTGCCTCGTCGCGCCTCGGGTCAGTCATAGCCTGCTCGACCTCGCGGGCGGTAATTGCTCTCTCTGGGTGGTCATCCTTGATGTGCTTCCGGTTGGCACGGTCCCAGATGACCGGCCGATCGTCGACGTCCAAGAGTATACCTCAGTTTGGCTATACTCTGGGTATATACGGAAGGGTGGCTGGCGGGATTTGAACCCGCGACACCCAGATCCACAATCTGGTGCTCTGCCAGCTGAGCTACAGCCACCACGGCGCGGCAGGAACGGCTGCCTGGGGGAGAAAGGATTCTACCGCCCGGCTTCCAGGCCCGGCTTCCGGCAGAATTGAACTCGTGCCGACCTCAGCCGAGTTCGACCAGATGATCAAGTCCGGGGAGCTCATCGAGAGCCCCGGCGAGATGACACCCGAGTACCTGCGTGAGCTCAAGCACACCCTGATCGTCTCGGGCGACACCGAGCTCATCAGCGCCCCGGCCTACTACCTGGCGGCCAAAAGGGCGCCGTCCATCAACGCCTTCATGACCGGCATCGCCATCATCCAGGACGAGCTCGCCCACGCCCACATCGCCTACCACATCCTCGAGGAGCTGGGCGAGGACCAGGAGAAGCTCATCTTCAGCCGCGATCCGAAGAGCTTCCGTTATCCCTACGCCTTCGACGTCCCGCTCGAGAGCTGGACCGAGCTCGTGGTCGCCAACGGCTTCTACGACCAGGCGGGGTTCTGCCTGCTCGGCGACATCCACGACAAGTGCTCGTACGGCCCCTGGAAGCGCGGCCTGAACAAGGTGATGCTGGAGGAGAACTTCCACCTCCGCAACGGCCGAACGTGGATGAAGCGGATCAGCGCCGCCGGTGGATCCGCAAAGGACGAGCTGCAGCAGGCCGTCGACTGGATGTTCCCGCTCAGCGTCGAGTGGTTCGGCCTCCCGGACTCGATGAAGATGCACTCGACCCAGCTCGACTACCGGCTCAAGGGTCTGACCAACGATCAGCTCCGGCAGTGGTGGCTCTCGACCGTCGTCCCCTACTGCGAGCAGATCGGCGTCAAGGTGCCTGCGCACAAAGAGACGAGAGACGGCAAGGACGTCTGGGAGCTCGACTATCCCTTCCCCTGCGAGTTCGACGCCGAGCACAAGCGCTGGGACTTCAAGAAGCCGATCACCTGGGACGACGTGCTCGCGCGGTGGCGCGCACGCGGGCCGCGCAACGCCGAGATGGTGGCGATGTTCCAGGAAGAGTTCCACAACTTCCGAAAGACGCACAAGAGAGAGTCATGACCCAGCGCCTCTGGCAAGCGCTGACCGAGGTCGAGGACCCCGAGATGCCGGTGAACCTGGTCGACCTGGGGGTCATCTACGGCGTCACCGAGCAAGATGGTGTGGTCGACGTCGACCTCACGTTCACGGCCATGGGCTGCCCAGCGTCCGAGTTCATCCTCGACGACGTCCGCGAGCGATTGCTTCGCGAACCGGGCGTGAGCGAGGTCCGCATCAAGGTCGTGTGGGACCCGCCGTGGACGGCGGCGCGGCTGACCGAAGCCGGGCGCGACGCACTCGAGGCGTGGGGTCTGGCGGTTTGAGCAACAGCCACAACGGCTACAAGCGCGTGAGCGGCGACGCAGTGGAGTACGAGGTGTTTGCGCGCAAGGCCCGCGTCGACCCGCTCCACCTGGTCGGCAGCGTGGTCGCGCCCGACGCCGACCTGGCGATGGCGTACGCGCGCGCGACCTACGACGAGGAACGCTGGTGCGAGATGGCCATCGTGCGCAAGGAGGACGTCATCCGGTTGTGGTCGCCGGGCGAGTCTTGAGCGTCTCGGACCTCGTCCTGTCCCTCGCGGACAACAAGCAGATGCTCGGCCTCCGCTACGCAGAGTGGGCTACCCGCGCGCCCTCGCTCGAGGCGGACATCGCGGCCGCCGCGATGGGCCTCGACGACCTCGGCCACAGCCGCGTGCTGTACGGGTGCCTCGAACCGCTTGGTGCCGATCCGCGCGAGCAAGAGCGCGAGAGCGACCCTTCGAAGATTCGCAACCTCGCCTACTTCGACGAGCCATGGACCGAGTGGTCGCAGTTCGTGGCCGCCAACGCCGTGCTCGACACCGCCTTCACCGTGGTGATCGAGGCATGCGTCAACGGCTCGATCGAGGTGCTGCGGCACAGGCTGCGCAAGATGCTGTTGGAGGAGCGCTACCACTTCCTCCATGGCCGCAGCTGGCTGCGCTCAGGCATCGAGGGCGCGCCGCTGCTGCAGGCGTGGCAGGAGGCGTTGGAGTTCTTCGGACCGCCGGGGTCGGAGCTCGAGGGATTGAGCATGGGACCCGACGACATGCGCGCTCGCCTGGAGCAGCAGCTCGAGACCAGGGCTCCCGACGTCACGATCCACTGGGAGGTCTGGGATCCGCTCCGCCGGCGCGCGGCCGAAGGCGCGATGGACGAGCACACCTTCGGGATGCTGCGAGGGCTCGAGGAGAAGAAGTACGCGCCGCCCGCCGCCGCGCGACAAGCCGCGGGCTGAGCCCGCCTGCCCGCACTGCAGGGCGCGGGACGCCGAGGTCATCTCGCTCTTCGGGACTCAGGCGATGACGCTTCAGTACCGCTGTCGCAAGTGCGGCACCGTGTTCGAAGCGATCAAGTACGACTGAGCGTTAGGTCGAGCGCTCCGAGATTTCGGGCGGCACCGGCGGACGAGCTTGCAGGGCATGGACTTCCGCAGCGACGGTCGCGCCGAGCAGCGGGCCGGCTATGTAGATCCACAGATCGGACCACCCGCCATGCGCGAACAAGGCAGCCCCAAGCGTGCCTCCAAAACCCACCGCGGGGTT
Organism: Candidatus Dormiibacterota bacterium; assembly: GCA_024280995.1. Classification (GTDB taxonomy): domain Bacteria; phylum Chloroflexota; class Dormibacteria; order Dormibacterales; family Dormibacteraceae; genus 40CM-4-65-16. Next base: position 12,719 of record JAMXLM010000007.1, read on the forward strand.
GAACGCGGCGCCTGAGATCGGACCGACCACAAACGCGCCGGCCGCGACCGTGAACCCGATCGCGAGTCCGTAGTAGGAATTGCCCGACGTCTCCGGGGTCGCGGCCACGTTCAGAACGACGAGCACCAGCGCGAACGTGAACACCGCCTCGGCGGCGAGGGCCGAGTACCAGTACACGCCGGCGCCGGGATGGACCCCGGTGAGATGCGCGCCGATCAGAAACGCGAACGTGAACGCCAGGCTGCCCGCGACCAGCTGCGTGATCCAGTAGGCGACCAGTGTCGGGAGCGAGATGACGCGGCGGAGGAACAGGCCCCACGAGACGGCCGGGTTGTACTGGGCCCCGGACACGTGGCCGCCCATGTAGACGGTCGCGGTCAGGGCGAGGCCGATAGCGACCGGCGCCAGCGGACCGGCGCCGCCTGAGAGCCCGATGACCGAGAAGAAGACGAACGTGCCGACGAATTCGGTAAGAAGCTTGGCTCGCATCAGCGGCGCCTTCGGATGACCGCGATCGGCAGGCCGGCCAGCACGACCACCGCGATCAGGATCGCGACGATGATGGGCAGCGCCTGGCTGCCGCCGACGGTGACCGAGCCGGGCGGCGGCGAGCCGGCCGGATAGCCGGCGGCGAAGTAGCCGAGGGTCGCCGTCCGCGTCTCGACCGTGAAGGGCTGGCCCGGCTGCGTCGTCAGCGTGGTCCACGGCCCGTTCGGATCGGATGCCAGGTAGACGGTCGAGGGATTCGGCACCAGGTTCGAGAAGCGAAGAACGAGGTTTGCCGGCTTGGACGGATCGATCGTCGCGTCGGCGCTCACCTGGTAGACGTTGGTGACGAAACGGATGCCCGCAGGGGTTGGGCATGTGCCCAGCGGCTTGATGTCGACCGTGATCGACGTCTTGCCCGCCGCCATGAAGGCACCGGGCAGGAACCCGATCACGAGCTGGCCGTCGTCTGTGAACGCCGAGTTGGCGTCGCTGACGCCGCCGATGACTTTGATCTCGAGGTGACCCGAGCTCGGCTTGGTGTTGGCGCCAGCCTGCGGCGGCGGGCACGTGAAGTTGTAGGGCTGCGGCGGGCCAAAGCCGTCATAAAAGCCCGGGGCGACCATCCACGCGGCGATCCCATAAGCGACGACCGCAAGCGCAAGAAGCGCGATTCGCTTCAACGGCGGCGCGGGATCACTGCCAGCGGAAGCCCTACCAGCACGACCACGACGATCAGCATGGCGACAACTATCGGCAGGATCTGACCGCCGCCGATCGTGAACGAACCAGGCGGTGGGGAGGTCGCGGGGTAGCCCCCGGCGAAGTAGCCGAACGTTGTGATGCGGCTCGCGATGGTGAACGGCTGGCCAGGTTGCGACGGCAGCGTGCTCCACTGCCCGTTCGGGTCCGAAGCCTGGTACACGGTCGAGGGATTTGGAACCAGGTTCGAGAACTGGAGCACGAGGTTCGCCGGCTTGGACGGGTCGAGCATGGCGTCCGCGGTCACCTGGTAGATGTTGGTGACGAAGCGGATGCCGGTCGGGTTCGGGCACGTGTCGAGCGGCTTGATGTCAACCGAGATCGAGGTCTTGCCGCCGGCGATGAACGCCCCGGGCAAGAACCCGATCACGAGCTGGCCGTCATTGGTGAACGCCGAGTTCGCCTCGCTCACACCGCCGACCACTCTGATGTCGACGTGGCCGGAGGTCGGCTTGGTGTCGCCTGCCTGCGGCGGCGGGCACGTGAAGGCGTATGGCGAGGGATTAAAGCCGTCATAGAAACCGGGCGCAACCATCCACGCGGCAATCGCGTAAAAGATGACCCCTAGCGCGAGCAGCGCGCCTTGTTTCAAAGCGCAAGGTCTGCGATCACGTGGCCGACAATCGGACCGATCAGGTCGTTGCAGGCCCACCGCCAGAGCGCGAGCAGCAAGCCCGCCGCGGCAACCGCACCTAGAAACGGAAGCGGATGCGACAGGGCGTGCGCGAGCGTCCACATCACCGTCGACCCGATGATCGCCAGCGGTGCGCCGCCGGCGTCCTCGAGCGCCGCGTAGAGTGCGCCGCGGAACGCGACCTCCTCGCCGATCGACACCGCAACGGCGGCGACCGCCAGGCCGGCCGGAAGCAGGGGCACCGCGCTGGAGCGGACCGCGGCAGGCAGGAGCAGAACGGCACCAAGCGCGAGGCCCCCGAGCACCCGCAGCCCGAACCGCGTCGTGCCGAGCCCAAGCTTAGCGGGAGGTATCCGCCAGGCCGCCAGGGCGAGCGCGGCACCGCCCAGAACGAGCCCAGGGATCGCGAGCCCGGGCTGCCGCATCGCGACCGCGCGCGTCCACTCGACCGCCAGCACGTATCCGCCGAGCAAGACGGCTCTTCCCCACTCGTGGGGAAGTACCCGGCGAAGCCGGGGGATGGGGCGGATCACCGCTCGATTATCGAGAACTAGGGCGTTGAGGCCGGACCCGGGCTCGGGTTGGGATCGAGGATCACGACTGGCCGAGGCGCCTGGCTGAAGTCGAAGTCGTTGACGAGGTCGCCGAGCTGGGATGCATCCTCGCGCACGTCGGGTCGCGAGTCGGCCCGGCCGTCCGTCTTGGGGTCGAGCCGCTGACCGCCGAGGAAAACGTCCTCGATGAACTTCGCGTACGCGTCGTGACTCAGCACCTGGTGGTCGATGTAGCCGCGCTTCGCGTAAGGGCTGATGACGATGCCAGGTACGCGCAGCCCATAACCCGCGCTGTCGACCGATGGAGGAACGACGTGGTCGTAAAAGCCGCCCCAGTCATCCCACGTGAGGAAGATCGCGGTCGAGGACCAGTCTGGGCCGGCCATCACGGCGTTGACCAGCGAGGTCACGTACGCCTGGCCCGCCGAGACAAGCCCGGGAGGATGCTCGCTCACCGCGCCGTTGGGGGTCACCCAGCTGACCGCCGGTAGATTCCCCGCTTTCGCGTCGGCGTAGAAGTGGTCGATCGTCTGCACGTTCCCCACCTGGCCGTCACTGCGCACGTCGGTGAAGCCCGGGAGCGGGTTCCAGATGTCAGGCGTGCCGACGCGCTGCTGCTTCGCGGGGCAGGTCATTGCGTCGTCCTCGCAGTCGGGGGTCGTCCCCTCGGCGACGTAGTACTTCCAGCTGACGTTGTGCGTGTAGAGGAGGTAGGTCAGCGAGGTCCAGGCGAAGTTCCGCGCCGCCTGGTCGTCGCCGTTGATCTTGCCCGCGCCTGCGCCGATCGCGTCGCCCGGCGCATCGATGTTGGTGACGCAGCTCATCGGATCCGCCTGTTTCGCGCACTTCGCCGCCCACTCCGAGACGAGGTACAGGTGCTCGGGAAAGCTCCACGACGCGTTGGGTTGGAACATGTGGTCCTGGAGGACGAAGTCGCCGGCGTAGGTCCAGTAGTTGGGTATGTCGCGCGCGTCCTTGTAGCCCATCACGTCGGTCTTAACCGAGTTGGTGCAGTTCGGATCGACGGCCTCCTTGCAGCCTTTCTTGCCGCCTTCAGCCTGACCGATGAATCCGTCCATCTTGCCGCCGGCGATGTCCGCGGTCGCGCTCGAGCTCCCGTGCGGGCCGCCGCCGTTTCGGTCGGTCGCATCGTGGTAAGGACGGACGCAGCCGCCGTTGGCCGGATCGGGGACGCAGACCGTGAACTGCCCGTCCTGCCGCGGCAGGCCGTCGACGCCTGGATACAGGCCGAAGTACTCGTCGAAGCTTCGGTTCTCCTGCATGACCACGACCACGTGCTTGATCTTCTGCAGGCCGTTCGCCGCGCCCGAAGGCGACGGCGAGATCTGCGCGGCGGATTGATTGCCGCACGCCACCAGCACGACCGTGGTGACCAGGCCGAGCGCAAGCCGTCTCATGGCCGGAGACTACCCACCGGACCGGCGCGGTTTTATTCGCTAACCGTCAAGACTTTGTCAGCCGTTCGGGCGCCGAGTACACGTTGAACCGCTCGCCCCGGAGGAAGCCGACCAGCGTCTGGTTGAATTCGCGGGACAGGGCGACCGCGAGGCTGGAGGGCGCCCCCACGGCGGCCACGACCGGGATGCCGGCGGTGATCGCCTTCTGCACGATCTCGTAACCCGCGCGGCCGCTGACCACGAGCACCATCTCGCCGGCGGGCAGCCTGCCGTCGAGCATCATCCGGCCGACGACCTTGTCGACGGCGTTGTGTCTCCCGATGTCCTCGCGGAGGCAGACGAGCTCGCCGGCCGCCGTGAAGAGACCGGCGGCATGCAGCCCGCCCGTGCGCTCGAAGACGCCCTGGCCGGAGCGCAGGACATCGACCAGGCCCGGCAGCAGCTTCGGATCGACTTGCGGACCGGCGCCCAGCGTCACCAGGTCACGCCGCAGGTCTTCGATCAGCACCGCGCCGCACACCCCGCATGCGGCGCTGGCGAGCATCGACCGCTGCGGCTTGCGCCGCGGCGCATGCGCGAGCCGGACGTCGACCTGGTTCGACTCCATGATCGAGGTGTCGACCTCGATGGCCTTCTCGTCCTCGCCCGACTCCGCGCTGACACGCACGCGCTCGACGCCGGCCAGATCGCGCGCGATCCCCTCCGCGTAGAACAGCCCGAGCGCGAGCTCGACGTCGTTGCCGGGCGTGCGCATGACCACCGACAGCTCAGCGCCGTCGAGCAGAAGCTGCAGCGGCTCTTCGGTGACGACGGCGTCCGGCGCATCGCTCCACCGGCCGGCCTCCCACCTGCGGATCTGCAGTCCGGGCGCGGCGGGCTTGGCCACTACTCGCCTACTGCGCGCAGCCGGCGAGCGCCTCGCGGCACCGCCGTCGTGATCGCGAACCCGCGCCAGGAGGTGACGCGCTCGACCTTCAGGTCCACCACCGAAGGCACTTCCGCCGTCGCGATCCCGTAGCGCTCGGCGATGCCGGCCCCGTCGGTCGAGGCGGCAAACGTGCCCCGGACGCAGGCGCCGACCATCTGCGACGGCCGGAAGCGGTGGTGCGACTCGACGACGAGCGCGCCCGGCGAACCCGCACGCGGCCCGCCGCTTGTCGGCGCAACCGTGACGCGGCCCCGATCGACCTCCCAGAACGCCGGGCGGATGAGCGGCATGCCGCCTTCGATCCAGCATGCGTAGCCGCGCGAGACACCGGCAAGGCTCCGGCTGACCTCTGCGGGCACGGCGGGCACGCGCGCGGCCTGCGCGGACGGAAACGGCGCTCCCTCGACGAGGTCCGCGTCGCTCAGCTTCATGCGCAGGATGACCCTGTTGTAGGGCATCCACTCTCGCGGCAATCGCGTGAGATCGAGCGCGTAGCCGGCGATGAACGGCGCGTTGCGCAGTGCGTAGCCGGCCATGCCCATGAAGAACGACGGCCCTTCGAGCACGGCGCGGACATCGTTGGAGACGCTCAGCGGGTCGAACACCTCCAGCGCGCCGCGCAGCAGCACGGCCTTGTCGCCGCCGTCGACGAGGAAGGCGGCACGCGGGTCGCGCCGGGCGATGATCGTCTTCGCCGCGTAGCGCGACGTCGTCATCCACAGCGACCCGCCGGCGAAGCTGAAGACCGCCGGGTTGACAAGCGGAAGCCGGCCCGAACGCAGCGCGAGCATGCCGATCGAGGCTCGGCCGAGGATGGAGCTGGCGCTCTTAGTCAGCTTCAACGACTCAACTCTAGAGGCTGGGTCGGGGGCCGAGCCTCAGGTCTCGAGGACCTCGCGAATTCGCACCATGGCGCGTTCGAGGCGGGCACGGACGAGGCCGTCGAACCTGCGCGCCACCGCCGCTCCGAGCACAGAGGCCGGTGGCTCGTAGCCGATGTGAAGCTCGATGCGCACGCCCCCCGCGGTGCGGACGAACCGGAAACCTCCCTCCTGCTTGATGAGCCCGGACTCCGACACCCAGCCGATCGCCTCCGGCCGCCGCCAGGCGTTGAGCCGCAGCACGTTGCGCAGCGGAACGCCGAAGGTGACCATCTCCACGTCGTAGCGCGCGCCGGCGCCTCTGGTCTTGGCGCCGATCGGCTGCCAGCGCGTGACGCCCTCGACCACGTCGGCGACGTGGCGGTAGTCGGCGAAGTAGTCGAATGCGCGCTCGGGCGTCGCATTGACGTCGATCGCGGACGAGAACTCCAGCTTCACCTTCGCACCAAGATATGTACGTGAACGAGTGGCAGGGCGACCGGGTCACGATCCGGGCCGAGGTCGCGGTGCCGGCACCGCTTTCCGGTGCGCGCCTTCGCGATGCCTATGCGAGCTTTCTACGGACGTTCACGCTCGGGCTCGTCAAGTGCCGCGGTCAGTCGTTGATGCTGGGGCCTTTTGAGATCTTGCGTTTCGGCAAGCCCACGGTGAATCGCACGACCGTGGACTGGCCGATCGAGGGCGGCATCCTGGCCGGCGGGGCCGGCGGGCGCTGGCGCATTCAGTACCGAGGTGGCCACGTCGAGGCGAGCGTCGTCGGCTACCTCCCGAGGCTGCCGCGCCCCCTCTACGTCGTCAGCCAGCTCCAGGTCCACCTCACCTTCACTCGGCTGTTCCTTCTCCGTCTGCGCGGGCGCGACCCTCTACCCACCGGAGTCGCCGCGCCTCCCGACCGCGTCCGCGCGGCGACCGTCGATGCCGCGTTGTGCATGACGCTGACAAGACTCACCGGCAGACGCAGCTTGCGCAGGTTCTTCGCGATCGCGGCCGTCTATCACGTCGCGTGCTGGAGCTCGACGGGCCAGACGCTTGGTGGGATGGTCTTGCGCCAGCGCGTCGTGTCGGTAGACGGGTCGCGCCTGGTGCCGGGGCAGGCGCTGTTGCGATTTGCGCTGCTTCCACTTTCATGGATCACATGGCAGCCGCTGCACGACCGGGTCGCGGGCAGCACGGTCGTCACGAAATAAGCATCGCCTTGGCGGCCGGGTTCACCCCGGCCGCGACTTTGTCCTCTCCGCCGCCCAAACGTCGCGACGAGTGACTACTAAGACAAGTCCAAACGATATACCGGAAAGAGAGCAGGCTCGGCGCGCAGCGCGGTACCGCATAGGGCTCCCGCGCCGTGCGCGGGAACACCTCCGGGTTTCCTCTCATAAAAAGAAAGGGCGGCACATGCCGCCCTCTCGTTGAATCGACCTCTTAGGAAAGAGCTAAGCGCGCGCCCCAGTGGCGCCGGTCTGCATCCACAGAGCAGGCTTGTTCGGGTAGAGCACGAGCACGAGCACCGCGACGATGATCGCGATGATGAACGCGAGAATGTCGAAGACGCCGATCGTGATCTGCGTGAAGATGTTGTAGACGATCTCGAGGATCGCGTAGACGACGACCGCGCGGACCCAGCTCACGTTGGCGATCGGGTCGAAGCCCGCGATCATGATCCCCGCGCCGAATGCGATGCCCGCAACGGGGGCGGACGCCGCGCCGGCGATGCCGACGTTGGTCGGGAATACGGAAACGCCGATGAAGCTGGCGGCCGAGGCGACAACGAGCAGGACACCAACTACCCACAGCAGAAGCTTGAGCGCCAGAGGATTCCACTTTGCCATTGATCCCACTAGTTGCCTTCCTCCATTTTCGACCGCGGTGGATTGGTTATTTCGTAGAGCGGCGGCCGTTTTCAGGTGCACTTATAGACCGAGTGCACGCTTTTAGCAACAATTTAGGCGGCAAAAACTTGCTTGCCGCGGAGCCACACGATGCGGGGCTTCAGCCCGTAAGCCCACGCGAACGCCCCTTCGTGCTCAGCCTCCCAGAGGACGAGGTCGGCGAGCTTGTGCGGCGCCACCACGCCCCGATCTGAACGGGAGATCGAGAAGGCGCCCCCCAGGGTCGCGGCCAGCAGCGCGCGCTCGACCGACATCTTGAACACCGCGACTGCAAGCGCGATGACCGCGCTCATGCTCGTAAGCCCGCTCGTGCCGGGGTTGTGGTCGGTGCCCAGCGCGATCACGGCGCCTTCGTCGAGAAGCTCTTTGACCGGGGGCAGCTTTCCTATCGACAGGGCGGTGCCCGGCGCGAGCGTCGCGACAACGCCGGCGCGCGCGAGCGCGACCGCATCGCCGCGGTTCGCCCGCAGGATGTGGTCGGCGGAGACGGCGTGCAGCTCCGCCGCAAGGCGCGAGCCGCCGGTGTGCGCAAGCTCGTCGGCGTGGATGCGCGGGATGAGCTTCGCCTCGACCGCCGCCTTCAGGATCGACCGCGACTGCGGGACGGTGAAGTAGCCGCGATCGCAGAACACGTCGCAGAATCTCGCTCCCGCCTGGTGCGCGTCGTCGCACCATTCCGCGACCTGCCCCGCGTACGCGCTCATGCGCGCCCATCTATCGGGAGGCAGCGCGTGCGCGGCGAGAAATGTGACCTCGATTCGCGGCAGGTCTTCACGCGTGCCGAGTCGCGCGAGCAGACGTGTGGCTTCGATCTCGCCGTCGTGGTTGAGGAGATATCCGGTTTTCGCCTCGACGGTCGTGGCGCCGCCCGCGAGCCACGACCACAGCCTGTGGGCGGTCGCATTCTCGAGCGCGCGAACGTCTTCCGCGCGCGTCGCTTTCACCGTGGCGCGGATTCCTCCGCCTGCCTTCGCCACCGCCTCGTACGTCGCGCCCGCCGTGCGCATCGCCACCTCGGCCATGCGGTCACCCGCGTACACGGGGTGCGTATGCGCGTCGATCAATCCGGCGGTGACCAGGCCGCCCGCGCAGTCGTGCTCGTCGGTGACGGACTCCATCAGCGCGCTCGGCTCGTCGCCGTGCTTGCCGCACCATGCGATCTCGCCGCCGTCGTAGATGACTGCCGCATCCTCGATCACTCCCGCCGGAGTGCCCGTGAAAAGGCGTCCGATGTTGCGAAGACGCCTCACTTCGACACCGCGGTGTTCCCGCCGACCACTACGTTGATGACATCACGCTTCGACAGGCCGTACACGACGTAAGCAGGCGTGATCTCGCGCCACAGCCCGCTCGGCGGGTCGAGGGTTACGAAGTCGGCGAGCGCGCCGACGCGCAGCTCGCCGGCGTCCCAGCCGAGCGCCCGTGCGCCGTTGATCGTCGCCGCCTCGAGCAGCTCGGCCGGTTGATGGAGCACGCGGCGGCCGGATGCACGCCGCTGGTCGAGCTCGAGCCCGCGCGCGTCTTCGAGCATGTCGATCACGGCGTTGGAGTCGCTGCCGACCGTCATCCTGCAGCCCGCCTGACTCAAGGCCTGGAGTGGCCCGACTTCGTCGCCGAGGTCGCGCTCGGTCGACGCGCACGCGCAGATCGCGACCTGGTTCTGGCCGAGCAGGGCGACGTCGTGCTCGCTGAGGTTGATCGCATGAACGGCGGTGAGGTCGGCGCCGAGGATGCCCTCGCGGTCCAGAAGCTCGGTCGGTGTGCAGCCCTCGATCTGCATGCACTCGTCGACCTCGGCCTGCTGCTCGGCGAGGTGGATGTGGAGCGGGATCCCGCGGTCGCGCGCGTAGGTCGCGACAATGCGCATCGACTCGGGGTCGACCGCGCGCACGCTGTGGATGGCCGCGGCGATGCGCGCGCCGTCGCCTTCGGAGAGGTCCTCGACGCGACGCGCCCACGCGTCGGCGTCGCCATCGCTGAAGGACATCTGGTCCACATCGAGCGGCCTGCCGTCCAGGCCGCCGCGCAGGTAACAGGCGTCGATCAGAGTGATCCGGATGCCCTCCTCGGATGCGGCGTCGATGAGCGCTTCGCCGAGCTCGTTGCCGTGCGAATGCAGGTAATGGAACTCACCGACGGTGGTGATCCCGGCCTCGAGCATCTCGCGAAAGACGAGGCGCGCGTGATTGAAGTAGTCGGCCGGCTCCCACTGAGTGAAGCGGTACATGCGCTCGCGCCACTCCCAGAAATCGCCGCCGCCCGACTCGATCTCGCCACGCAGGAGCCGCTGGAAGGCGTGGCTGTGCACGTTGACGAGCCCGGGGATCGTCCAGCCTTTCAGGACCGTTGCGTCATGCGGCGCGAACGTGTCCTCCTCGATCGCGCTGATCCGCCCATCCTGGACCTCGATCAGGACGTTCTCAGCGCGGTGGCCGAGCCACGCCTGCTCGGCATGCCACTTGCCCGAGCCGTTCAGCGCGCCACCACCGGAGGGTCGGGACGATCCGGCATCAGCCGTTCATCGGAATGTGGACGCCACGCTCGCGCGCGACCTCCTTCGCACGCTCGTAGCCGGCGTCGGCGTGGCGCATGACGCCGGTGCCTGGATCGTTCGTCAACACGCGCTCGAGCTTGCGCGCCGCGTCATCGGTGCCGTCGGCGACCACGACCATCCCTGCGTGGATCGACCTGCCGATGCCCACCCCGCCGCCGTGGTGAACGCTCACCCACGACGCGCCGCTGGAAGTGTTCAGCAGCGCGTTGAGGATCGGCCAGTCGGCGACCGCGTCCGAGCCGTCCGCCATCGCCTCCGTCTCGCGATACGGGGACGCGACCGAGCCTGAGTCGAGGTGGTCGCGGCCGATGACGATCGGCGCCTTCACCTCACCTTTCTTCACGAGCTCGTTGAACAACCGGCCCGCGCGGGCGCGCTCGCCGTAGCCGAGCCAGCAGATGCGCGCGGGCAGTCCCTGGAAATGCACGCGCTCGCCGGCGGCCTTTATCCAGCGCACGAGCGCCGGGTCGTCACCGAACTCCTGGACCATCGCGCGGTCGGTGGCGGCGATGTCAGCGGGGTCGCCGGACAGCGCGACCCACCGGAACGGACCCTTGCCTTCGCAGAACAGCGGCCGGATGTACGCGGGCACGAACCCGGGGTAGTCGAATGCGCGCGCGCTGCCGCCCAGCCGCGCCTCGGCGCGCAGGCTGTTGCCATAGTCGAACACCTCGGCGCCGCGGTCGAGAAACGCAACCATCGCGTCCACGTGCCGCGCCATGCTCGCGCGCGCGCGTCTTATGTATTCGTCCGGATCGTCGAGCCGCAGCTCGGCGGCGTCCTCCGGCGAAAGCCCCGTCGGGATGTAGCTCAGCGGGTCGTGCGCCGACGTCTGGTCGGTGACCACGTCGATGTGCGCGTCGCGCGCGACCAGGTCCGCGAAGACGTCGGCGGCGTTGCCGAGGACGCCGATCGACACGGCCTGCTTGTCACGACGCGCCTTCTCGGCGATGCGCATCGCGTCGTCGAGGTCGTCCGCGCGGACGTCGAGATAGCGATGCTCCAGCCGGCGCGCGATACGGTCGGGGTCGACCTCGACGCAGATCGCCACGCCGCCGTTCAACGTCACCGCGAGCGGCTGCGCGCCGCCCATGCCTCCGAGCCCGGCGGTCAGCGTGACCGTGCCCGCGAGCGAGCCACCGAACCGCTTGCGCGCGATGGCTGCGAAGGTCTCGTACGTCCCCTGGAGGATGCCCTGCGTGCCGATGTAGATCCACGACCCCGCCGTCATCTGGCCGTACATGGTCAGGCCCATCGCCTCGAGGCGGCGGAACTCGTCCCACGTCGCCCACTCGGGCACGAGCATCGAGTTGGAGATCAGCACGCGCGGCGCCCACTCGTGGGTGTCGAAGATGCCGACGGGCTTGCCGGACTGGACGAGCAGCGTCTGGTCGCCCTCCAATCCCTGAAGCTCGCGGACGATCGCATCGAACGCTTCCCACGACCGTGCGGCCTTCCCGGTGCCACCGTAGACGACGAGATCTTCGGGCCGCTCCGCGACCTCCGGGTCGAGGTTGTTCATCAGCATTCGCATCGCGGCTTCCTGCGGCCAGGCCTTGCAGGTGATGTCGGAGCCGCGCGGGGCGCGGACGGCGCGCGCTATCTCAGCCTCCCCGCGACCGCTTCGGCGGCTTCGATGACGGCGCCGCTGCGGACGAGCTCCTCGGCGGCGGCGAGCTCGGGTGCCACCACGCGGTCAGGCCCCACGCCCTTCACGTGCTTGCGCAGCGCGATCCTCACGGCGTCCGTCGCCGGCGCCGCCTCGAGCGGCTGCCGCATCTCCTGCGCCCGCGCCGCGGCGCAAAGCTCCACGGCCAGGATGCTCGTCAGGTTGTCGAGCACGGTGCGCAGCTTCAACGCCGCGCCCCATCCCATCGAGACGTGGTCCTCCTGCATACCGGACGTCGGCACCGAGTCGACGCTCGCCGGCGCCGCCAGGCGGCGGTTCTCCGCGACCAGCGCTGCCGCCGTGTACTGCGCGACCATCAGGCCCGAGTTCACGCCGGGCTCCTCGGCAAGGAATGGCGGCAGGCCTTGGGAGCGGTGAGGGTCGAGCATGCGGTCGACGCGGCGCTCGGCGATCGAACCGACCTCGGCCGCGGCGATGGCCAGGAAGTCGGCCGCGAAAGCAAGCGGCTCGCCGTGAAAGTTTCCGTTCGACTCGACCTCGCCGCTCTCGAGGACGATCGGGTTGTCGATCGTCGAGGAAAGCTCGACTTCCGCGGTGCGGCGCGCGAAGTCCAGCGTGTCTCGCGCGGCGCCCGCGACCTGCGGGCTGCAGCGCACCGAATAGGAATCCTGGACCGCGTGCTGCGAGTGGCGGTGCGAGGAGACGATGTGCGAGCCGTGCATCAGCTTCGCGAGGTTGGCCGCGCTCGCGGCCTGGCCTGCATGCGGGCGCACCTCCTGCATCCGCGGCTGGAAGGCGCGGTCGGTTCCGAGCAGCGCCTCCGCGGACATCGCGGCTGTGACGTCTGCGGTGCGGAACAGCCGCTCGGCGTCGACGCACGCGAGCACGAGCATGCCCAGCATGCCGTCGGTGCCGTTTATCAGCGAGAGGCCTTCCTTGGTCTCGAGCTTGACCGGCTTCAGCTTGGCCGCCTTCATGGCCTGCGCCGCGTTCCTGCGAGCTCCGCCGGTCTCGAAGACCTCTCCCTCGCCGACCAGCGCGAGCCCGATGTGCGCCAGAGGGGCGAGGTCGCCGCTGCAGCCCACCGATCCGTAGCGCGGCACCACCGGGGTGATGCCCGCGTTGAGCATGCCGAGCAGCGTCTCGGCGATCAGCGGCCGCACGCCGGACATTCCCATCGCGAGCGTGCGCGCCCGCAGGAGCATCGTGGCGCGCACGACCTCGCGGTCGACCGGAGGTCCAACGCCGGCGGCATGCGAGCGGATGAGCGCCAGCTGCAGCTCGGGCTGGCGGAGAGGCGCAACCCGCGTGCCGGCAAGGGCGCCGAACCCGGTCGAGACGCCGTACACCGGCTCGCGCGAGCTCGCGGCCCGCTCGACCCTGGCCCGGCTGCGCTCCATTCGGGTTCGCGCGGCGGGCGAAAGCGCGACCTTCTCGTCGTTGCGGGCGACGGCGACTACCTGGTCCTCCGTCAGGCCAGGACCTCGCAGCGTCACCGTCACGGCGTGTTTAAGGTAGCGCCCCCGGTGTCAAGGCGCCGGCAGGTAACGGGCCTTCACCGGCACCCCGTCCTGCGCGCGCAGGATCCACGTCGAACCCTTGTCGAATCCCCCGTCCCCGGCCCTGATCACGTGCCGAGTGACCAGCTCCTCGACCAGCTCCCACACGATGTCCCCGTGCGTGCTCAGCACGGCCTGGTCGAGCTTCGAGTTGCCGAGGAACTCGTTCAACCCGTCGAGCCCGTGGCCCTCCTCGAGCTCGCTGACCGACTTGACCGCGACTTTGCGGGCCCGGCCGAGCGGCTCGACCGTCTGCATGCACCGCAGGTAGGAGCTGGAGTAGATCGACTTGATCGGGAAGGATGCGAACAGGCCGACGAGGTCCTCGGCCTGCTTCTGGCCCTTCTTGGTCAGCGGTCGCAGCCGGTCGTCTCCGGTCCAGTTGCCCCGGCTGCCGGCCTTGGCGTGGCGGACGACGTAGAACGTGCGCAACCTAGCCGTCCTTCGACGGGTCGGTTGAGGGCATCCAGTCGCGGAGCTTTTTCCGGTCGAGCGACTTCCACGCCTTCGGCCAGTCCCCGCGCGACTTGCCCGCGGCGATGTGCTCCAGCGCGATCAGCTCGCCGGCGACGAACGCGCGGCGTCCGGTGACCCTCGCTCCGCGCAGCCACGCCTGCGCGGTGACGCTGTCCTGGTGCTCTCCCAGCACCGTCTGAAGCTTGGCCGCGGCGCGCGCGAAGGCGGCGGCGTCCGGCCCCGAGACCGGCGCGACCGCCTCGGCCGCGTAACGCGCTCGCTTGGCAAGGATGCGGATTCGGTGCAGCTCCGGGTCGGTCGGCGAATCGGGCAGGTTGCGCACGGCGGAGCGAAGTCGCCGCCACGGCGTGGTCGCCAGCGCCGGGAGCTGTCCCGCGGCGGCCTGGTCCGCGTCGGGCATGGTCCGCGGTTCGTGCGCGCCGAGGACCAGCCGCTCCAGCAGGTCGATGTAGCGGTCGGAGTCGAGGTCCTCGCCGAGCTTGCGGCGAAGAGCATCGATCTCGACCTCGAGCAGCTTGAGCAGCGCGGCGGCGGAGCGCCCATCGCTCGCGGGCAGTGACTTCGCGCTTTCTTGAAGCCGCTCGAGCAAAACCTCGCGGTCACGCACGGCCCCGAGGCTGCCCGCGAGCCACCCCAGCTCCGAACGAAGCGGCTCGGTCCATTCGGGGTCGAGCAAGGGACCGAACGTGCGCAGGTTGGAGCGCAGCTTGCGCGTCGCCACGCGCGCCTGGTGCACCGCCTCGGGGTCGCGGCCGGTGCGCACCAGCGGGTCGTGGTGGAGGAGGTTCGCGACCGAATCGGCGAGCGCGTTCTTGATCACGTCCATCGAGGCGGCGCCGGCGACCAGCGGCGTCGAGGCCACCTCGGGCGGCTCGACCGCTCGCGGCCCGATCGCGCGAATGTGCTTGGGCGTGAGGTCAGGCGCGCCCGCCCCGGCGCCGCGAAGGCGCGTGACCAGCGGGTCGATCACCGCGTCACTCGCACCGTTGCCGCCGATCACCTCGACCTCGATCTCGCGGAAGCGAGCGGCCACGCGCCGGCCGTCGCGCACCGATACCTCGTCGTCGACCACCTCGGCCACGCGCGTCCCGCTGGCGTCGCTCAAACGCACGCGCTTGCGCATCGTCGACAGCCTTGCCACCGGCACGAGCCCTGAGTTGCGCACGTACGCGCGCACGACCTCGAGCGCGGCCCGCGGCGGCTTGTTGCCCGGGCCCTGGAAGGTGAGCTCGTCGCGTTCGAGCAAGGCGCCACTTCTCGACGGTGCGAGCTTCAGCGTCCAGCCTTCGCCGGCCCGGCGGCGCAGCGACACGCCCCATCGCGCCAGTCGCAGGTCCGGCGTGTCGTAGTAGACGGTTTCGAGCCGCACCGTTTCGGGCGCGTCCGCCGTGATCCCGTCGACCACTCCACCAAGCTCGGGAAGGTGGAACGCGGGGCCGGCCCCGAGCTTCACCTCTCTTTCTTTAATGGGGTCCCCGCGAATTCACGGCCGAAGGCTCCGAATTCGTGGAGCGTTCTCACGCATTCGTGATGTGGTTCACCCCGTTGCCGTGAGCGCCTTCGATCGCCAGCTCCTTGAACCGGTTGTGCGAGTTGAGGCCGCGCACGGTCGGCACACGCCGCCACGAGCCGTCCGGGCCGAGCTCCCATGCGAGCACGTCGTCGGCCAGCGAGATGTCGAGGATCTCCTGCAGGCGCACCCTCAGCTTCGGGTCGGCGACGGGCACGACCGCCTCCACGCGGCGGTCGAGGTTGCGCGGCATCAGGTCCGACGAACCGAGGTAGTACTCCGGGCGGCCACCATTTCCGAACATGAAGATGCGCGAGTGCTCGAGGAACTGGCCGACGATCGAGCGGACGCGGATGCGCTCCGACAATCCGGTGACGCCCGGCCGAAGTGAGCACATGCTGCGCACCAGGAGGTCGATCTGCGCCCCCGACTGGGACGCCGCGTACAACGCATCGATGATCTCCTGGTCGATCAGGTTGTTGACCTTGATGATCACCCTGCCGCCGACGACGGCCTCGCGCTCGATCAGCTGCGTGATGCCGGCGCGCAGGTTGGTGGGGGCGACCATCAGCTTGCGGTAGCGGCTCTGCCGGCTGTACCCGGTGAGGAGGTTGAAAAGCTCGGTCACGTCGGCGCCGAGGTCCGAGTCCGCGGACAGCAGGCTGACGTCCTCGTAACTGCGCGCGGTGTTCGGGTTGTAGTTGCCCGTGCCGACGTGCAGGTAGTGCTGGATGTGGCCGCCTTCGCGCCTGACCACGAGCGTGACCTTGGCGTGCGTCTTCAAGCCGAGCAGCCCATAGACGACGTGAACGTTCGCCTCTTCGAGCGCCCTTGCCCAGCCGATGTTCGCCTGCTCGTCGCCGCGTGCCTTGATCTCGACCAGCGCGACGACCTGCTTGCCGCGCTCGGCGGCGCGGATGAGCGCACGGACGATCGGGCTTGCCGGACCGGACGTGCGGTACAGCGTCTGCTTGATGGCCAGCACGTCCGGGTCGCTCGCGGCCTGGTCGATCAACGCCTCCACCGAGGTCGCGAACGAGTCGTACGGGTGGTGCGCAAGCACGTCGCCTCCCCGCAGCACCGCGAACAGGTCCGGTGCCTCGGCGCCGATGCCGCGCAGGCGCGGCTGCGTGGTCGGGGTCCACGTCTCCGCTTTCAGGTCGGGTCGGTCGAGATGGGTGAGCACGCTCAGGCTGCCCATGTCGAGCAGGCCGTCGAGCTGGTACACGTCGGCGGACTGGAGCTCGAGCTCGCGGGTGAGCAGGTCGAGCACCTCGGCCGACATGCCGGGATCGACCTCGAGGCGGACCACGCGCGCGTGCCGGCGCCTGCGACGCAGCTCGGTCTGGATCGCGGCCAGCAGGTCCTCGGCGTCGCTGTCGACGTCGTCGAGGTCGCCGTCGCGCGTGACCCGGAACGGGTGGTGGGCGACGATGTCCATCCCCGGGAAGAGCAGATTGAGGTGCAGGGCGATGACGTCCTCGAGCGGCACGTAGCGCTCGCCCTCCGCGAGCGCGATGAACCGCGGCAGCACCGGCGGCACCTTGATGCGAGCGAACCGAATCTGGCGCCGCTGCGGGTCTCGCACCCTGACCGCGAGGTTCAGCGAGAGGTGGGAGATGTACGGGAACGGATGACCGGGATCGACGGCCAGCGGTGTGAGCACCGGAAAGATCTGCTCCCGGAACACCGTGTGCAGCTGCGTCAGCTCGCGCTTGCTCACGTCCTCTCCGCGGACGATCGCGATGCCCGCCTGCGCGAGGGCGGGCGCCAACTCGCGTGTGTAGAGGCCGACCTGCCTGCCGATCAGGCCTTCGACGCGGGTTCGAATCGCCTTCAGCTGCTCGGCCGGCGACATACCGTCGGGCGATGACACCGCGACCGCGGCCAGGACCTGCTCCTTCAAGCCCGCGACACGCACCTGGAAGAAGTCGTCGATGTTCTGGCTGAAGATCGCGAGGAAGCGGACGCGCTCGAGCAGGGGCAGCTTCGGATCCTCGGCCATGGCCAGCACCCGTTCATCGAAGTCGAGCCTCGAAAGCTCGCGGTTGATGTAGCGGGAGCTGACAGGTGCGAGGACGGCCGACGACTCTGGCTCGGGGTGGGCTCCGACCGCCACGAACGAACTTTACCGCTTGCCTCCGCCCCCTTGGTTAGCTCCGGGTTAAGAGGCTCCGGCGACAGGCATCTGTGGCCTGGCAACCCGAAGTAGCCACGCCGCCGAGTTCGCCGGGAGATGGAGAATGCCCTCCTTTTCCGCAGCGAGCGGGGCGCTGGCCAGCTCGAGGCGGCCGCCCAGCCTTAACCTCGCCGCCCGGCTCAGGAAGTTGCAGGCCACGATCAGCGGCCCGCGCTCGTAGGCCAGGACTCCTTCAGGCGCCGGCAGCCAGGTGATTCGGTCGGGCAGGCGGCCCGAAAGCTCCTTGCGGGCGGCCAGGGCGCGCCGGAAGTGGGCGAGCGTCGAATTCGCGGCGGCCGCCTGGGCGTCCACCGCCAGGCGGTCCCAGCCCGCAGGCATTGGCAGCCACGGCGGCGCGGTGGAGAACCCCGCGTTGGGCTCGCCTCGGCGCCACGGCAGCGGCACGCGGCAACCGTCGCGCCCCTTCATCCGGCCGGCGGTGCGGAAGAAGATCGGGTCCTGGCGCGCGGGATCGGGCATGTCAGCCTCCTCCAGGCCGAGCTCCTCGCCCTGGTAGAGGAAGACCTGCCCGGGCAGCCCAAGCACCAGCAGCAGAGCGGCCCGCGCCCGGGCCCTCCCGACCGAGCCGCCACCGAGGCGGGTCACAGGGCGGACGACGTCGTGGTTGGCGAGGGTCCACGTCGGCCCGGCGCCCGGTCCCTGGAGCGCGCGCCGGCTGCCGTCGATGGAGCGTTTCCAGAGCGCCGCGTTCCACCGCTGGTGGATCAGGGCGAAGGCCATGTGCAGCTGGTCGGGGACGATGTACTGCGCGTGGTGGCGGGGGTCGAAGATCTCCCCGACGAGCACGCGCGCCGGCTCGTAGCCGTTCGCGATCTGGCGCCACCGCCGGTACACGTCGTGAAGCGGCGGCTGGTCGATGATCGCGAAGTCGGAGTCGAAGTGCGGCATGCCGGTGACCGGGCTTATCAGGAACGGCCGGTCCGCAAGATCGCGCCGCTTGAACAGGGCCGCTGCGACGTCGATCCGAAACCCGTCGGCTCCGCGGTCGAGCCAGAAATGGAGGATGCGCTCGAACTCCTTCGGCACGGCCGGGTTCCACCAGTTCAGGTCCGGCTGCTCGGGCGCGAAGAGGTGGAGGTACCACTGCTTGCCCGACGGCTCCCGGCTCCACGCCGGCCCACCGAACGATGAGGTCCAGTTGTTCGGCGGCGCCTCCGCGGTCTTGGGGTTGGCAAAGTGGTAGCGCTCGCGAAAGGGGTTGTCGGGAGCCGTGATGGCGGCCTGAAACCACGGGTGCTGGTCGGAGGTGTGGTTCGGAACGATGTCGACGAGCACTTTCAACCGCAGCTCGTGAGCGCGGGCCAGCAGGCGGTCGAAGTCCTCGAGGTTGCCGTACTCCGGGTTGACGTCGCAGTAATCGCTGACGTCGTAGCCGTGATCTTTTTGGGGCGACGGATAGAAGGGCGTCAGCCAGATCGCGTCGGCGCCAAGGTCGCGGATGTGCTCGAGGTGGCTGGTGATGCCTGGCAGGTCGCCTATGCCGTCGCCGTCGGAGTCGGCGAAGCTGCGGACATAGACCTGGTAGAAGACAGCGTTGCGCCACCAGGGCTGGGGCATGCGCTAACTATGCCCCAGCCCATTGCGGCGGAGCGTCAGGCGCCCAGTGCGGCGACCACGTTGGAGAAGACGTTGAGGATCTGGTTGCCCATGGTCAAAAGAATCACGATGACGACGATCGAAACGAGGACCAGGATCAATGCATACTCGACCATTCCCTGACCGCTCTGTGCGCGGCGGGTTTCCCTTCGCATTTGTTTTGGCTCACCTCCTTTCACGGTCTGCCCGGCTGTGGAAAAGCTAGCCCGTACACCGCGAGTCGTCAGCTTTCATTAAGCATTTGGCCAGCAACGATTCGTGATGTTTTCGATAAGCGCGCCTAATATGTGCGCGTGCGCCGGCCGGCGTTCACGCTCGAGCAGATCCGCTCCTTCGTCGAGGTCGCCGAGACGGAGCATGTCTCCCGGGCCGCGGCCAACCTCTTTCTGACCCAGGCGGCGGTCACCCAGCAGGTCCGCCACTTCGAGAAAGCCGTCGGCCTGCAGCTCCTGGAGCGCGACGGTCGCCGCATCCGGCTGACCGACGCGGGCCGCTCGCTGGCCGAGGCATGCCGAGGAGCGCTTCGCGCCGTGCAGGTCATGGACGACACGGCGAAGGCCATCCGGGAGCTCGCGGCCGGCTCGCTCCACGTCGGGGCCAGCCCGACGTGCGCCACCTACTATCTGCCCGCCCACCTGGCCGAGTTCACGCGTGACCACCCTGCCGTGAAGCTCGAGGTCGCGGTGGCGGGGACGTCGGAGCTAAACCGGCGCGTGCTGGCCGGGTCGCTCGACTGCGCGCTGGTCGAGGGCGAGCCCGACCCGGCGCTCGCATCCGCCGCGCTCGCGCTCGACGAGATGGTGCTCGTCGCCCACCGAGATCATCCACTGTCGCAGTTGAAGCGCGTCACCGCGGCCGACCTGGGCCGGCACCGCTACGTGACGCGCGGCCCCGAGTTTTCGGCGGAGCGTCACGTCCGCCAGTTGCTTGGAGACGCGTACGAACGCGTCGAGATGATGGTCCTCGGCCATCCCGAGTACGTGCGCGCCGCCACCATCGCAGGTCTCGGCTGGTCCGCGCTGCCCAGGCGCGCGGTCGCAGAGGACATCCGGCTCGGCACGCTGGCGACCCTGCCGACGCCGCCGATCGTGCGCACCATCCGCGTCGTTCGCCGGCACGCGCAGGGGGGCCCGGCGCAAGAGGCCTTCTGGACCATGCTCACCGGCGGTGCGGCGGCCGCTTCCGGCAAAATCTCGTCGGATGGATGGGGCAGGTCCTGAGGCGGTAATCGAAACACGCGGTTTGCGCCGCGTGTTCAAGTCACGACAGCGACAGGTCGAGGCGGTCGCGGGCGTCGATCTCAACGTCGTGCGCGGCGAGATCTTCGGCTTCCTGGGTCCCAACGGGGCCGGCAAGACGACGACGCTTCGCATGCTGGCGACTCTCCTGCCGCCGAGCGGAGGCACGGCGCATGTGGCGGGATGCGACCTCGCAACTCAGCCGGGGAAGATCCGGGAACGAATCGGCTACGTCGGCCAGGCCGGCGGCGCCGACCGCGAGATCACCGGACGCACCGAGCTCGTCTTCCAGGGCCGTCTTTATGGCCTGTCCGTTTCCGCGGCGCAAAAGCGCGCGGCGGAGCTGATTGACATGCTCGAGCTGGAAGGCGCGGCGGACCGCAAGGTCGGCACCTACTCGGGCGGCCAGAAGCGCCGCCTCGACATCGGGCTCGGCCTCGTCCACAATCCACAGCTCCTGTTCCTCGACGAGCCGACGACGGGCCTCGACCCGCAGAGCCGCGCCCGCGTGTGGGAAGAGGTGCGCAAGATGCACGACCGCGGAACGACCGTCTTCCTCACCACGCACTACCTGGACGAGGCGGACGCCCTTTGCGACCGCGTCGCCATCATCGACTACGGCAGGATCGTCGCCGAGGGCACGCCCGAGGAGCTGAAGCGCGCCATCGCCGGCGACGTGGTCACGTTCACCGTCGCGGGTGAGCCCCAGGTCGCGCTGAATCTGGTGAAGGACCAGCAGTTCGTCCGCGAGTCGAGCGTCGAGGACGGCGCCATACATCTATATGTGGATCGCGGCGAGGTTGCGATGCCCGCGATCCTCCGCCTGCTCGACGGCGCGGGCCTCCAGCTGATGACGGTCGAGCTGCACCGGCCGAGCCTGGACGACGTCTTCCTGCGCAGAACTGGGCGCTCGCTGCGGGAGGCGGCGGCATGAAGCTCATCCGCGACACCTGGCTCGTCTTCGGCCGCTACTTCGGTCTTTTCATCCACAACCCACTCTGGGTGGCGGTCGGCGTGCTGCAGCCCGTGCTTTACCTGGTCCTCTTTGCGCCGCTGCTCAAGCCGCTCCAGAACATGCCGGGCTTTCCGCGCGGTGGGGCCTACAACGTCTTCGTCCCCGCGCTGCTCGTGCAGCTCGGGATGTTCGGAGCCGCCGGCGTCGGGTTCAGCCTCATCTCGGAGCTTCGCTTCGGCGTCATCGAGCGGCTGCGCGTGACCCCAGTGAGCCGAGTGGCACTGCTCTTCGGCCGCGCCCTGCGCGACATGCTCTCGATCGCGGTTCAGTCGCTGATCCTGATCCTGATCGCCTTGCCGTTCGGGCTGAGCATCAACCCCATCGGCATCATCGTCGTGCTGGGATTGATCGGGCTCATCGGCCTGCTCACCGCCTCGATCGCTTACGCCGTCGCGCTGGCGGTGAAGAGCGAGGACAGCTACGCGCCGATCGTCTTCACGTCGACGCTGCCGATCCTGTTGACGTCTGGCGTGCTGCTGCCGCTGGGCCTGGCGCCACAGTGGCTGAAGAACATCGCCGCCTTCAACCCGCTTTCGTACGCGGTCGACGCCGCCCGCGCGATCTTCCTCGCGCACCTCAGCGATCCGAGCGTGCTGAAGGGCGTCGTCATCCTGGCCGTGCTCTCGGTCGTCGCCGTCGTCATCGGCGCGCGCCAGTTCGGCCGGGCTGTCGCCTAGCCGGACACCGATATCGGCTCATCGGCGACTTTCGGCATCACGTCGGCGGCGAGTCGCTCCATCTGCTCGGCGTGGTCGAAGAGCGGATTGAAGAGGATCATCTCGGCGCCCGCGGCCCGGACCTCGAGGAGCGCGTCGGCGCAATCGTCAGGCGTGCCGGAGACCCCGAGCAGGTCCAGGTTCCGCATCCGGAAGTAGCCGTACATGCGGACCATCGCCTCGTCCAGACGCTGTTTTGCGCGCCGGCGGTCGTCATCGACCGCGATGTACACGCGTTTGGCGATTCGGAACGTCGACGGATCGCGACGCTGATCCTCGAGCGCCTTGCGCACAACGCCGGCCTGCTCGACGAACTGCGCCGTCGTCTGCGAGCCCGCGCCCATGAAACCGTCGCCGAGCGCCACCGCCCGCTGCAGCGCTGCGGGCTGGCTGGCGCCGAACCATAGTGGCGGGCGCGGCTTCTGCACCGGCTTCGGCTCCATCGCCGCATCATGCAGCTGCCAGAAGCGCCCATCGAAATTCACGCGCGGTTGCGACCACAGCGCCTCCATCAGCTGGACCTGCTCTGTGAAGCGGGCGACGAGCGTGGTCGGGTCGACTGCGAACGCGGTGAACATGCGAAACCTTCCGCCCACAGTGATGCCGACCTCGAGCCGGCCGGCGCTCAGCTGGTCGAGCGAGCTGATGCTCTTGGCGAGATGGACCGGGCTGTAGAGAGGAAGGACGAACATCGCGCACCCCAGGCGGAGTCGCTCAGTGCACGCCGCGGCGTAGGCGAGTGTCTCCACCGGACCCAGGTCCGGCATGGTGCCGATGATCTGCTCGCCAACCCAGGCGCTCTCGAAAGGAAGCTCTTCAGCTCGCTTCAGAAACGAACCAAATCCAACCGGGTCGAATCGTCCCTCTTCGGCAAACTGCGGAATCGAGATCGCAAACCGCATTTCACGTGCCCCCGTTAGCCGGCTCGAAACTGGTCGGGGAGGCGGGATTTGAACCCGCGACCCCCTGGCCCCCAGCCAGGTGCGCTTCCGGGCTACGCCACTCCCCGACGAAGCAGTAATCGTAGCGGCCGAATGCTTGACGGCCTCCGGCGCCCTACATCCCCAACGTCCCGATCACGAACAGGTTGCCCTCGGTGTCCTTGACCCAGGCCTGCTTCGAACCGTCCGGCAGCTCGAGGATCCCGTCCACGGTCTTGAAGTCAGGCATGTCGTAGTCCTCGACCTTGACGCCTCTGCCCTTCAGCTCCTTGACCGTGCCCTCGACGTCATCGACGCTCACCCCCATCTGCGTGTGCGTGCCGGAGGCTTTGCCTGAGCTAGGGAAGACGTTGAAGGTCGTACCGCCGACCCGATACGTGACGCCGCCATCGGGCGTCTCGTGGTCAGGCTTGAACCCGAGCTTCCGCTCGTAAAAATCGCGCGCGCGTTTGATGTCCTGTGCCGGTAACGCCACTCCAACTCGCTTCGCATCCACAGTTGGTTGCCCTCCTTCAGTTGCGGGTTCCGTAAGCGACCAGGCTGCGATGCGTCGCCGAGAATCCGG
The DNA here is from genome assembly GCA_024280995.1 of Candidatus Dormiibacterota bacterium. Taxonomy (GTDB): domain Bacteria; phylum Chloroflexota; class Dormibacteria; order Dormibacterales; family Dormibacteraceae; genus 40CM-4-65-16. The sequence continues at coordinate 36,269 of JAMXLM010000007.1, forward strand.
CCTCGCGCAGCACACTTCGCAGGGGCGACTCCAGCACCGGTGCGCCGTCCACCTTCTGCAGCTCGACCTTTCCGGCGCTCGCGGCCAGCGCGACCAGCGCTTGCAGGTGCGCGAGCCCCACCTCACCGTTGGTGAGCAGCGACCGGCCCCCGCGCTCGAGGTACAGCACCAGCCTGCCGTCGTCGAGCACGCAGTAAGCGCCGGCGGCCCGGCTCATCCGCCCGTCCGACTCGGGCCAGGGGACGATGGTGCCGTAAGCGTTCGCCGGATCGGTGGCGGCCAGCGCAACCACGCCTCCCCCTGATTCGCGGAGTGACCGAAGCCTGTCGACAGCGCCGGGCAGCGCGAACTGCGACCCGCCGAGACCCTCGACGAAGTAACCGCGGCGGATCCGGCCCGACTCCTCCATCGCGCGGAGCACCGGGTAGAGGCTGGCGAAGCCGCCGGGCCAGCTCTCACCGGTGACGGCCTCGCGCGTCAGCACGCCATGGCGCTGCAGGAGGACGCCCGCCTCTGAGTGAAGGCGTTCGGTGGCGTTGGCTCCGCCGCCGATCAGGTCAGCGACAAGGGACCAGCGACCGGTCGCGCGTGGCTGGATGAGGCGCGGCATGCGTGGCTTTCGGGCGGGCCGGCGCGACGCCGGACCGAGCAGCCGCAGCGGCGCGAACGTGTCGTTGGTCACCTCCCCTGCCCAGACGAGGTCCCAGAGGGCATCGAGCATCACGTCTTGGTCTAGAAGGGCGCCCTGCGCGCGCCCGGCGTCCCCGCCGCCGCACGAGTTGTAGAGGTCGCGGAAGAAGCTCGCCCCGCGCGCCCCAAGATGTGCGCGCAACCGCGCGTGCAGGTCCGTGTCGGGAACGTCGGCCGGCGGGCTGACCAGGCGTGGCGCATCCCCACGCAGGTAGAGGGCGACGCGGCCGTCGGTCGTGCCCAGCGATCCGCGGCCGACCCACACGACCTCGCCCATCGACACCAGCTCGTCGAGCAGGCGGGGGTTGTAGTTGGCCATCCGGGTGGCGATGACGTCTCGCTCGATGACCGAGGCGGGCAACCCCAGGCCCTGAAGCTGGAACACGACTTCCAGCAGGCGGTCCGTCCCCTGCGCGCGCACACCGACCCCGTGCCAGGCGGGCAGGAATCGGGCCAGGGCCTCCTGCGGGACGGACTCGACCTCGCGACGGAGCGCCGCGAGAGACCGGCGGCGAAGGGTGCGAAGGACGTCGGGATGGCAGTATTCACGTCCCTCCGCGGCCTTGCGGAACTCGCCGGCAACGATGTCTCCCCGAGCCGCGAGATGCGACAGCGCACCATCGACGGCCGTGGCCGGCAGCCCCCACCGCTTCGCCGGCTCGGCCGTCACGAACGGCACGTGCGTCCGTGCGTAGCGGCGAAGCAGGGCTTCGAGCGGCGACTGTCCAGCCTCGAGGAAGACCTCGGGCAGGCCCACGGGAAGGCTCGCGCCCAGCGCGTCGCGATACCGGCCCGCATCCTCGGCCGCGATCCACCGTTCTTGGCCGGCGATGCGTGTGACCACCGCGCGGCGCTCCTTGACCAGAAGGTCCAGCCAATCCATGCCGACGCCGCGCGCCGCCGCCTCGTCTGCGGAGAGATCGCCGAGCCGGGCGAGCAGGTCGTGCGCCTCGTCGACATCGCGCGGGAATCTTTCAGGCAGCAGGCCCTGCAGCTCGAGCTCGACGGCGGCGATCGCCTCCGGGTCCAGCAGCTCACGCAGATCCTCGGAACCGAGGAGCTCGGCCAGCAGATCGCGATCCAGCGTCAGCGCCTGGGCGCGCCGTTCCGCGAGTGGCTGGTCGCCTTCGTACATGTACTCGGCGACATAGGAGAAGAGGAGTGACGACGCGAAAGGCGAAGCCCGTTCCGTGTCGACCGACACCACGCGGATCTCGCGCGACCGAATCGAGCGCAACAGAGACGTGAGCGCCGGCATGTCGAAGTGGTCGCTCATCACCTCTCGCCACGTCTCGGCGAGGATCGGGAAGTCGTCGTATTGACCTGCGACCTGGAGCAGGTTGGCGCTCCGCATCCGCTGCTGCCACAGAGGCGTCCGCTGTCCAGGACGGCGCTTCGGCAGCAGCAGGGAGCGCGCCGCGTTGTCCCGGAACCGCGCCGCGAACAGCGCCGAGACCGGCAGTTGCGCGGACACCAGCGCGTTCACCTCCTCCGGGTCGAGGATCAGCTGGTCCAGCGACGGCGGGGCCTCGACCTCCGGCAGGTGCATCGCGATTCCGTCGTCGGTCCACAATGCCCGCGCGTCGACTCCGAGCGTCTCGCGCAGTCGCGCCTCCAGGGCGAATGCGAGAGGAGCGTGCACCCGCCCTCCGAATGGGGTGTGCAGACACACACGCCAATCGCCGATCTCGTCGCGGAACCGCTCGACGACGATGGTGCGGTCGTCGGGCACCGATCCCGTGGCGGCGGCCTGGTCGTCCAGGTAGGTCAGCAGGTTCTTGATGGCGAGGTCGTCGAATCCGGCGCGCTCACGCAGGCGTTTGGCGGCGGCGTCGGGCGTCATGCCACGCAGCTCACGCACCATCTTGCCGAGCGCCGCGCCCAGCTCGACCGGCCGGCTCGGAGCGTCTGCCTTCCAGAACGCGATCTTGCCCGGCTCGCCCGGAGCGGGCGAGACCAGGACGTGCGAGGGAGTGATGTCGACGATCCGCCAGGTCGACGCGCCCAGGACGAACGTCTCGCCCACGCGGGTCTCATAGACCATCTCCTCGTCGAGCTCACCAACCCGCCGCCCGTCTTCGGCGAGGTTGACGCTGTAGAGACCGCGGTCGGGGATCGTGCCCGGATTGGTCACCGCCAGCCGCTGCGCACCGGCGCGTCCGCGCACCTTGCCGGTGACGCGGTCCCACACGATGCGCGGCCGCAGCTCGACGAACTGGTCGGACGGGTACCGCCCGCTCAGCATGTCGAGCACCGACTCGAAAGCGCGCGGGCCGAGGTCGCTGTAGGGATACGCCCGCCGGACGACGCGGCCGAGGGACTCCACCTCCCACTCGTCGAGCGCGCACATCGCGACCACGTGCTGGGCGAGAACGTCGAGCGGCTTGCGTGGTACGACGGTCGACTCGATCCGGCCTTCGAGCATGCCCTCGACCACGGCCGCCGACTCCAGCAGGTCGCCGCGGAACTTCGGGATGACCACGCCCTTGGAGATCTCGCCGACCGAGTGCCCGGCCCGGCCGACGCGCTGGATTCCGGCGGCGACGCTGGGCGGCGCTTCGATCTGGAGCACGAGGTCGACGGCCCCCATGTCGATGCCGAGCTCGAGGGTCGATGTTGCGACGAGTCCGCGAAGCTGTCCGGCTTTCAGCTGGTCCTCGATGAGCAGCCTCTGCTCACGGGCGATGGAACCGTGGTGCGCGCGCACGAGGTCGTCTTCCGCGAGCTCGTTGATGCGCGCGGCGATCCGCTCCGCGAGCCGGCGGGAGTTGACGAACACGATCGTCGAGCGATGGGCCTTGATCAGCTCGAGCAATCGCGGGTAGATCGCCGGCCAGATCGAGTTCTGCCCCTTCGCGCCGTCCTCGTCCTCGGTGGTCAGGCGCGTCATGTCCTCGACCGGGACCTGGACCTGGACGTCCATCGTCTTCAGACGGCCGGCGTCGACGATCGCCACTTCGCGATCCGAGCCGCCGAGGAAGCGGCCGACCTCCTCGAGTGGTCGCTGCGTCGCCGACAGCCCGATGCGCTGGGGCTCGACCTTCGTCAGCTCGCACAGCCGCTCCAGGCTCAGCGCGAGGTGGCTGCCACGCTTGGTCGATGCGACGGAATGAATCTCATCGACGATCAGCCAGCGGACGGACGCGAGGATCCTTCGCGCCGCGCTCGTGAGGATCAGGAACAGAGACTCAGGCGTGGTGATGAGGATGTCGGGCGGGTGGCGCTCCATCGAACGCCGTACCTCTGTCGGCGTGTCGCCGGTGCGCAAGGCAACCTGGAGGTCGGGCGGCTTGAGACCCTGGGCCTCCATCTGCCGGCGCAGGCCGACCAGCGGCGAGCGCAGGTTGCGGTCCACGTCGTGGGCCAGCGCTTTGAGCGGCGACACATAAAGGACGCGACATCGCTCGGACTCGGGCGGCATGGGTTCGCCGGCCAGGCGATCGATGCACCACAGAAAAGCGGCGAGCGTCTTGCCACTTCCAGTCGGTGCGGCCATCAGCACGTGGCGGCCCGCCGCGACCTCGCGCCAGCCTCGCTCCTGCACCGCCGTCGGCTCCGCGAAGGCTGCTCGGAACCAGTCGCGCGCGGGCGCCGAGAAGAGATCGAGAGCCTCCAAAACCTGTCCCACGAAAGCAACGTTAGACACTTGCCGAGCTACAAACAAGTGTTCTTTACAGGCTCGACTTCAAGGACGCAGCAAACTACTCGCGGTGCTGGACAGGAGCCGATTCCGCGAGGTCATGGCGAGCTTTCCCAGCGGCGTCGTCGTGCTCACCGCGTTCGGCGAAGATGGCCGTCCTCGGGGCCTGACCGTGAGCGCGTTCTGCGCGGTTTCGCTCGACCCTCCGCTTGCCCTCGTATGCATCGACAAGACCTCGAACACGCTGCCCGCCGTCCAGCACACCGGAGGATTCACGGCCAACATCCTCGCCGCCGGTCGTGAGCAGCTGGCGCGCCGAATGGCGACCAAGCTCAGCGCCAAGTTCGACGGTCTCGAGTGGCGGCGGCCTGAGAGCAAGGCCGGCGGCCCTATTCTCGACGGCGACGCCGCGGCCTACGCGGTCTGCGCGCTCCGCGACACGATCGAGGCCGGCGACCATTGGGTCCTGATCGGTCTGGTCATGGAGGGTGACCAGCGCGAGGGCATTGCGCCGATGGTCTTCACCCGACGGGTTTACCGATGATGCGACATACATCCCCGCCGGCTGGCACGGCTACTCCGTCATGACCGGTGTACCTCGCCTGGATCCTGATCACCGAGGTCTCAGAGAGTCGGTGACGGCCACGAAGGGATGAGCTGAACCAGGCCCGCGGAAAGCCACGCCAGCCTGTTCGTCAGCAGCAGCACTCCCATCACAACCAGCACCGCAGCGGAAGCCAGGTCGATCGCCCGCCGGTGGGCGTTGACGTACATCACCAGGGGCCGCGTGTACTCGAGCCCGAACGCGAGCGCGAGGAACGGGACCCCCAGCCCCAGGCAGTAGGCGATCATCAGGCTCAAACCCTGCGGCGTGGTGCCGACGGTCACCGCGGAGCTCAAGACCGCGCCCAGCGTGACCCCGATGCACGGCGTCCATCCGCTTGCAAAGCCCATCCCGAGCAGGAATCCGCCCGCCGCGCCGCCGCCCTGAGGCGCGGTCTTCATCACCCGGTACTCGGTGTCGAGCAGCGGAATGCGGATTAAGCCCGCGACGTGCAGGGCCATGACGATGACGAGAACGCCGGCCACGATCGGCACGTAGGCGCGGACGGGCTGGACGGCGAACGAGAACACGTAGAAGAAGAGGATGAAGATCACCGAGAGCCCCGCCACGAAGGCCGCTCCTGCCACCGCGATGGAACTCTTGCGCGCCCCGAGATAAGCCAGGTACGCGGGGACCAGAGGCAGCACGCACGGCGACACGAAGGATGCGAGCCCGGCGAGGAAGGCGATCGCCGGGTTGAGGCCGCTCAGCAAGCGGTGGGGGCAGGTCGAGCAGGGCGGGCGGCGCCGGCCGGGCGGTCAGCCTGGCGGGCGAGGGCATCGATCGCGTCGGCGACCTGAGTCCACACGCGCTTGGGCACATCGTGGCCCATGCCCGGGACCTCGATCAGGCGCGCCCCCGGAATCGCGGCCGCGACGCGACGTCCGTTCTCGACCGGGATGAGAATGTCCGCGTCGCCGTGGACCACGAGGGTGGGGACGCGCAGCGAGCGCAAGCGCTCCAGCCTGCCGGGAGCGGCCAGGATCGCCTGCAGCTGACGCAAGTAGCCCGAGGGGTGGAACGCGCGGTCGATCGCGGCGGCGGCGCGAGCGCTTTCGTAGGCCTCATCGAACGGATCGTCGGGGCCTAGCAGAGCCCGCTTGTTCCGCAAGCCCATGTCGATCCGCCCCTCTCGCGTCCCCGGGTCGGTTGCGAGCAGCACGGCCCGGCCTTCGTCCGTCGGCGGCACCTGGTCGTCGCCATTCGGCCCCGAGATGAGAGAGGTCAGGGTCAGGACACGCTCCGGATGGTTCAGGGCGAGGAGCTGGCCGATGAAGCCTCCCATCGACGCGCCGACGATGTGCGCGGCGGGGATGCCCAAGGCGTCCAGCAGCCCCGCGGCGTCGTCGGCCATTTCCTCGAGGGAGTAAGCATCGTCGGGCCAGGTCGAGAAGCCGGAGTCGCGGTTGTCGTAACGGATGACGTAGAAACCGTGCGCCGCCAGCAGCCGGCAGAACTCCTCGTCCCAGCTGATCATCTGCGTGCCGAGCCCGCCGATCAACAGCAGCGGCCGGGCCTTCAGGTCACCGAAGGTCTCGTACTCCACCTCGATCCCGTTGGTGCTGGCGCGCGGCATCGAGACCATGCTACTAATCGGCCGTGGCCAATTCCCTTCCCGCGCGATCAGAGGTCGACAAGCGGTTCACGTGGAACGCCGAAAGGGTTTTCCCGGAAGAGTCCGGATGGGATCAGGCCGTGGACGGCATAGTCGCCAGCCTGCCGGACCTGGCCGAGTTCAAGGGCCACCTCGGTGACGGGCCTGACACCCTGGCGGACTGGTTCGACGCCAACGAGCGGGCCCACCGCCTCATCACCAAGGTGGCCGTCTACACGACGATGTCGTACTCCGTCGACGTCGGCAACCAGCTGGCCTCGGCGCGCACCGACCGCTTGCGCACGGTCGCCGCGCAGCTGAGCGCCGCGGCGTCGTTCGCTATCCCGGAGATGCTCGGGATCGGCTTGCCGAAGCTGCGCGAGTGGGTCGCCGGCTCGCCTCGCCTGGCGCATCTGGGTCACTACTTCGACCGGCTCGAGAAGCTGCAGGAGCACATCCGCAGCTCGGAGGTAGAGGAGCTGCTTTCGCAGGCGTCCGACCCACTGGCAACGGCGCTCTCGGTGCACGGGGTTCTCGCCAACACCGACCTGAAGTTCGCGCCGGCGGTCGGCGCGGGCGGTGAGCTACACGAAGTCGCGCAAGGCACGATCGCCAACCTGCTGACCAACCCGGACCGCGAGGTCCGTCGCACCGCCTTTGAGAGCTACGCCGACCAGCACCTTGCGATGAAGCACGCGATGGCCGCGAGCCTGGCGGGTGGAATCAAGCGGGACGTCTTCTTCGCCCGAGCGCGCGGCTATTCGTCATCGCTCGCGGCGGCGCTCGAGCCGGCGCACATCCCGATCGAGGTCTTCCACAACGTCGTGCGCACGTTCCGCGAAAACGCCGGCACCTGGCATCGCTACTGGCACATTCGGCGCCGGGCGCTGGGTCTCGAGGTGTTGAAGCCATATGACCTCCGCGCCCAGCTCAGCCCGAACGTGCTGAAGGTGCCGTACGGGGAGGCGGTCGACTGGATCTCGGAAGGCGTGGCGCCGCTGGGCGAGGACTACGTAGAGATCATGCGCCGGGGTGCGCTCCAGGACCGCTGGGTGGACGTCTATCCGAACAAAGGCAAGCGCATGGGTGCGTTCTCGACCGGGTCGATGGACACGCCGCCCTTCGTGTTCATGAGCTACAACGACGACATCTATTCGATGAGCACCCTGGCGCACGAGCTGGGGCACTCGATGCACTCGTACCACACGCGCGGCACCCAGCCGTTCGTCTACTCCAACTACGGGCTCTTCCAGGCCGAGGTGGCATCGAACATGCACCAGGCGCTGACGCGCCGCCACCTCCTGGCGACCAAGACCGACCCTGCCTTCCAGGTCGCGGTGATCGAGGAGGCGATGGCCAATTTCTATCGCTACTTCTTGATCATGCCATCGCTGGCTCGATTCGAGCTCGAGGTGCATGAGCGGGTCGAAAGGGGCGAGGCGCTGACCGCGGAGACGCTGAACGGCTTGATGGCGGAGCTGCTGCTGGAGGCGTATGGCGACGAGGTCGACGTCAGCGATCGAGATCGGGAGCGCGTCGGGTCGACCTGGGCGCAGTTTCACACCCACCTGTACTCGAACTTCTACGTCTATCAGTACGCGACGGGGATCGCGGCGGCGGATCACCTTGTGCAGCGCGTCGCCGCGGGCGACCGGAAAGCGATCGACTCTTACCGCGCCTTCCTGAAGAGTGGCGGCTCGATGTATCCGCTCGAAGGCTTGCGCATGGCCGGCGTCGACATGACCTCGCCCGAACCGGTGGAGGCGGCCTTCGCAACGCTCGCGTCAATGGTCGATCGGCTGGAGAAGCTGACGCTCACAGAACGATCCGCATCACGTCCGAGTCGCGAATCTTGAAGCCGATCCGCTCGTAGAGTCGGTGCGCGGCGTCGCGGTTGGGACCCCTGCCTGACTGCAGCTCGGCCACCTGCGCGCCTTTCTCGCGGCCGACGTCGAGGGCTGCCTTGACCAGTGCCTCGCCCACCCCCTTGCCCCGCGCCTCGGCGTCGACGACCACCTCGTCGAGACGCGCCTTGATCCAGAAGGGAGTGGTGTAGACGATGACCGTGGTCGTACCGACGACCTGGTCGCCGTCCCTCGCGATCAGCAGGGTCACGTCCGGATCGGCGATGAGCTGCTCGAGACGCGCCATGTCGGGGACCGGCAGAGCAGGGTTGAGCTGGGGCAGCAACCGCGCCAGCGCGGCGTGGAGGTCGGGCGTCGCGTTACTGACGGTCTCGATCCGCACTGCCACACACTAACGCGGTGCAACTCGAGCTCCGCGCGCGGATTGGTTTGGCGGGAGAGTACCTGCCCTTTCATGTGGGTGACCCGTGGGGATCGCCGTGGAGCACGACTTGGTTCCACGTACGCGGCCGGGTGCCGGCTGAGTGGGCTGGCCGGCGGGTGGCCGCGATCTTCGACCTCGGATGGCAGGGGCCGACCGGGTTTACATGCGAGGCGCTGGCTTGGCGCAACGGCAAGCCATGGCGTGGTGTTGATCCGGACCATCCGTGGCTTCCGATCGAGGGCTCCGAGGTGGACTTCTACCTCGAGGCCGCTGCCAGCCCGCGCGCGACCGAGCAGGGAGAAGAGCCGGCGGCCTCGATGATCGCCCTGCGCGAATCCCGTGAGCCGGCGTTCGTATTCCGGCGCGCCGACCTTGTCATCCGCGACCCTCAAGTCGCGACCGCAGACCCGGCCGATACCGGCGCACACCGCATCACGGCCGTCGGTCACGCCCACATCGACACCGCCTGGGAGTGGCCGCTGCGCGAGGCGAAGCGCAAGTGCGCGCGCAGCTGGTCGACGCAGCTCGAGCTGATGGACGCCTACCCGGATTACGTTTTCGCGTGCTCGCAGCCGGCGCAGTACGCGTGGATCAAGGAGTCGTACCCGGACCTGTGGGCGCGGATCAAAGAAAAGGTCGCGGGTGGGCAGTGGGAGCCCGTCGGCGCGATGTGGGTCGAGGCGGACTGCAACCTTCCCTCGGGTGAGGCGCTCGTGCGCCAGCTGCTGCACGGCAAACGCTTCTTCATGCAGGAGCTCGGCGTCGAGACGCGCGTCCTGTGGCTGCCGGACGTGTTCGGCTACCCAGGCAACCTGCCGCAGCTGATCAAAGAGGCGGGCTGCGACTATTTCCTGACCCAGAAGCTGTCGTGGAACGACACCAACAAGCCGGACCACCACACGTTCTGGTGGGAAGGGATCGACGGAACTCGCGTATTCACGCACTTTCCGCCGGCGGACACATACAACGGAAATTTCAGCCGCGAGGAGGTCGAGGCCAGCGTCCGGAACTACAAGGATGCGGGTCGGTCAGACAGGTCGCTCTACCTTTTCGGGTTCGGCGACGGCGGCGGAGGACCGACCGAGGAGATGATCGAGGCCGCGCATGCGTTGGGCGTGCCGATCGGTCACGCAAGCGAGTTTTTCGATCTTGCCGCGGCTGAGGCTCATGACCTGGCGACGGTTCAGGGCGAGCTGTACTTCGAGCTTCACCGCGGCACGTACACGACCCAGGCCCGTACGAAGTGGTTGAACCGCCGGGCGCAGACGGCGCTCCGCGAGGCTGAGATGTGGTCGGTGGCGGCCGGGGATTATCCGCGCGCCGAGCTCGATGAGCTCTGGAAGACGCTGCTGCTGAACCAGTTTCACGACATCCTGCCGGGCTCGAGCATCGACTGGGTCTACGAGGAGGCCGAGCGCGACCTCGAAGCGGTCGTCAGCGGCGCACATGCGATCGCTCTCAAGGCGGCAGAGAAGGTGGGCGTGCAGGTCGAAAAGCCATCGCGCACGCCGCCAGATGCGTCATCGCTAGAGAACGAACTGCTCCGCGTCGAGCTGGGCTCCGACGGCGTGGTCACGTCGATCTGGGACAAGGAGGCCGGGCGTGAGGTGCTTACGGGGCCGGGCAACGTGCTCGAGCTGCACGAGGACAACCCGCGGAGATGGGACGCGTGGGACCTGGACATCGAGCATCGCGCCGACTTCGTGACCGTCGGTCGCAGGTTCGGCGAGTCGTCCGTCCAGCAGCTCATCACGCTTGAAGGTCGGGTGTTGCGCTTCGACACCGAGGTCGACTGGCACGAACGACACAAGATTCTGAAGGTCGCGTTTCCGGTCGCGGTTAGGGCAGAAGAGGCGACCTACGAAGTTCAGTTCGGCCATGTCCGGCGCCCGACGCACATGGCCACCCCGCGTGCGCGCGCGATGTTCGAGGTGTGCGCGCAGCGGTGGGCGGACCTGGGAGATGAGACGTACGGGGTTGCGCTGCTGAGCGACTCCAAGCATGGGTATGACATCCACGACTCGGTGATGCGGCTGTCGCTGCTGCGGGCGCCCACTCACCCTGACCCGAGCGCCGACCAGGGAAGGCATCGCTTCACATACGCGCTGATGCCCCACCCGGGCGACTTCCGCGAGGCCGGTGTGATCGAGGCGGCCGAGGAGCTCAACAGCATCCTTGGCTCGCCACGGTCTTTGGTGTCGGTCGACACTCGGCAGGTGAGGGTCGAGGCGATCAAGTTCGCCGAGGATTCGGACGCGGTGATCGTTCGGCTCTACGAGGCATGGGGCCGGCTGTGTCGGGCAACGCTGTCGACGACGTTGCCGCATGCACGGGTGACGCTGTGCGACCTTCTCGAACGCGAGCGTTTGGAGTCATCGCTGACTCTCGACTTCAGGCCGTTCCAGGTCGTGACGCTAAAGGTGGAGGGCGCGTAGCAGGGCGGCCGTCGCCGCGGCCACCGCCACCACGACGAGGAAGGGCGCCCGGAGAACGACCGCGACGATTGCGACCACGAGCGCAGCTGCGCGCACGTCGACCACCAGGTGCTGGCCGGTCGAGAAGGTTTGAGTGGCGACGAGGGCGGCGAGAAGGGCGATCGGTATCAGGGGCACGGTTCGCTGGACGCGTGGATCTTGCAGCCATCGCTGCGGGAGCGATAGGCCGGCGAGTTTGAGCCCATAGCAGGCGACCGAGGCCACTAGAACGCCGGCCCACGTCATCGTCGGAAGACTCCGTAAAGCGTGACGAGCAACGCGACGACCAGGAGCGGCACGCCCGCGGGCACGAAGGGCAGGACCACGATCGCCACCACGGCGGCCGCCATCGCAATTGCCAGCGGCTCACGTGCCCGGAGTCGGGGAGCAAGCAGGGCCAGAAACGCAGCGGGGGGCGCGGCGTCGAGGCCGAGCACCTTCGGGTTCGACAGTGCATGGGTGGCGAGGGCGCCGATCAGCGTGCCCGCGTTCCACAGGATGAAAAGCGCAACGCCTGTCGACCAGAAAGCGAATCGGCTGAGTGCCGGATCGTCGCGCGCGATCGCCATCGCGGTCGTTTCGTCGATGACGAACTGCGATGCCGCGAACCGACGCCAGCCAATCGCGCCCAGGATCGACGAGAGGCGCAGCCCGTAAAGCGCGTTGCGCGAACCGAGCAGCGCCGCCGCTACCGCGCCCGCCCACACGGTTCCCCCGGCGCCCACCACGCCCACCAGCGCGAACTGCGATGCGCCCGTGAACATGACGATCGACATGACGCACGTCTGGGCAATGCTCAGACCCGCCGCGGTCGAAATGGCACCGAAGGAAATCGCGTACGCACCGCTCGCGATCGCGATGCCTAGCGCATCGCGGAGTATTCCTCTTCTCGGATCAGCCCCCGACCTTGTTGCCGTCCCGTCCGACGACGAACCATGCGGCTCCGAAGTTGTTGATGGCGTGTCCGCCGGCATCCCCGGGATTGTGATCGGTGATGCCGTAGCAGAGCGGATGACCCGCGAACGCAGTCGGGGTTACCCGTCCGGACCTCTCGCCACTCCGAACTCGATCGTCGGTGCGACCGCGACGATTCGACCTTCGACCTTGACCAGCTTCCAGCCGCCCTCGTGGACCATGCGGTGGTGTCGCTTGCACAGCAGAATGCAGTTGTCGAGGTTGGTCTCCCCGCCCTCGATCCAATGCACGAGGTGGTGCCCATCGCACCACGACGCCGGACGCTCGCATCCCGGCCACTGGCAGTGCTTGTCGCGGACGACCAGAGCCTTGCGCAGCGCACCATCGACCAATCGCTTTGACCGGCCGACGTCGATGACCGTCGAGTCCTGGTCGAGAAGGACGCGGGTCACGTTGCAGTCGCACGCAATTCGCTGCACGCTGCGCGCCGAGATCGGAAGCGAAAACTCCACGTCGGCGGCGGGCGCCCCGGCCATTCCCTTCAAGGTCTCGATCGTCGCGGTCACCTGAAGCTCAGCCGGCTTGCCACCCTTGGAGAGATCCTCGAGCGCATCCGCCCAGCGCTGGTCGCGCGTCCGGTCGTCGTTCTGGCCGGACTTCTGCGCCAGAGGCTCCAGTGCGCTCCGCACCGCCGCGCCACCGGCCGGATCCAGCAGGCCGGTGACGACCAGGCAGCCGTCCCGCGCCGTGTTCAGGCGAAGGTAGCGCCCTTCGCGCAGCTGTTCCTGGTCGCGGTTGTAGCCCTCGGCGTCGACCGCGTGCCGATAGTGCAGGCACTGGTGGAAGAACTTGCCTGGCGTGTACGTCTTGGCCAGAGGAAGGAGCTTCGCCTCGTCGAACGCGCCACCCACCTCGAGCGCCGTCCGACCCATCGTCGCCACGTGGGCGAACCCGACCTCGCCCGAGTGCATAGCCTCGATGGTCGCCGGCATCTCACGGGCGGCGCCGGCGACCGCAAACGCGTTCCACACATCGTGCGAGGTCATGTGGCAGTTGAAGCGGATCCAGTCCGCCGCGGTGTTGAAACCCTCGAAGTCCCACCACGTCGTCTTGTCGAACGCGGCGGCCTCGCGCGAGAACTCGAGCTCTAGCTCGTCAATCTGCCGGCGAAGATCGACGAGTCGTCGCGCGTTCTCCTCGCCGCTGGGCAGTGGATCGACCACCCCGACACCTTCCCAGCCCTCCGCCCGAAATAGAACCCTCTTTACACGACACGCCTGTACGCGCCGTCAGCCCGGGAGCCGCTGCGTCTCCCCGCCACGCGCCCGGCCCCCGCCAGCCGAGCGGCCCGACGTCCCGCCACGCGCCCGCGCCCGCGCCCGCCCGACGAATCGCTCGAACAGGCTCCGCGCCCAAGGCAGGTCGGCGGTCAGCTCCTCCGGGTGACACTGCACCGCGACGATCAAGCCGTCTTCGGACTCGACGCCCTCCACCGTCCCATCCTCTCCTTGCGCCGTCTGCCGCAAGCCTGGCGCCAGCCGGCTGACCGCCTGGTGATGGAAGCTGTTAACCCGTATCTCCCGCCCGCCCGCGGCCTGCCCGAGCTCCGACGAAGGATCGACCTCGACGCGGTGCGCCAGATGGCTGCGCCCATGGTCCCGGACGTCGTGGTTGTCCAGGTGCTGCACCAGCGACCCGCCCAGGGCGACGTTGATGACCTGCTGCCCGCGGCATATGCCCAGCACGGGGACCTCGGCCGCCTGCGCCTCACGGACGAGGCGAACCTCGGTGTCGTCGAGCGGGCGGTCGATCGGTCCGACCCTCTCGTCCGCCACCTCGCCGTACAGCGCCGGGTCGACGTCCCAACCGCCGGGCAGCAACAGGCCCTCCAGGTCCGGCAGCGATGGGGTTCCCGGCGGCAGCTCGATTGCCTCGGCCCCCGCCGCCTCAATCGCCCTTAGGTAAGGCACGTAGTAGCCCTCGCCCTTCCGCGGGCTGACGGTGACCCCGATTCTCGGCCGTTCCGGCATGCCGCTAGGTTACGTGGCGGCCAGAGTCTTCTCGAAGGCGGCCTTGCAGGCCGCGGAGCAAAACCAGTAGGTGTTTTCGCCGGCGACCAGCTTGTGAGGACTCGTCAGCGGATCGACCGTCATCCCGCACACAGGGTCGGTGACAAACGTGACCTGCGCCGTCTTGACCACCGCGCCTGCCGCTGCCTGATGTGGCCCCCGCTTTCGCCGCAGCGTCACGATCTCGGCCAGCGCCAATAGCGCGATCTCCTCCTGCGTGCCGCCGCGAACCCTCCCCGCCGGAGTCCGGACCCGCGCGATCGTCTCCTCGTCAAGGCCGCGCCGCGAAAGCTCCGCTCGAACGGCGGCTGCCCGCTTCGAGCTCGCGATGAGGCTCACATCCAGCGAGGCGTGGCCAAGCGCCGCCTCCAGCGCGTCCTCGTCGAAGTGGCCCATCGTCGCGACGACTGCGTAACCCTCGCCCGGAGCGACCTGCAGGGTCGCCACCTCCGCCTGGCCCACGCTGCGCGCCCGGAACCCCGTCAGCTCGCCAATCCTGGCCAGCGTGGTCGCGGCCGGTCCGTCCCCGAATACGAGCAGTAGAGGCTTTGGCAATCTCGGCTCGATGAAGATATCGAGCGAGCCGCCGCTTGGGCACGTGGTGGCGATCATCAGCTCGGCTTGCCTGCGTGTCTCCTTGACCTCTTCCCCGCCCACGATGTGGACCAGCTGAGGGGATCCCTCTGCCAGCGCCCTGAGCGCCTCGCGTCTGACCACAGGCTCGGAGCACGTCCCGCCGATCCATCCGCGCAGCCGGCCGTCGGCGGTGATCACCGCCTTGTCCCCGGGCTTCGCCGAGGTCGGCGCCTGCACCCGCACCACCGTGGCCAGGGCACACGGAGTGCCCGAGTCCTCGAGCTCCTTCAGCAGGTCGTATAGGTCGTCGCCTATTCGTTCACCCCCGCCGCACGCAGCGCCGCCCACACCTTGTCCGACGTCACCGGCATGTCGATGTTGGTCACACCATACGGAGAGAGCGCATCGATGACGGCGTTGACGTACGCGGCCGGCGACCCGACCGTCGGCGACTCACCCACGCCCTTCGCCCCCAACGGGTGATGTGGCGAGGGAGTCACTGTTTCGCCCAGCTCGAAGCTCGGCGTCTCGACCGCGGTCGGCAGCAGGTAGTCGAGGAAGTTCGACCCGATGCAGTTGCCCTCCGAGTCGAACGTGATCAGCTGCATGAAAGCAATGCCGAAGCCCTCGGCAAGCCCGCCATGGATCTGGCCTTCGACGATCATCGGGTTGATGCGCACCCCGCAGTCGTCGACTGCGACCATGCGCCGCACCTTGACCTGGCCCGTGCCCTTGTCGACGTCGACCACGACCGCATAGGTCCCAAACGGGTACGTCATGTTCGGCGGGTCGTAGTAGTGGACCCCTTCGAGCCCCGCCTCCATGCCGTCGGGCAGGTTCGAGTAGGCCGCGAATGCGATCTCCTGGATGGTCTTGGCCTTGTCGGGCGAGCCCTTGACGTAGAAGCGACCGTTGTCCCACACGAGGTCCTCCTCGTCCGCCTCGAGGAGGTGGCCCGCGATCTTGCGCGCCTTGTCGCGCAGCTTGCGGGACACCATTGCCGTGGCCGCGCCGGCGACGGGCGTGGACCGCGAGGCATACGTGCCGAGCCCGTAGGGCGCCGTGTCGGTGTCGCCCTCCTCGACCAGGACGTCCGCGGCCGGGATTCCCAGCTCCTCGGTCACGATCTGGGCAAACGTCGTCTCATGGCCCTGCCCCTGCGACTTGGTGCCCATCCGGAGGAGCGCCTTGCCGGTGGGATGCACCCGAAGCTCGGCGCTGTCGAACATTCGGACTCCGAGCAGGTCGAAGTCCTTGCCGTGGCCGGCGCCGACAACCTCCGTGAACGATGCGATGCCGATTCCGGTCACTTCACCCTTCGCGCGCCTAGCCTCGACGTCCTTGCGCAGCTCGTTGTAGCCGAGCTGCTCCAGCGCGACGTCCATGGCCTTGTGGTAGTCGCCGCTGTCATACACCCAACCTGTCGGCGACTCGTACGGAAACTGGTCCTTGCGGATGAAATTCTTCTTCCGGAACTCGGCCTGGTCCATGCCCAGCTCGATCGCCGCGTTGGTCACGAGTCGCTCGATCATGTAGCTGGCTTCGGTCACGCGGAACGAGCAGCGGTACGCGACGCCGCCCGGCGCCTTGTTCGTGTAGTACCCGTCGGCCGTCACGTGTGCGGTGGGGATGTCGTACGAGCCGGTGACGATGTGGAACAACCCGGCCTTGACCTTCGTCGGTTGCGCGTCCGAGAAGAAGGCTCCGTTGTCGCTGTCCAGGTGGACACGCAGGGCGAGCATCTTGCCGTCCTTGTCGACGGCAAGGTCACCGGTCATGTGGAAGTCGCGCGCGAATCCGGTCGAGATCAGGTTCTCCGTGCGGTCCTCGACCCACTTCACAGGCCTGCCGATCAGCAGGCTCGCCGCGGTGGCGACGACGTACCCCGGATACACGGGCACCTTGTTGCCGAAGCCGCCGCCGATGTCCGGCGAGACGATGCGGATGTTCTCCTCCGGCAGTCCCGCGACGAGCGCGAACACGGTCCGGTGGAGATGCGGCGCCTGGCTCGTCATGTAGATGGTCGCCCTGCCCGTCGCGCCGTTCACGTCTGCCACGATGCCGCACGTCTCCATCGGCGCGGGGTGGCAGCGCGGGTAGAAGGTGTGCAGGCGGATCACCTTGTCGGCCTTGGCGAACGCGGCCTGCGTCGTCGCCTGGTCGCCCGACTCCCAGTGGTAGATGTGGTTGTCCTTCTGGTCCTCCTTGTCGTCGCGGATGACCGGCGCTCCCGCTGCCTTCGCCCCCTCCGGGTCGATGACCGCGGGGAGCACGTCGTAATCGACGACTACGGCGTCGCGTGCGTCCTCGGCCTGATAGAGCGTCTCGGCGATGACCGCCGCGACCTCCTGGCCCTGGAAGCGGACCTTGTCGGTGGCGAGCACGGCCTGCGTGTCGTAGCTCAGGGTCGGCATCCAGGCGAGTTTGTGCTGCGCCATCAGCTCGCCCGTGACAACGGCGATCACGCCGGGCATCTTCGACGCCTCGGCCGTGTCGACCGACTTGATGCGGGCGTGGGCGTGCGGGCTGCGCAGGATCGCCATGTGCAGCATCCCCGGAAGCTCGATGTCGTCGAGGTAGTTGCCCTTGCCGCGGATGAATCGAGCGTCTTCCTTGCGCTTGATCGGCTCACCGATCCGGCCGTGCATGTGCACCTCGGTCGCCATCTACTCGCCTCCCGTCGCGGCCGCGGCCGTTTCGCGCGGCACGACCTCGCTCGACTCACGCAAAGCCGCCGCGTGCTTGATCGCCTTGACGATGTTCATGTAGCCGGTGCAGCGGCAGATGTTGCCGCTGATCGCCCAGCGGATCTCTTCCTCGGTCGGGTTCGGGTTGTGCTCAAGGAGCGCGGTGCCGACCAGCATCATGCCCGGGGTGCAGAACCCGCACTGCAGGCCGTGCTCCTCGTGGAACCCGATCTGCATCGGCGACAGTCCGGCCGCCGTCGCGAGGCCCTCCACCGTGGTGATGGCCCGGCCATCGGCCTGGACCGCCAGCTGGGTGCATGACTTGACCGGCTCGCCGTCGATGAGCACGGTGCAGGCTCCGCAGCTCGAGGTGTCGCAGCCGATGTGCGTGCCGGTGAGACGGAGGTTGGTGCGCAGGAAGTCGACGAGCAGGACACGAGGCTCCACGTCCCCGCTCCGCTCGGAGCCGTTGACGGTCATCGAAACTTTCATGAGCGCCCCTCCTTCGCCCGCGCGACCGCGGCCTTCAGCCCGCGCTGGACGAAGACCCGCACCACGTCCTTCTTATATGCGGCGCTGCCGCGGATGTCGTCCTTGGGCTCGGCCGCGTCAGACGCGATCCGCGCAGCCTCCGCGATGACCTCGTCCGTCGGCTCCTTGCCGCGCAGGAAGTGCTCCGCCTCCGTTGCCTTGATGTTGTTCGGCCCGACCGCCGTGAGCCCGATGCCCGCGGCCTCGACCTTGTTCCCGTCGAGGTGCAGGTGGACGGCTACCGCCACCGTCGCGAAGTCCCCCACCTTGCGCTCGAGCTTCAGGTAGGCGCCACCACCGCGGCCCTTGCCGACCGGGATCCGGACCCCAGTGACGACCTCGTCCGGCTTGAGGGCCGTCTCGAACGGGCCCTTGAAGAAGTCGGCGGCGTGGATGACGCGCTCACCACTTGCGGAGCGGGCAACCAGGTCGGCGTGCATGGCCAGGATCACCGAGCCCCAATCGCCCGCCGGGTCGGCGTGGCAGACCGAGCCGACCAACGTCCCCCGGTTGCGTACGAGCGGATCGGCGATCCAATGCGCCGCTTCAGCCAGCATCAGGGCCGAGGCCGCCACCTCCGGGCTGTTCTCGATGTCGACGTGGCGCGCGAGCGCACCGATCACCAGGTGCCCGTCGTCGCGCCCGATCGCATTGAGGTGTGGCAGGCGGCCGATGTCGACCACCAGCTCGGGGCGAGCGAACCGGAGCTTGAGCAGGGGGATCAGGCTCTGGCCGCCGGCCATCACCTTTGCCTCGTCGCCACGCTCCTTGAGCACGGAAAGCGTCTCGTCGAGGCTCGCAGGGGCGCGGTAGTCAAATGCGGTGGGATACATTCGCTTCCTCCCAGAAAGAACCCAGCGCGACCCGCTAATAACAACACCGGCCGAAAGGGAAGTCAAACAGGCGGGCGAGTACGATTCGATCGTGGTGACTCAGGCGGTAAAAGCCCTCTCCGCCGAAGAGATCACCGAGCTCTGCCTGCGCCACACGCTGTACGACTGGTCGGTCCAATCGGGCCTCAAGCCCATGGCCGTGGCGAGCGCCAAGGGCGTCCATTTCACGACTGTCGAGGGCCAGCGCTTCCTCGACTTCAACAGCCAGCTCATGTGCGTCAACGCCGGTCACGGCGACCCCCGCATCGTCGATGCCATCAAGCGCCAGGCCGAGCAGCTGCCCTACGTCAGCCCCTTCATGGCGACCGAGGTCCGAGCCCGCCTGGGGGCCAAGCTCGCGGAACTGCTGCCGGGTGACATCGACAAGGTCTTCTTCACCCTGGGCGGAGCCGAGGCCAACGAGAACGCGATCAAGATCGCCCGCGTCGTCACCGGCCGGCAGAAGATCCTGGCCCGGTATCGGTCATATCACGGCTCCACCGCGGGCGCCATCGCCGCCACCGGCGATCCGCGGCGCTGGCCGAACGAGCCCGCCGCTCCCGGCGTCGTCCACGTGCTCGACCCCTACCACGGCATCCAGCGCGGCTGGGACACGGTCGAGCAGTCGCTCGCCGACCTGGAGGAGACCATCCAGCTCGAAGGCCCCGACACCATCGCGGCGTTCATCCTCGAGCCCATTCCCGGCACGAACGGCATCCTGGTGCCACCGGACGGCTACCTCCAGGGCGTGCGCGCGATCTGCGACCGCCACGGCATCCTGATGATCTGCGACGAGGTGATGACCGGCTTCGGCCGGACCGGCCGGTGGTTTGCGGTGGACCACTGGGGCGTCGTCCCCGACATGATCACCATGGCCAAAGGCCTCACGTCGTCGTACGTGCCGCTCGGAGCGGTCGGGCTGCGGCCGTCGGTGTATTCGTACTTCGACGACCACGTCTTCTACGGCGGACTGACCTACAACAGCCACCCGCTCGCGTGCGCCGCCGCCCTGGGCACGATCCAGGCGTACGAGGAGGACGACATGGTCGGCAACTCGCGCCGGATGGGCCAGGCCCTGGCGCGCATTCATCGCCGGCTCCGCGACCGTCACCCCAGCGTGGGCGCCGCCCGCTCGATCGGCCTGTTCGGCTGCCTCGAGCTGGTGCGCGACCGCCAGACCCTGGAGCCGATGGCGCCCTTCAACGGCACGTCGCCGGAGATGAAGGCGATCGCCGCGGCGCTCCTGGAGGCAGGCATGTACACCTTCACCAGGTGGAACACGGTCATGACCAACCCACCCCTTTGCATCACCGAGGCCGAGCTCGAAGAGGGCTACGAGATCCTCGATTCCGCGCTTGAGATCGCGGACAGAGCCCTCCGCGACTGACGCCGCCCAGCGCGTCGACGAGCTGCGCGCGATCCAGCTCGCCAAGCTCCGCGCGGGTGTGACGCAAGTGCTCGCCACCAACGCCTTCTGGCGTTCGCGCCTGCATTCGGTGACCGGCTGGGACGACTTCGAACGCCTGCCGCTCACGAGCAAGGTGGAGCTGGTGACCGACCAGGCGTCCCACCCGCCGTTCGGGACCAACCTCACGCACCCCGTCGATCGCTACGTGCGCCTGCATCAGACATCCGGTTCGAGTGGCGACGTGCCCCTCCGTTGGCTTGACACCGAGGAGTCCTGGGAGTGGTGGGAGCGGATATGGGCCGAGCACGTCTACCCGGCGGCCGGCGTCACCGCCGAGGATCGCGTCTTCTTCGCATTCTCGTTCGGCCCGTTCATCGGCTTCTGGTCCGCGTTCGGCGGCGCTCAGCGCCTCGGGGCTATGTGCATCTCCGGCGGCGCGATGACGAGCGAGCAGCGCGTGCGCAACCTCCTCGACCTGGGCGCTACCGTGCTCCTCTCGACCCCGACGTATGCACTGAGGCTGGCGGCCGTCGCCGAGCAGATCCGTGTGAACCTGTCCGCCGGCTCGGTGCGCAGGACCGTCCACGCCGGCGAACCCGGCGCCTCGATACCGGCAACTCGCGCGGCGATCGAGGCCGCCTACTCGGCGGAAGCCTTCGACCACACCGGCATGACCGAGCTCGGGCCGACGGGATTCAGCTGCTCCGCCCGAGATGGCGTGCACCTGGTCGAATCGGAGTTCATCTTCGAGGTGGCCGACGACGGTGAGCTCATCGCGACGAACCTCGGCCGCTGGGGCATGCCCTTGATCCGCTACCGCACCGGCGACCGCGTGACCGCGTCACGCGAGCCGTGCCCGTGCGGCAGCCCGTTCATCAAGATCCGCGGTGGCATCCAGGGCCGCGTCGACGACATGTTCACGGTCCGCGGAGTGAACCTCTATCCCTCGCAGGTCGAGGACATAGTCCGCCGCCACCCCGAAGTCACCGAGTTCGTCATCGAGCACCGCCGAGAACGCGAGATGGACGAGGTCACGCTGCTGGTCGAGACGGCGGATCACGGCTTCACCGCTGACCGCCTCGAAGCCGACCTGCGTCAGGCGCTTGGTGTCAGGCTCGGCTGCCGTGTCGTCGCCGGCGGCACCCTGCCCCGCTCGGAGCTGAAGTCCCGGCGGATCGTCCGCATCACGTGAGGACGGTGGACGTGCCGGCGGAGCCGTCCGAGCTCTCGCTCGACCTCGACCGCACCGCCCTCATCGTCGTCGACATGCAGAACGCCTTTGCCTCGCCGGGCGGGATGCTCGACCTCGCCGGCATCGACGTACGACCCGCCGGCGACGTGATCGCGAACGCGCGAATGGTGTGTGAGGCCGCACGACGGAGCGGTGTGCCTGTCGTGTATCTGACCATCGGCTATCCGCCGGACCTCTCGACCGCGGGTGGTTCCGACTCGCCAAACCCGCAAAAGGAGCTCGCGTTGTGCCTCATGCGCGAGCGACCGGAGCTGCGCGGCAAGCTCCTCACGTTCGGCACGTGGGATTTTCAGATCGTCGACGAGCTCGCGCCTCATGACGGCGATACCGTGCTCGTGAAATCGCGTTACAGCGGGTTCGCCGGCACCAATCTCGACGCGATGCTGCGCAGCCGCGGAGTGCGGAACCTGCTGATGCTGGGCATCGCGTCCAATGTCTGCGTCGAGTCGACCCTCCGGGACGCCTACTTCCTGGAGTACTGGCCGGTGATGATCGCCGACGCCACCATGGCCGCGGGGCCGGAGGAGATCCAGCGCGCCACCCTGTACAACGTGCGCACTTTTTTCGGCTGGGTGGCGAGCTCCGAAGACGTGGTCACGTCGCTTCGCGGCGCGGTTCCAGATCGTTCTTGACAGCCGTCCGGGCGCTGGTCAGGATTTCTTTAATCAGTCCACTGACGAGTTGGACCGTGGGCCCGAGACGCCCGCAAGTGGCGATCACGATGGCCCTCCACAAAGAGGTAGAGAGGAAATGTCGGAGCTCGAGGATCGGCTGAACCTTTCCATCACGCGCCGGACGGCGCTCAAAGTGGCCGGCGCGGGTGCACTGAGCCTCAGCGCCGCGGCTTTTCTCGAGGCGTGCGGCCTCGGCGGTCTCAAAGGCACGAGCTCGGGCAGCGCCGGCACCATCACGATTGGCTACGTCAGCCCGCAGACGGGCCCACTCGCCGGCTTTGCCACCGGGGACAACTACGTCATCAACGGGGTGAGGGGTTCCGACCCGTACAAGAACGGGTTCAAGGTCGGCAGCAAGACCTACAACGTCAACATCGTCGTCAAGGACTCGCAGTCCGACCCCAACCGCGCTTCCCAGGTCGCGCGTGAGCTGATCCTGAACGACAACGCGGACATCGTCCTCTGCTCGTCCACTCCCGAGGTGACGAACCCGGTGGCGGACGTGTGCGAAGCGAACGGCGTGCCCAACGTGGCGACGATCGTGCCGTGGGAGTCGTGGTACTTCGGGCGCGGCAAAAAGCCGGGGGAGAAGTTCAACTGGAACACGATGTTCTTCTTCGGCCTCAACGAGTTCAAGGGTTGCTTCTTCCCGATGTGGGACCGCATGAACACCAACAAGGTCGTCGCGGGCATGTACCCGAACGACGCCGACGGCAACGCCTTCAGAGGCAACTTCATCCCGCTCGTGACGGGCGGCGGCTTCAAGATGGTCGACGGCGGAGCGTACACGGACCTGACCTCGGACTACACGTCGATGATCTCGAAGTTCAAGGCCGCCGACGCACAGCTCTTCTCCAACTGCCCGCTGCCGCCCGACTTCAACACGTTCTGGAAGCAGGCCGCGCAGCAGGGATACAAGCCCAAGCTCGCCACCGTCGCCAAGGTGCTGCTGTTCCCGGCCGACACGACAGCGCTCGGCGACCTGGTGACCAACATCGCGACGGACTGCTGGTGGTCGCCCTTCCACCCCTATCACTCGACCCTGACCGGGCAGACCGCCAAGCAGCTCGCGGACGGCTTCGAGTCGTCGTCGGGCCAGCAGTGGCTTTCATCGCTCGGCTCGGTGCACTCACTGTTCGAGGTCGCGCACGCCGCCATGACCTCGGTCGACAATCCGAAGGACAAGAGCCAGGTGATGTCGAAGCTGCAGGCGCTCAGCTATACGGGGATCAGCGGCACGCTCGACTGGACCAAGGGGCCGATGCCGGGCGTGGCCATTCAGCAGCCGGTCGGCGTCCAGTGGCGAAAGGGCACCAAGTATCCGTACAGCATGGTCGTGGTCGACAACGCTCTCAACAAGGACGTGCCCACCAACGGGGACCTGCTGCCGACCAACGCGTGACAGAAGCTCCGCTCCTCGAGCTCGACGGGGTTTCGAAACGCTTCGGGAGCATCGTCGTCGCGGATTCGCTCTCGCTGTCGCTCGGCCGCGCTGACGCCGTCGGCATCGTCGGCCCGAACGGCGCGGGCAAGACCAGTCTCTTCTCGCTGATCTCCGGAGACCTGCGGCCCAATGCCGGCGACGTCCGGCTCGACGGCAGGTCGATCACTCGGCTTGACCCCGCATCGCGCTGCCGCCTGGGTATCGCGCGCACCTACCAGGTGCCTCGCTCCTTCGAGCACATGACGGTGTTCGAGAACGTGCTCGTCGCGGTTCACCGAGGAGCCGGCCTCCGAGGCAGGGAGGCGTTCGGCCTCGCGGCGCAGGTGCTCGACGAGACCGGGCTGGCGGATACCGCGAACGAGCGGGCTGGACGGCTGGGCCTTCAGCAGCGAAAGCGGCTCGAGCTGGCCCGCGCGCTCGGCGCCCGCCCGCGACTGGTCCTGCTCGACGAGGTCGCCGCCGGACTGACCGACCCCGAGGTGGAGGGCCTGGTCCAGATCGTGGCCGGGGTCCGCGCCCGGGGCGTGGCGGTGGTTTGGGTCGAGCATGTCGTCCGGGCCCTGTTCGGCGTGGTCGAGCGGCTGATCTGCCTGGCGGCCGGGAAGATGATCGGCGACGGCGAGCCGCGGGCCGTGCTGGCCAGCGACGCGGTCCGCGACGTCTTCCTGGGCACGGATTACGGCGAGGTGGCGCCAGGCTGAGCGGCACGCTCCTGACGGTCGACGGCCTGACGGTGCGTTACGGCCAGCTGCAGGCGCTCACCGACGTGACCCTGTCGGTCGCCGCCGGCGAGGCGGTGGCGATCATCGGCGCCAACGGCGCCGGAAAGTCGACCCTGCTCCGCACCATCGCCGGCCTGCACCGACCCGCGGCGGGAAAGATCCAGCTCGACGGACGGGAGATCACCGCGCTGCCGGCGCACGAACGGGTAAGGGCCGGCGTCGTGCAGGTGCCGGAAGGCCGGCGTCTCTTTCCCTCGCTGACGCTCGAGGAGAACCTTCAGATCGGCGCGACGCGTGGCCGCGCCGGCGAGTGGAACCTGTCTCGCGTCTACGAGCTTTTCCCATGGATGCCGGCGCGCCGTCACATGACCACGGTCTTCCTGTCCGGCGGCGAGCAGCAGAGCGTCGCCATCGGCCGGGCGCTGATGGCAAACCCGCGCATCCTTCTTCTCGACGAGCTCTCGCTCGGACTTGCGCCCGCCGTCGTCCAGCGCCTGTATGCGCTGCTGCCCGACCTGCTCGAATCCGGGCTTGGTGTGCTGCTGGTCGAGCAAGACGTGACGCAGGCGCTTCGAATCTCCGGCCACGCGCACTGCCTGCTCGAGGGCCGCATCACACTTTCGGGACGTCCCGCGGACCTCGCGCCAGCGGATGTCGAGGCCGCCTACTTCGGCTTCGAACGGCGCGGGCGGAGAGGTTAGATGTCCTGGGTCAACGCGGTCGTGCAGGGCATTCTGCTCGGCGGCCTGTACGCGCTGTTTGCGTGCGGCCTCTCGTTGATGTTCGGCGTGATGAAGGTGGTCAACCTGGCGCACGGCGATTTCGCGGTGCTCGCCGCGTACCTTGCGCTGGTGATCGTCTCCGGCTTCGAGGTGCCCATCCTGTGGTCGGTGCTGTTGGTCGCGCCACTGTTCGGGTTGGTCGGCTACGTGGTTCAGAGATTCATCATTCAGCGCAGCCTGGACGTCAGCCCGCTCACGACATTGCTCGTGACGTTCGGCCTTTCGATCGTCATCCAGAACGCGCTGTTGGAAGCCGCATCCGCGAACAGCGAATCGCTCCAGTCCGGCATCCTCGCCTCGGGCTCGTTTCAAGTCGCCGGCCTGCACGTCGGCTATCTGTCGGTGCTGATCTTCGTCACCGCGACGGCGGTCATCGTGGGGCTCCAGCTGTTCTTGTCGCGGACCAGCCTCGGACGGCAGCTCCGCGCAGCCTCCGACGACCAGGAGACCGCGAGCTCGGTGGGCGTGAACGTGCGCCACGTTTTCGGTGTCGCCGCGGGAATCGCATTCGGGACGGTGGCCCTCGCGGGGGTCGCGTTCGGGATGTACTCGTCCTTCGACCCCGCGGCCGGACCGCAGCGGCTGATCTTTGCTTTTGAGGCTGTCGTCATCGGCGGTATGGGCTCGCTGTGGGGCACCCTGCTCGGTGGGATCGTGCTCGGCCTTGCCCAGGTGCTGGGCTCTCAGATCGATCCCGGCTTTGGCGTGCTGGCCGGACACATAGTGTTCCTGGCCGTGCTTGCCTTCCGACCCTCGGGCTTGATCCCGCAGGTCGCGCAGGCGGCCCAATGAGCGAATCCACCGCACCCTCGGTGCGCGTCAGCCGCTCCCGCCGCTCCTCGATCTGGATGCTGGTGGCCGGCGTGGTCCTGCTCGCGGCCCTGGCCTCCTTGCCCTACGTCGTCTACGCGAACGTCACCGACCTGTTCGTGAACTTCTTCATCCTGCTGACTCTCGGCGTGACGTGGAATCTTCTCGCCGGCTACGCCGGCCTGGTGTCAGTCGGCCAGCAGGCTTACATCGGGGTCGGGGCATACGCGGTTTTGGTGCTCGCGGGCGACGGGATGTCGCCGTTCCTGGCGATCCCGCTCGGCGCTCTGACCGCCGCCATCGTCTCCATACCGGTGTCCTTCATCGTGCTTCATCTCCGGGGCGCGTACTTCGCGATCGCGACCTGGGTGGTGGCCGAGTCGTTCCGGCTCGCCGTGCTCCGAGCCCCATCGCTCGGCGGCGGCACCGGCGCCACCCTGTATGGGCTTGCCGGCGTCGATCCTGCGGTCCGTGAGGCGTTCACGTACTGGGCCGCGCTGGCCGTCGCCGCCGCGACGTTGATCGGCTGCTACGTCCTGCTGCGCACCCGGTTTGGTCTCGACCTCACCGCCATCCGCGACAATGAGGTGGGCGCGCGCAGCGTCGGCGTCAGGATCATGCAGGCCAAACGGATCGTCTATGTCGTCGCCGCCGCGGGAGCGGGAGCCGCCGGAGCGTTGCTGATCGTCAGCCAGCTCAACGTCCAGGCGGCGTCGATCTTCAGCGTGCAGTGGTCCGCGTACATGATCTTCGTTGCGCTCATAGGAGGCATCGGCACCGTCGAGGGGCCGATCCTAGGAACGCTGGCGTTCTTCCTCCTGCAGCAGTCGCTGGCTGAGCGCGGTGCGTGGTACCTGATCGTCGTTGGAGCCGTCGCCGTGCTGATGGCGATGTTCGTGCCGCGCGGGCTGTGGGGCCTGGTCGGCGACAGGTTCCGCTTGCGACTCTTCCCGACTGGGTACTGGGTCAGGCCCGCTCGCTAGCGCCGCTCGTTCGCCCGCACCACTGACGTCAACAGGCAGAGCAGCTCGTCGCGCTGCTTGGCGTCCAGCGGTCCGACCAGCCGTTCGGTCATCGCGTGCGTGCGCGGGATGAGCTGGCGAACGGTGCTCACGCCTTTCGGCGTGAGGCCGATCACCTTGCGCCTCCCGTCCCGCGCATCCCGCTCGCTGCGTATGAGGCCTCGCGCGGCCAGCCGCGACACGACCTCGGCCATCGTCGAGCGGTCAAGCGAAACCCGCTGTCCAAGGGTGCGCTGGTCAAGGCCCGGCTCGCCATACAGCGCGTTGAGCGCCGCGAATTGAGGGGACGTGATGGTGCGCGAGACCTCCTCGTCCCAGAGCTGGTTCATGGCCTGGAGCGCGCGCCTCAGAAGGTGGCCTGGGTGCCGCATCAGGTCCTCCGGCTGCATTTCGCTGTTCACGTTGCGGAGTCCATTTTGAGTGACTCCTAAACTGTGTTCGCGGATGAACGTCGCCCTGCCGCTTTTGTCTTCGCTGCTCAGCCTCCTGTTCGCGGGGATGGTTTTCGATCAGTGGTGGCAGCGCCGCCACGCGTTCCAGCTCGTCTGGGCGATCGGCCTCGTGTGGTACGGCATCGCCACGGGCACCGAGTTCCTCGGCGGCGCCTTCGGTTGGTCTGTGCCGCTTTACCGAACCTGGTACCTCATCGGCGCTTTCCTGGTCCCGGCGTACCTCGGAGCCGGAACGCTCTACCTCCTGAACAAGACCCGTTTCGGCTACTTCGTCGCCGCCTCGATTGCGCTTGGGGGACTGTTCTCGATCCTCGCGACCTCTCAATATGCCGGCTCGACGACCGGCGGGCAGGTCGCGCTCGCGATCGCCCTGGTTGCTGCCGCGTCGGTCGCCGTCGCGACCGCCCTCCGGCGTGAGCTGCAGGGCCACGTGGCGATGGCGTTTCTGGTCGTGGGCACACTGGTCGTGGCGGTGCTGGTCCTGACCGCGAAGGTCGCGGGCGTGTATCTGGACCCGACGACTCACGTACCGGTCGCGACGGGCTTTCCGGGCTACCTCCGCGTGAGCTCGGTCCCCTTCAATGCGGGCGGCGGGCTGGCGCTGATCTTCGGTGCGCTCTACTCGGCGTACATCTACATGCCGAAGAGGCGCGCCGTGCCGGCGCGACTCGGCGTGCTGGCCATCGTTGTCAACTTCTTCGCCTCGCTTCCCGGTGCGCTGGTGGCATTGGTGCAAGGCAAGCTCAACTCCCGGGTGCCCGCGACGATCCTGATCGCCTTCGGTGCTCTCATCCCCGGAGTCACGAGCAGCCTGAATCGATTTGGCGTGACGTGGTCGTTCTTCCTGGGCGAGTTCCTCGGCCTTCTGCTCATATTCGTCGGCTTCCTCATCAGCGAGGAGGTGTTCAGCAACCTGCGACTCGGCGCCACGCTGTGGACACGCACGCCCGACTCCTCACTCGAACGTGAGGTCGGTTGAGATCTCGATCGCCTTCCCGACGCTCTTCGCGACCGGGCATCGCGAGGCATGGTGGGCATGGGCGCGCTCGGCCGCCTCGCGCTTGTCTTCCGGGCAGTCCCGCAGGGTGTAGCGGACGCTGATCTTCCTGATCACGAGGACCCTGTCCTCGACATAGACGTCACCCTCAGCCTCCGAGGTCAGCCTTCCCCCGCCGGCGTCGATCCCGCGCGCTTCCAGCGCGCCCCCCAGGGTTCCGGTGAGTCAACCCGCGGTCGCCGCGACCACGTAATCAAGCGTCGTCGCGTGCTCGGGATACTGGCCGCGCAAGGTGCCGTAGTGCTCGCGGACGGGTCCGTGAGTGCCGAACGTGACGGGCTCGGGTTCGGCGGGGAGGAATGCCTGGCGGATCGGCCCCCGCTCGCGCACGATCCTCACCCTGGAGACGTAAGCCGGCCGTGGCTCGTCCACTTCCCGGAGCTTACGCAAAAATGGAGCCCATCTCTGACGTCCCGCCAACCATCGTTCTCGTCGAGGGAGTCACAGACGAGCTGGCCCTGAGGCTTGCCGCCCGGCGGCTGGGTCGCGACCTCGAAGCCGAGCGCGTATCGGTGGTGCCGATGAACGGCGCGCACGCGATGAGCCGGTT
Source organism: Candidatus Dormiibacterota bacterium (assembly GCA_024280995.1). Classification (GTDB taxonomy): domain Bacteria; phylum Chloroflexota; class Dormibacteria; order Dormibacterales; family Dormibacteraceae; genus 40CM-4-65-16. Next base: position 65,383 of record JAMXLM010000007.1, read on the forward strand.
CCTCCGGGATCTCGCCGCCGAGCAGCCGCAAGCCAGGGTCGCGGGTCTCTACGACGAGGGCGAGGAAGCCGTCATCCGGGGCGCGCTCGAGCGCGCGGGCTATGGCCCACGACTCGATCGCGATGGACTGGAGCAGGCAGGCTTCTACGCCTGCAGCGCCGACCTCGAGGATGAGCTCATACGCGCGGCGGGTGAAGACGCGATCTCACGCCTCGTCGAGGACGAAGGCGATGCGCAGCCATGGCACACGTTCCGAAGGCAGCAAGCCTGGCAGGGCCGCCCTGTCGCTCAGCAATTTCGGCGCTTCATCCGGAGCGTCTCCGAGCGCAACAGCCGATACATCCGGGCGATGGTCGAGACCATCGATCCGCTCGATCTGCCCCGTCCGGTGCGCCTGCTGCTCGACCACGTCGGAAACGCATGGTGGACCCGAGGGGATTCGAACCCCTGACCTTCTGAATGCCATTCAGACGCGCTCCCAACTGCGCCACGGGCCCACGCGAAGACTAAGAATACCCGCCGCAAACGGGCTGACTTGGGGGCCGCGGGCTAGGATGCCTGAGGCATGCAGACTCGTGAGATCGCGACGACCGAGCTTCGGGGAGGCGGGTACCTCGCGCTCCCCGACGGCGATGGTCCCCATCCCGGGGTCGTCGTCATACACGAGGCGTACGGGCTCAACGACCACATCCGAGACGTGACCCGGCACTTTGCCGGCGCCGGCTACGCCGCACTGGGCGCCGACCTTTTCACCGGCCGCAACCGCACCATCTGCATGACCCGCTACATGGCAGGGCTGCTCATCGGATCGGTCAATCGCGCGGGCATCGATGACCTAAAGGCAAGCCTGACCTACCTGTCCGGCCTGCCCGAGGTCGACGCGCAGCGACTCGGCGCGGTCGGCTTCTGCATGGGCGGCGGGTTCGCCGTCGCGTGGGCGTGCACGGACTCGCGCCTCAAGGCAATCGCGCCGTTCTACGCGACCAACCCGCGTCCCCTCGACGCGGTCAGGCGGATGTGTCCGGTGGTCGGCTCCTATCCGGGCAAGGACTTCACGGCGGGATCCGCCCGCAAGCTCGATGACGCGCTGGACCGCTTCGAGATCCAGCACGACATCAAGATCTACCCCGACACGCGACACAGCTTCTTCAACGACACACGACCGGCCTTCGACAGTGATGCGGCGGGCGATTCGTGGCGCCGAACGCTGAAGTTCTTCGGCGAGCGCCTGGGCATGGCATGAACCGGCTGATCGATCGCTGGGGACGTTCGGGCTTCGCCGCCGTGACCAGCCTCATCTGGGCGCTGCCGATGGCGGCCTGGGCGGGATCGTCGGACCTCTCGCCCATCGACAGGACCGCCTACCCACGGATCGCGTTGACCATCGGCGTGGTGATGTTCGTGGTGTGGCTCGTGCTGCTGGGCTTGCTCCGCAGGGTCTCGGTCTCTCCTCGCCAGCGCAGGTTCGACATCGCCCAGATGTCGCCGGCGGAGAAGAGGTGGACGCTGGTCACCTTCGTCTTCGTCCTGGGAGCGATGGCGTGGCTCAACGCCGCCGCGACCGTGGACTGGGGACCGCTGATCTCAGCGGTGACCGCTGGCAAGGTCGGTCCGATTCTCCTTGCGACAGTCCTGACCGTGTTTCTCGTCGCCATGATCGCCGGCACGGCGATCAGCTGGAGGAAGGCAAGCGCCGGTTACAGCGTCCGGCGCGAGGAGTTCGCCCGAGTCTAGCTCGTCAGCTCGCCTCCGCCTTGCGCGCGAGATTGCTGAGCAGCGTTCCGAACTCCTTCGAGACCTGGGGGCCGAGCATGCCGCCCATGACCGGACCGAGGAACCCGCCGACCTCGACGGTCTGCTCGATCTTCGTCTTCGCTCCGTCCGGCGAGATCCGGCAGTTGAAGCGAAACCTCGTTCCCGGAACCACGCTGGTGAGCAGGGCGAAGCTGCGGCCCGGCTTAACGTCCACGAGCTGCATCTTGTGGTGCTGGCCGGCGGGGGTGTTCATCACGCCCGTCGTCCCCTCGGCGAACCCGCCCTGCCAGTCCATCGAGGTGACGTTCGGGTTCCACTGGACCCACGTCGACATGTCCGACCAGATCTTCCAGACCTTGTCAGGCGGGGCCGTCGACTCCACCGAGGTGCCGTACTCACGCGCCATCCGTTGCTCTCCTCATTGGTGTTCGCGACCCGGCCTTATGCAGTTTTCGCCACTCGAGCCAGGCGCTCGGGCGGCACCTCGACCACGTTCTGCGCTTTCAGGAAGTTGAGCGACACGACGCCGATGACGAGCAGCGCGGTGCCGATGAGCTCCACGCGGCTCAGCGTGCCCTGGCTCGCCAGCGGTGGCAGCGAGAAGATCAGGGTCAGCGCGAGCGGATAGCCGAGCTCGGCGATGGTCGCGAGGGACGCCGGCGTCCTCGAGAGCGCCAGGTAGTAGAGCAGCATCGCCAGGAGACCCGGGATCAGAACGATCCCGAGGAAGCTCGGCAGCTGGCCGATCGCGTAGCCGTTGAACGCGTTGCCGCCCTTGTCGATGAGCACGATCACGAGCAGGACGGGAAGCGCGAGCATGAAGCGCATGCTGGCCGTCACGGAGAAGCTGACACCCTCGAGTGCGTAGCGGCCGAGCACGGTTCCGGCGGCCCACATGATCACCGCTCCGAGCACGAGCAGCCCGGCCATCAGCTCCGGGTGGCGAATCTTCCACGGGGCGGCCGGATCGTCGTTGAGGAGGATCAGGTACGCGCCCACCAGGGCCAGCGCCGCGAACGGCCAGAAGGTGGCTCTGCGCCGCTCGCCCAGGAACACGCGCGCGAACGCGACGCCGAACACCGGCTGCAGGAGGTAGAGCAGGTAGACCTCGTGGACGACGTCGAAGTTGCCGCTCGAGAAACCGATCCCGATTGCCTTCGTGAACAGGACCGTGGCGATGGCCTGCGGCCCGATCCCGATCGCGGCCAGGGCCAACCACCGGCGCGTGCCGAGGTTGCGAAGGCCGGAGAGATTCAATAGAAGCACCGGGACCAGGAACAGGCTGATCAGCAGGTCTTCGACCAGCACGATCTGGCCCGAGCTGAGCTGCTTGGTGAGGCCCGGCCGGAAGTAGGCGTCGAAGGCCCACAGGGCCGCGGCGACTGCGACGAGGACCACGGAGCCCGATTCGACTAACCGCGAGCGCGATCTTGGTTGATTCACGGCAATCAGGGTATCGGCTTCCCAGGGCCGGCTATTCCAGGCACTTGCAACGGGATACACGACCAGGTGACGAACGCCGGCGCCGGGAATCGACAGCCGGGCTCTAGACGGCGGCGGCCTCGTCCTCCTCGACGATGCCGATCAGCTCGACGTCCCTGTGCTCGACCACGTACACCTCTTCCTGCCGGTCGTGCCCCTCGAGCCGGCGCTTCCCGACCGAGACCAGCCTTATGTCTGGTCGCAAGATGTCGGCGACGATCGTGTACGTCGTCTCCGAGACAAGGATCTGCCGGCCCACCGCGCGCCGCCGGAGCTTCGCGCAGCGATTCACCGCCGGCGACCGGTAGTCGCGGTCCGCCGCGTCCGCCTCTCCCGTCAGGATGGCCATCCGCACCGCCAGTTCGACCCTCTCCGGCCACTGCTCGTTCTCGATCGCCATCTGGGCTTCGACCGCGGCCGCCACGGCATCGGTGGCGCGCAGGAACACCGCGAAGAAAGAGTCACCCTCGCCCCGCTCCTTGAGGACGATGCCGCCGTTGGACTCGATCGCGGCGGTAAGCAGCTGATCGTGCCGGCGCATCGCCAGGTACATCGACGAGCGACTCTGGAGCCAGAGCGGCGTCGACTCGACGACGTCTGTCATCAGGAAGGTCACGATCCCGTCCGGCAGCGACGCGCCCTCCTCCACCTTGAAGCCCTTGCCGCCCTCGCCCGGCGTCGTCGTCGTGGTGCCTTCCGCGGCGGCCCGCGGCACCAGCGTCGCCTCGACCACGAGGAAGTCGTCGATCGAGTGCGCTCGACGGAAGAAGTGGACGTTGTAGGAGGGAAGGAAGCTCCACGAGGAGTAGTCCTCGGCGAAGTCGCCTTCGCGGCAGACGTCGGGAGCATGCGCCACAAGACGGCCCAGCTTCGCCATCGCGAGTGGGTCGAGGGCCAGGGTCGCGGCGACGTCGGCGCTGTCCACCGGCCTGTCGAGCTGGTCCGCTTTGACCGCCATGTGCACCAGCTGCATGAAGTTGACGAGGTCCGCCTGCGGCTCGCGGTAGCGCTGCAGCTGCTCGATGGAGAGAGCGAATTCGTAGCCGGCGGCGGAGCCGTTCGAGCCGTTCGAGCCGTTGGAGCCATTCGCCCCGTCGGAGCCGCCGGCGGCCGCGCCGGCGAACATCGCCGTCACGTTCTCGAAGCTCTCGGCAACGGCGAACTCTCGAGTCGTCCTCCTGTACACGTCGCCAAGCGACGCCCAGCCGCCGGTCGCGACGAAGTGATTCACCGCCGCGTGCTCGAGCAGCCACCCTGAGCCGGCGAGCAGCAGGTCCAGGTTCAGCGCGACCTGAAGGAAGTCGACCGCCGTGCGGTAGAGGATGTTCACGTACGCCAACGGCTCGATGTCGACAACCCGAATGTCGCGGTCCAACCCCGCGGAGGGATTGGCCCGATACGAGCCGTCGGCGTACGAGAAAAGCTCGGCCGCGACGACGTCGCCGTGGTTGCGCAGCCGGATCCGCGACTGGGAGACCCTGGGCCCCGGACCGGCGACGTCTGGCGAATCGACGACGTGCACGTGCCCTGCCCGTCCCCACGAGCGCTGGATCGGCTCCTTCAGGTCGGCGATCAATCCGTAGAAGCGCTGGATGAAGGCGAGCGCCTCGCGCCCGGCGCCTCGGTCGAACGTGTCCTGGCGGACGGCCCGAAGATCCGCCTCCCAGGCGGCGATCAACGCTCCCCTAAGCCCGACGATCCCAGGCTGCACCCCGATCCTTCCCTTCAGGCAGGCCCGAAATTTCCCCCGACGGTGCCTTCCTGAGCCCAAAAGGTTAGGGCTTCAGACTGTCGATTCGGGTGCCTTACGAAAAAGTTGACGTAACGCAAAAGGAGCCCGCGCCCCAAACTACGATCGTGACCGCAGCGCCCGCCGCCGCCGAACGTGAGGCGGCCCTGCCGAAGGCGCCCGCGCCCTGGCGGCGGATCGGCCGGCTGCCCTTGGTCAACCTCGTCGCCGCCATCCTGGTCACCGCTGGGATCCTCTATCTGGCCTTCTTTCCCACCGCGGGACTGCCCGCGCTGGGACCGGCGTTCAACCCGAGCACCGGCGCGTGGACGATGGCCGCCGACGCCCAGATCAGCGATCGGACGATCCGGCTCACGGGCCTGCAGCAGCCGGTAAAGGTCGTGTTCGAGCAGGACGGCACCGCACACATCACCGCCCAGACCGATCACGACCTCTTCCTCGCCACCGGATACGTCCACGCGCGCTTCCGTCTCTTCCAGATGGACCTGCTGCGACGCCAGGGCGGAGGCCGGCTTTCCGAGGTCGTCGGCAAGGCCGCGCTGGACTCAGATCGGTTCGAGCTCCAGCTGGGATTGCTGCAGACCGCGAATGCGGAGTGGGCGCAGCTTCAGCCCGGTGACCCGGCGCGCGACGCGCTGCTTGCCTATTCGCAAGGCGTGAACGACCGCATCGACGAGGCGATCGCCAACCATCAGCTCGACGCGATGTTCACGCTGCTCGGCTACCGGCCACAGCACTGGACGCCCATCGATTCGCTTCTCGTCAAGGGCGACATGACTCAAACCCTCAACTTCACTGACACGCCGCTGGTGATGGCGCTGCTCAACAAGAAGCTGGGCGCCGACCTGACCAACGAGTGGTTCCCGATTCTGCCGCCTAACGCGCAGTCGCCCTACGACCCAGGGCCGTACGGCCCTCCGTCGATCCAGCCCATCCCGCCGACATCAACGCCGCAGCAGACCGCGAGCGCGGACTTCCAGTCCCTCTACGACCGCCTGGCCGCGCTGCCGGCGGGCCTCATCGCCACCGGCGGCGAGAGCAACAACTGGGCCGTCGCGCCGGCCAAGAGCGCGAGTGGCGGCGCGCTGCTCGCGGGCGATCCGCACCTTCACCTCACGCTGCCGGCGATCTGGTTCCAGCTCAGCATGGACTCGCCCGGCTACCACGTCGCGGGTGTCAGCATCCCGGGCACGCCGGTCGTCCTGATCGGCCACAACGAGCACATCGCCTGGAGCCTCACCGACGCCCAGAACCAGCAGACCTTCTTCTACGTGGAGAAGGAGGACCCCTCACACCCGGGCATGTACTTCTGGAACGGGGCCTGGCAGGCGTACAAGACGGTCGCCTACGACATTCCAGTGCTCGACGGCGCGACCGACCGCCTCACGGTTCGCTGGAGCGTGCACGGCCCGGTGATCTCGGACCGCGGACAGACGACCTCTGTGTGGTGGGCGGGCAACATCCCGAGCCAGGACCTGTCGGTGCTCTTGAAGATCGACCAGGCGAGCAGCTGGCAGCAGTTTCGCGATGCCCTGCGCGGCTGGCTCTCGCCGACTCACAACTTCGTCTACGCGGACGACAAGGGCAACATCGGGATGATCTCCGCTGGCTACTGGCCCCAGGTTCGCAACTCGGCATTTGTCGCGCACGGCCCGAGCATCAGCCAGCCCTGGCTCCCAATGGCTGGGACGGGCGAGAACGACATCGTGGGCACCATCCCATACGACGACATCCCACAGGTCTACGACCCGCCGTCCGGCTTCATCTGGTCGGCCAACCAGCGCCAGGTGACGAGCAAGTACCCGTACTACATCGGCACCACCTCCAACTTCTTCGACCCCGGCTACCGCGCGAACGAGATCAACCGGGTCCTGGGCCGGCCGGGCAAGCTGAGCGCCTCGGACATGCAGGCGCTGCAGACGGACACACGCGACTTCCTGGCCGGTGAGATCGTGCCGGTGCTGCTCCACACGCTCTCGACAGCGAAGCTCAGCGCGAAGGA
>JAMXLM010000008.1 GCA_024280995.1 Candidatus Dormiibacterota bacterium
ACCCGGCTCGCGAGAGGACTTCGACCGGCTTTACCGAGTGGCTTACCCGCGCGTCTTCCGCACCGTCGCCGCCATCCTCTCCGACCTACACGCCGCCGAGGACTGCACCCAGGACGCCTTCGTCCAGGCGTTCCAGGCCTGGTCCCGCTGGCGCCCCGACGCCCCCGCCGAAGCGTGGGTCCATCGCATCGCCGTCAACCGCGCCATCAGCTACCGCCGCACTGCACGACTGCGCGGAATCACAGAGCTGCTCCGCCGCATGGGGCGCCCCGCCGGCGGGACCCGCGACCCCGCCGACGAAGCCACCCGCCCCGACCTTCTCACCGCACTGAGGACCATCAATCCCAAGCTCGCCGCCGCCATCGTGCTGCGCCACTACCACGGCTACAACAACCGCGAGATCGCGGCCGCGCTCGGCGTATCCGAGCGAACCGTGGGCGCCCGCCTCCAGCAGGCTGCCGCCCGGCTTCGCGCCGAGCTCGCGCCCGACTTCTCACTTGAATCGGTTGAAGCGTTGTCTGATGCGCCGAATGAGTCCTATGCGAAACGCTGAAGACGACGAACTGCGACGCCGCCTGGCAGAAGCCCTCGACTCCATCAAACCCGCCTACTCCCTGCCGCGTTACCGGTCGCTGCAAAAGCGCTCTCTCGCCTGGCGCCTCGCTCCCGCGGCCCTGGCCGCGCTGGCGCTGAGCGCCCTGGTGGTCACCGCTTACGCCGGCACCGGGAGCACCAACCCCGCCATCTGGACCGAGAAGGTGGTCAACGTCGTCGGAGCTCCGCATACCGCCCCGACGGCCGAACCGAGCGAGAAGTCAGAACAGCAAGCCCCGTCGAAACCGGAATCCTCGGACCCCGAATCGCCCGAGCCTCACGACTCACCGGAGCCAAGGGAGTCGCCCGAACCGCGTGAGTCGGACGATCCGCACGAATCTCTGAACCCCTCTTCCGACTCCGGCGACGGCGGGCGTTAGAACTGGCATGAAAAGACCCTTCTTGGTGATCGCGGGAATCGCAGCAGGCTTGCTCCTGGTCGCGGGCGCGGGGGCGTCCGCGCACACAGCCCTGAACGTGATGGGCCTGGGCACAACTTCTGGAAGCGCGCTCAGAGACGAGGCAAGCTCTTCGCGCGGCGAGTCGCCGGAGCCCAGCCCGACGATCATCGAGGAGAGCCCCGAGGCCTCGCCCTCCGCGGAGGCGTCACCGAAAGCCGAGCCGAGCGAGGCTCCCGAGTCTGAGGCTCCGGACAACGACAACGAGCAGGGCGACAACGACAACCAGGGAGAGGACGGCAACAACAGCGGCGACAGCGGCGACAGCGGCGACTAGCCCCTGGGGCCTCGCTTCTGCACGAACTCGAAACCGAATCGCCCCTTGACGCACAGGTGGCCCGAGGTCACGCTGTGGTCGAGGGGCGACGTCACCCTCACGATCGAGTTGTCCTGCACGCGCAGCTCGAGCATGCAGCCCACTCCGCAGTAAGGGCACACCGTCTCCGTCACTGCCTGACGTGACTCGTCCCACGTGCCCGCGGCGCGCATGTCGTACTCGCTCTTGAACATCAGCGCGCCGGTCGGGCAGACACCGATGCAGTTGCCGCAGTAGACGCACGCCGAGTCCGGCAGACCGACTTCGAACTCGGTCGAGATATGCGCGTCGAATCCGCGGCCGGCGACACCGATCGCGAACGTGTTCTGCGCGTCGGCGCCGCACGCCTCGACGCACTTGTAGCAGAGGATGCAGCGGGAGTAGTCGCGCACATACAGCTCGTTGTCGACCTTCACGGGCTTCGCCACGGTCGCGACCTTGCCGAAGCGCGTCGGCGCAGCCTGGTACCGCTGCATCCATCCCTGCACCTGCCCTGAGGTCAGGGTCATGTCCACCGACGAGGCGAGCAGCTCGAGCACCAGCCGCCGGCTGTGCCGCACACGTGGCGTGTCGGTCTGAATCTGCATTCCGGGCTCGACCTGGCGCGAGCACGCGGGCACGAGCACCCGCGATCCCTCGAGCTCGACGACGCAGGCGCGGCACACATTGACCGGAGTCAGGTTGTCGAGCTGACAGAGCGTCGGTGTATCGATGTCCAGGAATCGGCAGGCTTCGAGAATGGTCGAGCCCTGGGCCATGTCCACGCCGTGGCCATCGATCGTGATGCTGACGAGCTCAGCCATTCAGCACTCTCAGCTGCGTCAGCCCCGACGCGATCGCATTCGCCGCGGTCTGCCCGAGGCCGCATATCGAAGCGTCTCGCATCGCCTGGGCGATGTCGCTCAAGAGCATCACGTCGGCCCGGCTGTCGCCGTTCGTGCCGAGCATCCGGTCCAGGATCTCCTCCTGGCGCCTCGTGCCGACGCGGCATGGGACGCACTGTCCGCACGATTCGTCCCGGAAGAAGCGTGCGATCCGGAGGAGGACCTGCCGCATGTCCGCGGTGTCGTCGAAGACCATCACCGCACCAGACCCGAGCGTCGCGCCGATCGCGCGCACGCCGTCGAAGCTGAGCGGCACGTCGATCTGCGCCGGAGTGAGGAACGATCCGGCCGCTCCACCAAGCAAGACCGCTTGCAGCATCCGACCCGGGGGCACGCCGCCCGCGAGCTCAATCAGCGCGCGCAGCGGCGTGCCCATCGCCACCTCGTACACGCCGGGCCGCAGCACCTGACCCGAGACGCAGAACAGGCGGCTGTCGGCGAACTCGCCATTGAGGATGTCGAGCACGTTGACCAGCGTCTCCACGTTGTTGGGCAGCGTCGGCTTACCGAAAAGCCCGGCCTGGACAGGAAACGGAGGCTTGTTGCGAGGCTCGCCGCGCTTGCCCTCGATCGAGTTGAAGAGCGCCGTCTCCTCCCCGCAGATGTAAGCCCCCGCACCCCGCCGGACCTCGACGTCGAAGTCGAGGAACCCCTTGTCGCGCGCCTGCGCGATCGCGCGAGCCATCCGGGCGCGGGCGAGCGGGTACTCGTCGCGCACGTAGACAAAGCCCTTCTCGGAGCCGGTGGCGTAGGCGGCGATCGCCATCCCCTCGACCACCGCGAACGGATCCCCTTCGAGCAGCACGCGGTCCTTGAACGTCCCCGGCTCGGACTCGTCGGCGTTGCAGACGATGTAGTGCGGCCGCACGGGCTGGTCCGCCACCGATTGCCACTTGCGGCCGGTCGGGAAGGCGGCGCCGCCGCGGCCGAGCAGGCCCGATTCCGTGACGGCTCGAATCACCGCGGCCGGTCCCATCTCCCGAGCGTTCTTGAGCGCGGCAAAGCCACCGTGCTCGCGATAGCTGTCGATGCTGTCCGGGTCGACGACGTCGATCCGACGCAGCAGCCGCGACCCTGGATATCGCGCGGCCGCGTGGGACGTCTGCACCGCCTCGTAGACCATCCCGAACCGCTCGGTGAGCGTCGCCGGCGCGTGGTCGCACAGCCCGAGGCAAGGCACGCGCCGGGCGCCGTCGGGCACCGTCACCCCCGCGAGCCCGCAGACGATGTCGTCGCAGACGTGGACCGCAACCTCGCCATGGGGTTCTGACGCAAACCGGGCGTAGAAGGACACGACGCCGTAAGCCTCGGCCGGCGGGATCGAAAGCCGCCGGCATGCGTACTCGAGCGCGCCGCGGCTGACCCAGCCCCTCCGGTCCTGGATCGCATGCAGCACCGGCAGCAGCTGATGGCGCTGATTCCGCGCGGCCCTCCCGCCGTGGACGACACGGTGATCGTCGGGCTCGGGCGCGCCCAGGATCGAATCGACGGCGGCCATCTCCTCGGCGGTCGCTGGTCCCCCGGTGGTGCGAATGTCCAAGCTACAGACGAGCCCCCTCGCCCGGCCGCGCCTGGGACTCCCCCCCAAGCGAGGAAGACGCGGGGATCCTGTCGATTCGGATGGCGCTGGCCTTGAACTCGGCGGTGCCCGACTTCGGATCGGTCGCGTCGATGGTCAGCACGTTGGTGGCGACCTGGTCAGGGAAGTGCAGCGTCATGAACGCAAGGCCCGGGCGCATGGACCGGTCGAAGCTGACGTTCACGTCGACCGAGCCACGTCGCGAGCTCACACGCACGCACTCGCCGTCGGCGATGCCGAGGTTCGCGCCGTCCTCGGGTGAGATGACCAGCGCCTCCGCCCCCTTGCGAAGCGGCGACGTGTACTCGTTCGTCTGGACCCCTGTGTTGAAAGAGTCGAGCCGGCGGCCCGTGGTCAGGCGGATCGGGAACTCATCGGTCAACCTGTCGACCGGCGGCTCGTTGTCGACCGCGCTGAACGGCGCAAGCGGGCCTTCGACAGGATCCTTCCACAAGCGGGCGTGGAGGAACTGCGTGCCCGGATGCGACTCGTCGGGACATGGCCACTGGATGCCTCCGAGCTCGTCGAGCCGCGAGTACTTCATTCCCGCGTGCATCGGGGAAAGGCTCCGGCACTCGTCCCAGACCTCCTCGGCGGTCGGCCGGCCGAAGTCGACGCCGAGGCGCGCCGCGAGCTCACAGATGATCTCGATGTCGTCACGAGCGCCCAAGGGCGGATCGAGCGCACGCCGCACCCGCTGCACGCGGCGCTCGCTGTTGGTCACGGTGCCTTCCGACTCCGTCCACCCGGCACCCGCGGGCAGGACCACGTGCGCGAGCTCGGCGGTGTGCGTGAGGAAGATGTCCTGGACGACGAGATGGTCGAGACCGCTCAACAGGCGCACCGCCCGACCCTGGTCCGCCTCGCTGCGCGCGGGATTCTCGCCCACGATGTAGGCGGAGCGAAGCTCGCCCCGCTCCATCCCCTCGAACATCTCGCTGAGGTGCCAACCCTTCTTGAGCGGAAAGTCGGCGCCTCCCCACGCGCTCGCGAACTTCTCGTGGATCGCGGGGTCTTCGATGGCCTGGAAACCGGGAAGCTTCGCGGGGATCGCGCCCATGTCGCCGCCGCCCTGGACGTTGTTCTGCCCACGCAGAGGATTGAGTCCGCAGCCGTATCGGCCGACCTTGCCCGTCAGCAGCCCGAGGTTGATCAGCGCGAGCACGTTGTCGGTGGCGTTGTGGTGCTCGGTGATGCCAAGCGTCCAGCAGATCATCCCGGTCCTGGCCTGGCCGTATGCCAGGGCCACCTCGCGGATCGCGTTCCTCGGGATGCCGGTCTCCTTCTCGGCGCGCTCGAGGGTGTACTTCTCGACCTTCTTCGCGAACTCCTTGTAACCGGTCGTCGAGCGCTCGATGAACTTTGTGTCCGGGAGCCCGTCGTGGATGATCACACGGGCGATCGCGTTGGCCAGCGCGATGTCGCTGCCGACGTCGAGCCCCAGCCAGATGTCGGCCCACTCCGCCGAGCTTGTGCGCCGAGGATCGACAGCGATGAGCCGCGCGCCGTGACGCACGCCGCGAAGCACGTGGTGGAAGAAGATCGGGTGCGTCTCCCGCGCGTTCGAGCCCCACAGGATGATGAGCTCGGTCTCCTCAGCCTCGCGATAGGACGACGTCCCTCCTCCGGCTCCGAATACTGTCGCCAGACCGGCGACGCTGGGTGCGTGTCAAGTCCGGTTGCAGCTGTCGACGTTGTTGCTGTGCATCACCGCGCGGGTGAACTTCTGCGCGATGAAGTTCATCTCGTTGGTCTGTTTGGAGCAGCTGAACATGCCGAACGCATGCGGGCCTCTGCTGCGAGCCGCCTCGAACCCGGCCGCGGCCCTGGTCAGCGCCTCGTCCCATGTCGCGGGCCGGAGCTTGCCACCTTCCCTCACCAGAGGCTCGGTAAGACGCTCCACTAAGAAATCATCCTAGGACTTGTTGGCTGCGACGAACTCCTTGATGCGTTCCAATCCGAGCTTGAGCTCGTCCTCCGACTGCGTGTAGGCGAGGCGGATGAATCCTTTGCCCGCGGGACCGAAGGCAGTCCCAGGTAGGACGGCGACTCCTGCCTCGTTGAGCAGCCGCGTGGCCAGCTCGTGCTCGTCGAGCCCCGTGCCCTGGATGTTCGGGAACACGTAAAACGAGCCTTGCGGCCGGTGGCAGCGTATGCCCGGAATCTCGTTGAGGCCGTCGACCACGAGGTCACGGCGATGCTCGAAGACCTTGACCATCCGACGCACCGCATGCTCGGACTCGGGCGAGCCAAGCGCCTCGATGGCGGCGATCTGCGTGAAGGCAGCGGCGCATGACGACGAGTTGATCATCAGCGTGTCCAGCTTCGCGGAGAGCTCGCGCGGCGCGACGGCGTAACCGAGGCGCCAGCCGGTCATCGCGTAAGACTTGGACAGCCCGTCCATCAACACCGTCCGCTCGCGCATGCCTGGACGTGACAAGGGCGATACGTGGTGGAAGCCGTACACGAGCTGGCTGTAGATCTCGTCCGAGACCAGGAGCAGGTCGTTCTTCTGGGCGAGGTCGCAAACGAAGTCGACGTCCTCTTCCGTCAGTACGCCGCCGGTCGGGTTCTGCGGCGTATTGATGATCAGCATCCGCGTCTTCGGGGTGACCAGCGACGCCAGCTCGTCGAGGTCCAACCGGAAGCCGGACTCCTCGCGGAGGGTGACGGTTCGGGGGACGCCGCCGATGAAGTTGACCTGCGAGGCGTAGGCGGGATAGCCGGGGTCGGGCAGGATGACCTCGTCGCCGGGCTCGATGCAGGCGAGCAGCGTGAACAGAAGGACGTTCTTGGAGCCGGGGACCAGGACCACGTCGGCCGGCTCGACTTCCGTCGAAAGCATGCGGCTGACGAACTGCGCGACCGCATCACGCGCCTCCCAGATCCCGCTCGCCGGGGTGTAGTGCGTGTAGCCGTTCTGCATGGCCCCGATGCCTGCCTCGACGATGTTGTCGGGAGTGGCAAAGTCGGGCTCGCCGATCTCGAGGTGGACGATGCGCTTGCCCTCGGCCTCGAGCTTGCGGGCCCGGGCGAGGACCTCGAACGCCCCCTCGGTGCCGAGACGTGACATGCGATCGGCGAATCGAACCGCGGTGCCGGCCATCGATCGAATCCTAGCCGGTCGTGTTGACGTACCAGTCCGTGACGTACTGGAACCGCTCGTAAGGCTCGATGGCCTTGTTGAAGTGCACCCCGTGGACGCGCTCCGAGACGGCGTACTCGTAGCGGCCCGCGTACAGGAAGATCGCCGGCGCCGCGTCCGCCATCAGCATCTGGAAGTCGATGTACGCGGCAAGCCGCGCCGACGGCTCGAGCGCAGCCCGACCGTCCTCCAGGTCCTTGTCGATCAACCCCCAGCCGCGCGAGTAAGCGAAATTCAACGCCCTCGGGTCGAAGCCCGAATGCCACAGGTCGTACTGGTCAGGGTCGGGGCCGACGTCGATCGAAACCAGCGCCATCTGGTAGTTGTGCGTGAGCACGTAGCTCTGCAGCAGCGTGGCGGCGGGCAGTGTCTTGACGTCGACCTCGATCCCCAGGGAGCCGAGCTGACCGGCGAGCTCCTGCGCGACCTGCTGGTTCGGATACGAGTCCGCAGCGACCAGAGTCACCTTGAACTCCACGCCGTTCTTCGTGCGCAGCTTGCTTTCGGGTGTGAGCTGCCAGCCCGCGCCGTCGAGCGCCCGCGCCGCGGTGATCGTATCGAACGGGTGCTTGCCGGCAGCTGCCGGTGAGTAGGCCCAATCGGCGGTCGGAATCGGATTCGGGTCGGCGTCCGCGCGACCGGCGAGGACGTCGCTGACGATGCGCTGTCGATCGACCGCCTCAACCAGCGCCAGGCGGACCTTCGGGTCACTGAAGAACGGCTTGCCGTCACCGTCCGAGTTGAAGGTGACGAACGAATCGGTGAACATCCGCGCCTCGAGCATCGTCACGTTGTTGCTCTGCTGCAGCGTGTCGACCTCCTGCGGCTGAATGCCACCGACGAGGTCTGCGGCGCCTGACAGCACCGCCCGAATTGCCGCCTGAGGATCGTTGGCGGGATAAGTGCGGAAGACGAAATGGTCGAGGTACGGCTGCGGCTGAGCGTATGTGTTCCGGTCAAGGGTGACGCTCAGCTGGTTGACGGCGCCGACCTTGAAAGGTCCCGTGCCGAAAGCCCGCAGGCCGCTGTAGGGGCTGGCGAGGATCTGGTCCGGCGACATGCCGGAATAGATGTGCTTCGGGATGATGCCGACTCGGAGCGAAAGCGGGAACGACGATTCGGGGGCGCGCAGGCTGAACACGACCTGGTTCGGTCCGCCTGCCGCGATGCCCACCTGACGCCATTCGTCCGCGCCCGGCTGCTGGTACTCGACGTCCTGGAGCACGTGGTACGTGAACAGCACGTCGTCCGCGCTGAAGGGCTGCCCGTCCCCCCACTTGACGTCGGTGCGCACGTCGACCGTGTAGGTCAACCGGTCGGGGGACACGCTCCAGCCGCTTGCCAGGACGCCGACGACGTTCTGCGCCGAGTCCACAGCCGTCAGCCCCTGGTAGATGAGGCTGTCGATGTCGGTCGCGGTCGCATTCGCCTCGAAGAGCGGATTGAAGACCGACGTCTGGCCCACCAACGCCTCGATCGCCGTGCCCCCGTGGGCAGGTTTGGGCACCGTGGCGACGGGCTGACAGCCCGCCGAAACGAAGACCGCCGCCAGCGCGGCGGCGACCAGGGTCTTAATGGATATGAGTCGTCACCCAGACGTTGGCGATGGAGCACACGAGGAACGCGACGACCAGGACCCATGTCGTCCAGTAGATCTGGCGCTCGAGGCCGCGCCGGGTGCGATAGCCGCCGCCGAGGCCGGTGTCACCGCCGCCGATCGTGCCGCCGAGGCCCGAAGCCTTCGGCGTCTGGATCAGCACCCCGGCCATCAGCAGCACGGCCAGCACCGCTTCCGCGATGACGAGGCCGTTCTGGAGCCTGGCCATGGACATGGCGAACCCGAGGATGTTCATGGGACCCGGAGATTCTACCGGCCGGTGCCGGCGCGCTTCCTGGTCAGGCCCAGACCGAGCCGAAGCGGGCGTTGATGGCGTCCCAGTTCAGCGTGTTGAACCATGCGGCGACGTAGTCGGGGCGCTTGTTCTGGTACTTGAGGTAGTAGGCGTGCTCCCACACGTCGATGCCCAGCAGTGGCGTGAGCTCTTCCATGAAAGGGCTGTCCTGGTTCGGGAAGCCGCGTACCGCGAGCTTGCCCTGCCGGTCCGCGACGAGCCAGGCCCAACCGCTGCCGAACTGGCCGACCGCCGCCTTCGTCAGCTGCTCCTTGAACTGGTCGTAGCCGCCGAAGGTGCTCTTGATCGCGTCGGCGATTCGGCCGTTCGGGTTGCCGCCGCCGCCGGGACCCATGATGGTCCAGAAGATCGAGTGGTTCGCGTGGCCGCCGGCGTTGTTGCGGATCACGGTCCGGATGTCCTCGGGGACGTTGTTGATGCCCCAGAGCAGGTCTTCCACGGTCTTGCTGGCCAGCTGGGGGTGCGCCTCGAGCGCCTTGTTCGCGTTGGCCACGTAGGCCGCGTGATGCTTGTCGTGGTGGATTTGCATCGTCGCGGCGTCGATGTGCGGCTCGAGCGCGTCGTACGCGTAGGGAAGCGGCGGTAGTTCAAACGCCATGTCTCAGGAACCCCCCTCTTTTTGAATTGGTCTTAGCTATCCAAAACCAGTCTAAGTCGTACCTGACTTTGAGCCTGAAGCCTGGGCCTTCACGGCGGCGGCCCGCTTCTCGATCTCGGCCGGGTCGCCGAGGTAGCGCCACGTTTGCGGTTTGAAGTCGGAGTCGAGCTCGTAGACGCGTGGCACCCCGGTCGGGATGTTCAGCTCCACCACCTCATCGTCGCTCAGCCCGTCGAGGTGCTTGACCAGTGCCCTCAGGCTGTTGCCGTGAGCGGAGACGAGGACGCAAGGCTGGGTCAGAAGGTCGGGGACGATCTCGTCATACCAGTAAGGCAGCATGCGCTCCACCACGTCCTTCAGGCATTCCGCGCTGGGCAGCAGCTCAGGCGGCAGTCCCGCATAGCGCGGGTCGTGCGAAGGGTGTCGCGCATCCGTGGGGTCGAGCTCGGGCGGCCGGACGTCGTAACTGCGTCGCCACACCTTGACCTTGTCTTCCCCATAGCGCTCCGCCGTCTGTTGTTTGTTCAGGCCCTGGAGAGCACCGTAGTGACGCTCGTTCAGCCGCCACGAGCGCTTGACCGGCACCCAGGACCTCTCCATCTCCGCTAGGGCAAGCTGCGTCGTCTGGATGGCCCGCAGCAGCAACGACTCGTGGACGACCGCCGGCCGCAGCCCTGTGTCCTTGATGAGCCGCCCGGCTTCCTTCGCCTCGTTCACGCCGCGCTCGCTGAGGGGGATGTCGGTCCAGCCCGTGAACAGGTTCTCGAGGTTCCAGGTGCTCTCGCCGTGGCGAAGCAGAACCAGCGTGCCGACCTGCCTAGCGGTGGCCATAGACCTCGGACGTCGTCTTGACGATCTTGACGAACTCCTCCGCGTCGAGGCTCGCGCCACCCACCAGCACGCCGTCGCATAGAGGCAGCTCCACGTACTGCTGAACGTTGCTGGCCTTCACGCTGCCGCCGTACAGGATGCGGACTTTGCGCGCTGCGCCGGCGCCGATCATCTCGCCGACGATCCTGCGGATGAGGCGCATTGTCTTGTACGCGAACTCGGGGTCGGCGTTGCGTCCGCTCCCGATCGCCCAGACCGGCTCGTACGCGATCACAAGCCGCGCCGAATCGTCGGCCGCGACCGAGGCCAGCCCCGCCCTCACCTGCCCGGAGACGATCTGCTCTGACATCCCCGCGTCGTAATGGTCGGCCAGCTCGCCGACGCACATGATCACCCCGAGCTCGGCGGACAGCGCCGCGGCGGTCTTCTTGGCGATCATCTCATCGGTCTCGGCCAGGTACAGGCGCCGTTCGGAGTGGCCGACGATGACCCACTGGCAGATCGCCTTCAGCATCGGCGGCGAGACCTCGCCTGTGTATGCGCCCTTCATCTCCCAGAAGACGTTCTGGGCGCCGAGCTTCACGCCCGACTCGATGATCAGATCCGACACCGACAGCAGCCACGGAAACGGCGGGAAGATCGCCACCTCTACGTTCTGAGCCTGGCCTCGCGCCACCGACATCACCCCACGGACGAGGTCGAGGGCGTCGTCGAGGTTGCTCGGGTTCATCTTCCAGTTCGCCGCGACGAGCGGCATCCCCGGTGGACGAGAAGACATCAGGCCTCTTGCAGAATCGCGATGCCGGGCAGTTCCTTGCCTTCCAGGTATTCCAACGTGGCCCCGCCACCGGTGGAGACGTGTGAGAACCGGTCCGCCATGCCGAGCGAGTCGATCGCCGCCACGGTATCGCCACCGCCCACGAGCGTGTACGCGCCCGATGCGGCGATCGCCTCCCCCACGGCCTTCGTTCCAGCGGCGAAATCCTCTATCTCGGCCACCCCTACGGGACCGTTCCAGATGATGGTTCCGGCGCCGTTCAGCTTCTCGCGGAAAAGCGCGACCGTGCGCGGGCCGATGTCGTACGCGGCCCAGCCCTCTTCGACCTTGCTCGCATCCATGGTCCGCAACGGCCGGCCGGCCTCCATCTTCTGCGCGCACACGACATCGACCGGGAGCACGAGCTTCTCTCCACCCTCGGCGGCCACGTCCCTTGCCTCGTCCAGAGCGGTGTCCTCGACAAGGCCGGTTCCCGTCGGCCAACCCTTCGCCTTGAAGAATGTGTTCGCCATCGCGCCGCCGATCAGCAGCGCGTCGACTTTCTTGAGGAGGTTGGTGAGCACGCCGACTTTCGTCGAGACCTTGGCACCGCCGACCACCGCGATCAGGGGCCGCTTCGGATCGTCGAGCGCGCGGTGCAGCGCCGCGAGCTCGGCCTCCATCAGCTCGCCCGCATAAGCCGGCAGGTATGCCGCGACCCCCACGACCGACGCGTGTGCGCGGTGCGACGCGGCGAAGGCGTCGTTCACGTAGATGTCGCCGAGCGACGCGAGCTCCCTGGCGAAGCCGGGATCGTTCTCCTCGTCCTCGTTGTGATAGCGCACGTTCTCGAGCAGCAGAACCTGGCCCGACAGCAGCCGGCCCGCCGCGGACCTTGCCGGCTCGCCGACGCAGTCGTCCGCGAACTCCACGGCCTGCCCGACGCTGCGCCCGAGGTCTTCGGCCACCGGCCTCAGCGACAGGTCCGGCTCGCGGTCCTTCGGCCTGCCGAGATGCGACATCACGATCACGCGCGCGCCGCGCTGCGCTAGGTGCTGGAGCGTCGGCGAGGCCGCGCGAACGCGAGCGTCGTCGGCCACTGAACCGTCCTTCATCGGCACGTTGAGGTCCTCACGCACGAGGACCCGCTTGTTCGCGACGTCGACCGTCGTGATCGATGCTTTCAGAGCCGCTCTGCCATGTAGCTGATCAGATCGACCATGCGGCAGCTGAAGCCCCACTCGTTGTCGTACCAGCTCACGACCTTGGCCCAGTCGCCGCCGAGCATGGCGGTCGACGGCGCGTCGACGATCGACGAATGCGAGTCGTTCTTGAAGTCCGAGGAGACGAGCTCCTCGTGGCTCACGGCCAGGATTCCGCGCAGCTCGCCGCTCGCCGCCTCCTCGAACGCCGCATTGATGTCCTCCGCCGTCGTCGACTTCGCCAGCTGGGCGGTAAGGTCGACGACCGAGACGTCGAGGATCGGCACGCGGAATGAAATGCCCGCGAACTTGCCGGCGAGCTCCGGGATGACCTCGGCGACGGCGCGGTTGGCGCCGGTGGACGTCGGGATGATGTTGTCCGCCGCCGCGCGTGCCCGGCGCAAATCCTTGTGCGGCAGATCCTGCAGCTTCTGGTCGGCGGTGTAGGCGTGGATCGTCGTCATCATTCCGCGCTCGATCCCAAATGAGTCGTGCAGCACCTTGGCGAGGGGGACGAAGCAGTTGGTGGTGCAGCTCGCATTGGAGATCACGTTGTGCTTGGACGAGTCATATCCCTGGTGATTGACTCCCATGACGACCGTGTAGTCCTGGTTGGTGGCGGGAGCCGAGATGATGACCTTCCTGGCGCCGCCCTTGTCGATGTGGACCCTGGCCTTGTGCGCATCGGTGAAGAGGCCCGTCGACTCGACGACGAGGTCGACGCCGAGGTCCTTCCAGGGCAGTTCGGCGGGATCTCTCTGGGTCATGAACTTGACGTCGTGGCCGTCGACGTGGATGGTTTCGCCCTCCGCCTTCACCGCGGGCTCGAACGTGCCGAGGGCGGTGTCGTGCTTGAGCAGATGGGCGAAGGTCTTGGCGTCGCCGATGTCGTTTACGGCGACGATCTCGAAGTCAGGTTTCAGGTCCCAGGCGGCCCGGTAGATGTTTCGGCCGATCCGGCCGAATCCGTTGATTCCAACTTTCAGTGCCATGCGGCAATCTTAAAAGCGTCGCGTTGGCAGCCGGGCTTTGCCCGGCTGCGACTATGGCTTGCTCGTCTCCCAATCGTCGCCTGGTGTGGCTACTTGAGAAAGTCCCAACCGTATACCGGAAAGAGAGCAGGCGTGTCGCGAAGCGACCAGCCGATGAGAGGAAACCACCCGGGTTTCCTCTCATAAGTCTTATGCGGTGCGGAGTTTGTCCCTCGAATGCGCACCATTGGCGTTGCCGGCGCCGTGAGAGCCGGCGAGCTGCTGGATTCGACGAAGTCGATGGTTGACCGCCGACTTGGTCAGGTTCATCTTCCCGGCGAGCTCGCCCAGGTTGAGGTCTGGATTGTCGCGCCGGTACCGCGCCATCTCGCGCAGCGCCGGCGGCAGCTTGGAGAGCTTGCCCTCGGCCTCGAGAGTCTCGATCGCCGCAGCCTGCCGCATGCCCGACCCGATCGTCTTGCCGATGTTCGCCGTCTCGAAATTGAGGCGGCGGTTCACCTCGCCGCTGACCTCGCGCACCACGCGGACGTTCTCGAACTCCATGACCGCGCGGTTGGCGCCCATCGTCGACAGCAGCCGGACGATCCCGTCGCCGTCTTTCACGTAGACGACCGGCTGCCCGCCGCGCTCGGTGACGCCGGCCTTCACCCCGGAGCTCTCGATGAGCCGCGCGATCGAGGTCGCCCATGTCCTGGTCGGAGCGACGTATTCGAGGTGGTAGCGGGAGCTCGGCGCGTTGACCGAGCCGCATCCCAGGAACAGGCCGCGGAGCATCGCCTTGCGGTCGCACGCGGCTTCGGGCATCGCGTGTGGGGCGCCCTGCGTGAAGGCGGGCACGAGCTCCGCCGGAAGCGACAGCTCGATGAAAAACGCCATCCGCTTGCGCGACTTCACGGCCTGGTACTTCGCCTCCATCCGCCCGATCGCGCGGCCGAGGCGGACGACTTTGCGGGCGACGGCGTTGCGGAGCAGAGAAAAGTACGCGGACCGACCGCGCTGGCTGCCCATCAGGCGTCCGCGCGAGCCGTAGTAGATGCCGAGCAGCTCGCTCAGCTGACAGCAGGGCCTTGCCGGCAATAACCCCGCCATCTCGTTCTTGACCTCGGCCGAGAACGAAATCGTGCACACCCCCAGGGAAGTTATTAACCTCCCCCCTTTATCCTCCGAGTCTAACGCTCGACCGGAGCCGAGCAGTCTCTCCACAACAATTCTTTTTGCGCGCGACAATCTCTTTTGTATGCCGGCGATGCGCATGATCGAGGCGGTCCGCGCGGCGATCACCGAGGAGATGGAGCGCGACGACCGCGTCCTGGTGATGGGAGAGGACGTCGGCCGCAAAGGCGGGGTCTTCGGGGCCACCGAGGGCCTGTATGCCCGATTCGGCGAGTCTCGGGTCCTGGACACTCCGCTCGCCGAGTCCGCGATCGTCGGCGTCGCGATCGGCGCCGCCCTCAACGGCCTGCTCCCGATCGCCGAGATCCAGTTCGCCGACTTCATCCACCCCGCTTTCGACCAGATAGTGAGCGAGGCGGCGCGCACCCGGTATCGCTCCAACGGCGACTGGTCCGTGCCGATGGTGATCCGAGCGCCGTTCGGCGGCGGCGTCCATGGCGGCCTCTACCACTCACAGTCGATCGAGGCCTTCTACTCCCACGTCCCCGGGCTCAAGGTGGTCGTGCCGAGCATGCCGGCGGACGCGCACGGGCTGCTGAAGTCAGCCGTGCGGGACCCAGACCCGGTGCTGTTCCTCGAGCACAAGCGGGTCTATCGCCTGGTCGCCGAAGAGGTCCCGGACGGCGACCACCTGGTCCCCATCGGACCTGCCGTTGTGCGCCGCGAAGGCACCAACCTGAGCTGCTTCGCCTGGGGCCTGATGACCCACTACTGCCTCGAGGCCGCCCTGCAGATGGAGAGCGAGGGAGTGAGCGTCGAGGTTGTGGACCTGCGCACGCTGGCGCCCCTGGATCGGGAGGCAATCCTCGCCTCTGTACGCAAGACGGGTAAGGCGATGGTCGTCCACGAGGACAACCTGACCGGCGGTTTCGGCGCCGAGGTGTCGGCGGTCATCTCCGAGCACGCCTTTGAGGACCTGGACGGCCCGGTCGTGCGGGTGGCCGCGCCAGACATCCCCGCGATGCCGTTCAACACCCCGCAGGAGGAGTTCTTCATGCCGAGCCCGCCGAAGATCGCCGAGGCGATGCGAAAGCTTGCCGCGTACTAAAAAGTCCGCACCCCTCACCCCGACCCTCTCCCCTGTCGGGGAGAGGGAGCTGCCTCATATCTCGCAGGGTGAGTTCGCACTGCGCCGCGAGAGCGTGACGGCCGGAATGCAGGCCGCCGGTCTGGACGCGATGTGCGTCTTCTACCCCGCCCGGGTCGCATGGCTCACCGGTTTCCACCACATCCCCACCGAGCGCCCGATCGTGGTGATGCTCGACTCGAAGGGTCGTTCCGTGATGGTCGTCCCGGCGGTGGAGAAGGAGCACGCCGAGTCGGCGACGACGATCGACGAGGTCCGCGTGTATTTCGAGTACCCAGGTTCCGTGCACCCGATGGAGACGGTCTTCGAGGTCCTCGGCGAGATGAACGCCCGCCCCCATCGCACCGGCGCCGACCACGACGGCTACGTCCCGTACTGGGGGTACCGTGGGCCAAGGCTCAGCGAGCTGACCGGGGCCCTGCCCTTCGACGCGGAGATGATCGTCGAGTCGCTGCGCCGCGTGAAGTCGACGGCCGAGCTCGACTGCATCCAGCTCAGCTGCGACTGGGCGGTGCGAGGGCACCGCCGCATGCAGGCCGCGATCGCCGTCGGCAAGACAGAGATGGAGTGCTACACACCGCCCGCCATCGAGACCCTGTTCGAGATGGTCAACGAGATGCCGGGCTGGCGGCCGAAGGGCAACGACGACACCGGCTTCGGGGCCATGTTCGTCGGCGGCCGGTCCACGGCGATGCCCCACGGCTTCGTCAAAGGCCATGGCGTCCAGCCAGGCGACGTCCTGGTCAGCGGCGCCGGCGCCAACATCGACGGCTACCGCAGCGAGCTGGAGCGGACGATGATCGTCGGCGAACCGACTGCCGAGCAGGAACGCGCCTTCGCCGCGATGCTCGCGCTGCAGACGCGGGCGATCGAGGTGATGGCGCCGGGCGTTCCCGCCGGCGAGGTCGAGCTGGCGGTGGTGCGCCTGGCCGAGGAGCTCGGGGTGTCAGGCAACCTGCGCCACCACGTAGGGCACTCGATCGGCCTCGAGGGACACGAGGCGCCGTTCCTCGACCGCGGCGACGACGCGGTGCTGGAGCCCGGGATGGTGTTCACGGTCGAACCGGGGGTTTACGTCAAGGAGCTGGGCGGATTTCGTCACTCCGACACCGTGGTCATCACCGAGGACGGCCGCCGGGTGATGACGGACTACCCGCGTGAGCTTCGGGACCTGATCATCGAAGCCTAGGCCGAGGAGCCATCGGCGGATCTGCGGCGCCCATGCGGCCCGTCTCCGGGCTCAGCTTCTGCGCTGCTCGCTTACGAATGCACGATGCGCTCGCTGCGCTGCTCGGCGCTTCGCCCGGATCCAGACCACCTGGAGCGCCGAATCTCACGCCGCGGGTCCCCGTCCTAGGCTCACGCCTAGGCCGTAGCCGTCGCCGGCATCGGCACGACTTTGCTCGTGAACATGTGGAGTACCGTCGTGCCATCGCAATCGCGCCTGCGCACCCGGTCGATCGCCGCCGGCGGGAGCATGTCCTTGTCCTCGACGGTGATGACCGTCTCCTTCGGATGGACGTTTCGCCAGACTTCGGCCACCATCTCACGCGGAAGGCTGCCGGGCACGTAGACGTACCGGCGGTTCGGCACCAGCTTGCGTGACATCTGCTCCGCCCGCGCGAAAGCGTCCCGCGCGGAGTAGTCGCGCAGCCATGGATCGCTCACCTCGAACAGGTCGGCGTACTGCTTGCCGTGCCGGACGCCGCGGTACACGAACACCGCACCGCGACCTTCCGCCGCGCGCGCGGCCTCGCCGATCACCGCCTCGGCCGCCAGCTGCTCGTGGGGAAGGATCACGAGCACGTCGCCCGAGGCGACGCGACCGGCGAGTGCCGCGGCGATGGATTCCGCCGCCCGCTGCGGCTGGAACGGAACCGGGAAGACGGTCGGGCGTCGGGAGCGGTAGAAGCGGTATGTCGCCAGGCCGGCGATGAGGCCGACCAGCGTCAGGCCGCCGCCGAATGCGGTCGCGTATGGCTTGAAGCGCAGGTTGATGGCCCACGCGGCGACCACGAGGACCGTCGTCAACACGCCGACCGCGAAGAATGCGACGCGTCCAGGGCTGAACATCGACCTGTACTCGCGCCACCGGACGACGTCGAGGCTCACGCACGTCAGCACGAACGTGCCTAGCAGGCCAAATGCGTAGAGGTCGCCAAGATTCTCGACGTTCGGCCCTTCGATGACGACCATCACGACAGGCAGTGTCGTGGCCGCGAGAATCGCCCACTGGGGAGTGAAGCGCAGGCGGTTGCGGCGCTCCAGCGCGCGGGGCAAGAAGCCCATCCGAGCCAGGGCGATGAACAC
>JAMXLM010000009.1 GCA_024280995.1 Candidatus Dormiibacterota bacterium
CCGCAACCGGTAAGGACCGCGATCAGGACGAGGACAACCGCCAGGCGCATCGGCCAATGGTATGGTCGGAAGCCGTTCGGAGATCCGCGCCGAGGTGGCGGAACAGGCAGACGCGTCGGTCTCAAAAACCGATGTCCGCAAGGACGTGCGGGTTCGACTCCCGCTCTCGGCACCACACCGGTATTCAACGGTCCGTTCAAAGATAAGGTTGCGGCCAGGCTTGGAGGAACCGAGCACTTCGGAGATCGAGATGTCGCCGCGTGCGCGTACCCTCCTGCTCGCGCGGCGGATAGGCTCTGATGCGGTCGCCGACTGGTGCGCCGAGCTGCTTACAGGCGCGGTCGCCCACAAGGATGCAACGCGGCCGTCCATCAACTGGCTCGGTGGACGGCACGCCGCCGCCGATCCTGGCCAGGACTACTGGTTTCGGGTCTGGGCGGCGCGCGGCCTTCTCTACGTTTGGGCTCCGACCGCCGAGACGGCCGTGCTTGCCGGCCTCCACGACCCAGCCTGGCGAGTGCGCGAGATGTGCGCAAAGGTGGTGCGCCGGCGAGCTCTCCGGCGCGCCGAGCCCGTCCTCGCCCATCTGCTCGACGACCGCGTGGCGCGCGTCCGCGCGGCCGCCGAGTCGGCTCTCACCGAGATCACATCCGAAGGCTAGAGCCGGCTCACACCTTCATCGCGCCGGGGAAGACGAAGTAGAAGAGCAGACCGACGACGATCAGATAGCCGAGCAGGATCAGCGTCCAGCCCATGTTGTGCCGGATCACCAGGCCCTCGCGACGGACGTAGCTCGTCGTCGAGACGCCAACGCTCGCGGTTTGCGGCGCCACCGGCTTGCCGACCTCCGCACCGACGGAGTTCAGGCTTGGCAGGAGCAGAACCGGGAAGCCGAGAATCTGGCCGACCGTCTTCTGGAACGCGCCGAAAAGCGCGTTGGTGGACGTGTTGCTGCCCGACAGCGCCACACCGATCCAGCCGACTATCGCGACGATCAGGATGTAGGCGGTGCCGATGCTGGAGAAGCCCTTCGCCATCGAGTTGGCCATGCCTGAGTAGTTGAAGACGTTCGCCAGTCCAAAGATGAAAACTCCGACCAGCAGCGCGCCCCAAATCTGCTTGAAGGTGGTGGCGAAGATCTTCGGCAGCGCCTCGGCCCAGTTGGTGCGAGTGACGATCATGGCGAAGATCACGATCAGCACCCAGGACACCAGGATCGAGGTCCCCGCGATCCCGGGGTTCCAGCTGAACGTGACGTTTCCGGCCTTGTGGCTGATGGACGAGACAAAGGCGGCTGACGACTTGAAAGCGACGGCCTTCGGAAGGTTCAGGAGCTGCGGGCTCGTCCAGAAGGTGACGACGATGATCAGGATGATGAACGGGGCCAGGCCGAGCCACACGTCACGCTGGCCCACCTGGGGCGTGGATCCTCCCGCCACCGTCATCGGCCTCTCCACCGGTTTGCCGCCGTAGCCCAGCGTCTCGGCCGGCCTCCAGAAGCGAAGCAGGATCAGCAGCGCGATGAAGCACACCAGGGACCCGACCACGTCCGGAAGGTACGGGCCAAGAACCTGGGAGACGGGGAACTGGCCGGCGATGTAGGCCAGCGAGCCGACGACCGCCAGCGGCCAGCCTGTTCGGATGCCCTTCCAGCCGCTCACGAGATAGATCAGCACCCACGGCGGAAGCAGGGCCAGGACGGCCACGATCTTGCCGACCGACGCCGACAGCGCCAGCAAGGGCAGGCCGGTCACCGCGGCGAGGCCGATGATCGGTGCACCGAGAGCTCCGTACGAGACCGGCGCGTTGTTGGCCAGCGCGGCGACACGGATCGCGTCGATCTCGATGATGCCGAACGCGATCAGCATCGGCGCCACCACCGCCCACGGGTAGCCAAAACCGACGAGGCCCTCGAGCAGAGCTCCGAGCGCCCACGCCATCAGGATGGTCTGGACGCGAACGTCGCCGGTGGCCTGGACGATGAGCCAGTTCTTGAACTTCTCGAACAGGCCGGTGACGACCAGCGTGTTGAAGATGACGACGCCCCAGAAGGTGATCCAGTTCACGCTCCAGATGCCCGTCCCGGCGCCCAGCAGGTAGGCCTTGAATGCGCCATCCGAAGGGGCGCTCCAGACGAATATGCCGAGGAGCAAGGTGACGATCGAGCCGATGATCACCGCAAGCCAGGCGGTGACTCGGAACACGGCCAGAAGCACGAGCAGCAAGGCGACAGGAATGAGCGCGACCAGCGTGGTCAAGAGCAGGCTGCCCGTGGGGTTGATGACCTGGGAAAACAGATACATGACTCCCCCCTAACGAATCGCCGACTCGCGGTCGGTTCTTAACGATTCGTTATCAAATTCAATCCGAATCGGCCAAGGTTTGCAAGTTGCGCCTGCGCCAAAAAGTCACGGCGATGCCCGCAACCCAGAACACGACCGCCGCCGCCAGCAGCACCCACTCCGCCCCACGGGGGTAGGGCGCCGGCACGGCTCCGTACTTGCCGAGGTCGGCGAACTCGGTCGAGTCGGGCGAGTCCGAGGAGGCGAAGTAGAGCGCCCCGATGAACAGGCTGGCCCACAGCCCTCCCTGGAACCAGCGGCCCATCCGGAGCAGGCCGAAGCCGGGCAGGGCCGTCAGCAGCCAGAAGTCCTCGCGCGGTGGCTCCCGCCGGCTGCGAAGCTCCCGGATGACCGCTCCGGCAGCGAACAGCAGCCCGCCGGCGGCCGCAAACCAGCCTGGCCCCATCAGGTCGGTGGGGGTGAAGGGAAACTGGATGGAGGTGAACCGAGGGGTCGTGATGACCCACAACGCCCAACCGAACCAGGCCAGGAGGACGAGCTCGGTCAGGAAGACCGCGACGACCGCAAGCCGGATCTCGAGGATCAGGGTCGCGACCAGGCCTGCCACAGCGAGCCAGCAGGCAGGCGACTCGACCCCGAAGGTCTGCGTGAGGTGTGCAGGCTCGATTGCAATGGTCCATTCCGAGAGCAGTGAGACGACCGCGGCCACGATCACGAGGGCGTCGAGGGGGCTCCGCGATCGCCTGCGAAGGGCGATCATCTTCGTTCACCCGTATATTCCCAAGTCCAAATGACCGAGATCCGGCACGACATCCGGAACGTGGCGATCATCGCCCACGTCGACCACGGCAAGACCACGCTGGTAGACGCGCTGCTCAAGCAGAGCCACACGTTCCGCGAGAACCAGGAAGTCGGCTCGCTGATCATGGACACGAACGACCTGGAGCGCGAGAAGGGGATCACGATCCTCGCCAAGAACACGTCGATTCGCCATGGCGACGTGACGATCAACATCATCGACACGCCCGGTCACGCCGACTTCGGCGGGGAGGTCGAGCGCGTGCTCAACATGGCCGACGGCTGCCTGCTGCTGGTCGACGCCGCCGAGGGGCCGATGCCGCAGACCCGGTTCGTCCTGCGCAAGGCGTTCGAGGTCGGCCTGCGGATCATCGTCGTGATCAACAAGGTCGACCGCGCCCACGCGCGCCCGAAGGAGGCGCTGGACAAGGTGCACGACCTCTTCCTCGAGCTCGCCGAGGACGCCGATCAGCTCGAGGCGCCGGTCGTATATGCGATCGCCAAGCAGGGCCGCGCAGGCTCCGCCCCGGACGCGCTCTCGCCAGACCTCGAGCCGCTCTTCAAGGCCATCGTCGAGCACGTGCCCGCGCCCGTTGTGCAGGAGGGCGGCTTCCAGATGCTCGTCGCGAACCGCGCTTACGACGACTACACGGGGACGATGGCGATCGGACGGATCACGCGCGGCTCCGTGCGTCCTGGCGACCCGATCTCAGTGCTCGGCGCCGAAGGCGACGCGCGGCGCGCGCGAGCGGTGCAGGTGATGCTCTACCGCGGGCTCGACCGGGTCGCGGTACCGAGCGCGAGCGCGGGCGACATCGTCGTCCTCACCGGCCTCGAGGAGGTCGCGATCGGCGACACCCTCGCCTCGCCCGACTCACCCGACCCGCTGCCGCGCATCGAGATCGACGAACCCACGGTGCGGATGACGTTCGGGGTCAACACGTCGCCCTTCACCGGCCGCGAGGGCAAGTTCTCGACGACGCGCCAGCTGCGCGCCCGGCTCTACAAGGAGCTCGACACCAACCTGGGCCTGCGGGTCGCGGACACGGCTCAGGCCGAGCGCTTCCTCGTGTCGGGGCGCGGCGAGCTACATCTGGCGGTGCTGATCGAGACCATGAGGCGCGAGGGCTACGAGTTCGAGGTGTCGCGCCCGGAGGCGATCGTGAAGGTTGTCAATGGGCAGCGCATGGAACCGGTCGAGCGCCTCACGGTCGACGTCCGCGAGGCACACCTCGGCGCGGTCAGCGAGGCGCTCGGCAAGCGGCGCGGAGAGATGATCGAGATCGTCTACGACCACAAGGGCGGTGTGCGCCTCGAATACCTGATCCCGACGCGCGGGCTGATCGGATTCCGCAACGCCTTCCTCACCCTCACCTCCGGCGAGGGCCTTATGGGGTCGATCTCGATCGGCTACCGGCCGTGGTTGGGCGAGTTCCGGGAGCAGCGGAACGGCGCGCTGACCGCGTCGTCGGCCGGCACCTCGCTGACGTATGGCCTGGCCGCCGCGCAGGAGCGCGGGATCACCTTCATCGAGCCCGGGGAGGAGGTCTACGAGGGCATGATCGTCGGCCTGCAGAAGCGTCCTGGAGACATCCGGGTCAACGTCACGCGGGAGAAGAAGCAGTCCAACGTGCGCTCGTCGACCTCGGACATCTCCGTCCGCCTGACGCCCGCCAGCCGGCTCAGCCTGGAGCAGTCCCTGGACTTCGTGGCCGACGACGAGCTGCTGGAGGTCACGCCCAAGCACCTGCGCCTGCGGAAGCGACACCTGACCGAGGTCGACCAATCCCGTGCTCGCAGGGCGGCGGAGTCGGCGGGAATAGGTTCCTAGCGGTCTGGGTATACTGCTTTCAGCCGGCGGAGCGCCGGCGCTCATAGTGGGGCTGCGATCTCTTTCTCGAACGGGCCTGGCTAGTTGAGTTAGACCCGCCGTTCGAGAGATAGGAGATGGAGATGCCAACAGGCACCATCAAGAAGCTGGTTTCGGATCGCGGCTTTGGATTCATCAAGGCCGAGGACGGACAGGAATACTTTTTCCACCGCAGTGGCACCGAGGGCGACTTCGACGGCCTGCAGGGTGGCGAGAAGGTTTCGTTCGAAATCGAGTCGAGCCCGAAGGGCCCGCGCGCCAAGAGCGTCCGCGTCGCTTAAGTCCTGAACCAGGAAAGCCCGGGCTTCGGCCCGGGCTTTTTTATGTTCCTCCCCGTCTACGGGGAGGTGGCGGCGAAGCCGCCGGAGGGGCTGGGCCGCTGTTCCTCAGCCGCCGAGGTACGCCCGCCGCACCGCCGGGTTGTGCAGCAGGTCGTCCCCCGACCCGCTGAGCAGGATCCGTCCAGTCTCGATCACATAAGCCCTGTCGGCGATCGCCAGTGCGCGCAGCGCGTTCTGCTCCACCAGAAGGATCGTCGTCCCGTCCTTGTGGATCTCCTCGATCGCCCGGAAGACCTCGTCCACCATCTGCGGCGCCAGGCCCAGCGACGGCTCGTCCAGCAGGAGCAGGCGGGGCCTGGCCAGCATTCCCCGCGCGATCGCCAGCATCTGCTGCTCGCCCCCGGAGAGCGACCCGGCGGACAGCGCCCGACGCTCGCCGAGGATCGGGAACCTCTTCAAGACGTCATCGATCTGCTTCCGTGTGCTCGCCCCGTCGTGTCGCGCCCAGGTCGCCAGCTCGAGGTTCTCGAGCACGGTTTGCCGAGCCAGGATCTCCCGACCCTCCGGCACCTGCACCAGGCCGTGGCGCACGATCGCCGACGCCTTGGCGTTCGCGAGGTCCAGCCCGTCGAAGTTCGCGCTGCCTGACTGGGGGCGAATCAGGCCCGACAGCGTGTTCAGGATCGTCGACTTGCCCGCTCCGTTGGCGCCTATGAGGGCGACGATCTCGCCTGCCGCCACACGGAACGAAACGCCGCGGACCGCGACGATCGCGCCGTAGGAGACGGTGAGGTCCTCGACGTCGAGGATCGCCTTCTCCGGCTCTTTGGCCGCCCGCGCCGAGAGTGCCGCCGCCTCCACGTCACGTTCCTCGTCGACGCCCGCCGCGCCCGGCGCGCTGCGGACCTCGCGCTCACCGCCGGTGCCGAGGTAGGCCTTGATCACGGTCGCGTCCGTCGAAACCTCGTCGGGAGTTCCGTCCGCGATCTTCTTGCCGAAGTTCAGCACCGCGACCCGCCGGCACACGCCCATCACCAGACGCATGTCGTGGTCGATGAGCAGGATGGTCATGCCGTCGGCATTGAGCCTTTCGATCAGCTCGCGCATGCCCTGCTTCTCCGAGGGGTTCATGCCGGCCGCGGGCTCGTCGAGTATCAGAAGGCGTGGCTCGAGAGCAAGCGCGCGTGCGATCTCGAGCCGGCGTTGATCGCCGTACGGCAGCGTGTTGGCCTGGCGATCGCCGATGGAGCGAGGCAGGCCGACCGTCTCGAGAAGCCTGTTGGTCTCCTCGATGCGGCTTTGCTCCTCGCGGCGGAAGAGCCTCAGGGTCGCGAGCTGCGCGAGCGTGTCGTCATGCCTGCGCACGTGCATGCCGACGAGCACGTTCTCGATCGCCGACAGATCCTTGAAAAGACGGATGTTCTGGAACGTGCGCCCGATGCCGAGGCCGGCGATGCGGTGCGCGGGCAGACCGGTCAGCTCATCGGACTCGAGCCACGCTTGGCCGGACTGCATGCGCGTGTAGCCCGTGACGACGTTGACGAGCGTCGTCTTGCCCGCGCCGTTCGGCCCGATCAGGCCCTGGATCGACCCTTTTTCGACCTCCAGCGACACACCGTCGACGGCGCGGACGCCGCCGAAGTGCCGCTGGACGTCAGCCAGGCGAAGGAGCACTCAGTCGCGCGCGCGGCCACCAGGCCGGCCGGATGATCGCAAGGCCGCCGCGGCCGACGATGCCCTGCGGCCGGAAGATGATCACGGCGATCAGAAACGCGCCGGCGATGATGTTGATGTAGTCGCCCGCGCCTTCGAAGATGTACGGCAGCAGGGTCACGATCAGAGCACCTACCAGTGGCCCGAGCACGTATCCGCTGCCGCCCAGGACGGCGAAGGTGAGGATCTGCACCGCCCGAGTCACGCCGTACTGCGTGTCGCCAGGGTCGACGAAGAAGTTGAGGTGCGCCTCGAGGGCTCCCGCGTAGGCGGCCAGCAATGCGCTCAGTACGAACGCGATCATCTTGTAGCGCGCGACGAAGATGCCCTGGCTCAACGCCGCGATCTCGTCCTGCCTGATGGCGGACCACGCGCTTCCCAGCCGTCCCCTGGTCAGGCGCCACACGACGAACAGGACGACGACCAGCGACACCAGGATGATCGGCACGCCGCCAAGGGGGTCTGCGTTCGGGTTCTTCAACCCGAGCCCTTCGCCGGTGATCGGCAGGTTCAGGATCACGCCCAGCCGCAGTGCTTCGATGAAACCGATGGTCGCGATCGCAAGGAACACGCCGCGCAACCGCAGCACCGGCAGGCCGACGAGCACGCCGACCACGCCGGCGAGCAGCACCGCGGCCACGACGTTCAGGACGAACGGCGTGTGCCAGTTGAGGTCCATCAGCACCGACGTGTAGGCGCCGATGGCCATGAACCCTGGCGCGGCGAGCGACAGCTGACCGGAGTAGAGCACCAGGAACATCGACGTGGCGACGATGCCATTGATCCCGATCTGCGAGATGAGCAGCGTGTGGGAGTTCCAGAACCCGACCGGGTCACTGAACAGCGAGATGAAGAAATCCATTGGAGGTTAGATGCGCTCGCGCAGTCGCGTGCCGAACAAACCCTGCGGCCGCAGCACGAGCATCAGGAAGAGCGCCGCGAACGCCACTCCGCCGCTGGCGTTGCTGCCCAGCGTTACCAGGGCCACGATCTCGATGAGGCCGAGCAGGTAGCCGCCGATCACCGCGCCGGGGATGCTGCCCATCCCGCCGAGCACGATGACCGCGAGCCCGCGCACCTCGACGTTGTCGCGCCCGATGTAGGGACTGATGTCGCCAAGCGCGAGCCCGAACAGGATGCCGGCGAGGCCGCCCAGCGCGGACGAGATGACGAGCGTGAGCAGGATCATCCGGTCCACGTCGAGGCCCATCAAACGCGCGGCACGGGGATTCTCGGCGACCGCCCTCAGCCCGCGGCCGACCTGGGTGAACCGCATCACGTAGCCAAGGACCAGCATCAGGGCGATCGAGATCGGGATGATCAGCACCTTCGTCGCCTCCAGGGTCAGGTCGCCGACGTGCCAGGTCGGGTTCGGGACCGTGCCCGCGGGGAAGGCGACCGAGTTCGCTCCGTCGACCCAGAGCCAGGAGAAGAAGCTGCCGACGTTGCCCTGCTCCACGGCGGCGACGATCACAAGCGCCAGCCCGATCGTGGATATCAGTGCGGCGATAGCTGGCGCCTGGCGCCTGCGCAGAGGGCGCAGGCAGATGTACTCGATCACCACGCCGATGAATGCAGAGGCCGCAAGCCCGACGAGGCAAGCGACCACGAACGACTGGCCGTGGTTGACCACCATCGAGTAGGTGACCGCCGCGCCCAGCATGAACACGGCGCTGTGGGCCAGGTTGAGGATGTCGAGAATGCCGAAGACGAGCGTGTAACCGACCGCGAACAGCGCGTAGATGGATCCGATGAAGATCGCGTTGACGATCTGCTGATCCATCTCTGACTGAGGTTATAAGGAAGGGGGCTCGCCACGCGAGCCCCCTTGGATAAGACCGATTAGCTCGGCTGGATCGACTTGACCAGCGTGAAGCCGCCGGCGCCGTCCATCTGGATCACCCATACCGTCTGCTTGACGTCGTGGTCGGAGGTGAACTGGAACGGACCAAGCGGAGTTTGAATGTTGACCGACTCCATCGCGCCGCGCAGCTTGTCGCGGTCGCTCGCGAGGCTCGAGCTCGTGAGGCTCATGTTGGCGCGCTTGGCCGCGTCGGCCAGGATCAGCACTCCGGTGAATGCCTGAGCCGCGAACTGGTCGGGATCTTTGTTGAACTCCTTCCTGTAGGAGTCGACGAAGTCCTTGTTCGTCGGGAACGTGTTGCCGATGTACCACGCGCTGGCGCTGCGCGCGCCCTTGCCTGCGGCGCCCGCCTGCTTGGACACCGTCGCGGTGTTGAAGCCGTTGCCGCCGAGGAACTGGCCCTGCCAGCCCTGGTTGCGCGCGCTGGTCATGATCTTGGCCGGGATGCCGCCCAGCGACGTGATGAAGATCACGTCCGGCTTCAGCTGGACCGCCTGCGTGACGTAGGGGGAGAGGTCGGCGGTGGCCTTGGCGAACGGGATGGTCTTGAGCAGCTGGATGTTGTACTGGCCGACCGTTGCCTGCACGATCTTTCCGCCGTCACTCGAGAATTTGTCGTCCTGCGCGACGAGCAGCACGCCGGTCTTGGGGTGCGAGTCGTCGACGTAGGCCTTGATGTTGTCGGGGATGGCAGTCTGCTCGCCGAGGCTGTCCCTGAAGACGTACTTGCAAGGCGTGGTGTCGGGGAAGTTGCAGTCGGGCACGATGTGGATGCCGGTGGTGCTCGTGGCGAGGATCGGGGTCTTGAGGTTCTCCGCCAGCGGGTGAACCGCGACCGCGGAGTTGGACAGCGTCGGACCGAGCACCGCCAGCACGTTGTCCTGCTGGATCAACGCCTGCGCCTTCTGCGCCGACTGAGCCTTGTCCGAGGCGTCGTCCTCGACCGTCAGGCTGATCTTGGCCCCGTTGACGCCACCGCCGGCGTTGATCTGGTTGACGGCGAGCATCGCGCCATCGCGGCTCTGGGGGCCGTAGACGCCGCCGGCTCCGGTGATCGAGTAGACCGCGCCGAGCTTGATCGTCTTGCCCGCGTACGAGTTACCGCCTCCGCCACCTCCTCCGGTGGAGCCGCACGCGGCGACGAACAGGGTCACCACCAACAACGAGACGAGGCGTGAACGGTTCATGTCACTCCCTCAAACCGAAACTTGGCGATTCTTTAACTAATTAAAGCCTATGCCTTCAATCGCTTCATCAGTCGTGGGATGTCGAGCTTGGGTCGCGGGAAGGTGGGGTTCATCTCCTGCAGCGTCTCGACGAGGATCCTTGTGATCGCCCAGTTGCGGTAGAGCTTGTCATTGGCCGGGATGACGTACCACGGCGCCACGTCCGTCGAGCAGCGGGTGATCGCCACCCCGTATGCGCTCATGTAGTCGTCCCAGAAACCGCGCTCGTCGATGTCGTGCTCGTTGAACTTCCAGTTCTTGTCCGGGTCCTTGAGCCTGTCGATCAGCCGCTTGCGCTGCTCGGCGTAGGAGATGTCGAGGCAGAACTTGACCACCGTGGTGCCAGTCCGCGTGAGCTCTTTCTCGAAGGCGTTGATTTGCCCGTAGCGGCGGTCGATCACGTTTCGCGGCGCAAGGTTGTGGACGCGCGCGATGAGCACGTCCTCGTAGTGAGACCGGTTGAAGATGCCGATGAACCCCGGGTCCGGCAGCCGCTTGCGGATCCTCCAGAGAAAGCCGTGCCGCTTCTCGATCGGTGTTGGCTGCTTGAAGCTGGTGATCAGCACGCCCTCGGGGTTGAAGTTGCGCATGACGTGGGTGACCGTGCCGTCCTTGCCCGACGTGTCCATGCCCTGGAGGACGACGAGCAAAGAGCGTTTGCGCTCCGCGTATAGACGCCCGTGCAGGTCGAACAGGGTCGCCTTGCCGTTCTCGATGTCGCGTAAAGCCCTCTTCTTGCCGCCCTTCAGACCTGGGGTGGAAGCAGCGTCGACGCTCTCCATCCGGAACTGACCGTCGACCAGCCGGGCGCGTAATAGCTCGCGGATCTGTTTCTTCGCCACGCGGGCGAAGTCTAGTCGGGTAAGGGGCCCTTGGAGCCGACGTCCCGATGCGACGGTAAGTCTGCCAGCCGGTTCTCAGATTGGCGCTGCGGTTGAACGTCCCCGATTCAAGGCTTCGCGACGCTCGTCGACAGGTCGCCAGGACTGACCCAATCTGCGGTCAGCACCGAGGCCAGTTGGGGTCTCATCAACTCGGCTCACCCGGGCCGTCACTAGGCTCACGACCGCGTACTTCACTCGTTTCAGCGCCATTGCTCAGGCCGACGGCGGTGTCCTCAACGCGGAGAACTATCCGATCATCATCCGGCCACTTGACTGGCAATCCGCGTGCTCTGGTGTCTTGGCGCAGCTCTTCAGAGAGCGGCCAGTCCAAAATTGGAGCTTCGCCCTCTTCTTCGATAATGTGGGGTGCAAGCCGAAGCGCTTCGTCTAGGTCATCAACCAAACATGCGTACCCGAACCTATATCTATCGCTTAGCGCCGAAACATCGATAGCGGCAGCTCGGGCCCGCGCCTCACTGGAGCCTCTCAGTCTTTTGACGGCCAAGAACTCGTTTATCTGCATCACCGTTCTCGTGGCCTGGTCGACCGCCATCGTCTGGCCTACTCTCGTAACGATTTCAACTACCGCCCAGCGATCCTGTTTCATGTGTGTGTAAATGCGCTGATTCAGGTGTCTGTCGATGGCGGCGCGCTCGTCCGAGGCCCACTTCCACCAGCACTTAAGAGCGAGCAAAGTCCCCAAGATCTCGATTCGATCGATGGCCGATTGAAGGTACGCGGAAGTGACACTTAGTTGGTCCCCGACCTGGCGGTCGACACCGGTCTTGGCGAGGTAAAGCGCTGAGGCTCGTCCGGCGTTGTGAACTATTGCGTGGCGCCGCTGAATCACTTCTCGAAGTGCATCCAGATCGTCGGAGAGTTCATCAAAGCCGACGCCCAGCCGCTTCTGAAACCACGTGGCCCAGTCGTCGAAAGACTTCCAAAGCAATGCTTCGACTCGCCGATGTATGGCGGTATCCTCTGCATCCCTTACCGAGGCGAATCGGCGGAGGTCTGCCAGGGAGAATTCCTTTTCAGTGGCATCGATGTCGCCGTCGTGTCTCAGAAAGTGCTGCGTCATAAGGCCGCCGATAAGGACCTCTAGCCCGCCAACCAACAACGTGAGCAGCGATGCATTGAGCAGGAGACTCTTCACCGGAGCCTTTATCGCTGCTAGAAGGCGGTCGAGGCTCGTAAGAAATGCCACGGTCGAGTCTCCTAGCAGAGGGGATAGTGTAGTTGTCGAGAGAGTTAACGAACCATCGCGAGCCTCCCCATGCAATTTATCGACGAACTCCTGGACAGTCTGGAACTCTTTCGAGTCTTCGTATTTCTTTGCGCCCGACGGCGAGAAAAGCAGGAGCAGCAGTAAGAGCGCGCGAAGTCTGTTGGTTCGGTCTACACCGATCGTCTCGAGGGTCGTCGCCCACTCGTGGATGCGTGCGTTGTCGAGCGCTTCGACATGTGGCTTCAGGCTGTTGGCCATTTCCCTCACGGCGTCGACCGTGCCATGAAATTGGTCCAGTATCTGCGTGAAATCGGGATGTCGCTGGGTGTCTTCCTCGGAATCACCACCGAGATCGCCGTCGCCTGCTGAGGTCGGTTCGTCCATGAGTTAACGAATCGTACGCGTTGAGTTGACGCGACGTCGGGTTCGATTGCTACCGGAGCAAGGAGAGGTGTGGTTCGTCGGCAATCGGCGTGCTGGCGGTGTTCTGCAGCTATGTTCCTGGTAGGCGTTGTGGGTAGGCGCGGAAAGCTTTTGTGGGGTGCTAGCTACTTCAGCTCGATAGGGACGACGTCCAGGCTCAGCAGCTGGTCCGCGCGCAGAACCGTGAGCGGAATCCGGGATCCGATCTTCGCCTCGACCATGAGCCGCTGCAGGTCTCCCGCCTTGCTCACTCCGACGTCGCCGACCGAGACGATGACGTCGCCGCCGCGCAGCTTTGCGTTCTCGGCGGGGCTGCCCGCCACGACCTCATGCACCTCGACTCCCGCCCTGCGGCCGAGCCGCTCGGCGACGCTGGGAGGAAGCGGGCGAGTGCCGCCGGCGATCCCGAGGTAGGCGCGCCGCACGCGACCGCTGCGCATCAGCGCTGAAAGGATGGCCTGCGTCGTCGAGTTGATCGGCACCGCAAGTCCGAGCCCCATCCCGGCGACGGCGGTGTTCACGCCGATGAGCTGGGCCTTCGAATCAGACAGCGCGCCACCCGAGTTGCCGGGGTTCAGGGCGGCGTCGGTCTGGATCACGTCCTCGACGAAGCGCCGGTGCCCGTTGCCGTCCGCGGTCGCCAGCGAGCGGCCTAACCCGCTGACGACCCCGGACGTGACGGAACCCGAAAAGCCCATGGGGTTGCCGATCGCAACCACGAGCTGGCCGACGCGCAGCCTGTCCGCATCGCCGATGCGAGCGGGGTGGAGGTCGGCCGAGCGGGCGCGCACGATGGCGAGGTCGGACAGTGGATCGGCGCCGACGATGTCGACTTGATATTCGGTGCCGTCGATGAAGGTTGCGCTGGCCGTGCCGCCCGCCGCGACCACATGGGCCGAGGTGACGAGGAAGCCGTCGGGAGTGATCACGACGCCCGAGCCCGCCCCGCCCGATCCGCGTCCGCCGCGCCCGATGCGCAGGCTGGCGACAGAGGGAAGGACCTTCTCCGCGACGGAGGTCACGATCGTCGAATAAGCGTCTAGCGCGTCTTGCTCGGTGGGCGTCTCGATCATGGTGTTACAAGATTACCAAGTAACAGACGATCTAAACGCGGGCCTTTGCTTTGAGCGTTTTGAACTCCTTTTCGAACTCGGCGACGACCTTCTCGGGGTCTTTGACCAGACCTTCGTCGGTGGCGACGCCGAGCATCACGCCGCCCGCGTAGCTGAGGATGCTGATGCCCAGGCCGAGGTGTCCGGACTGAGGGACCCAGAACATGACCTGGTCGAGCTTCCTGCCGGCGAGGTACAGCGGCTCGCGTGGGCCGGGCACGTTGGTGAGCACCGCCGT
The DNA here is from genome assembly GCA_024280995.1 of Candidatus Dormiibacterota bacterium. Classification (GTDB taxonomy): domain Bacteria; phylum Chloroflexota; class Dormibacteria; order Dormibacterales; family Dormibacteraceae; genus 40CM-4-65-16. The sequence goes on from JAMXLM010000009.1 coordinate 13,941, forward strand.
GGCCTTGCTTCCGAAAAAGCGCAGGCCGAGGCGCTCGACCTCGACAGGCGTGACGCCCATGACGTTGAGCACGGCAAAGGCGACCAGAGCCTCGGGTGACCGCTTGAGCTCATCCATCTCCCGTTTGATCGCGCGCAGGCGCTTGACCGGGTCCGCGATTCCGATCGGGAGGGTCAGGAAGACGAGCCCGAAGGCGTTGCCGAGTCGGTGCGCATCGTCCAGGGGCCGCAGATTGACCGGCACAGAGGCGCGGATCTCGAGGCCGGCCGTGTCCTCGCCACGCTGGTCGAGGTAGCGGCGGAGAGCGCCTGTCGTGGCCGCGACCAGGACGTCATTGACCGTCGCGTCGAAGGCTTTGCCGATGGCCTTGAAGTCCTCCAACGGCAGCGGTCGCGACGACCACGCCGCGCGCTTGCGACGTCCGAGCTCGCCCTTGAACACGGTCTCGGGATCGGGCGGCAGCAACACGAGCCGCCCAAGCCGGTACGCCCCCGCGGCGCCCAGCCGCGCGAGGTCCGCGAGGCGGCCTGGATTGTCGAGGATCTGCTGGCCGGTCGAAACGCCGGTGCCTATCGCCGTGGACAGCCAGTCGAACGGACCGGTGTGGTTGTCGGGTTTGGCGCCCTTGCGCGCAGGCGTCGGGTTGGGCTTCGTGTCGGTGAGGGTCAGCATCACTCGCACCAGCGCTATGCCGTCGGCGATGCTGTGATGGATCCGCGCGAGGACCACCGAGCCGCGCTCGTGGCCGTCGATGAGGTGCACGTGCCAGAGCGGTTTGGTCATGTCGAGGGGCGTGCTCATCAGCTCGCTGACCAGCCGGCGAAGAGCCCTGTCGCCGCCGGGGGGCGGGAGGGAGACGTGGCTGACGTGGTTGTCGATGTCGAAGCGGGCGTCGTCCTGCCAGTGGGGGAGGTTGCCCCGGGTTCGCGGGCGGACGACGCGCTGGTGGAAGCGGCCGAAGGTGGCGAGACGTTTGTCGAGAAGGGTGCGAAGGCGCGGCGGGTCGACGGTGCCTTCCAGAGCCAGGACGCCGGTGACCATCATCAGGTTGGTCGGGTCTTCCATACCCAACCACGCGGCGTCGACAGTGGACATGGGGACGAGGCGGGTCATGGCTGGTGCGATCCTACGCGCCCGGGAATTTCACCCACCTTTCGCGGGCCCACCCTCCTCCCGCCGGATCCCACCCTCCGAGTCTCGCGACTGCGAGGGCCGCAGCAGATCCGCGGGATCAGCGGGCGGAGCCGAGGAAAGGGTGGCGCAAGGAGGAGTGCAGCTCACGCTGCATGACGACGAGCGCCGGGCCCCTTGACGATGGCTTCAGCGCCGCAAGCGCCCGCCCGCTTAGAACGCGGAGATGCGCGGACCTTCGTGGTCGCGAGGCTCAGACCGGCCGACCGTATCACGAGGCTAAACGGCGACCTTTACCGCCGCAAGCCAGCCTGTTAAGGCCTCCGGTAAGCTCGGTCGAGCCAAACATGTCGGAAATGACCCGCGCCCGCAGCCACCTCGGGGACTGGATCTCCATTCACGCCCACGCCGGGCGCACGCCGCTGCGTTTCAAGCTGAGCTTCGGCTTCGGCGACCTTCCGGAGGGCTGGGCGTCGCCGCGCCACGGCGCTCGCCTGTGGACGGGCGTCGTTGGGCTGGCCTGCATCGCGCCTTTCATCGCGCTGATCGTCGCGGCGTCCCTCGACCGCGTCGGGCTGAGCCAGCTCTATGGGTGGCTCTCGAGCTCGTCACCCGCCATCCTCGCCGCGACCATCAGCCTCTTCGTCGGCATTCCAGTGGCGATTGCGATCAACCTCTGGCGCATCACCCGCCTCGGCTTCCGCCGCGGCGCCGGCGTGATCGAAGGCCTGGTGGCGGTCGAATACGCGCCCCTGCACCTTGTCGTCGTCGTCGCTGCGGTGCTCTTCGGAGGTCTGTTCGTCGGCCACCTCGCCGCCGACACATACGCGTGCATCAACGGGGTCAAGTCCGCCTGCTGACCGGCTGAGGCCGCTTACAAACTCTTCACACCCGGCTAATGGCAAAGCCGCGGCGTGAGAGTTCAATGAATCACGTGAGCGTCGCCCCAGCGCAAGACCAGGTCGAAGCACCTCGCGCCGTTCGCCGCGGCATCACTCGCCGCCAGGCACTGGCCGCCGCCGTCGCGACCGGCCTCGGCGTGGGCGCCATCCGCTTGATCGGCGGCTCGATGCAGCGGATCGCGAGCCCTCGCACCGCGTCTGCAGGCGGTTGGATCTCGCCCCTGAACAGCGAGGGGGCACGGGTCATGCAGCTCCTCCGGCGCACCTCGTTCGGCTACACCGCCTCGCAGCTGGAGGCCGCCCTTTCTGACGGATTCGCCAAGACCGTCGACCGCCTGGTCGAGACCAGGCCGGTCGAACCACCTGCGTTCGCGGCCGCCGCATCCCCCGGTGGCCGCTTTGCGATTCCCCAGCTGCAGCAGTGGTGGATCGACCACATGCTCAGCACCCCGACGCCGTTCGCCGAGCGGATGACGCTTTTCTGGCACGGCCACTTCACTTCGGACTACCGCAAGGTCGCCGACAACACCTTCGTCTACTGGCAGAACCTGACCTGGCGCCGGATGGCGATGACCAACCTGCGATCGATGCTCATGGAAGTCACGACCGACCCCGCGATGCTGCGTTATCTCGACCTCGCGACCTCCACCGGGGCGAATCCGAATGAGAACTACTCCCGCGAGCTCATGGAGCTCTTCACCATGGGCGCCGGGAACTACACCGAGGACGACGTCCGCGAGAGCGCCAAGGCGCTGGCGGGCTGGACGTTGCCGCAACCTGACTCGTTCGGGCTCGACCAGGGCAATCGACGCCTGCCGATCTACACCACGCAGAAGTCAGGCGTCTTCAACCAGCGACGCGCGTATCGCGGCAGCGTCACCTACCTCGGCAAGACGGGATCGCTCGACACGCAGGGTGTCATCGATCGCATTCTCGCCCAGCCCGCGACCGCCAACCTCTTCGCGGCCCGGGTCGCGCAGCACTTCGTCACGGGTCAGCCCACCACCTCATTCGTCGCGGGCCTCGCCGAAACGTTCCGGCGCAGCAAGTACGACGTCAAAACGTTGATGCACGCCGTCTTCACTAGCGCCGAGTTCGTCGCGGACGCGAACTACCGCGGCTTGGTCAAATCACCGACTGAGTTCATGGTCGGCGCCGCGCGAGCGCTCGGCAACGCCTCGCTGGCCAAGGTGATCGCCGCATCCGGATCGGGCATGGGCCAGACGCTGTTCGATCCGCCCGATGTCAACGGCTGGCCAAACAATGAGTCCTGGATGTCCTCCAACACCGTGGTCGAACGGGTGAACTTCGCCACCGCCGCGATGACGCAGTCGAATGGGAGCTTGCCTTCAGCATCCGACGCGGTCCACATCCACCTCGACGGAGTGCTCAGCTCGCAAACCGCGGATCTCCTGAACCAGGCGGCCGATGACCGCGCGCGCTGGTTCATCACCCTTGCCTCGCCGGAATTTCAGCTCAAGTAGGTGCGCGAACGATGAAGAAGGAACCTGGCATCAACCAGCTGAAGCGCCGCGACTTCTTGAAGGCCGGCCTGGTGTTCGGCGCCGGCGCGTCCGGCCTGGCGGCGGGCTACGCAGCGGTTCCCGACGCCTTCGCGCGCGCCGTCTACGCGGCGAAAAAGGAAGGAGTCGCCAACGACAACATCCTGGTCATGATCCAGCTCGCGGGCGGCAACGACGGTCTGCGCACGCTTGTGCCGCTGGCCGACCCGGCGCTGTACGACCTGCGGCCGAAGCTTGCCGGTCCGATGGTCTCGAAGGCGCTGCCAATCAACTCCCAGTACGGCCTGAATCACAACCTCGGCGGCATCAAGGGCCTCTGGGACAAAGGCAAGGTCGCGATCGTCCAGGGCGTCGGCTATCCCAACCCCACCTTCTCGCATTTCGAGTCGATCCGGATCTGGGAGACCGGCGACCCGACGCGGCGCCAGGTCGACGGCTGGCTCGGACGCACGCTGGCGACGAGCTACGACTCCAACGGGCATCCCTTGACCGGATGCGCGTGCGGCGCCACCGACGCACCGGGAGCGCTGCGGGACCTGCAGGCGACTCTGACGGTGATCCAGGACCAGAAGACGTTCGGATTCACGGGCGGCAGCGAGGTGGAGGCCGCGGTGGGCGCGCTGTACAAAGGCACGCCCGGCATCTACGGCGCGCTGTTCGACACTGCCATCGCGACAGCTACGGAGACGATGGCAACGCTGCGCACGTCCGCTTCCAGCTATCAGCCGATGGCCGACTACAGCGACAAGGTCAAGCTCGTGTACTCGTCGAAGAACCAGCTTGCCGCCGCGTTGCAGCTGGCGGCCGAGCTGATCGTGACCGGCACCGGCGTGAAGCTGCTCCATGTAACGCTCGGCGGCTTCGATACGCACTACACCGAGCTGAACCGTCACGACGACCTGATGGCCTACCTCGATTCAGCCGTGTCGGCTTTCTACACCGACCTGGCCGCGCACGACATGGCGGACAAGGTCCTGATCGCGACGTGGTCGGAATTTGGACGCCGGCCGAAGGAGAACGCGAGCGGAGGCACCGACCACGGTGCGGCCGCGCCATTGCTCTTGATCGGTGACCCGGTCAGTGGCGGCCTGTATGGATCGGAGCCAAGTCTCACGAGCCTCGACAACACGGGCAACCTCAAGTACTCAGTCGATTTCCGCTCCGTGTACCAGGAGATCTTGAGCGGCCACCTGGGCGCGGACGCGCAGAGGATTCTTGGGGCTTCGTACGACCACGTTCCATTCCTCAAAGCGCCGGTCGCCGTCTGATTTCGATGCGGTCGCTGCTCCTCAAGATCGCGGCCACCGTTCTGACCCTCGGCGCCACCGCGGCCTCGGCGGTCTATGTGACCTCGCACCTGAAGAACCCATCCGCGCCATTGCAGCCGGCAGTGCTGACGGGTACGTCGGTGCTCGGTGGCGACGTCGTCGTGGGTCCGTCGGTGCAGCCGACCAACCAGCCGCCAATCACGTCTACATATGCGTCCTGACCCGACGGTGGCCGGTCAGCACTTCGAGGCCATGGGCACCGCTTGCGCCATCTTCGCCGTCGGTCGCGCGGCAACACCCGAGGCCGAGGCATGGGTGCACGAGATGGCTGCTCGGCTCACCCGGTTCGAATCCGACAGTGAGCTGTCCCGACTCAACGCTCACGCCGGCCATTGGGTGGATGTCACTCCGGTGCTCGAGGCCGTGCTTCGCGCGGCTGAGCGCGCTTATGTGATGAGCTCCGGCCTCGTGAATGCCGCGGTCCTGCCCTCCATGGTCTCAGCCGGGTACACGCGGACTTTCAGCGACGGCCCCATGAGGATGACGCTCGACAGGCCCCAGCCCACTCCTGCGCTGCCGGCAGTTCTCGAGATTCGTCCGGGTCGAGCGAGGCTCGAACCCGGCGCGGGCCTGGATCTCGGCGGGATCGCGAAAGGCTGGATGTGTGATCGGCTGTGCGAGCAGCTCGGTCCGAACGCCGTCGTCAACCTCGGCGGTGACCTGCGCGCGGTCGGCCCTGGTCCGCGCGGCGACGGTTGGCCCGTCGGGGTCGCCGGAGTGACGCTGCTGCTGCGCGACCAGGGAGCCGCGACGAGCAGTGTGCGGCGGCGGCGCTGGGAAGGTGCGCATCACGTCATCGACCCGCGGTCGGGCCAGCCCTCGGACTCGGGGCTCGAAGAAGTGTCGGTGGTCGCGGCGGATGGTTTCGAGGCCGAGGTCGTGGCGAAAACCGCGCTGCTGCTCGGTCCGGATCTTGCTCCGGCCTACTGCGCGCGTCACGCACTCGCGTGGTGGCTGGACGGCAGGCATGACGGCTGACCAGTTTTTCTGGGTGCTCGCGCGAGTCGCCGGACTCGGCTCCTACGCGGCGCTGGCGATCGCGCTGCTGACAGGGATTGCGCTCCGCACCGCCGTGCTGGACTGGTTGGGAAGCAACCGCGCGGTGCGCTCGCTGCACGAGTACACGACCGTGCTGTGGGTCCCGCTGGGTGCGGTGCACGTGCTGTCGCTGCTCTTCGATTCGACCGCGCGAATCGGCCCGCTGGACGTGGTCGTGCCATTTCATTCGTCGTACGGGACGCTCGCGATCGCCCTGGGTGCGTTGTCGCTCGATCTGCTGATGGTGGTCGCGGTCACCGCGTACATGAAGCGACGCATGCGCAAGGACGTTTGGCTGTGGGTGCACAGGCTTGCCTACGTGGCCTTCGCGCTGCTGTTCCTCCACGCGGTGCTGAGCGGGACCGATTTCAGCGATCCGGCGGTTTCGGCGATAACGTGGGGGGCGGCCGCGGGGCTGCTGACGCTGGGGTTGGCGAGGCTGCTGGGCGGCGGCCGGCTCCCGGCCTGAAAATTCTTCCCCGCTTCGCGGGCCCACCCTCTCCCGTTGGCTCCCACCCCCAAGCCTGCCGATCCTGAGTCCTGAGTCAACCAGAAAGAATCGCGCTCGGGAACCCAGCCTGTTAAGACGCCGGAACCCAGTGCCGGAGCTGGATGACCCGCTCCCGCAACTTCTGCTCCGCCTCGAGCGGGGTATCGAGCTCTTTCCGCTCGCGATGCCACCGCTCCATCGCGAGGTCGAGCTGCGCGGTCTGCAGTCGCGAGACCTTGAAGTACCCCGCGATGCCAACCCTGTTCATCGCCTGCAGCCGCTGCCGCAGCCGGCGCCACGGGCTCGCAAGCACCGGCACCTCCTCGGGCAGGATCGCGCCCGTGCCGCTGGCCGCCTCCTTCGTCATCTGGTCGACGAGATTCCGGCCCTCATAGCGGATGCCGACGATCAACAACGCGATCAGGCCGGCCGTGAACGGTCCGTTCATCACCAGCGTCCGCAGGTGCACGGCGACGATCCCGGGCAGCGCGTTGGGGATGGGGAACAGGTTGACCCACGCGTCCCACGTGAAGTGGGCGGCGATGGCGATGATGAAGCCGCCGACGATGGCGAGCACCTTCTGGCGCCGCGCCGGCAGCTGGCGCGCGATGCCGACGCCGGCGCCGATGTAGGCGGTGTACGTCGCATGACCGAAGAACAGGCCGAGGACCTGGCGGTTGTACCACTGGATTCCGGCCGCGATCGCACCCTGGTGCTCCGGCGCGAAGATCGAATACAGGTTGGTCATGTAGCTCACCGACTCCATGAAGTTGAAGCCCAGGCCCACAGCGGCCCCGTAGACGATCCCATCGACGACGTCGTCGAACTCGCTCCGCATGACGAGGAACAGCAGCACCACGGCGAGGCCTTTCGCGATCTCCTCCAGCGTGCCGGCCATGAAAGCCAGCGACGTGTCGAGGCCGGGCCCGGGCACGAGTGCGTGTTGGGCCGACGCCTCCCAAACCGTCTCTCCCCACACGACCAGGCTCGTGGCCACGATCGCACCCCACGCGGCGGCAACCAGCACCAGCCGCCAGGGCTCCTTGTGATTGCGGTCCAGGCGCCTGACCACGAGCAAGCCGAACCCCGTCGTCGGCAGGCAGGCGAGTGCACACGCGGCGGCGACGGCGGGGCCGGCCGACTGGGTGTAGAGGAAAACGTCGATGACGAGCAGCCACAGCAGGACGCCAAGACCGATGAGCACCCCCGCGCGAATCAGGTGGTTGCGACGGGTCGCGCGGTCGCGGTCGAACGCGCGCACCAGGATGTAAGTCCCGAGCGTGATCGACGCGACGGCGAGCAGACCGTACAGGGAAGCGCGGCCCGGAATCGTGTCGAGATAGACGTAGTTGAGGATCGAGCTCGCGATCAACGCGACGACGACAAGGCCGGCGACGGCAAGCGCAAACCCGTAGCGGCGCGGCCGGAGCGCGGACGCCGGGTCGGCCGCCGGCGGGGTGGTCGCGGTGATCATCAGCGATCGACCAGCACGAACCTGCGGGCGAGCACCTCGACCGGGACGCCATCCTCATCCAGGCGCTCGACCACGAACGTGTAGCGCCCTGGAAGGACGAAGTGAAGGTCCGGCGGGACCTTTACCGGGACCACGCTGTACGCGGTCAGGTCGCCGGGATGCCCGGGTCCGACCTCACCGCGAAGAGAGCCAAACGTGTCGTACCAGCGCGCGCCAACGACCAGCTGGGAGGGCACCGACGACCAGTCCACGATCGCGGCGAAGACGTCGGTACGGGGAAACTCCGAGCGATCAGGACCGATCGTCTTCATCGTCACGGGGTCGAACTGGAACACCCCGACGATGTGCGCCTTGACGCCCGTCTCCTCACCGGGGCGCTCGAAGTAGACGAACTGGACGAGGCCGATCGAGAGGATGACGGCGCCCGCGGTGGCGAACACCAGGAGCATTCGGTAGAGGGTGTGGAGCTGGTCGTACGAACTCGTGCTCAAGCTCGCTCAGTCGAATGGATTTGCCGGCGCGTTGTCAAGGCAGAAAGGACAAGGAGGATCTCGGCATGCCAGAACGCGCCTGGAGCGACAAGCGTGAACGCCAGTACGAGCACATCAAGGAAGGCCTGCTTGAACGCGGGAGGACCGAGGACACCGCCGAGGAGATCGCGGCTCGCACCGTCAACAAGGAGCGCGCTCAGCACGGTGAGGCAAAGGAATCAAGCCCGAGCTCCGTTCACGACATTTCCGCTGGTCGCCGGGGCGGGCTCAGGTCGCACAGTGGATCCGGCGGCCGGACCTACGACCAGCTGCGCAACGAGGCCAAGCAGCGCGGGATCAAGGGCCGCTCGCGGATGAACAAGCGGCAGCTGGAGGAAGTCCTCAGCCGCTAACCGATCTGGAATTCGTTGTTGCGAAGCACGGCGACCCAAGCGCCGCCGGGCTCGCGGCCGTCGATCTCGACGTCCGGGCCTCCGACCATGAAGTCCGTGTGAACAGCCGACTGATTCAAACCGTCGCGTCGGTCGGCTTCATCTTCTACGCAGAAGTCGAGACCCGCGCCGTACGCGATGTGGCACGTCGCGTTTTCGTCGAAGAGGGTGTTGGCGAAGGTAAGGCCGAGCTTGCCCACCGCAGAGGATCCATCGACCAGGGCGAGCTCACCAAGGTGGCGAGCGCCCGCGTCGGCTTCCAGCTCGGCGCGCACCACGTCCTCGCCCGAGCTCGCGGCGACGTTCAGGATCCGTCCGTCGCGGAGCTCGAACTCCAGGTTGTGAATCATCGCGCCCCGCAGGGACAGCGGGCGGGTGGAACGAATATGGCCGTCGGCTCGCCGGCGGTCAGGTGAGGTGAAGACCTCCTCAGTGGGAAGGTTCGCGACGAAGCTGATGCCGGCGCTCGTGCGTTCTTCGCCTCCATCCCAGTGCGAGCTCGGAAGCAGACCGACGGCCAGGTCGGTACCGGGACCGCGATACCGAAGCGTGTCAAGGCGCCTCTCATTCAGGGCGGCCGCGATGTGCCTGAGGCGCGCGAGGTGCTCTCGCCACGCGGCCACCGGATCGGGGCGGTCCAGGCGCAGGGCGCTCTCGACGGCTTGCCAGAGCGCGTCGACGTCGGGCCGGCCGAAGACCTGCCGCGCCCACTCCGGCACTGGATCGGGAACGATCGTCCAGTTCACCGCGCCGTCGCCGACCATCCGGATCCACTCGGCGAGGTAATCGCGCGGCGCGGCTCTGCCCACGCGATCTCCTGGGAGATCCGCGAGCAGGTCCGGCTCGGGGTCACCCGAAACCTGGATGTAGCAGCCGTCCCTTTCGCGAAGCGTCCGCAGCATGTTCATGTGCCAGTCGACCGTCGTCCCCAACGCCTCGTCAGGCCCGAGCTCGATGAGGGCGCGGGTGAAGTGGCGGTCGAAGTAGAGCGGCTCGACCCGCAGCGCCCCGGCGCGATAGGCCGCCCGCGCGATCGCCTGCATCATGGGTGCGTTGCCGGGGTAGCCGTTGATGACGACCAGCTGCCGGGGCTGGATGTTTGCGCCGACTGTCACCGCCAGCTCCGCGAGTCGATCGATCCGCGCGTCGTCAGCCATGAACGTTGAGGCTAATCCGATGGTGCGGCGGAGAGGAGTTGAACCTCCACGACCTTGCGGTCACTAGCTCCTGAAACTAGCGCGTCTGCCATTCCGCCACCGCCGCAAAACGAGGCGAAACGTGAGTATACCCACGCGTTGATTGCAGGCAGATCGGCCCGCTAGGACGCGACGAACAGCGTGTTCCAGGCCGCCTCGACCAGCTCCGGCGTCAGCTGCGGCCGCACGCCGCGGGCCGAGGACACGTCCACCAACCTCTCCAGCAGGTCCCTCGGGTGAACGCCGCGCAGCGGCCTCCCGCCGTACAGCGACTGGATCATCTGGAGCGCCTCCTGGGCCGGCGGGATCGTCAACCGGTCCCGCTCGCGCTCGAAGATCCGCACCCACATGTCCCACGTCGGGTCGGGCATCAGCACCTTGTACGCCAGTCGTCTCAGGTATGCCTCGTCCAGCAGCTCGGCCGGCTTGAGGTTGGTCGACAGCACCAGCTGCGCGCGGAAGGGGATCTCGACCTTGCGTCCGGACGACGTGAGGTTCAGGAAATCCGTGTCCTGCTCCAGGGGCACCAGCAGGCGGTCGAGGATCTGCTTCGGGGACACGCGCTGGCGGCCGAGGTCGTCGATCAGGAGCACGCCACCGTTGGCCTTCATCTGCAATGGCGCGCCGTATGTCCGGCTCCCTGCTTCCCACGTCGGATCGAACATCTCGAGCTGAAACTCGCCGCCGACCTGGACGAGCGGCCTCGACACTCGCCGCCACCGCTTGTCGGCCGGCTGGTTTGCCTCCAGGTGATGGACGGCGGCATCGAAGACCGACATCACCTCGCCGCCACCGATGTCGAGCGCGACGGGCAGCACGATCGCCCCGCCGAGCAGGGAAGGGATTCGCCGCGCCAGCGTGGTCTTGCCGTTGCCGGGCGCGCCGTAGATGAAGATCGATGAGCGGGAGTTGACCGCCGCGCGCACCGCCTCCATCACGCCCGGCGCCATCTCGATGCCGGACAGTGCGAGGGAGACCTTGACGAGGTCCAGCGTTCCCGGCTTCGCCGCCTCCGAGAGCACCGCCTTGTACTCCTGCATCGAGACGGGCGCGGGTCCGAGGTAGCGGGTGCTTGCGTCGGCCAGCTGGTCGCTCTGCGACCGCCCCTGCTTGGTGATCGAGTACGCCATTCGCTCCGGAAGCGGCCGGCCTTGCCACGGCCCCTGCTCCTGGGCGATGCCCAGCGCGTCCAGGAAGTTGGCGCTCGTGAGTGACTTGAGGATTGGCTCGATGGCCGCAAAAGGCAGCGCGAGCACGTCGGCGAACTCGAAACCGGTGACCTTCGTCGCGCCGCCGGCGATGCGCAGCACCATTCCCTCGATCAGCCCGCGGTTGATCTCCGGCGGCGGCGGCGGCTCGATCTGCCGGCTGCTGGTCGCGGGCGTCGAGGACGTGACGGGCCGCGGCGAGTCGACCTGCTCGAGGATCGCGGCGAACAGCTTCTTCCCGAAGCGCGCCCTGTCGGCGTGGTCGGGCGACTCGCCTTCGCGCCGGCGCGTGATCCAGTCCGGGATGTCCTTGAACACGACCGTGTTCCCGATGAGCAGCTGGACGATGTCCGGCTCCTCCGCCGACACGCGCACGGCGATCTTGATGAGGTAGCCCTGGCTCTTCAGCGCCGCCCAGCTTCGTTCCCACGCGACGTCCTTCTGTCCGGACCACGTCTGGCGCACCGTGCGGTCGCGCGCGATGGTCACGTCCTTCCTGTTCTGATAGCGGCGCCGGACCAGCTCGGTCACGTCCTTGTCGACGTCCTCCGCGACCAGAGCGGCCAGGGGCAGCGCGCGGTCGTCGACGGCCGGACGGTTCTTGATCTCGAAGATCGTGTTGGCGGTCGGCGCCAGCGCCCTGATGACCGATGCGTGGCGCGGGCAGAACGGCGTTCGCTCGATGAACTGGATGTGGCGCCTGCACCACCACGTGTTGCACTTTCGTCCCGTCATGTCGGTGTAGGCGCAGGCCCAGCCACGTCTTTCCTGGCAGTCGCTGTAGGTGCAGACGCCCGCGGGTTTCTGTCCGTCGGCGTGGGCGGGAGCGGCCCTGTGCTCGTGGACCTCCTCGTCCATCGCAACCTCTTCGGCGACGGCCTCCGGCGGCGGGTGCACGGCCGCGGCTTTCTGCATGTAATGGAAGGCCCCCGCGAACTCCTCGCAGGATCGGAAGCGTTGAGTGGCGTCCTTCGCCGTCGCCTTCCAGATGATCTCCATGATCGGCGGCGGGATCGCTGTGGACGCCCGCGGCCGGTCGAACACCTGCGAGTGCAGCACCGTCGGCAGCTGGCCGGTGAAAGGCGGCTCGCCGTGCAGGAGCTCGTACAGGATCATGCCGAGCGAATAGATGTCCGCGGTGGCGTCGACCGGCTCGCCCTTCACCTGCTCTGGCGCCATGTACGCGGGCGTCCCGACCATGCTGCCGGTGGCGGTGAGTCGGTGCTTGTCGTCGATCAGCTTCGAGATGCCGAAGTCGAGGATCTTGGTCTTGCCGCGGTTGGAGATCAGGATGTTGTCGGGCTTCAGGTCGCGGTGCACCACCTGGAAGTCGTGGGCCACGCCGACCGCGGACAGGAGCTGCTGGATGAGGTCGACCGAGACGTCGACCGAGAAGCGCCCGTACTCGTCCAACCACGACCGCATCGACCGGCCGTCGACCCACTCCATGACGATGAAAAGGACCGGGCCGTCCTCGTCGAAGTCGTAGACCCGGACGATGCCCGGGTGGTTCAGGGCGGCGACCGTAGCCGCCTCGCGGTGGAACCGCTGGCGGAACGCCGGGTCGCTCGAATACTGGTCGGACAGGACCTTGATCGCGACCGGAATCTCGAGCCGAGGATGCGTGGAGCGGTAGACCACTCCCATCGCCCCCCGCCCCAGCTCGGCCTCGATCGGGTACCGCCCCAGCTGTGTGGTGCTCAATTAGGTTCTATGGGCATGCCAGTATGCCCGAGAGGTAGCCCGGTTTCGGCTCGCTACGAGAAGACGCTGAGCGGCAGGTAGAACGAAACTCCCCAGTTCGGTTGGTCGACTATCTGGCTGATCCGAAGGTCTCCGGCCAGGCTGCACAGGATGTAGGCGTCCTCGCGGCTCAGCGCGTGGTCCGCCACCAGCCAGTCGATGGTGTACCGGACCGCGTTGCGTGCGTTTTCCATGAGGTCCGGACCCAGCGCGCAGACCGAGTGGTAGCCGGCAGCGTCGCTGCGCGGCTGCAGCGGTTGCGCGGGCGTCAAAAAGTGGTAGCTCCAGGGGCGTGGGGCGCCGCCCTTGACCACTCCAAACCGGAGTGAGAACGTCATCGGGCATTCGATCCCCGTAACGCAGACCTCGCCGTCTCCCTGCGCGGCATGGCAGTCCCCCGCCGAGAACATCCCGCCGGGCACGAAGACCGGCAGGTAGAGCTTGGTCCCGGCGGTCAGGTGCCTGGTGTCGACGTTGCCGGCGCCCTTGGTCGGCGGCAGCACGTCGATCGGGCCGGATTCGTCGGTGGCCACGCCCATCGTGCCGCAGAAGGGCGCGATCGGGATGTGGATGTCATGGCGAAGCTCGGCGGTGGCGCGGTCACCCAGGTCGAAGTAACGCACGTAGGGCTCTGGGAAATCGGAGGCGAGCAGCCCGAGCCCAGGCAGGATCGCGCTCCAGCCCCAGGCGCCGGGCTTCAGCTCGAGGATCTCGACCTCGAGGGCGTCGCCAGGCTCGGCGCCACGGACGAAGACCGGTCCGCCCAGGGGGTACAGCCGGTCGAAGTCCAACTGGCCCAGCTTCGACGCCGGGTCGCCCTGGTGAAGCTGCCCCGCGGTGACCTCGTCGGTGTCGAAGTGGACGACGTCGCCAGGGTCGACCTCGACCGCGGGCGGAAGTGAGTTGTCCCACTTGAAATGGAACCGGTCGCGCCCGATCCGGTGCTCCTTCACGCCCGGCCGGACGCTCACTTCCGGGCCTCTTGTGTGACGCCCTCCTTTATCGGGGTCGCGCCCGCGCGCAGGACCTTCTTGTCGAACTTGCCGACCGAGGTCTTCGGCACCTCGTCGATAAACCGCACCTCGTCGGGCAGCCACCACTTCGCGACCTTGCCCTTGAGGAACTCTCTGACCTCCTCCTCGGTGACTTGGCCCTTGAACTCGGGCCGGACGACCGCGTACACGACAGGCCGCTCGTCCCACTTCGGGTGGGGCAGGCCGATCACGGCCGCTTCCATGATCTTGGGGTGGGCCATGACCGCGTTCTCGAGCTCGACCGACGAGATCCACTCGCCGCCGGACTTGATCACGTCCTTGGTCCGGTCGACGATCTGGATGTAGCCGTCGGCGTCGATCCGCGCCACGTCGCCGGTGCGGAACCAACCGTCCTCGGTCAGCTTGTCCGGGTCGTAGCCGTTGTGATAGCCGCGGGCGATCCACGGCCCGCGCACCTGGATTTCGCCGAATGCGACGCCGTCCCACGGAAGCTCTTCTCCGGTGGCGGGATCGGTGATGCGGATCTCGACGCCGGGGGCGACCCGCCCCTGGGTCAGGCGCAGCCGGAGCGCTTCCTCGGGCGTGTGGCCGCCGTAGACGCGCGCGACGCTGCCGAGCGGCGAGGTCTCGGTCATGCCCCAGGCGTGCAGGATGCGGAGTCCGAGCGAGTCCATCGTCTCCATGAGCGCCTGCGGCACGGCTGAGCCGCCGCACACGACCGTGCTGACCTTGGGCAGGCGCTTGCCCGACTCCTTCAGGTAATTGGCGAGGCCGATCCAGACCGTCGGGACTCCGGCCAGGAAGGTGACGTCCTCCTGCTCCGAGAGCTCGACGATCGACTTCGGGTCGGCGGAGAACCGCCCGGCGAACACGACCTTTGCCCCGGCCATCCCGATCGCGTAAGGCAGCCCCCAGCTGTTGGCGTGGAACATCGGGACGACCGGCAGGATGGCGTCGTTCTCCGTGACTCCGAGGTTGTCTCCCTGGAGCACACCCATCGTGTGGATGAACTGCGAGCGGTGGGAGTAGACGACCCCCTTCGGGTTGCCTGTGGTGCCCGACGTGTAGCACATGGCCGCCGCCATCCGCTCCGAGATCTTCGGCCACGGGTAGTCGTCGCTCTCGGCCGCGAGCAGGGTCTCGTAGTCCTCCATCTCCGGAAAGCCGTCGAGGGCGGGGGCCGGGCCTTCGGCCATCAGGACCATGGTCTTGATGCTCGGAATCTTGCCGAGCAGCGGCTTCAGCAGCGGAAGAATCGACTGGTCGACAAATAAAACCTTGTCTTCCGCGTCATTGATGATGAATTCCAGGTGTTGGGGAAAAAGCCGGAGGTTCAGCGTGTGTAGGACGGCGCCCATGCAGGGCACCGCGTAGTACAGCTCGAGATGCCGGTCGTTGTTCCAGGCGAGCGTGGCGACGCGGTCGCCGGGCTTGACCCCGATGCGTTTCAGGGCACCCGCGAGGCGATTGATGCGCGGCACCATCTCGCCGTACGTGGTGCGGTGGACACCGTCGTCCCACTTCGTCACCACCTCTTTCTTCTGGTGCAGTCGCTCAATCCGCCAGAGCACGTGCTGGAGACTGAGCTCGTAGTCCTGCATCAAGCCTTCCACGGCCGACACCTCCACCTTTCGTTCGCTGAGAGGTCGCTGTAAGTAGGTCGATGGTAAGACCGCCGAGCGTAGGATGCACACCCATGCCTTCGCGGGGTCGGGCCGACCTTCATATGCATACGACGTTCAGCGACGGTTGGCCCGAGCCTTCGGAGCTGGTCGACCACGCGTGGAACGCAGGGCTCGACGTCATTGCGGTGACGGACCACGACACCATCGAAGGCGCGCTGCGCGCGGCCGAGCACGCCGGTAGGCGTCGCGGGGTCGAGGTGATCGTCGGGGAGGAGATCTCCAGCCGCAACGGCCACATCGTCGGCCTGTTCCTCGAGCGTCGAGTGCGGCCGGGGATGTCGGCGGCTGCGACCGTGCACGCGATCCACGACCAGGGCGGCCTTGCCGTGGCGGTGCATCCCTTCTGGCGGACGCAGCGCCGCGCCGGGGCGGGCGTGGTCCACGGCGTCGGCTGGCTCGCGGCGGAGCTCGACTTCGACGCCGTCGAGATCGAGAACGCCACTCCCGGCCTCTACTTCTTCAACCAGCTGGCTCGGCGCTTGAACGCCGGCCTTCGATCCGCCGAGACCGGCGGGTCCGACGCGCACATCCTCGATGCGGTCGGTCGGGCCTACACCGAGTTTCCAGGCCGGACGAGAAAGGCGCTCAGGACGGCAATCGAAACGGGCAAGACCGAGGCGGGAAGGCGGCGCTACCGGGCGATGGGTTTGATGCGCTACGCCGCCTGGGGACTCAACCACGAGAGGTACGTGGCGGTAGTCTGACGTCGCCAAGGTGCGCTCTGAGCGCTCCGGGCGCGTGCCCGCTTAGCTCAGCGGACTAGAGCATCTGTCTTCGGAACAGAGGGTCGGGGGTTCGAATCCCTCAGCGGGCACCTACGCGGCAACGCGTCAGCGCGCAGGCGTCGCCGCCGCGACCGCCGCGGTCGATATGGGCATCTGCGTCGCCAGCTCGAGGTTGGCGCCCTCGACCTCGGTGTCCAGGATGTCCTCGACCATGTCGTCGAGGCGGTCGGTGACTCGGTGGATGTCCGCCGCCAGGCGCCGGACCTCTTCGACGTTGAGGGGCTCGGCGTCGCGGATCATCTTGCTGAGCCGCTCGACCTCGACCAGGGCCGTCCGGAAGTCCCTCTGGAGCGTGGCGTGCGAGGACTGGATCTCGGTCAGCATCTCGAGGAACTCCTTGCGCTCGATGACCATGTTCACGGTCAGGAGGACCGCGAGCGTGGCGGTCAGCGAGGACATGAACGGATCGAGCTCATGCCCGGTAAGCGCCGAATAGACGTCGCCGGCCGAGGCCAGAAGGAGGGTCATCCAGGGCAGCGCCAGCTGCCACAAATCGAGGGCCGCCGGCCTCGTCGTCGCCTTCGGGGCGGTCACGGGGTAGGTGGCGGCCAAGGCGACCAGCAGGAAGCCGGCGAACCAGCCGGTGTTCAGGACGTGGCCGACCGACGCAAACGTGCCCTCGGCCGAGAGATAGGCGAAGGCGCTGTCCGCGATCGAGTACGCCGCGACGCCGGCGAGCAGCAGCGCCATGCGTCCGGCCTGCTGCTGCGTGGCTCGCCGAATGGCGAGGATCAGCACCGTGCCGACGAGGATGTCGCTGACCGGATACGCAAGGTCGAGGAGCTTGGTCGATGAGCTCGTCTCCCAAACCGTGCGCAGGCCGAATGCCCACGCCGTGGAGGTGAGCGCGATGGCGACGATCACGCCGTCGAACCAGACCCGCCAGCGCGTCGACGTGCCTCTGGCCGCATCGCTCCAGAACGCCCGGATGCCGAGGATCGCGAAAGGAACCGCGGTCAGAAATCCGACGTCCGCGAGCGAGGGATAAGGCGTCACGCCGTATCCGACCTCGTTGATCGACCAGACGATTTCGCCCGCCGACCACAGGCCGGTCGAGATGCTCATGAACGCCCAGCCGAGCCGCTCCCTTCCGTGGCTCCGGACCGCGGCCCACGCGCACGCGGCCGAGGCCGTCGCTGCCGCCAGTGCCTCGCCGATGTCGTCGATGGCGGTCACGGCGCGGTCGCCGAAGATCCCGTAGCGAAGGATCAGCGCATAAGCCACGGAGGCGGCGGCGACCACCGCGACTGCGACCGCAAACGTCCGGTGCCGGCGGTCCCACGCCTTCCAGGAGCTCATTTGCGCAGGGAAGTTAAGCAGTGTGTAGAGGAATTTCCTGCGATTAATGACGTCAAAAGTTGCGCTGGATGGTTAGTCTTGCGACGGAATCGAGGAGCAACGGGCTCTGATACCCGCCACACCCTCGCCCTTCCTCTCGATCCAGGCCGCCGAACGGGGAATCCGCTAGGCGGCCTGGCTTTTTACTCCTCTTCTGAAGAGTCGTAGTGCGAAACCATCTCGGCGCGGATCAGGTTCCGCTGCAGCTTCACCACGCGCCGCCGCAGGTCTGGTTTGAGGTAATTGAGGGCCAGGACGTGGTCGATCACGACGAGGAATCTCCCGGCGTCGCGGGCGATGTAGTCGCTGATCGGATGCGGCGGCTCCGGTGAAGCCATGGACTGCACCGTACGCGACAACCGCTAGTTTCTCGTCGTGCAATTGGAGTAGGCCGCGAAGGTGGCGGGGTATCCGACCGGTCGGTAGAATCAACCGGCCAAGCTGGGCGGCTGGCGGAACTGGTAGACGCGCACGTTTGAGGGGCGTGTGGGGTAACCCATCCGGGTTCGAGTCCCGGGTCGCCCACCAAAGTTGACCCGATTCCGCACTTTTCCGCCGTCTGATGCGGAATCCGAGCTGTTATTCCGCACTTTTCCGCCATAACGTGCCGAATGTTCGGTTCGCGTCACGGAAACTACGGCCCACTTTGACAGACACCTTCCACCCGATCATGTCCATGAGTCGCGACGTTGCAAGACTGCCGTCCGCTTTGCGGGCGGTCAGGTTTCCTGCACTCCGGTCTCTGGACGCCGGGCCGTCGACGCTTGGATAACTGGCGCAAGGCAGCCATCGTTTACGCAGCTGTGAGAGCTCTTGTGCTGGCCGTGCTGCTCGAGCTCACGGCCTGTGGGACGGCATCGACCGCGCCCCAGTCGCCCCCCTCGGCAAGCAGTATGTTGCCGACTCAGGCAGCGAGCCCGTCCCGTAGTGTGCCGCCGTCTGGCGTGGTAGCCATGCCCAGTCCGCGACAGGGCGCGGCGTTCGCGTGGGACCCCAAGGACGGCTACCTATTGATGTTTGGGGGCAGCACGGGCGACCCCGATAGGGCCGTATTTGGTGACACCTGGGCATGGATCGGCTCTGAGTGGCTTCAGCTGCATCCCCAGACATCTCCTCCCGCGCGGGGCGAGGGCGCGCTGGGCTATGACCCAGAGAGTCAGAGAATGATCCTGTACGGCGGCGGCGATAACTTCTACCTCCAAGCCACGGACCCGCAGCGGAATGACACATGGGCGTGGGACGGCACGAACTGGACGGAGTTGCATCCGGCACATACACCAACCCCAGCGGTCTGCTGCAGCGAGGTCGAAATGGCGTACGACGAAGGCAAGCCGGGATTATGGCTCACGCTCGGCCTGCTGAAGACATGGGCGTGGACCGGGTCGGACTGGACTCTGATGGCACCCGCAGCCCGTCCGCCGGAGCGCTTTCTCTTCGGCTTTGCCTACGACAGTGAGTTGCGAGGGACGATCGCAGTCTCCGGCTACGCGGGCGAAGGCACGGCGGCACCCGGGGAGGCGGCACCGTCTCACGACGACACGTGGCTCTGGACTTCGGGTCGGTGGGTCGAGCTCCGCCCCTTGGTCAATCCCGCAAGGGGGCCATGCGTGGCGGCCTTCGACAAAGCCCGCCGCGTATTGGTGCTCTTTTCGGCTGACGGCTCCACCTGGATATTTGACGGGACGACCTGGCTCAAGCAGCACGCACTGCACTCTCCACCGTCCGGCCTGAGCGGCGACTCAATCGCGTATGACCCCGTCACAGGGTCGGTTGTCTTTTTTGGCGGGGCTGACAGTGTGCAAGCCCAGCCCTACTTCAACCAGACGTGGAGCTGGGACGGTTCAGACTGGTCCAGGCTGACCTAAGCCGCTTCACGAGCGGCCGGGGCAACTTGCCTCTGTCATTAGGTCGGCGCTATCGGGTCACGCTTGCCTCTGGGACGTGATATCGGGCGCCAGGTACCGCGTTAGATGCGGTAATAGCCCTTCAGGCTGAGGTGCCGACCGAGCACCATCGGTAGGTTCGCGTTACGGAAACTACAGCCCACCATCAGATCGGCGAGCTTTCCATGACGCGAACCTCCCACCAACGGCAGCTCAGGCCGGTTGGTTAGGATTCCGCGCAATGAGCCGCAGCTTGATGCTCTGGTCGTTGCTTGTCGGGTCTGCGATCGGTCTGACCGAGGCCATCGTGGAGACAGTTTCGCCAAGATGGGCTGAATCGGTCGGCGACCATTGGACCGGGCTGGTGGCGATGTCCCTGGTGGTCCTGGGTCTGTGGGTGGTATCTCACTCGTTCACCAGACCGACGCGCGGCATCCGGATCACGCTAGGAGTCGTCATCTTCTCCTACGCGATGATGGGCATCGTTCAGAACATCGCCGAGCTGATCGACTACGACGCCGTCGTAAACGGCAATGTCGGACTGATCTTCCTCGTCTTCAGCGTCGTCCTCGCCGTGTCGAGCATCGTCCTTGGCGTGAGAGCATGGCGCCAGGCCGCCTGGCCGCGTTGGACGAACGCGATCGTCGTGGCGTCGCCGCTCGGCGCCACCGTTCCCATCGCGCCACTGCTGCTCGCGGCGCACTTCCCGAATGAGCTCCTTCACGTGTTCTTCTTCGCCGGTCCGTTGGCCCTTGCTGTGGGCAACTGGGGATTGAGCCGTCAGCCGGCCTCGACGACGCCTGATCCTCTGCGCATTACCGCGTGACGGCTGCCTAAGCGAATCCGGGTCGCCCACCAAGAAACGTCAACGGACTCGGTCGTTGAACGCGCGCACGACGATGAACGCACCCATGACCACGACCATCGCCGCACCCGGGTAGTCGGCGAGGCGCTCCCAGACTCCTGACGGCAAGCCCGGAGCCTTGATCAGGAACATCGCCAGGCTGATCAGCCCGACGACTCCGGCCACGGTGGCTCCGAGGCCGAGAGGCCTGACTCTCTCGAGCAGCACCGAGCCGAGCAACATCATGCTCACGTTCAGGCTGACGAGCCCGACGAGCGCCCCGAACCGATGCATGTCTGGGGCGACGTCCTCCGGAAACGTCCCCGCGAAGATCAAGCCCCATCCCGCCAGCGCAAGTAGGCTCAACCCGGCCCGACTCCGAATCCCTCCCGGCCAGGCGCGCCACGTCGCTGCCGCGCCGGACCAGTGCAGGACGCCGACCACGATGAACGTCCCGTTCATCAAATCGTGCAGCGGCGAGCACAACGCGGCGCTGCAAGTCGTGTTGCCCAGATCGCTGATCAGGTTGGTTGTCAGGCTGAACGGCCGCACGGATGCGGCCTGGGCGATGCCCTGGACCACGAAGAAGACGACGGAAAGAGTCCACGCGGCACCCCCAAACACGACGGCGGGCGCGAGAGTTGTCGGGAACGCTTCGCCCATGGCGGGACGGGAGGCTGGGCTCATCAACCTCGGGAGTTATACAGTCCGCACAGCACGATGACCGCAGTCGCCCGGGGACCGAGTCGCACCGCGGTGCTGACGGCAGCGGCGAGGGCGCTGCACCGAGAGGAACCGCCGCCCTGGGTGCTCGACGATCCGCTCGCGATCGGGCTGGCCGGCGACGAGGGCCTCGCGCTGATGCAGCGGATGCGCACCGAGCTGTCGCGTGAGTCGCTGCTCGACTTCACCCGCTGGGTCTGCACGCGAGGCCGTTATGTCGAGGACCTGGTCGAAGAGGAAGCTGCGCGGGGGATTGATCAGTACGCCATCCTGGGCGCGGGCCTGGACTCCTTCGCGTATCGCCATGGCAATCTGCTCGAACGGCTTCGAGTTTTCGAGGTCGATCAACATGAGTCGCAGGCATGGAAGCGCCGGCGTCTCGCCGAGATCGGTGTTGCCGCGCCTCCAAACCTGACGTTCGCGCCGGTCGACTTCGAGACGGAGACCCTCGAGGACGGCCTCGCGGCGGCTGGTTTCGACTGGTCGGCTCCCGCAACGTTCTCGTGGATCGGGGTGACGATGTATCTCACGCGGGGAGCCATCGACGCCACCTTGTCCGCAATCGTGAAAGGCGCGCCGCGGAGCTCGCTGGTGCTCACCTACAACCTGCCGATGTCTGAGCTCAGCGGCCTGGCCGCCGAGACGAGCGGCGCGATGCGCGCCATCGCGGCGGAGATGGGCGAGCCATTCGTGAGCCTCTTCCTTCCGGATGAAATCGAAGCGCTCCTGCGGAGCCACGGATACTCCGACATCATCCATTTCTCCCCCGAGGAGGCTTTGCGGCGGTACTTCCCTGACCGAAGCGATGTCCAGCTCGGAGGAGCGCAGCGGATCGTGGTCGGGCGCGTCTGAAGCCGCTTCAGATGTGGAACCTGCCGTCAAACTATCGGCCGTGACCGAGGGCGGTCAGCTCGATCCCAAGACCCAGTTTCGGCAGCTGTACGACCAGGAGTACAACTCCGTCTACCGCGCGATCCGCGCGGTGATCCTGGACACGGCCGCGGCCGAAGACCTCACGCAGGAGACGTTCGTGCGTGCATACCGCGCGCGCAATCGATACACCCCGACGGCGCCGCCCGGCGCCTGGCTGCGCCGGATCGGCGTCAACCTGGCCATCTCCCATCTACGCCGCCAGAAGCTCGCCCGCTTCTTGCCCGCCAGGCTGTACGTCGCGCCGGACCGCCGCGACTACGACCGCGCGGAAGCCCGTGACGTCGTCGAGAAGGCCCTCCTGACCCTTAGCCCCAAGCTCCGCGCCGCCATCGTCCTTCATTACTACGAGGGATTGACCCGCGAGGAGATCGCCGACGTGCTCAGCGTTCCGGCCGGGACGGTGGCCTCGAGGATCGCCAAGGCGGTGGCGATCATGAGAAAAGCGATGGGGAGCGATCAGCAGGGCGAGACCGAGCGTTCGAGAAGTGAAGGTGCCCTACGTGGAAGATAAAACCACTCGGGGAGGGCAAGCCGCGCCCTCCGAAGCAGAGGTCAGCCGGATGGTCCGGGCAGAGGTCGATACCTGGAAACCCCGGCGCGGCCCGGACTGGGCGGACATGATGATCCGTCTTGCCGCCTCCGGGCCATCGCCGTGGGTGGTCTACACGACCGCAAGCGCAGCCCTCGTCGTGATCCTCGTCACGGCCTTCATTCTTGGCTCGTGGCTGCAGATCGGGGCGCTGGCCCCGCAGCCCTCGAGCTTCACCGGCCACTAGCGGCCGGACAAAGGCCTCAGACCAGGAACTCGATCTCTTCGTAGCTCCCGCGCCGGCGGGCTTCGGTGACGACGACCGAGGCCGCCGCAAGGTCCCAGAGCGCGATCCCGTGCGACTCGAACAGCGTGATCCCGGGGCGGTCGGGCGGCTCCCACCGGCCCGCCACCACCGCGCCCAGCTCGACCGCCTCGTGCCAGTCGAACTTGCCCGCCTCGGCCGCCTGGATCAGGTCGCCGCTTTCGAGCTGCGCGGCGATCAGCTGGTCCACCACGACGGTCTGCGCGCGCGCCACCAGCTCGGGCCGAACCTCCGCCCGGTTGCGGTAGTTCGAGCCGACCGCGGCGACGAAGGCGTGGGGCTCGACCCACTTCGACTCCAGCACCGGTTCGTGGCTTGTGGTCACAGTGACGACGATGTCCGCCCCGCGAACGGCTTTCTCGGCCGTCGGCGAGTCGACCACGGCGATCCCGAGGTGCTCCGCCTGTTCGGCGGCAAAGATCGCGCGCTTGTCCGCATTGCGGCTGAACACTCGCATCTCGTCGATCTCGACGACCCGCGTCAGCGCCAATGCCTGAGTGGCGGCCTGCCACCCGGTCCCGATCAACGCGACCTTGGACGGCCGCCTGGTGCCAACCGCCTTCGCCGCGATCGCCGTCGCCGCACCGGTGCGGTAGGCGCCCATGAAGTCTGCTTCGACCAGCGCGTCCAGCGCACCGTCGAGGCGGAACACCGCGACCATGAATCGCACGTGCCCGTCGCTGACTGTGTAGGCCTTGAGGCCCGTGCAGTTGCCATTCGGGTAGGAGGCGAACATCACGTTGAGCAGGCCGCCGGGGGCAAACGCCCTGCGGCGGGGCTCGTTGTGGGCGTCGCCCTCGCCGAGCTGGCGCATCGCGTCTTCGACCGCCGCGATCACGTCGTCCATCTCGATCAGGTCCTGGACGTCGCTCTCACGGAGGATCAGCGCCATGAAACGGCAGAATAACGGCCTCACATGTCCCGCCCATTGAGCGTCGGCCTCATCGGCCTCGGCACGGTCGGCTCCCAGGTCGCGGAGCGAATGCTTTCCTGGGGTCCGCAGCTGTCGCGCCGCGCGGGCGTGGAGCTGTGCTTGAAGAAGGTCCTGGTCCGCGACGTCAACAAGCGCCGCCCGCTCAATGTCGCGCACGAGCTGCTGACCGACGAACCGGCGGAGCTGCTCGACGACCCGTCGATCGAGGTCGTGATCGAGGTGGCCGGCGGCGACGAGCCCATGCGGTCGTACATCCAGCTCGCGATCGAGGCCGGCAAGCACGTGATCACCGCGAACAAGGTCGTCATGGCCAGGCACGGACCCGAGCTGCTGGATCTCGCGGCCGAGAGGAACGTCGACGTCTACTTCGAGGCCGCCGTGGGCGGCGGCATCCCGCTCATCAGCACCTTCCGCGTCGACCTGCAGGCGAATCGCATCGAGCGCGTGTCAGCGGTCATCAACGGAACCACGAACTACGTCCTCGGCCGGATGGCGTCCGCCGGACTGACGATGCCGGACGCGGTGCGCGAGGCCCAGGAGGCGGGCTACGCGGAGGCCGACCCGACCGACGACGTCGCGGGCTTCGACGCCACCTACAAGCTCGCGATCCTCGCGTCGATCGCCTATGAGATCAAGGTTCGACCCGACGACATCTATCGTGAGGGCATCGACGGCGTCGAGCCGGTCGACTTCCGCTACGCGCGCGAGCTCGGGTACGCGATCAAGCTCGTCGCCCACACCCAGCGTCACACCGGCCGCGTCGAGGCGCGGGTGCACCCGGCGATGGTGCCCGTGGACCATCCGCTCGCGCGGGTCGAGGGCCCGGAGAACGCCGTCTTCGTCGAGGGCGACCTGGTCGGCCAGGTGCTGCTCGTCGGGCAGGGCGCGGGCGGCCGGCCCACCGCTTCGGCGGTCGTCGGCGACCTGATCGACCTCGCACGCTCCATCCGGCGCGGGGTGCAGAGCCGTCCGTCGTTCAGCTTCGACGACCGCATCGGCGTCGTGCCGATCGGCGAGGTGAAGACGCGCGCTTATTTCCGGTTGCGGGTCGAGGACCGCGCCGGCGTGGTCGCGGCGATCGGCCAGGTCTTCGCCGAGGAGGGCGTGAGCATCTCGAGCTTCATACAGAAGGACGCGTGGTCGCACGACCAGACGGCAGAGCTCGTCGTGACGACGCATCCCGCGCTCGACGCGAGCCTGCAGCGGGCGCGAGAGAAGATGTCCGCGCTCGAGCCGGTGCGCGCGGTGTCGTCCTTCCTCCGCGTCTTCTAGAGGAGTGCCGGTGGGCGTCATCGCTCGCTACCGCGCGCATTTGCCGATCGGCCCATCGACGCCGGAGGTCGACCTGAGCGAGGGCTCGACTCCCCTCATCCGGAGCCGCAACATCGGCCGCGCGCTTGGCTTGAGGCACCTCTACTTCAAGTACGAGGGGCTCAACCCGACCGGATCTTTCAAGGACCGCGGCATGGTCGTCGCGGTTGCCAGGGCCCTCGAATCCGGAAGCAAAGTGTTCATGTGCGCGTCAACCGGCAACACGTCTGCGTCGATGGCCGCTTACGCCGCCCGGACCGGAGCTCGGGCGATCGTGGTCGTGCCCTCGGGCGCCGGGCGCGCGCAGGGCTCACAACCTCAGATCGCGATGAACAAGCTCTCCCAGGCGCTGATGTACGGGGCAAAGGTCATAGCCCTCAGGGGCAACTTCGATTTTGCGTTGGAGACCGTTCGCGACCTGACCAGCCACTACCCTGTCGCGCTGATGAACTCGGTCAATCCCGCCCGCATCGAGGGCCAGAAGACGGCGGCCTTCGAGATCGTCGATGCGCTCGGCGACGCGCCTGACTACGTCGTCCTGCCCGTCGGAAACGCGGGCAACATCACCGCCTACTGGAAGGGGTTTCGCGAGTACCACGCGGCGGGGAAGGCGACGCGCCTGCCGCGGATGGTCGGCGCCCAGGCCGAAGGCGCGGCGCCCATCGTCGATGGCGCGCCCGTGGCCGATCCGAAGACGGTCGCTTCCGCCATCCGGATCGGCAACCCGGCGTCGTGGGAGGGAGCGACATCGGCTCGCGACGAGTCGGGAGGAACCATCGCCGCCGTCACCGACACCGAGATCCTGTCCGCGCAGATCCGCTTGGCGGGCAGCGAGGGCCTCTTCGCCGAGCCGGCGTCGGCCGCCCCGCTGGCGCTTCTGATCCGCCTTGTTCGCGACGGCAAGGTCGAGAAGGAGGCGGTGACGGTCGTCGTGCTTACAGGATCTGGGCTCAAAGACCCCGACGTGGCGCTGAAAAACGTCGAACCGCCCGTCGAGCTGGACGGAGACGCCCGCACACTCGCTAAGGTCTTGAAGCTGTAAATCCCGAATGAGAATCAAAGTCCCAGCATCCATCGCGAACATCGGCCCGGGTTTCGATTGCATGGCCATGGCGATCGACCTGTGGCTCGAGGTCGAGGCCAGCGAGGCCGAGAGGCCGTCGTGGGACTACGAGGGCGAGGGCGCCGACTACCTCTACGCTCACGAGAACCCGTTCACCCGCCTGAACATGAAGGGACGGGTGCGGAGCGAGATCCCGATGGGGGTCGGGCTCGGCAGCAGTGCCGCGGCCCGGCTCGCGGCGTCGGCTCTGATGAGCCCCTGGGACGTGAAGAGCCATGTCATCGACGCCGGCGCCGACGAGGGCCACTACGACAACGTCGCGGCGTCCGCCTCCGGTGGGATCCGCATCGTGTCGGAGAAGGTCGACGAGAAGCTTCCCAACCCTGGTTGGGGCATTGCGCTCTTCATCGCCCACCAGCCGCTCCCGACCGAGAAGGCGAGGTCCGTGCTTCCCGCGGAGGTGCCGCTGAGCGACGCGTCCTTCAACGCCTCACGCACCGCTCTGCTGGTCCGATCGATCGTCTCCAAGCGAGCATCGCTCCTGGGCGAGGCGCTCCGCGACCGTTTGCATCAGCCACACCGACTCCACCTCTACCCGTGGGTCGAAGAGGTGATCCACGTCGCCGAGGCGTCGGGCGCGTACGGCGCAGCGATCTGCGGCGCCGGCCCCAGCATCTTCGCGTTCTGCGCGCCGTCGCAGGCAAAGCGCATCGCCGATGCGATGGCCGAAGCGCATCCGCTTCGCGGCCGCGCGGTCGTCACCAAGATCACCGACAAGGGCATGTTCCGTACGCTCTGACGCCGTGATCGTCCAGAAGTACGGCGGTACCTCGGTCGGTTCCGCGGCGCGCATCCGCCGCGTGAGCCGGCGAATAGCGGACACCGTGAGCCAGGGACAGCAGGTCGTGGCGGTGGTGTCGGCGATGGGGCATACGACCGACCGCCTCATCGCGCTGGCGCAGAGCGTCAACGAGGACCCGCCCGCGCGCGAGCTCGACATGCTGGTCGCCAACGGCGAGACCATCACTGCGCCGCTTGTCGCGATGTGCCTGCAGGGGATGGGCGTCCCCGCGATCTCCCTCACCGGTGCGCAGGCCGGCGTGCATACGAGCGAGCATCACTCACGCGCGCGCATCCGCGACATCAAACCCGACCGGATCGTCGAGGCGCTGGGCAGGAACCAGGTGCCGGTGGTTGCCGGCTTCCAGGGCGTGACCGAAGAGCTCGAGATCACGACGCTCGGACGCGGTGGCTCGGACACGACCGCGGTCGCGCTGGCCGCCGCACTGGGTGCTGAGATGTGCGAGATCTACACCGACGTGGACGGCATCTTCACCGCCGACCCGCGCGTCGTGAAGGCGGCGCGCAAGCTGAGCCACGTCCAGTACGACGAGATGCTCGAGCTCGCCGCCGTCGGCGCCCGGGTGATGCATCCACGCGCAGTCGAGATCGGCGAGCTCTACAACGTGCCAATCCACGTGCGGTCGAGCTTCCGCAACGGCGTCGGTACGATGATCGTCGCCCACGTTCCGATGGAAGACCGCCAGCGTGTGCGCGGGATCGCACAAGAGACGAACGTCGCGAAGATCACCGTCGTCGGTGTGCGCGATCGTCCCGGCGTCGCCGCCGCGGTGTTCGAGCCGCTCGGCGCTGCGGGCATCTCGGTCGACGTCATCGTCCAGAACATCGGCCGCTCCGGTCACACCGACCTCACGTTTTCGGTCGCGGAGTCGGACCTCAAGGCGGCGGAGAAGATCGTCAAGGCGGCGGCAAAGGAGGTCGGCGCGCAGCGGGTGTCGTCCGCCGGCGGCATCGCCAAGCTCTCGATCGTCGGCACGGGCATGCTCGGCACGCCAGGCATTGCGGCGCGCATGTTTCGCGCGCTCGCCGACGGCGGCATCAACATCGAGATGATCAGCACGTCCGAGATCAGGATCACCTGCCTGGTGGCGCGCGACCAGGTCGACAAGGGCGCCCGCATCCTGCACAAGGCTTTCGCCCTCGACCAGGAACTGGCTTAATTGCCGGTCAACGTAGCCATCGTCGGCCCGGCCGGCGCCGGCAAGACGACGCTGTTCGACGCCATGACCGCCGGCCGCGGCGCGGACGGTGTTGGCATGGTCGACATCCCGGACGAGCGTCTGACGCGACTCGCCGATGCCGTTCACCCGGCCAAGACCACGCCCGCACAGGTCCGGGTCGAGGACTCACCGCCCGGCAGCCGCGCGCAGCGCGTCGCATTCGCGCGCCAGTCGGACGTCCTGCTGAAGGTCGCGCGCTGCTTCGGCCCCGACCCGAATCCGATCGTCGAGCTCGAGGAATTCGCGCTCGACCTGGTGCTCGCGGACCTGTCCTCAGTCGAGAAGCGCCTCGAGGTCGTGGGCAAGGAAGCGCGCGCCGGCAAGAAGGACGCCGCCGCCGAGACCGAAGTGCTGACCGCCGCGAAGGCGCACCTCGACGCGGGCAAGCAGCTGCGCACGATGTCGCTCGAGCCTGACCAGCGGGCGATGCTCCTCAACATCTTCCCGGTGACCCTCAAGCCCTCGGTTTACGTTGCCAACTGCGCGGAGGAGCTCCTGCCGTCCGGTGGCGAGCCCGCGGCGAAAGTTCGCAAGCTCGGCGACATCGACGTCGTACCGTCGATCGCTCTGTCGGCCCGCCTCGAGGCGGAGCTGGCCGAGCTCAAACCCGACGAGCAGGCGGAGATGCGCGCCGGGTACGGCATCGACGAGGCAGGGCTCGGCCGGATCGCCCGCGCGGTCTGGGAGGCCGGCGGCCTGATCACCTACTTCACTGCGGGCGAACCGGAGGTTCGCGCATGGCCTTGCGAGAAGGACGCGCCCGCGCCGATCGCGGCGTCGAAGATTCACACCGACTTCGAGAAGCACTTCATCCGCGCCGAGGTGACCTCGGTCGACGAGCTGGTCGCGGCGGGCTCGATGGAGGCGCTGCGAGCGGCGGGGAAGCTTCGGATCGAGGGCCGCGAGTACCGGGTCAAGGATGGCGACGTCATCTTCTTCCGCATCGGGAGGTAGATTTTCTTTGGCGTGATGGGTGTGAGGTTCAGCCCCGCGCACCTCTGGGTGCGGGCGGAGGGCGGAGACGCGGTGATCGGCTTGAGCGACTACCTCCAGGACCAGATGGGGGACATCACGGCGCTCGAGCTGCCGGACGTGGGCGACGTGCTGCGGGCGAGCCGGAGGATGGGTGCGGTCGAATCCGACGACGCGTCGTCGCCGATCGACGCCCCGATATCGGGTGAGGTGATCGAGGTCAACGCCGACGCTTTGGAGAACCCGGACCTGGTGAACAGCGACCCCTATGCGGCGGGCTGGCTGATCCGTGTCCGCATGGACGACCCGGGCGAGCTCGACGACCTGATCGCGGAAGAGGAGTACGCGGAGCTCACCACCGAGGTCTAACCGGAGGTCTAAGGGACTCCGTACGCCTCCCGCGTCTGGCGGCGCAGCAACACGGCAAGCACCGGGATGCCGATCAGGACCAGCGACCAGCCCGCGGACGCGACCGTCGCCGCCGCCCAGCCCCAGGCTCGGAATCTGCGCAGCCCGTAGTAGGCCGCGGCGTTGACGGCGATGGCGCAGGCCTCGAAGAAGACGATGAACACAGACCCGACCACCAGGATCCCTTCGGCGTTGCGTGTGAGCCCGCTGTTCGCAAGGCTCTGCAGGAACTGATCGCGCCACACGGGTGCGGACAGCTCGGCCGCGAACTGGGTCAGCAGGATGAGCCAGAAAACCGCGCCGGCGGCGAAGAACCAGGGCAGCCACTGGAGGCGGTTGCCAGGCGACGAATTACTCATCGACCTTGACAACACCTATATTCAGGGTTATAACTGCACCCGGGACACAACATATCGTAGCCAACGTCTCAGCCCGTTGAGTCCCAGGCCCAACGACAGCCAGGCGGAACCCCTTCCCGAGTCGCAGCCCACGACCCAGCAACAGCTCTCCTGACCGCCTGGCTGTCATGACACACAAACCCTCTCTAGACTTGCAGATCTATGAGTCGCAAGGGCAAGAAGAGGGTCAAGGGCAAGTACCGCGTGCCGATGCGCCAGCCGGGGCCGCTTACCCCGGTTGCCGGCAGCACCGCAGCACCGACGGTGACCACGCAGCAGAAGAGCGTCTCTCAGGCCCGAGTCGGCGGCGATCAGGCGATGGTCAGGGCGGTAGAGATGTCGCTCGGCGCGCGCAACCAGATCGTCAAGGGCCGCGGCGGGCGCTTCATCGTCGAGTCGAGCGACCCGTCGATCCCGCTCGACCGCGTGCCGTACTTCACCAGGGACCTGGTCAGGCTGCTCGTGGTCGGCGCGGCGATGCTGGTCCTGCTGGGCGTCGGTTCCTTCGCGATCCCGCAGCTGGTCAAGTAAACCTGTAGCGAGCGGCGTCCGGAACTGTAGAGTTTCGGCCGCAAACAATGTCGATTCGGACCAGCGACACCGGGCGGCTCGCGACGAAGGAAACACTTCAGCGCCGTAAGGCGAGGTCTGCCGACCACTCACATCCCGTCAACGTCGTCCATCACGACGAGGCGACGTTTGGCGAGCGGCTCGCTGACGCTATCGCCTCCGGCATCGGGTCGTGGAAGTTTTTGATCGTGCAGACGGCCGCGGTCTTGATGTGGGTGAGCCTCAACATCGTCGGCCTGGTCAACCACTGGGACCCCTTCCCGTTCATCCTCCTCAACCTTCTCTTCAGCGTGCAGGCCGCGTACACCGGGCCGGTCCTGCTTCTTGCGGGCAACCGCCAGGCGCAGAAAGACCGGCTGACGCTAGAGCACGCCGCCACCGAGGCCGACAAGGCTGACATGCAGAACGTACAGATCCTCAAGGCGATCGAGAAGAACACAGAGATCAGCGAAAGGAACATCGAGGTGGCGCTCCAGATCCTCACCCACCTGCAGACGCAGGTCGAAGGGCACATGGCGACTGACGCGGCCAAGGCTGCGGGACAGGCGGGACAGAGCCAAACGTAGACTGACGCCCGTATGAGGGTGATCCTCTTCACGGGGAAGGGTGGCGTCGGCAAGACCTCTGTCGCAGCGTCCACCGCGGTTCGCTGCGCGGCCGCCGGCTACAGGACGGTCGTGATGAGCACGGACCCGGCGCACTCGCTCGGCGACTCGTTCGACATCGAGCTGGGCACCGAGGCCACGAAGGTCGGCAAGAACCTGGTCGCGCACGAGGTCTCCTCGCTCCACGAGATGCAGCGGCACTGGGCGAAGCTGCACGAGTACGCGGTCGAGGTCTTCTCCACGCAGGGCCTGGACGAGGTCCTGGCCGACGAGGTCGCCAACCCGCCAGGCATGGACGAAGTCGCTTCGCTGATGTGGATCAAGCATTACGCCCAGCGCGCGGAGCACGACGTCCTGATCGTCGATTGCGCTCCGACCGGCGAGACGCTGCAGCTGCTCACGTTCCCGGATGCGGCGAAGTGGTGGCTCGACAAGATCTACCCCTGGTCGCGCCGGGCGATGAGGGTCGCCCGCCCGGTCCTGCAGCCGATGTTGAACATGCCCCTGCCGTCCGACGAGGTCTACGCCTCGCTCAAGGACCTCCTGCTCGACCTAGACGGCATGCGCAAGGTGCTGACCGATCCGGAGGTCACGACGGTCCGCATCGTCCTCAACCTGGAAAAGATGGTGGTCAAGGAAGCCAAGCGGGCGTACACGTACCTGAGCCTGTTCGGCTACGTCACCGACGGGGTGATCGTGAACCGCCTGCTCCCGCCCGATCTCCACGACCAGCTTTTCCAGAACTGGCACCGCATCCACCAGCGCTACCAGGTCGAGGTCGAAGAATCCTTCGCCGGCATCCCGATCTTCAACGTGCCGTTGTTCGACCGCGAGGTGGTCGGAGAGAAGATGCTGTTGCGCATGGCTCGAGCGATCTACGGCGACGAAGACCCTGCGCAGCGCTTCGCGACCTCAAACGCGCAGCGCATAGATAAGGACGGCACGGACTACGTCCTGGCGCTCAAAGTACCTTTCGTGGACAAGTCCGCCGTCGACCTCAGCCGGCATGACGGCGAGCTCTACGTGACCGTTGGCAACTACCGGCGCGAGATCACGCTGCCCCGTGTGCTGGCCCGGCGCGACACGGCGGGGGCTTCGATCGAGGATGGCGAGCTGAAGGTGCGGTTTTCGCCGAGGGCCGTCAAGCAGTGAGCCGCGACGGCGAGCGCGTCATCGAGCTGATCAACGAGCTGGGCTCGCGCGTGAGTCACGCATTTTCGGACATGGTCCCGCCGGCGGCCCAGGTCCATCTGCTGAACGCGCAGCGCGAGCTGATAACGGCGCTGATGATGATCTACGAGAACCGCGTCGCCCCAGAGCCGGCGACGCGACGCTCCGGGCGGAGCGGGCGCGTCCAGGGCGCACCGTCAAGCCAGACGCGCCGGCGGTCGACCAGGCGCGACTCGAAAATCAAGATCGATTGAGCCCACTCTTAGTCATCGTCGTCGGCCTCATCCTGCTGGTCCCTGCGATCGCCATCGCAATCCCGGTCCACGAGATGGGCCACGCCGCCGCCGCCTACCTGCTGGGCGATCGGTCGGTGCGCTACTTCGGCTACTTCAGCATCGACCCACGCCGCTTCGTCGAGCCGATAGGGGTGCTGGCCGTATTTCTCGCCCTGGTCGGATGGGGCCGTCGGGTCCCGATCCAGGCCAACCGGATCAACACCACGCCGAAGAAGGTGCTCTACGAGCTTGGAGGCCCGGGAGCCAACCTGCTGGTGGCGCTGGTGGTGGGCCAGGTCGTCCGCGTCATGCTCCAGCACGGGTACCGTCTGGACTTCCTCGATCCGCAGGCGGTGCTGCTCGGATTCATCTACGTGATCGTGTTCTTGAATCTCTCGCTTTTTGCCTTCAACCTGCTGCCGGTCCCCGGTCTCGATGGATGGAACATCATCGAGAACCTGTTTCGCAGCCGCTGGCCGCGCTTTTTCTTCGAGGTGCACGTGCGGCAGCGCGAGATCTGGGCGGGCGTGGTCCTGATCGTGATCCTGTTCAACTTCTTCAACCACGTGAATCTGCTGAACCCGATCATGTCGCCCTTCTTTCAGCCCGCAAGCCTAATCTCAACGGGAGCATGCCTTCCGTACGGCGTCCCGTACATAAACTTCCTGGTTCCCTGCCTGCTGTAGGCACGCTGGTGAACGAGCCGGCCTACGCCGAGCTCGTCAGGGAGCACGGACGGGAACGCGTGGTGAAGGCGATCCGAACGCAGATCGCCGCCGAAAGGCAGAACGGCGCAAACGAGGAGACCAGACGCGAAGCGGTCGCGGCCCGTCTGCGCGCCGAGGTCGCGCCCCGGTTGCGGCGGGTGATCAACGCGACCGGCGTGATCCTCCACACGAACCTTGGCCGGTCGCCGCTATCCAGGGCCGCAATCGAAGCGCTGTCCGTGGCCGCCGGCTACAGCAACGTCGAGCTCGACCTCGAGACCGGCAAACGCGGCGAGCGGGCCTCACTGATCGAAGGTCTGCTGAGGTCGTTGTTCGGCGGTGAGGCGGCGCTCGCGGTCAACAACAATGCCGCCGCCGTGCTGCTGGCGCTGACGGCGCTTGCAAAAGGCAAAGAGGTCGTCGTGTCGCGCGGCCAGCTCGTCGAGATCGGCGGCTCGTTTCGCATGCCGGACGTGATGCGCCTTTCGGGCGCGCGCATGGTCGAGGTCGGCACGACCAACCGGACGCGTGCGTCCGACTACGAGCAGGCGATCTCGCCGCGCACCGGCGCCCTGCTGCGGGTGCACACGTCGAACTACCGAGTCACGGGATTCACCGAGGCCGCCTCGCTGGCGGAGATGGCCTCGATCGCGCGCAAGCACGGCATCCAATTGATCGACGACCTCGGCAGCGGCGCCACCGAGCGCGTCGGCGACGAGCCGACGGTGGCCGAGTCGGTGCCGCTCTCGGACGTGGTGACCTTCTCGGGCGACAAGCTGCTCGGCGGTCCGCAGGCGGGCATCGTCATCGGCCGAGCCGAGCCCGTGCGCAAGATGGCCCGCCACCCGCTCGCGCGGGCGGTGCGGATCGACAAGCTGACCCTCGCCGCGCTCGAGGCCACCCTCCGCCAGCGCCTGACCGGCCACGCCGACGTGCTTCCGGTGGAGCGGATGCTCCTCGCGCCGGCAGCGGAGATGCGCCGCAGGGCGGCGTTCTGGGCGGTGAAGCTTGCCGACCGCGGCGTCGAGACAGAGCTGCTGGAGGACTCGTCCGCGGTCGGAGGCGGATCACTTCCAGGCCACCCCGTGCCGACCGTGCTCCTGGCCGTCAAAGGTCCGGCGTCAAGGCTGACTGCCGCTCTGCGCAACGGCGTTCCGCCGGTGATCGCCAGGGTTGAGAACGACACTTGCTGCCTCGATCCGCGGACCGTCCTAAAAGGGGAGGATGAGGAGCTCGTCGACGCTGTCGAGGTGGCCGCAGCGGCAGTTCGACGGCGATGAACTACGTCGTCGGCACCGCCGGGCACATCGACCACGGCAAGTCGACGCTCATCACGGCGCTCACAGGCATCGACCCCGACCGTCTCGCGGAGGAAAAGCGCCGCGGCATGACGATCGACCTGGGATTTGCTCATCTCACCTTGCCCAGCGGCCGGGAGGTCGGCATCGTCGATGTGCCTGGCCACGCGCGGTTCATGCGCAACATGCTTGCGGGGGCGCACGGGCTCGACGCGGCGCTGCTCGTCGTCGCGGCCGACGAGGGCGTCATGCCACAGACTCGCGAGCACCTCGAAGTTCTCGACCTTCTCGAAGTCGGGCGGGGAATCGCCGTGCTGACCAAGGTCGACCTGGTCGACGAGGACTGGCTGCGCCTGGTCACCGACGAGGTCAGCAAGACTGTGCCGGACTGGCCCATCGTGCCCGTTTCGGCGGTCACGAAGACCGGCCTGACCGAGCTCGTAGATGCGCTGGACGCTCTGCTCGCGGAAGCGCCGTCGCGACAGGACCTTGGCCGGCCGCGCCTTCCCATCGACCGTGTGTTCACCCTCAGCGGGTTCGGCACCGTCGTCACTGGAACCCTGGTCGACGGTTCGATCCGCGCCGGTGACGAGATGGAGGTGATGCCTGGCGGCCGGCGCGTGCGGGTGCGGGGGCTTCAGCGCCACAACGAGCGAGTCGAGGTCGTCGGCCCTGGCAGCCGGGTGGCGGCAAACCTGGGCGGCGTGGAGAAGACCGACCTGTCGCGTGGCGACGTGCTTGCGGCGCCAGGCGTTGTCGCGGCGACGCGACGACTCGATGCGAGAGTGCGGGTGGTGTCAGACGCGCCGCAGTCGCTGCATCACGGGGCTCAGGTCATGGTCCACACGGGTACGACCGAGGTCGGGGGCCGGGTCATCGTGCTCGACGGTGACGAGGTGCTCCCCGGCGGCGAGGGCTGGATCCAGCTCTACCTGGAGCGTGCGATCGCGGTCGCCGACCGCGACCGATTCGTGCTTCGCGCACCCAGCCCCGCGACCACCGTTGCCGGAGGAACCTTCGTCGACGTCGCGCCGCGCAAGCACCCACGCCACGACTCGGCGATCCGAGAGTCGCTCATCCGCCGGGCCGCCGGGAATGTGCTCCAGGAGGAGCTGCGGAAGTATCCGCGCGGCGTCACGGTCTCCGCGCTGCTCAAGGCGACGATGGCGGCCGACGCGGACGTCGACAAGCTGCGCGCCAGGCGGTCGGGCGAATGGATCTTCAGCGACGACGCATGGGCCGCGATCGCCGGTCACGCCGCGGAGGAGCTCCTGACATATCACGCCGCATACCCGCTGCGTCCCGGGATGGCGAGGGAGGAGCTGCGCAGCCGGCTCGGTGTTTCCGCGGCCGCATTTGCGGCGGTGGTGCAGGCTCTCGCGGCGGACGGAACGCTGGTCGAGAGCAATGGCTCGATCGCCTCGCCGGGCCACTCGGTCGCGATCGAGGATTCGGGCATCGTGCGCCTTCTCGATCAGCGTGGCTTCGCCCCGCCGTCGCTTCCCGAGGCGATGGAGCAGACAGGGACGACCAAGGAGACGCTTCGTGCGCTCGGGCTGAAGGGCGACATCGTGCAGGTCAGCGACGACATCGCGTTCTCGAAGCGCGCCTACCTCGAGGCCGTCGACCTCGTCAAGGAGTTGATCGCCGCAAACGGCTCGGTCACGGTGGCCCAGCTTCGGGACCGTATGGGCGCGAGCCGCCGGCCGGTGCTCGCCCTGCTCGAACACCTCGACTCACGGCACGTCACCCGACGCGTCGGCGACGCGCGAGTCCTGAGGTAAAGTTCCCGAACCGATGCGAATTGCCGACATGCTGGCCCGGAGCAAGCCGACGGTCTCGTTCGAGTTCATGGCGCCGCGCGACGACAGCGAGGTCGACGTCCTGGAGCGCACCGTCGCCACGCTCGCGGGCCACGCTCCGGACTGGGTCTCGGTCACGTACCGATTGCGCACCGGCGACAAGACGCTCGAGCTGGTCACGCGGATCAAGCGCCACTACCACATTGAGGCGATGGCCCACCTCACGTGCGCCAACGATCCGGACCGCACGCGGCGGATCCTCAACTGGATGGAGCGGGAGGGAGTGGCCAACGTGCTGGCGCTACGCGGCGACGACCCGGCCGCGAACGAGAGGTTCACTTCCGCGGACCCTTACCTCGAGCACGCGAGCGACCTCATCACGTTGGTCAAGCGCAGCGGCTACCGCTTTGGCGTCGGCGCGGCGTGCAGCGCCGAGAAGCACCCGGAGAGTCCCAACCTCGACCACGAGATGCGCTACATGCGGTTCAAGGTCGAGTGCGGCGCCGATTTCCTCATCACGCAGCTGTTCTTCGACAACGCGTTCTACTTCGACCTGATCCGGCGCGCTCGCGACGAAGGCATCAAGGTGCCCATCGTGCCGGGCCTGATGCCCATCCCGAGCCGGCGCTCGCTGAACGTGATGACCGCGATGTCAGGCGCGAGCGTCCCGCACGCGCTGCAGCAGGCGATCGACGAGGCACCCGACGACGACGCGATCCGGGCGCTGGGCGTTCGCCACTGCATAGAGCAGTGCGCCGAGCTCCTGGAGACCGGCGTGCCGGGCCTGCACTTCTACACCTTCAACCGCGCGAAAGCGCCGACCGAGATCCTCGAAGCGCTGCGCGGTCAGCAGCTGCTGGCTTCGTAAAGCGCCGGGCGCGGCAGGGCACACTGGAGCGCCGGAGCGCGCGCAGGGCGCACCTCAGACCGATAACCTAGTCGGCGCCATGCTGGCGGGAATCGACCTCGGCGGTACCCAGGTGCGCGTCGCACTGGCTCGTTCCGACGGCCGCCTGGTCGAAAGCATCAAGACCAAGACGCATCTGCTGCCGACGCCGCAGGCGATGGTCGACTGGGCCGCGACCGAGATCGACCGCCACCGCGGACGCGAGAAGGTCCGCAGCATCACGATCGCCGCGCCGGGCCCCATCGACCTGAAGCGCGGCGTCCTGGTCAACCCGCCCAACCTTCCGTGGCAGAACGTGCCGCTCGTCGCCTTGATGGGTCAGGCCACGGGCGCCAAGGTCCACCTCGCCAACGACGCCGATATGGCCGGGCTTGGCGAGTTCCACCACGGCGCGGGCCGCGGGACCCAGAACATGGTCTACATCACGTGGTCGACCGGCGTCGGCGGCGGTCTGATCATCGACGGCAAGCTGCGTCGCGGAGCTCACGGGACCGCGGGCGAGGTCGGACACATGATCATCGACCCCAACGGCCCGCTCGACAACTGCGGGCAGCGCGGCTGCCTCGAGGCATTTGTCAGCGGCACTGCGCTGGCTCGCGAGACCGGCCGGCCGGCGGCCGAGCTCTTCGCCGCCGCCAAGCGCGGCGACCGCGCGGCTCGCGCGGTGGTCGAGAAGGCCGCGCGTTACATGGGCATCGCCTTGATCAGCCTCACCAACGCGCTCGACCCCGAGATGTTCGTCGTCGGCGGCGGGGTGTCGCGCTCGTGGAGCCTGATCTACCCGACGATGATCGCGACCCTGCGCTCATCGCCGTTCATCAAGCCCGCCCGCCGGCCACGCCTCCGTCGCGCACGCCTGGGCGATCGCGCCGGGCAGGTGGGAGCGGTGGAATGGGCGCGGATCAACCAGTAGGCCTGGCCGAAGAAGAGCTCCTCGGCCTTCTGAGACGCGCGAGCTCGGAGCTGGGCGCGAGGGCCTGGATCGTCGGCGGCTACGTGCGCGACCGCCTTCTCGGCCGGCCTCACCTCGACCTCGACATCGTCGTCGAGAACGGCGACGCGCTCGAGGTCGCCCGCCGCTTCGCCCGGCTGGCCGGCGCCCCCGCGCCGGTCACCTTCGAGCGCTTCGGCACCGCGCAGGTGACGCTGCCCGGCCGGTTGGTTGAATTCGTCGCCGCGCGGGCCGAGTCCTACGCCCCCGACTCACGCAAGCCCGACGTGCGGCCCGCGACCCTCGAGGAGGACCTCCGGCGGCGCGACTTCACTGTCAACGCTCTGCTCATGGACCTGGATGGGCGCATCCACGACCCGCTGGGCGGCCGCGCGGACCTCGAAGCCGGAGTTCTCCGCACACCGGCCGAGCCGGCGCAGACCTTCAGCGACGACCCGCTGCGGATGCTCCGCGCGATCCGGTTCGCTGCTCAGCTTGGTTTCACGCCGGCGCCAGACCTCCTGCCGGCCATGCGCAACCTCCGCGCGAGGCTCGCCCCGCCCGTCATCTCGGTCGAGAGGATCGCGGACGAGCTGCGCAAGATGCTGACGTCTGAACGTCCGAAGCTGGCGCTCGAGCTCCTGGACGAAGCAGGCCTCCTCGAGGTGATCCTGCCCGAGGTGGCGGCCTGCAAGGGCGTCGCGCAGACCGGCTACCACACCCACGACGTCTTCGGCCACACGCTGCTGGCCGTCGCGCACACCGGCCCGGACCTGCTCCTCCGCCTGGCGGCGCTGTTCCACGATGTCGGCAAACCCGCGACCGCCAAGGGTGACGGCACGTTCCTCGGCCACGAGGAGGTAGGGGCCGAAATCGCCCGGGCGGCCCTGGAGAGGCTGCGTTTCGCTCAGCGCGAGATCGACGTCGTCACCCGGCTGGTTCGCCTCCACCTGCGCCCGGTGTTCTACCGCTCGGAGTGGACCGACGGCGCCGTCCGCCGCCTTGCACGCGACTCCGGGCCCGAGCTCGAGCGACTCATGGCGCTCGGCCGCGCCGACATCGCCGCCTCGGCGTATCCAGCGCCCGAGAAGCTCGACGAGCTGCAGGCCCGCCTGGACGCGGTCCAGGCCGAGCGGCCGTCCCGCCTCGAACCGCTGATCACCGGGGACGAGATCATGCGCGCCAGGGGCATCGGGCCAGGCCCCGAGGTGGGCCGGATCAAGCAGAAGCTCGAAGAGCTCGTGATCGACGGCGACATCGCGCCCGAGCGCGCGGCGCTAATCGATTACTTATCAAAGCACCCGGATCTATAGCGAAATTCCCAGCAGCCGCTATGCTGCGAAAGGAGAGAAGCCGCCCAGAGGGGAGGGGCGGGTGTCCGGGGAGGGTTTTGACCATGCCAGAAGTAGCCGTTGAAAAGGCGCCGGGGGCTGGTGCCAACGGGGATTCGGATCCGCTCGGAATCGAGCCCAAAGCGACTGTTTTGGCGCGCGACGACTCGCTGTCGGGCAAGCTCGCGCTGAAGGGGACGGGCCAGGTGCTCGGCAACTTCACCGGCCAGATCGAATGCGACGGAGACCTGATGATCGGGCCCGAAGCCCACGTCGAGGCGGACATCAAAGGCAACCGCATCACGGTGTCGGGGCTCGTTCGCGGCAACGTGATCGCCGCCAACCGGCTGAAGATCACGAGCACCGGACGCCTCGAGGGTGACGCCACGGTGGGCGCGCTCGTGGTCCAGGAGGGTGGCGTTCACTACGGAGTGATCCGGGTCCACCCCGAGGGGATTCCGGACACACCGCCCGAGCGCATGGCCCAGGTGCCGGCCCAGTCGACCGTCGTAACTTTGGGGCCTGGCCCCAACGCCGTGGGCAGGGTCAGAAAATTCTGGGGTGAGTTCTTCTAAGAAGCCGTCCAAGAAGCCGGCGCGGGCCCGAGGCGAGGCGCCCCGGCCTGTACCGAAGAAGCCTTCGGCGGGGCCGGCGGCGCGGCCGGTCCCGCTTCCGACCCCCAAGCCGCTCCCGGCAAAGCCGGCCGTTCCCGCGCCGCGCCCCGGCATCAGGCTGGCAGGTTCGGCTTCGTCCCGCCTCACCATCAAGCCAAGCCCACAGACGGGCCCTCGGCCCCAGCTCCAGCTGTCGACCAAGGTCAGGCCCGGCGGTCAGCGTCCCCTGAGCCAGGTCGAGCTCGACGAGGACGAGGTCCTGATCGACGGCTTCGACGCGGTGCTGCGAGAGGAGAAGGTGCGGATCACGGCCGTCCTCGAACGGACGTGCGTTTATGTCGACCGGAGCGGCGACCGCAAGCTTGCGCGCAAGGAAGAACTGCTGGTGGAAGCCGACAAATTGCCCATCAGGCGCCGCGGCCTCGGTTAAGTTTTCTCTTCCATGATCGAAGAGCCCAAGATCAACCGTAACCTCGCGCTCGAGCTGCTTCGGGTCACCGAGGCGGGCGCGCTGGCCGCCGCACCGCTGCAGGGCCGTGGCAACAAGATCGCCGCCGACCAGCGGGCGGTCGAGGCGATGCGCGAATCGCTTGCCTCAGTCGACATGAAGGGCACCGTCGTGATCGGCGAAGGCGAGAAGGACGAGGCGCCGATGCTGTTCTTCGGCGAGCAGATCGGGAACGGTCTCGAGCCCGAGGTCGACGTGGCCGTCGACCCGATCGAAGGGACCAGCCTGACGGCGTCCGGCCTGCCGGGGGCGATCTCGGTCGTGGCCCTGGCCGAGCGGGGGACCATGTTCACGACCCACGTCCACTACATGCTGAAGCTGGTCGTCGGGCGCAAGGCGCGTGGCGTGATCGACCTCGAGATGCCGGTCGAGTGGAACCTCCGTCGAATCGCCAAGGCCGAGGGGCTGCCGGTGCAGGAGCTGACGGTCGTCGTCCTCGACCGCGACCGCAACAAGGAGATCATCGGCCAGATCCGCGACACGGGCGCACGGATCAAGCTCATCACCGCGGGCGACGTCGCCGGCGCGCTCGAGGCCGCGCTGGAGACACGCTTTGGGATCCACTGCATGATGGGGTCCGGCGGCGCGACCGAGGGCGTGCTCGCGGCGTGCGCGATCAAGACGATCGGCGGCGACATTCAGGCGAAGCTCTTCCTCAAAGACGACAAGGAGCGCCAGCTCGCCGTCAGCGAGGGCCACAAGCCGGACAAGGTCCTGTGCATCGACGACCTGGTCGCCGGCAAGGATGTCTTCTTCGCCGCCACCGGGATCACCACCGGCGAGCTCTTGAAGGGCGTCCGCTACGAAGACGTGTATGCGTACACGCAATCGATGGTTTTGCGCTCGGCTTCAGGCACCATGCGCATCGTGGACGCGTACCACCCGATCGACAAGCTCCGCATTAAGGGGCTGCTGCCCGAGCAGGTCAGGGTCCGCTGAGCGCGACGGAGGCGGGGCAGTTTCTGACTGCCGCGGCGAAGGCCCTCGGGCCGGCGCAGTGGGAGTGGATCGCGACGGCCCGAATCGTGGCCAGGCAGCGCGCGTCGACCGGCGCCGTCGAGGACGTTCTCGACGGCCTGCTCTCGGGCGCGGACCAGGCCATGGTCAACGCGTTCACGAGCGGCTTTCGCGTCACCCAGGCCAAGGCGGCGATCTCCAAGTCGCTGCCCGACGAGACCGCTACCGCGGCGGCGCTCGAGTCGGCGCAGGTCGTGGCCCTGGGGATCCTCGTGCGTGAGGAGATGCAGCAGGCGCAGTTCGAGGCCGTCTACCGGCCGTTCGCCTCGATCCTGCCCGGTCCGACCTACCGCGCACCGGC
Organism: Candidatus Dormiibacterota bacterium; assembly: GCA_024280995.1. Classification (GTDB taxonomy): domain Bacteria; phylum Chloroflexota; class Dormibacteria; order Dormibacterales; family Dormibacteraceae; genus 40CM-4-65-16. The sequence continues at coordinate 56,139 of JAMXLM010000009.1, forward strand.
GCCGATCGACCAGCAGATCGCCGCATTCCTTCGCCTGCTGCCGACGTTGACCGGCGATGTGGAGGCCGAGATCTCGACCGTCGCCAAAGCACTGACCCAGCCGGCCAGGCCGGCCGTGTCTGCACCCGCGGCCGCGGGCGGAGTTGGAGTGCTCGCCCAGCCGACCGGTATCGACCCGGCGGCCAGCTACACCGCCGCCTGGAAGCATGTCATCGCCACCGCCAACCAGATCGGCCGGACCCAGGCGTTCCGGGCGATGCAGGACAGCGCCGAGCAGGCGGCTCCGCACGACGGCCTTGGCATCGTCGGATTCGCGGGCGTCGCCGCCGGCGCGATCTTCATGCGCGACGCTCTGCCGATCGAAAAGGTCCTGTTGCTCTACGAACCCTTCGCGTCCGCGTTCCCGTACGAGGCTCTCGCCTAGGCCGTTCGGACTCCCGCGGCGCTCTCGAGCCCGAGCTCGGCGATCGACGTCTCGCGCATCTTGAACTTCTGGATCTTGCCCGTCACGGTCATCGGGAACGCGTCGACGAACTTCCAAAGCCGCGGGATCTTGTAGCTCGCGATCTTGCCCTTTGACCAGGCGGCCAGCTCGTCGCCGCTCGTCTTTGCGCCCTCGCGCAGCTTGACCCAGGCCATGACCTCCTCGCCGTACTTCTCCGAGGGCACGCCGATGACCTGCACGTCGGCGATGTCAGGGTGCGTGTAGAGGAACTCCTCGACCTCGCGCGGGTACACGTTCTCGCCGCCCCGGATGATCATGTCCTTGATTCGGCCGACGATGTTGATGTAACCCTCGCCGTCCATCGTGGCCAGGTCGCCTGTGTGCATCCAGCGCGCCGGATCGATGGCCTGGCGAGTCGCCTCTTCGTTGTTCCAGTAGCCGAGCATGACGATGTAGCCCCGGCTGCACAGCTCGCCTGGCGTCCCACGCGGCGCGACGGCTCCGCTCTCCGGGTCGACGATCTTGATCTCGACGTGCGGATGCACACGCCCGACGGTCGAGACGCGCCTGTCGAGCGGGTCGTCCGTGGTGCACATCGTCGAAACGGGCGAAGTCTCCGTCATGCCGTACGCGATGGTCATCTCGGGGATGTGCATGACCGTCTGCACCTTCTTCATCACCTCGACCGGGCACGGCGAGCCGGCCATGATGCCGGTTCGCAGTGAGCTGAAGTCGAACTCGCCGAAACGAGGGTGCTCGAGCTCGCCTATGAACATCGTCGGCACGCCGTAGAGCGAAGTGCATCGCTCCCGCTGAACAGTCTGCATGGTGAGGATCGGATCGAACGCCTCCGCCGGGACGACCATCGTGGCGCCGTGCGTGGTGCACGCGAGGTTGCCGAGCACCATGCCGAAGCAGTGATAGAAGGGCACCGGGATGCACACGCGGTCGCTCTCGCTGTACTTCAGCGTCTCGCCGATGAAGTAGCCGTTGTTGAGGATGTTGTGGTGGGTGAGCGTCGCGCCCTTGGGGAACCCGGTCGTGCCTGACGTGTACTGGATGTTGATCGCGTCGTCGAACTGCAAAGTGGATTCGACCTCGTGCAGCTTTTCGGTGCTGACCTTCACCGCGTCGCGCTTCAGCGCCCCCCAGCCGTCCTCGAGCACCAGCGCCTCGCGCAGGGACGGGCAGCGGCCTTTGACCTCCGCGAGCATGGCCCTGTAATCGGCCCGTCGGAATGCAGCCGCCAGGATCAGGAATGTGATCCCCGACTGGTTGAGCGCGTACTCGAGCTCGGAGGTCCGATACGCCGGGTTGATGTTGACGAGGATGGCGCCGATCGCCGCGGTCGCGTACTGGACGACGACCCACTCGTAGCGATTCGGGCTCCAGATGCCGACCCGGTCGCCCTTCGCGACGCCACGCGCCATCAGGCCCCTGGCGATCTCTTCACACTGCTCAACGAGCTCGCCATAAGACGCTCGATAACCCTGGTGCGCGGAGACCAGCGCCTCGCGGTCGCCGAACCGCGCCGCGGTGCGACGCAGGTTGCTGAAGATCGGTTCACCAAGGAGCGGCTTGTCGCTCGCGCCGTGTACGTAGCTCAGCTCTTTCATAACCAAAACCCCCTTGACATTGTCCTCGCTTCGTCGCAGGCTGGAGTCAATTCGTTCTCCGTCCGGGTCCACCGACAGTTCGCGCAAAGGTTGGCCTCCAAAAGTAGGCAACGGCCGTAAAGCGGCGCAGAAAACCAGAAGCGTGTCACCCGGTGAGAGCCCGGTCGAGGCGGTGTCCGCTGCAGGCGCCGCCTCGTTTGTTTGTCTGAGACTCGCCATCCCAAGCCGATAATTCGCGCTCGTGGCCGCGCTTCGGAACCGCCGCTTTCGCACCGTTCTGCTCGCGATCTCGGGCGTGCCGGTGGTGCTGCTCTACTTCTGGCAGGCGCTGATCTCGCCGATCTTCCTGGGCGGCTATCTCGGCGACTTCCAGGAGAGCTACCTGCGCGCCGCGACCCGCATCGCGTCGGGCCAGGACCCCTACGACCTCTGCGCGACGATGGGCTGCCTCGAGCCCACCGGGCCGCAGTACGTTATGCCGCCTGTGCTGGCGTGGATGCTGCAGCCGTTGATCGGTGTGAACTCGCATGCGATCACCGTCGGCGCGGTGCTGGTCATGAATGCATCGCTGCTCGTTTTCCTCTGGCTGACGCTTCGGGCACTCAAGGTCGGCGACTGGCAGCTCTCGGCGCTCCTGGTGATCACGGCGCTGGCGTTCGAGCCGGTGACCGGCAACATCGCCGAGGGCCAGGTGAACCTCGTGCTCCTAGGGCTGTCCGGAATCTGGTTCGCGGCCTGGATGGACCGTGGGCAGTGGTGGGGTGGCGCCGCCCTCGGCGCGGCGATCGCGATCAAGCTCATCCAGGGACCGGTAGTCCTGCTCGTGCTCTGGGCGCGCCGCTGGGCGATGTTCGCGGCCGCCGCGGTGGCCGGTCTCTTGCTCTGGCTGGTCGGCGCGCCGCAGTACCTCTTCGAATACCTCTTCAAAGTGCTGCCGGCCGTCAGCGCCGGCACCGGCTTCTTTGAAAACCACTCGCCTGGCGGCACGCTTGCACGGCTGTTCGACCCGAACACCTTCGTGGTGGTGCGGGGCAGCCCGACCCCGGCACGAATTCTCACGACCCTTCTCGGCGTGGCGGTGCTGGTGGTCACCCTGGCCGCGATTCGCTCCTCGAGCAACCGCGCGCTCGACGCCGCGGCAATCGTCGCGGCGACGCCGTTGATCGCGTCCTACTCGTGGGGCACGCACCTCGTGCTGCTGCTGCTGCCGATGATGGTCCTGATCGCATGGGCTCTCCCACGCCACGACTGGCCTGCTCTGTCGCTGGTGGCCGCGAGCTGGCTCCTCATCGGGCCCGTCCACAAGCTCCTTCAGTTCCTGCTTGTGTCGGGCTACCCGAACGGCGTCGTGCTCAGGGTCCTCGCCGAGGCCGGCGTCGCCGGGCTCGCCGCGCTGTGGATCGCGACGCTGATCGCCGCCCGGCGCTCAGCGCACCGTCTTGATGCGGCTCACGAAGACGGTGCCGAGGATCATGAACACGACCGCGCTCGAGAACACGATGCGGTAACCGCCGTTCCCGTGCGGACCGTTTAACGCGTCGATCAGGGGCCCGGTGAAGAACGGGATGATCGCCTGCGGGAAAGTGAGCGCGATGTGGAAGAGTCCCATGTCCTTGGCGGATTGCCTCTTGTCGGGGAGCGTGTCACAGGCGAGCGCCCAGTCGACGGCCTGATAGAGGCCATAGCCAACGCCGTACGCGACCGCCAGAGCGATGACGATGCCCTGCGCGCTGGGGTAGAAGAGGATGAAGACCAACGCGACCAGCGACTGCGCCGCCCCTGCCGCGTAGACGAAGATCTTGCGGCGCCGCAGGCGATCGGAAAGGAGGCCGCCGAAGAAGCCGAAAGGCACTGCCGACACGACCATCACGAGCAGCCAGATGGCGGTGAAGGTGTCGGCCTTCGCACCCCCGAGGACTACGTCCTTGAAGAAGTTGAGCAGGTTGACCTGGACCACGGTCACACCGGCCGAGACCATGAGCCGCGTGAATATCACCCACGCGAGGTCGCCTTCGTGAAGCGGGCGGAAAAATTCGGCCACCCTGGCCCGGAAAGGCATCGCGGGCGCCCTGTACACCGGAGTCCTGCCCTCGTCCTGCGCCGCCCACAGCATCGGCACCAGCGAGACCAGGACGACGACGGCGATGATCACGTACATCAGGGGGACGTCGCCGAGAATCGACGTCACGCCGGTTCCCGCGCCGATGCCGAGCAGCGTCATGGTGCCGAGGAATCCACTCGCCTTGCCGAACTGCTGGGCCGGAACGACGTCGGGGACGACGCCGGCGTAGGCGGCTCCGGCGGCGTTGAAGAAGAACTGGACGATCGCGTAGCCGACCAGCAGCTCGGTGTAGCTGGAAGCGGCCATGATCAGGAAGAGCCCGGGCATCGTCAGCACGGAGCCAAGGACGATGATCGGCCGCCGGCGGCCGTATCGCGTCTTCAAGCGGTCCGACCAGGCGCCGACGATCGGCGGAACCGTGACCGCGAGAATTCCGCCAATTCCGGCGGCGACGCCGACCCCAGTGTTCTGAAGGCCGTGCTGCGGGATGAGGTGGTCGACCCGGCTCTGGAGGAGGACTGTCGTCAGCGGGATCCAGAGGAAGAAGCTCCCGAACCAGAAGCTGCTGAGGGCGGTGTGCCACAGGTTCCCGAACCCCGCCTCGACAGGTACTTCCGTTGCGGTCGCCGCGGCCATGGCGGAAGGCTACTGTTAATAGGCTTTCTTGGGCGACCCGGAAAGCTGTAGGCTCTACCGGCCCACCCCATGCCATCCATCTTTTCGCGGGCAAAAACCGTACTGCTCGATCTGCCGGGCCGCGGCAAGCTGGCCTACTGCCTGCTGCGCGATCCCCGCGTGCCCCGCGCCCCGAAGGTGGTGCTGCTCGCCGCGCTCGGCGTCATCGTCAGCCCGATCGACTTTCCCGGCTGGGTGCCGGTGCTGGGCGAGCTCGACATGATCGCCCTCGGCATCCTCGCCGTCGAGACGTTCATCGAGGCATGCCCGCCCGCGATCCGGCGCGAGCAGCAGGATCTGCTCGCCGCCAAGCAGAGCGTGTGGGATCGCGACGTCCGCGATACTGTTGCCATCGCACGGCACGGGGTGAGGAACCTTTTCGGTCGAATCCGTTCGCGAGTCCGCCACCGCGACGAGTACCAATCCATGTCGGAGGTCGGGTGAATTGCGGGTCTTGCTGACGAAGGACGTTGAGAACGTCGGCCGCGCGGGCGACGTGAAGGAGGTCGCGGACGGTTATGGCCGCAACTTCCTGCTGCCGCGCAAGCTGGCGGTGGCGGCGGGGACGGGGGCCGAAGCCGAAGCCAGGCGCCTGCGTGAGGCCGCGCAGAAGCGCGAAACGAAGGATCGAAACGAGGCGCAGGCGGTCGCGGACGAGATCGACAACAAGACGGTCGTGGTGCGCTTGAAGGTCGGGGCCGAAGACAAGGCGTTCGGCTCCATCACCAACCAGGACATTGCCGCGGCTTTGAAGGCGCAGCATCGCGTCGAGATCGACCGGCACAAGATCGACTTGAAGGAGCCGATCAAGGCGCTGGGCGAGCACCAGGTGGCGCTGAAGCTGCACCGTGACGTGGACGCCCACGTCAACGTGATCGTCACGCAGGACCGCTAGCAGGGCTCGGCGTGGCGACCACGATTCCACTCGCCGCAGGGCGGATACCACCGCACGACCTCGACGCGGAGATCTCGGTTCTCGGATCGATCCTTATCGACCCGCTGTCGATCGCCAAGGTGCTGCAGTTCCTGCACGCCGACGACTTCTATCGCGAGAACAACGGGCAGATCTATCGCGCGGCGCTGGACCTGTTCGCCGGCGGCGAGCCCATCGACAACGTCACGCTTGCGTCGCAGCTCCAGTCGATGGGGCTGCTCGACCGTGTCGGCGGCCGGGCGCAGCTTGCGTCCATGCAGAGCGCGGTGCCAACCGCGGCGAACATCGAGTACTACGGCCGCATCGTCAAGGAGAAGGCGTACAAGCGCCGGCTGATCTCGGCGGGCGGAAACATCGCCGGCTTCGGCTATGACGACTCGGTCGAGGCCGAGGACGCGATCAACCAGGCACAGTCGCTGGTGTTCGGCGTCGCCGACGACCGCGATCAGCGCGAGCTGGCGCGCCTCTACGACCTGCTGGGTCCGGCGATGGAGCGGATCTCGGTGCTCATGGAGAGCGGGCAGGGCGTGGTGGGCATCCCATCCGGGTTTCACGACCTCGACCGGATGACCGGCGGGTTCAAGGACAGCGACCTGATCATCGTCGCGGGCCGGCCCTCGATGGGCAAGACGTCCCTGGCTCTGAACGTCGGTCTGCACGCTGCGCTGGAAGGCAAGAAGTCGGTCGCGATCTTCAGTCTCGAGATGTCGAAGGAACAGCTGACCGAGCGACTGCTGACCGAACAGGCGCAGATCGACGCTCAGCGGCTGCACCGTGGGCTGCTGACAGAGGCCGAGTTCGACCGGGTATCCAACGCACTCGGCCCGTTGGGCGAAGCGCACATCTACATCGACGACACGCCGGTCATGGATGAGCTGACCCTGCAGCTGAAGGCGCGCCAGGCCAAGCTGCGCCACAACGTCGACATCATCCTCATCGACTACATGCAGCTGATGCACGGCCGACGCCACGGTGGGGAGGACAACCGCGTTCAGGAGGTTTCGGCGATATCGCGAGCGCTGAAGGGTCTCGCGCGTGAGCTGCGGATCCCTGTCATAGCGCTGTCGCAGCTGAGCCGCGCGCCCGAGCAGCGGCCGGACAAGCGACCGATCCTGAGCGACCTTCGTGAATCGGGCTGCATCACTGGCGATACGCCTGTGTACTTGCCCGACTCAGGCACCTACGCGCCGATCCGCGAGCTCGTCGGCAAGACCGGTTTCAACGTTCTGGCGCTGGACCAGGGCTGGTGGCGGATGGATTCCAGGCGCGTGACGAATGTGTTCGCCACCGGCACGAAGCCCGTGTTCAAGCTGACGACCCAGCTCGGGCGCTTCGTGCGCGCGACCGCGAACCACAAGTTCCTGACGATGGAAGGCTGGCGCCGGCTCGACGAGCTAAAGATCGGAGACCATATCGCGTTACCGAGAATTCTTCAGGGCCCGGTCGAGGACACGATGACCCGCGAAGAGCTCGGGCTGCTAGGCCATCTCATTGGTGATGGCTGCACCCTGCCGAGACACGCGATCCAGTACACGACCAAGGATCCGATCCTCGCCGACGAGGTCGTCCGCCTCGCCAAGGATGTATTCGGTGACGCGGTCCGACCCCGGATCCACAACGAGCGTGACTGGATCCAGGTGTATTTGCCGTCGACTCGCCACCTCACCCAGGGCGTCCGAAATCCAATCAGGGTCTGGCTCGAAGAGTTGGGGTCGTTCGGGTTGCGTTCGTATGAGAAGCGCGTTCCGCAGCGGGTTTTTAGCCAGTCAATTGCCGGTATCGCGACCTTTCTGCGTCATCTGTGGGCCACCGATGGTTGCGTCAGGTTGACCAAGGACCACTACGCGTCGATCTACTACGCGTCGAGCAGCGAGCAGCTGGCGTTTGACGTTCAATCGCTGCTGCTTCGACTTGGAATTAATGCACGGCTCAGCAGACACCGCCAGGGTTCGAAGGGTCGCGATCAGTTTCATGTAACCGTCTCCGGCCGCAACGAGATGCTCGTGTTCTTGACGGTCGTCGGAGTGGTGGGCGCGGAGAAAGTCCGACACAAAGAGCTCGTTATTGAATACCTGGCAAGCCGAGAAGGCAAAACGAATCGAGACATCATTCCGTCGTCAGCGTGGCCATTAGTCGTCCGTCCAGCCATGAAGAGCGCGACCATCGCACATCGCTTGTTTCAGGCCAGGCTTGGCATGTCCTACATGGGCAACGGCATGTTCAAACAGAACCTGAGTCGGGAGAGAGCGCAACGAGTCGCGGCGGCGGTCGACTCAGACGAGATGCATCTCCTCGGCATCAGCGATGTCTATTGGGATCAAATCGGTGCGCTGGATCCGGACGGAATCGAAGAGGTCTTCGATCTGACCGTGGATGACCTCCACAACTTTGTGGCAGGCAATGTTGTAATCCATAACAGCATAGAGCAGGACGCCGACGTTGTCATGTTTCTTTATAGGCCCGAGTACTACAAAAGTGATGAGAAGCCTGGCATCGCCGAAGTGATCGTCGCCAAGCATCGCAACGGCCCGACCGGCACCATCGAGCTCAAGTTCCGCCGCGACCACACGCGGTTCTACAACCTCGAAACGAGGCGACCCGAACCGGGCACAGAATAGCCACCGTGGTCATCATCCTGGTCGGCGGCCAGTGGGGCGACGAGGGCAAAGGCAAGGTCATCGACTACCTCGCCGAGAAGGCCGACATGGTCATCCGCTCCCAGGGCGGCAACAACGCCGGCCACACCGTGATCACGGAGCATGGCGAGTTCAAGTTCCAGCTCATTCCGAGCGGGATCCTCTATCCGCACTGCCGGTGCATCATCGGCAACGGCGTCGTCGTCGACCCGATCGTGCTCCTCAAAGAGATCTCACAGCTCAAGGAGCGCGGAATCGAGCCGAACAACCTCATTGTCAGCGAGCGCGCTCACATGGTCATGCGGTACCACCCGCTCTTCGACCAGCTCGAGGAAGAGGCAAGAGGCGACGATCGTCTCGGCACCACCTGGCGCGGCATCGGCCCCGCCTACGCGGACAAGATCCGCCGGATAGGTTTCCGCATCGGCGATCTGCAGAAGGAAGGCTTCATGCGCAAGAAGCTCGCTTTCGTGGTCGAGCAGGTCAAGAACCCGGTGCTGGAAAAGCTCTACGGCAAGCCGGCGTACGACTGGGAGTCGATGCTCGACGAGTACCTCCAGTACGCGAAGCAGCTTGACCCCTTCATCCGCGACACCTTCCCCATCATCCAGGAGGCCCTGGACCAGGAAAAGAAGATCCTGCTGGAGGGCGCGCAGGCGACGATGCTCGACCTCGACTTCGGGACCTACCCCTACGTCACCAGCTCGAACCCGACCGCCGGTGGCGCGCTCACCGGGAGCGGCATCCCACCGACGAAGGTCGACCTCACGATCGGAGTCTTCAAGGCCTACACCTCGCGCGTCGGCTACGGGCCGTTTCCGAGTGAGCTCACCAACGAGATCGGGGACCAGATCCGCGAGCGCGGGCACGAGTTCGGCACGGTCACCGGCAGGCCGCGCCGAATCGGATGGTTCGACGCCGCGGTCGCCCGTTACGCGGTGAAGCTGAACGGCGTCGGGGTCGCGGCGCTGATGAGGCTCGACATCCTCGACGACCAGCCGATGCTCCAGATCTGCGCCGGCTACGAGTTCCGCGGACATCGCTACGACCACCCGATCGCCAACATCTCCCACTACAAGCACTGCACACCGATCTACGAAGAGATGGCCGGCTGGGAGGAGGAGATCGGCAAGGCGAAGTGCTGGGAAGACCTGCCGGCGAACTGCCGCGACTACATCGATCGGGTCGGCGAGCTGATCGGCGCGCCGATCCAGCTGGTCGGCACCGGACCTCGCCGCGACCAGTTCGTGACCCGCGGCCCGCAACCCTTCGATTGACCAGCCGGCCCGTCGCGGCCGAGCTCGCCTGGCCGCAGGTCCACGCGTTTCGGCTGACGCGCCATCACCTCGACGCACGTGCGGCGGGCCAGGAGCTGGCGAATGTCGTCGGCGAGATCGGCGGCGCCCAGGCCCAGGTCATGTCCGCGGCCGAGCTCCAGGTCGCCGTGCGCGTGGAGTGCGCCGTCGAGGACGTGCGCCAGGCGTTGTGGCAGGACCGCACCCTGGTGAAGACGTGGTTGATGCGCGGGACGCTGCATCTCACGCGATCGGAAGACCTGCCCCTCTATGTCGGCGCGATGGGCCGGCACTGGGTCAGTCAGATGCGCAAGTCCTGGCTCGAGTACATGCAGGTCACCGAGACGGAGTTCTGGGCGATCTGCGACCAGATCGGCGCGTCGCTCGACGGCTCGCCGCTGACCCGCGAGGAGCTGATCGCCAGAATTGGCAGTGGCCGGTCGACGCGTGTGCTACAGCTCCTCAGGTCGGGCTGGGGCGGCATGCTGAAGCCGGCGGCGCGCAACGGCCTCCTCTGCTTCGGACCAAGCCGCGGATCCAGCGTGACTTTCGTCCGCCCGGCGTCATGGCTGCCGGCGTGGCGTGAGGTGGATCCCGAAGCCGCGATCGTCGAAATGGCGAGGCGCTACCTGCGGGCCTACGGTCCGGCGACCAGGGGCGACTTCAGGCGTTGGTGGGGCGGATGGCCCGGAGTGGCCGAAGCGGCGTGGAAAGGACTTGAATCGGAGATCGTGAGCGTGTCGGTGGAGGGGACGCGCGCCGACGCGCTGGCCGCCGACCTCCCCGCGATGAAGCGGGCGACGGTCGATCAGGCGGTCCAGCTCCTCCCGCTTTTCGATCCGTACCTGATGGGCCACGCCAGCCGCGACCACATGGTCGAACCGGTACATGCGGCAAAAGTCAGCCGCACCGCGGGTTGGATCTCGGCGGTCATCCTCGTCGAAGGACGGGTCGCCGGAACCTGGACCCACACGCTCCGTGACAGGACGCTGCGCGTGACCCTTGCACCCTTCGGCCGGCTTTCAGTGCGAGTGAGGTTGGGAATAAAGGAGCGCGCCGAGGACATCGCGCGTGCTTTGGGCGCGACCAGGGTGGAGGTCGCCTGACACCTCACTCAAGAGACGCGCGACTTCACGACCCGCAGGTTGGCCTCACGCTGGCGCAGCCTGCGCGTGCGCTTCCACCTTTCGGTCGCCACGGTCATCGACCAGATGACGACGACGATGACGGCCATCACCGTCTGCACCAGGACGACGCTGAAAAACGCGAGCTCCAGGCCATGGCCCCCGAACCATGAGCCCACCGGCGGCCGGCGCAGCCCGACCGCGAACAGCCCTACCGCGAATCCCAGCGTCGGCCGGACCGCCCACGAGTCGGGCAGCAGCCGCCGGTCGGCGAGAACCAGTCCCGCGACAAACCATGTCGGACCGCTGTCGAGCTGGAAGAGCGGGTCCCAGTGCAGGGTGTAGATCGCGACGAGCGAGCCCACCAGGAATCCGAACAGGACGACGAGGCTGACCCGTCGCGCGTACGCGAGCCACGCCACGCCCACGGCGACCGCAAGCAGCGAGGTCGCAAACACCGGGCCGGGGACGTTGCCGACGTAGAGGCGGATCGGGTCGATCGGCGCCGAGGCGGGGCTGAAGAACTGGTACCAGGTGGCCAGAGGGTCGGTGAACGGCGCGCCGCTGGCGGGATTGATGAAAGCCGCCGTGGCACCACGCGTCGCGAGAGCGATCACCGCGTATGCGAACAGGCCGACCTGGGCGCGAATCGCCGGCATGTAGCGGAGTCGCAGCAGCTCCAGGATCACGGCCAGAACCGCCACCTCGATCGAGATGACGATGCTCGCGCCAGGTCCGATGAGCGCGACTCCGAACAGTGCGGCTATCAGCGGGCTTGTGCGCGATCGCCGGCGAATGCCGCCGAGCAGCCAGCGCGAGACCAGGATGCCGGCCGCCCCCGCTGCAAGCGCGACCGCCAGCATCTGTGCGGCCGGCGCCTTGAAGATGACGAGGCCGGCCACGATCGGCGGCAACAGCGCGATCGCGGTGACGAGGTCGTCGGGAAGGCTCGCGGGCCTGAAGGCCGCCCGGTCGAGCGCCGACCCCAGCTTCGCCAACCACGAACCCGGCGGCCTGGGCCTGGGTTCGCGGGATCCCCCGGACGGCATCCGGCGATTGTAGAAAAAGCGGGGCGGTCGGCATCCCCAGGTATCCAGGGGATAATCGGCAAGCTCGTGTCGCTTCCTGGCCAACGTCTTCTCGCGACGGTCGCGGCTTTGTGGGTGATCGGACCTGCCGCGCTCGAGGTGGCCGCCGCTCCGCCTGGTTCGACATGGGTGCAGCTCAAGCCGCTGCCGGGCCAGGGGCACGTCGCCCTGTTCGCGCTGGCGGTCGACCCTGCGAACAACCAGGTCGTGCTCGCCGCCAACTCGCAGGGCGCGATCCAGCGCTCTTCCAACGGCGGCGTTACGTGGGTGACGGTCCGTCCGGCAGGGGTCACGGTCAACACGATCGGCTTCAGCCCCAACACGCCTGGCCTCGTGCTGGCAGGCACGCGAGGTGGGGGAGCCCTCGCGAGCAAGGACGGTGGCCAGACCTGGTCCTCTGTGAGCGGGCTCGACGGCCGCAACGTGCGCGTGTTCGGCTTTGCGCTGACGATGATGGCCGCGGGCACCGATCAGGGCGTTTACACCAGCGCCGACGGCACGAGCTGGGCGCAGTCGGGCCTGACCGAGCCGAGCATCGACGCGATCGCGATGGAGGCGATCCACACCCCGGTCCGCATCATCGCCGGCAGCGACTCGCAGACTTCTGGAGCAACCATGTCCGTCTGGCAGAGCCTGGACGGCGGCGCGACGTGGAAACGCTCCAACCCAGACATCACCGGTACGCTGACGCTCAAGCTCGTATCAGGGCCGCTGCCCCCGGTGGGGAATGTCCGGCCGCTGCTCGCGGGGACGAACACCGGCCTGTTCTCATCGAACGACAATGGGGCGTCGTTCAACCCGCTCAGCGGAGGTGGCCTGCTGCCGACCACCGACTACACGCAGGTCTCGTTCCTGACGAGTCACTACGACCGGTTCTATGTCGGCAGCGACGGCGGCGGCTCGGGCTCCGGTGGGCTTTGGCGGACGACCGACAGAGGTCAGACGTTTTCGTCGCTTCGACCGCCCGAGGCATCGGTCACCGCTCTCGCGGTCTCGAACGACGAGCAGCCGACGCTCTACGTCGCCATGTTCCAGCCTTCGACGCATGTCGCGTCGCTCTGGAGCTACCACGACACATTCGGCCCACCGGTAGGTCCTCCCATGAGCCCCACGCCACTGGCGAGCGCCGCTCGCCTACATCGCGTCTCGGACAGCCAGCTTGCGGGCCTGCTGTCGTCGCCGACGCTTCCTTACGTCCTGCTTGGAGTGGCCGCGCTCGCCGTCCTCATGACGGCCGTCGTGGCGCACCTGCGCGGACGTTACAGGTAGGCCGATACACTCCAGATCTGTGAGTTCGCCGCACGAGCGCCTGCGTGAGCTCGGCATCACGCTTCCGGCTCCCCCGCCACCGGCGGCGTCTTACGTGCAGACGAAGGTCGCGCCGATCGGCGAAGGACGCGCGCTCCTTTACATCGCGGGACAGGTCTCGCGCGAGGGCGACCAGCTGCTGAAGGGACGTTGCCCGGACGAGATCTCGGTCGAGGAAGCGGCCCGGCGGGCGCGGTTGACCGCACTCAGCGTCCTCGCGCAGATCGAGGCCGCGGTCGGGCTCGACAAGGTCGATGAGCTCACCCAGGTCACGGGCTGGGTGCTCTCGACCGAGGACTTCGGCGACCAGCCGAAGGTGATGAACGGGGCGTCTGACCTGTTCGTCGAGGTGCTGGGCAGTGCGGGCAAGCACACCCGGGCCGCGATCGGCACAAACGCGTTGCCCTTCTCGGTCACGGTCGAGATCGCGGCGGTGGCGGTTGTCCGCACCGGATAAGCCACTCGCCGGGCGTCGCCGGCCGGGCGCGCTCCTGGTCGGCAGCATCGTCTACCTCGCGGCGATCTTCGGCGTGATGCTGTGGCGCGGCATCTCGATCGAGCCGGAGTTCGTCGTCCTGGCCTTGCTGGTGATTGCGGTCGCGCTGGGACGTGGGATCGCGTTTCTCACCGACTGGGCCCCATTCCTTTTGCTGTTCTTCGCGTACGAGGCTATGCGCGGCTTCGCGTCGAAGACCGGCTCTGCGCCGCACGACCTATCTCCGGTCGAGCGTGCCGTCTTCGGCGGCACGCTGCCCACCATCACCCTGCAGCACGCCTTCTACAAACCTGGGGTCGTGAGCCCGCAAGACCTGGTCGCGATGTTCTTCTACTTCATGCACTTTCCGCTTCCGATCCTGGTCGGGTTCGTCTTCTGGCTCAACAGCCGCGAGCACTACCGCCGTTTCATCGCCGCGCTGCTTCTCATGTGCTTCATCGCTTTCATCACGTACCTGTTCTGGCCGAGCGCGCCGCCCTGGTACCAGTACCCGCACGACGTCAACAAGATCATCGATCGCACGGTGCAGTTGCTCTGGGGCAACCAGTACTTCGTGTCTGGCATCTATCACAGCTTCAACCCGAACCGTTTCGCGGCCTTTCCCTCGCTTCACGCCGCCTTTCCGGCGCTCGCCGCCGTGTACGCGTGGCGCCGTTACCGTCCGCTGAGCATCGCGCTGATCGGCTGGAGCCTTGCGGTGCTTGCGTCGATCGTCTACCTCGGTGAGCACTACGTCGTGGACGCGCTCGCCGGTTACGTCTATGTGGCCGCGGCGACGTTGCTGGTCGAGGGTTTCCTGCGCTGGCGCGCAAGAAGAGCCTTTACGCCTGCCAGACCTTCCGCATGATCGTGCGCGCCAGCTTGTCGGGGTCGTGGTGCGACGGCTTGCGCGTGTTGACGACATCCGCCGGAATGAACCTGACGTCCGGGTTTCGCGCCGCATCGACCGCCTTGTAGATCACGGCGTCCTGCCCTCCGGTGGGCGGGAACTGATTGTTGGTGTTCACGAGCACGAAGTCGAACAGGTTGGCGCCGACGTGGTCCTCGATCACTCGCAGGTAGTCGGGCACCGAGTAGCCGTCGGTCTCGCCGGGTTGCGCGGCCAGGTTGCAGATGTAAAGCTTCAGCGCCGCCGATGCCTTGAACGCCTCGACCATGCCTTCGACCAGCAGGTTGGGCAGGATCGACGTGTACAGCGACCCGGGTCCGACGATGATGAGCTCCGCGTTCAGGATCGCCTGCGCCGCCTCGGGGTTCACCTGCACGCCGTCGGGCTTCAAGAAGACGTGGCTGATCGGTGCGTTCTGCTTCGGGATGCGCGACTCACCTTCGACGGTGCTGCCGTTGATCGAAGCGACGAGCGTCACGTCCTGCAGCGTCGAGGGAACGATGGTGCCTTTGACCGCGAGCACCTTGCCCGACTCGCGGAGCGCCTGCTCGAAGTTTCCGGTGACGTCGGCCATGGCCATGATGAAGAGGTTGCCGAAGGCGTGGCCGTCGAGCGAGCCTTCCTTGAAGCGGTGGTCGAAGAGCTGCTTCATCAACGGCTCGGCGTCGGCGAGAGCGATGAGGCACTGACGGAAGTCGCCAGGCGGGAGGATCCGGTACTCGTCGCGCAGCCGGCCGGACGAGCCGCCGTCGTCGGCGACGGTCACGATCGCAGAAAGGTTTGAGGTGTAGGTCTTGAGCCCGCGCAGCAGCGAGCTGAGGCCTGTGCCCCCGCCGATGGCGACGATGCGCGGGCCGCGTCCGCGAAGACGGAACGAGTGGATGACGTCGACCACGCTCGCCGTGCTCTGGCCGGGAAGAAACGGACCCAGCACCGACTGCGTCAGCTTGAGGTAGCTCAGGAGCAGCATGCCCACGCCGAAGATGCCGAAGACGATGGCGCGCGCCCAGTAGGGAAGGAACTGCAACGTGAGGTAGTAGAAGCCCGACGGCAGGTGGGCCGTTTGATAGATCTCCTTCAGGGCGTAGGCGACACCGAGAACGAGGACGAGCTCGGACACCATCAGCAGAAGGAGCCAGCGCTTGATCTGCAGCCCCGGCGTAAGCCAGCGCAGCCAACTCGCGGTCGAAGGAAGCCGTCTGGCCATCTACCCCGCCTGGAACAACGAGTGGAAAACGTGCAAGGTTATCGTGGTACTACGCTTCACTGAAGTATGCGGACTTTACGCAATATGCGTCGCCTGTCGCGGTTCATAGTCTTCGGCCTCGTCGCGGCCGCGATTGCGACCGAGCTTGCAAAGCCCGAGGACGAGCGCACCTGGAACGGCCGGGTCTTCGGCTTCGTGCCATACGACTTCCGGCCGCCGACATGGGAGCGCATTCGCGACGCCTACTGGAACCCATCGTCGGATGAGCTGTTCAGCGACCGGGTTTTCGGCGTCGGCTGGGCTGTGAACCTGTATAAGGCAAAAACGCTTCTCGAGGACGTTTTCGGCCGAATGATGGGGACGCGCGAGACCCTATCGATCCGTATGAGCTCGCGTTCCCGGAGCGGGGGCGAGTAGCCGAACTCTCCACGGGCCATCCTTAGAATGGTTCGCCCGACCCCTGGTGGGTCCGTTTGGGGAGTGGCGCAACGGTAGCGCAGCTGACTCTGGATCAGAAGGTTGAAGGTTCGAATCCTTCCTCCCCAGCCAAAATCCTACCGTTCATGCTACCGTGGGTCGCATGGCGCGCCCGAAGCTCAGCATCACCGTCGACCCGGATCTATTGCGGGTGGTCGATGAGTATGTCGACGCTCACGACGGTGCCGACCGGAGCAAGGTCATCGAGCAGGCCCTCGAGCTGTGGACTGCCTCGCAGCAGGACGCGGCGATGGAAGCTCAGTTTCGTGGTGCCGATGCTCCGGCTCACGAGCGCATCGCGTGGCGCTCCGTGCGCCGCTCGGCGGCTGCGTCCCAAATGGCGAAGCGCTGAAAGCCAGGCTGGCCGCGACCCATCCGCGGAGGGGCGAAGTCTGGATCGTATTCACGCCTGGTCAACCCGACGATCCGCATCAGCCGCGTCCGGCTCTCGTGGTCTCCGAAGACGTCCGGAATCGGCTGCGCGACGATCTCATCGTTGTGCCGGTCTTCTCGGCTGGTCGGGTAGGACCATCGCGAGTAGCAATCCCAGCTGGAGAAGGAGGTCTACGCAAGAACAGCATCCTGTTTTGTGAGGAAGTCACCACCATCGATCGCGACTTCCTTCATCGCGGCCC
Organism: Candidatus Dormiibacterota bacterium; assembly: GCA_024280995.1. Lineage (GTDB taxonomy): Bacteria > Chloroflexota > Dormibacteria > Dormibacterales > Dormibacteraceae > 40CM-4-65-16. Next base: position 73,026 of record JAMXLM010000009.1, read on the forward strand.
TCTTGGCCCGCGAGTTCCAGCAGATCGGATGGCCGCGGTGAATCGAGCCATTCGTCGCGCGATTGGAGATGTCGTGCCCGAGCCCGCACCCTAACCGACGGTCATCCCTCGATCTTCGAGCTCGCCGGCCACCCACGTGCGTGAACCCCGCTTTCGTAGGCTGGTCACATGAGCAGGGGCTTCAGGAATGCCGACGAGACCCAGTCGATGAGCGACAAGGCGGTCGCCGAGCAGATCGAGCGCATCATCGATCGCGGTCGAGAAGACGTCGCGGCGGTGGACGGTCGATGCAATGACTGCGGCGGACCCATAGGCGCGGAGCGACTCGAAGCCCTTCCGTCAGCCACGCGCTGCGTGGCGTGCCAGGCGGCATGGGAGCAGCGCGCCGGACGGTAACGCGCCCTACCGTGTCGACATGACAGGTCAGACTCCGAACAACCATGCGCGCACACTCTCCGAACGAGTCACCACCGGCCACAGCAACGACAGTTGTCTCAAACTGAGACTCGGCCGACGATGGGGCGGGCGGTTCGGATTCTGCTGGCGGTGATATGCGTGGCAGTCGTGGCCTGCGCGCCTCCGGGCGTGTCAAAGACTCACGCTCCCGCGACGACGAACGCTGCAGGAAGCATTTCATGTCCGGACGGAAAGGCCGCGCGGGCCGGGCTCGACAACTTCGGCGCCTACATCGGCACATGGCAGACGAACCGCCCTCACGACTCCATCGTGTCGACGAATTACGTCATCGGCATTGTTCCGGGCTACGTCGCGGTGCGCTGCAGCGACGATGGCTTCGTCGTCCAGGAAGAGATCCACCCGCGATACCAGTCGCCTGCGGGCCAGGCGCTGCGCATCGCGCTTACCGACATTCCCGATGACAGCAACAAGGTCTACGACCACGTCCACGCCGGCTGTCGCGTTTTTCAGTACACCTCGAACAAGCTCGCGCATCAGCTCGGCGTGGATGACGCAGACGGACGCGTCGACATCGTGTTCGAGAGCGACAACGGGACGTACAACCCCGCCTCGGTGAAGGTGATCCTGATGGACCTTTACGACAGGCTCGGCGCCGATACTCGCGACTGCTGACCGCGCCTAGACTCTCGCCAATGGACATCGCCGCACCCGACCAGGCGACGTGGGCGAGGACACGCGGCATGCGACGCATGCGCGCGGCGCTGCAGTCAACCCTGATGTTTCCGGCGCTCTCGAGCTTTGCTCGCTTGAAGGTTCAGGGGCGCGAGAACCTTCGCGAGGCGGGCGTCGCCGCGGTGTTCGTCGCCAACCATGTGTCGGCGCTCGACGCGGTGGTCATGGCAGAAGCCATGCCTTCTCGGTATCGCAACCGCTCCGTCGTGGTCGCCGCCGCCGACTCGATCTTCAAGCGCAAGTGGGAGGCTCGACTCGCGCAGGTGACCGTCGACGCGTTTCCGATTCCTCGAGGTGGCGGCGCGCGCGCTCACCTCGAGTACCTGAAGCAACTCTTGCGCGACAGGTGGTCCGTGATCATCTTTCCCGAAGGTCGTTTGACGGTCACGGGCGCCATCGGTGCGTTTCGCAGAGGCGCGGCGATTCTCGCAATGGACGCCGGCGTGCCCGTCGTACCCGCCTACGTCGACGGCATGTACGAGGTCCTGCCGCGATTCAGGCGAGTGCCTCGGCCGGGCCACGTCACCGTCACTTTCGGCCGGCCGATGTGGCCGAGTCCGCTCGACGACTATGACTCGTTCACCGGCGCGGTCGAGAGCGTCGTCCGCCACCTCGCCGGGCCCAAGGGTGTGGCCATCGAGCCGCCCGGTGGGTCGCGGTCCGAAGGGCCTAACTACTGGTACTGATTGGCGTGACCCGTCGCCGCGTCGTCGATGAGGTCGTGATCCATCCCTCGTTCCGCACCTATCGAGGCCGTCTCGCGACGGCGGCAGTCCTGGTCTTTCCGGCCATCGGTCTCCAGCTCTGGCAGAACTGGCACACCGAAGCCCGCCTACCGCTCGCGGCCTTCTGGCTGATCTTCGTCGTGGTGTTCGTGGTTCTGATGGTCGCGTTCTTCCGCCGCGAGGAGATCAAGCTGGCCGGCGGGAAGCTCACCCGATGGAACCTGCTCGGCATCGCTCGAACGTATCCGGTCGATGAAATCGGAGGAATGGCCCGGCGCGATGTCGATTACCCCTTCGTGGCGCGGCCGACTCACTACGTGGTCGTCTACGACCGGCACCGCAGGTGTCTCTTCAAGATGAACCGGCCCTTCTGGAGCCCTGGCGACATCGTTCAGCTGCACTCATTCCTCGGTGGTGTCTCCGCCGTTCAACGCGTGTCGGTGCGCGACCTCGAGGAAGAGTTCCCCGGATCGTTCGTGTGGCCCTTACGGCATCCATTCGTAACGTTTGTGGTCGAATTCCTCGTGATCGCAACGTTGATCGTCGGCGTGGTTGCGCTGCAGGACCGGTTCATCGATCACTGATTCAACCGGCTGGCCGCTTGGCGCATGCGAGCTCAAGGTGCTCGACCTCGAGACGGAGGTCGAGTTCTACGAATGGTTCGGGCTTACACGGGCCGAAGGTGACGAGACGCACGCCGTCATGGGCGCGGGCGGAGCGCCGGTGCTCCGACTCACCGCACTCCCCGGAGGCAAGGAGCGGCCGCGTCACACGGCCGGCCTCTTCCACTTCGCCTTGCTGCTTCCAACCGAAGAGGAGCTCGGCGGCTTCCTCCAGCGAGCACTCGAGGAGCGCCTGCCGCTGACGGGCACCGCAGAGCACTTCGTCAGCCAGGCGCTCTATTTCGACGACGTCGAGGGAAACGGCATCGAGGTCTACGCCGACCGTCCTCGGAGCGAGTGGCAGTACCCCGGCGGCCATCTCAACATCGGCACGGACCACCTCGACTTCGAGCGGCTGCTGCGCATCGCAGACCCCCCGAAGAAGAAGTTCTCGGAGTCGACCCTCCTCGGGCACATGCACCTGAACGTCGCCGACCTCGACGAGAGCCAGGCCGCTTACGAGGCGCTGGGAATGACGCTCATGGCCGAGGCCGGCCACGTGATGCGGTTCCTGAGCTGGGAGGGGTACCACCACCACCTCGGCATCAACGTCCTCGAGGGCCGCGGCGCCCAGCCGGTCGAAGCTGACGTACGTGGGCTGCGCGGCTTCGAGATTCACACCCTCAGCAGCCCCGTCACCGACCCAAACGGGGTGCTGCTCGCGCCCAAGCTCTAGTTTTCCTCGCCGGCGCTGGCGATTTGTCGGGTAACCAACGCGATTTCCAGGATTGGCATCCTTGAAAAATCGTCGTGTAGGCTATTCTGCCGCAGATGGCGGACATCCTGGTTGTCCTGTCCCTCGCCATCGAGATCGCGTTCGCGGCACTGGCACTGCGAGTCGCATTCAGTTGGGCGCGGGAGCCAGACCGACGACATGCCTACCTGGCCATTGGCCTGCTCGCCCTTGCCCTGGACATCATCATCTCGCCGGCCCTGTACTCCAGCGGCATCGAAGGCCAGCTGGCGACTTACGTGGGAATCGTCCTGTTCCTCCTCTCCGGGTACGGCTTGCTGATGTTTCGCGATTCGTTCGTCGCATTCAGGCCGCGGACCCGGAACCTCATCACCGCCCTGATCGTGTTGGTCGGACTGGGCTCCATCGCGGTCCGGCTGCCTGGGGATACCGAGGCGGCCCACAGCTCGCTCCAGACGCTCGCTCTCGTGATCATCGTCGGGGTCTGGGCCTACTGCATCATCGACCCGATAGTCGCCTTCTGGCTGGCCGCGCGTCACCGCCCCGCGGTCGAGATGGCGCGCCTTCGTTCGATCAGCATCGGCTATGCCGGGGTGCTGGCAGTGTTCGTGTTCGGCACCGTGGCGGGATCCCTGAACGACACTGCAACGCTCGTGCTCGACGTCGTGGCGCTGGCGATGGTGCCGGTCCTGTACATAGCGTTCTTCCCTCCCGTCTGGCTGCGGCGCATCTGGCGCCAGCCGGAGGAGGAACAGTTCCGAAGCGCCCTCCACGACCTGCTGCTCTACAGCCCGGACAGGGTTACCCTCGCCGAGAAGGCGTTGGTTTGGGCGGAGCGGCTCGTCGGAGGCGAGTCGGCGTTCATCGTCGACGCCGGCGGTGACGTGCTCGCGTGCCAGGGCATGAGTCGCGACGATGCGGGTCAGCTCGCCGCGCGCGGTCGATTCCTGGCCAGCGTGGACGGCCACGAGCCTCGCCGCGCCGGCGCGAGCATCGTGGTCCCGCTGGACCTGCGCCAGGGTCGCGGCGCGATGGTCATCCGGTCGGACCGGCTGACGCCGATCTTTGGCGACGAAGAGCTCACCCGGTTGAACCAGTACGCGACCAGCCTGTCTGCCGGCCTCGACCGCGTCACCCTGAGCTCCAAGATCGCTGCCCTGGAGCGCGCCAAGACCGACTTCTTGAACATCGCCTCGCACGAGCTGCGTGGGCCGATGACGGTGATCAAGGGCTACCTGACGATGATCGAGTCAGGCGCTCTGGGCGATGTGGGCGCCAAGGCCCGCGCGGTGATGCCACTCCTCATCTCCAAGTCCGACGAGGTCAACTGGATGGTGGAGCAGATGATCGAGGCTGCCCGCCTCGAGGAGGGACGGCTGGCACTCAAGCGCCACCGCGCGGACATCGTCGAGCTGACCGAGGCGGCCGTCGAAGGGGTGCGGATGCTGCTCAGCGGCCACGAGGTGAGGTTCGACCCGCCGGCGCGTGGCATCGACGCCGAGGTCGACCCTGACCGCTTCCAGATCGTCGTTCGCAACCTCTTGAGCAACGCGGCGAAGTACTCGCCTTCGGGCACCGACATCTCCGTCGGCGTGCTGCGAGCTGGCGCGAACGCGACGGTCACGGTCAAAGACCAGGGCGTGGGAATCTCGCCGGAGGACCAGAAGAACCTCTTCACCCGTTTCGTCCGGCTCGACAGCTCAGACGCGGTGCAGGGCACCGGGCTCGGGCTGTGGCTCTCACGCGAGATCGCGCTCATGCACGAGGGAGACCTGACGGTCCAATCCGCAAAGGGCGCCGGCAGCACTTTCACGTTCTCGGTGCCGCTCAGCCAGTAGTCTGACCCGGAGTGGGGCACTCTAGGTCGCGGTGATGCCGGATGCCCAGGGAACCTTTGAGCCGCGCCGGCCGCTCAACCTGACCCAGACCTTCGCCGTGCTCGGCTTCGGCCCTAGCCTGCGGCGCGACGGGACGGGCGTATGGCTGGCAACCCGCACTCCGGCAGGGCCGGCCACGTTGAGGCTCGAGCGGCACAACGGCTCGGTCACAGCCGGCGCGTGGGGCGAAGGCGCCGAATGGGTGGTGGCGAACGCCGCATCGATCAGCGGAGACTGCGATGACGACTCCGGTTTCGCGCCCGTTCATCCGCTGCTCGCCCGCCTGCATCGAGCGCACCCTGGATTGCACGTCCCGCGCACGCAATCCGTATTCGAGGCGCTCGTGCCGACGGTGCTCGCGCAGCAGATCACGAGCGAGGAGGCTCGCGAGTCGTACCACCACCTGGTCCACGCGCTCGGCGAGCCGGCCCCAGGCCCTGTCTCGCTGAAGCTTTCGCCGTCGCCTCGCGAGCTTGCGCAAATGCCCTACTGGGCGTTCCATCGGTTCGGGATCGAGCGCCGCCGGGCCGACATCATCATCCGTGCGGCGCGCAGCGCGAAGCGGCTCGAGGAGACGGTGAGCATGGACATCGCCGGCGCGTACCGGCGCATGCTCGCCTTCCCCGGAATCGGGCCATGGACCGCCGCAAAGGTCGCAATGGTCGCGCTCGGAGACGCCGATGCGGTCCCCGTCGGCGACTATCACCTGCCGCACGCGATCGGCTACATGTTCGATGGAACACCGAGATCGACCGACGAAAGGATGCTCGAGCTCCTCGAGCCCTACCGCGGCCACCGGGCCAGGGTGATCCGCCTCGTCATCCTCGCGGGCTTTGGGGCGCCGCGCTTCGGCCCAAGGCGCCCGCTGAGGAACATTCGCAACAACTGACCTGAGGGTGAGCCCTCAGTTGTCCAGGGTGGACAACTCCTCCTCCACGAGCTCGACCAGCTCGCCCATCCCCTTGCTGTCGAAGATCAGCCGCGCACCGGCAGCCCGATAGAGCTCGGGCAGCGGTCGCGTTGCCCCCAGGGCAAGCGCCTCGCGGTACTGGCGCACCGCGCGATCCTCGTCGGCCGTGCTGTTGCGCCACACCTGGAGCGCCCCGAGCTGGGCGATGCCGTACTCGATGTAATAGAAGGGATAGTCGAAGAAGTGCGGCTGGTAGTACCAGCGAGCGATTCGCTCGCGATCGAGGCCGCTCCAATCGACGGTGTCGCCCTCGAAACGGCGCCTGAGCTCGAGCCACTTCTGGTCGCGCGCGTCGGCGTCCCGGCCCTCAGGGTTGGTGTACATCCACTGCTGCAGAGCGTCGACCGAAGCACAGTGCGTGAAGAACTGGATCGCTTTTTCGAGCAGCCACCGCTTCGATCGCTGCGCCTCGGTCTCTGAGTAGTACCCGCCGTACCTCTTTTCGACGTATGGGTTGGCCAGCAGCTCCATCGACATCGAAGCCACCTCCGCCATCTCCGCGCCGGGCTGCCGCTGGAAGACGAGCGGGATGTGCGCCGTCTCGAAGACGTGGAACGCGTGGCCAGATTCGTGCAGGAGCGTGCGCACATCCTCGTCCACGTCGACGGAATTCATGAAGATGAGCGGCAGCTTCTGGAAGGGAAGCGAATCACAGAAGCCACCGGGCGACTTGCCCTTGCGGTTGTCGAGGTCGAGGAGCCCGGCCGCGGACATGCGCTCGAAGTAGCTCCGAAAGTCAGGGGTCAGGTTGTCGTAGATGGGGCCGGCGCGATCGATGAACTCCTCGATGTTCGCGTAAGGCCTCAGCGGCGCGCGTCCCTTCGGGTCGGCAGCCAGGTCCCACGGCCGAAGCCGGTCGAGGCCGAGAAGTCGGCGCCTGCGCTCGAGGATGCGTGCCACCGCCGGCTTGACGGCCTCCTCCACCGCCTCGTGGAAGCGCAAGCAGTCGTCCGTCGTGTAGTCGAAGCGGTTCTTCTCGCGGTGCGCGTAGTCGCGGTAGTTGTCGAAGCCCGCGTTCGTCGCGATCTGCTGGCGCAGGTCGTACATGCGGTCGAAGATGCCCGCGATCGTGTCCCGCTGCTCGATGTACGGCTGGAATTGCTTTCGAAACGCGCGCTCCCGGACCGCGCGATCGTTCTCTTCCTGGTACGGGACCATCTGGGGCGGTGTCTTCTCCTCGCCTTCCCACTCGACTGTCATGGCACCGATGACCTTCGACCAGTCGGTTGACAGCTTCGCGAGCTGCTCGAACAGCGGGACGTTGGCCTCGCTGAAGATCTCCATCTGGTTGCGGAAGCGGCGCACCGCCGTTTCCAGGTCGGGCGTTACATATCCCAGCTCGACCAGCCGGCGCTGCAGCTTCACCCGCCGCTCTTCCGCCTTCGGGTCGATCTCACTCGCAAACCGCAGCCGCGCCTTTTCAGCCTCGGTGTCGGCGGTGTTGCAGACGTACGCGAAGTTCGCAAGCGCCGCCGCCTCGTAGAGGAGCGACTCGAAGTCCGACCAATCCTGAAGCCACTTCTCGACGTTGCCGTTGTCGATAGGGCGCGACTGAAGCTCGTGATAGAAGGGCTCGACGTCCTGCCATGTCGCGTCCTTGAAGGCGCCGGCAGATTTAGGAAGAGCTAGCACCGCACCCTGAAGAAATGCTACAGAGTCGTCGATTGAGCACGTCGCTGCTTTTACCGGCGGAGGTTCGCTCGGCGGTCCAGACCGCGCTCGGCGGCGTGCCTGTGCGCGAAGACCTCGCGTGGATGAGCTGGGCGGGCACGGTCTGGCGGCTCAGCGGACCCGGTGGTGGCGTCTTCGTCAAGCGAGCGGCCCACCTGCACGACGAGCTTGCGCGCCTGCGGTGGCTGGCCGGGCGCTGGCCCGTGCCCGAGGTCATCGGCCTCTACGAAGGGCTTGGCGACGAATGGCTCGTGACCCGCGCGGTCGACGGAGTGCCCATGTTCGACCCATCGGTGGGCTGGCCGCCGGCCCGGGTGGCGTCGACCTTCGGCGAGATCCTCAGGATGCTCCACGCAGCCCCCGCGAAGGACTGCCCGTTCGGCGTCATGAAGCCCGGCCACGTCCTGATCCACGGCGATTACTGCCTGCCCAACCTGCTCGTCAACAACGGGGAGCTGAGCGCGGTCGTCGACGTCGGCCTGACCGGCCTCGGCAACCCGGAAACCGATCTCGCCGCCGGTCTATGGACGCTGCAGTACAACTACGGCAAGGGATTCGCGCGAACATTCCTGGCCGCGTACGGCTGGCCGCCGATGAGCGACGAGGCGATCGACAAGCTGCGCCGGAAATATGCCCGCTAGGTGGGGAGCACCGTCTCGACCGCGCGCCAGCAGTACCACGCCGCGATGGTGCGGTAAGGCCGGAACTTCTCGCCCTCCGCCAGCAACGCTTTCGGCGCGATGATGTCGCGCTTGCGGTGGATCAAGCTCCAGCCCTTGCGCACGCCGTAGTCGTCGACCGGCCACACGTCGAGCCGGCGCAGCTGAAAGATCAGGAACATCTCGGCGGTCCACGGGCCGATCCCGCGCACCTGCACCAGGCGCGCTTTGAGCTCGTCGTCCGAGAGCGAATCGACGTCGGCAAGGGGCACCGTCCCGTCGGCGACCTTGCGCGCGAGGTCGGTGATCGCAGCCTCCTTCGGGCCGCTGACTCCCGCCGCGCGCATCGAGCCGGGCGGCAGCGCGAGCACGGCGGCAGGGTCGAGGCCGCTTGCGAAGAGCTTCATGAACCGGCCAAGGATGGCCGTCGCGGCGGCGCCCGCCAGCTGCTGGTACATGATCGAGCGCACCAGCGCGCCGAAGCCGTCCGAGTCGGAAACCTCCAGGTCCACCTTGCCGGAGCTCTTGATCAGCCTGGCGAGCGCGGGGTCCTTCTCCGCGACGAAGCGCGTCCCCTTGGCAAGTTGCCGCGGGGTCGCCTTCAAGGCCTTAGGCAAACCCCTCACCCCAGATCCCTCTCCCAGGGGGAGGGGGTGCCGGTTGCACTAAGCGAACTCGCTCATGAATTGCGCGAAATCCTCGCGCGACAAACGCAAGTCGTCCTCGCCCAGGTCTTTCAGGGGCCGGGCGGGCAGGTGCTCGGTGGTCACGAAGTCGTCCATCTTCGTGTCGACGTAAAGCAATCCGGTGACCAGGTGTCCTTCGGCGCGCCCGTCTTCGATCACTCTGAGCGCGGCGCGGCGGTCGGTCGGATCGTGGTCCTCGCCGAGCTTCTTGAGGACGATGTGCGAGCCGTCATGCAGCCGCACCTCGCGCACGGTGCCGGGCTCGTAGTCGACCTGGACCTCTTCGAAGAAAGGAATGAACGAGACGTCCGCGATCGACTCCTCGTGGTCCTTGACCCAGCTGTAGCTCTTCGTCGACCCGTCGTGGTCGTTGAAAGTCACGCACGGCGAGATGATGTCCAGGATCGCGGTCCCGCGATGCGCGATCGCGGCCTTGAGCAGCGGCACCACCTGCTTGCCGTCGCCGCTGAAGGAGCGCGCGACAAATGAGCAGCCGAGCGCGAGAGCAACCGCGCACGGGTCGATCGGCTGGAAAGTGTTCACGGCGCCTTTCTTCTGCACCGAACCGAGGTCGGCGGTGGCCGAGAACTGGCCCTTGGTCAGGCCGTAGGTGCCGTTGTCTTCGATGATGTAGGTGCAGTCGACGTTGCGTCGGATCATGTGCATGAACTGACCGAGTCCGATGGACGCGGTGTCGCCATCGCCCGAGACGCCGAGCATGATCAGCTGTCGGTTCGCCAGGTGAGCCCCCGTCGTCAGCGCCGGCATGCGCCCATGCACACCGTTGAATCCGTGAGCGGTCTCGACGAAGTAGGCCGGCGTCTTGGACGAGCAGCCGATGCCCGACATCTTGGCGAGCAGGTGCGGCTCGACTCCAAGCTCGTACAGCGCCTTGATCATGTGGTTCGTGATCGAGTTGTGGCCGCAGCCCGCGCACAGCGTTGTGGCCGCGCCCTTGTAGGCGTCGCGGGGAAGGCCGACTCGGTTGACGGTCGTGCTCATGCGGGGATCATCTCCTGCTGCTTGAGCGGCTCGACGATCGCGGCCGCCGGGATGGGTTGTCCGTTGTAGTGGCGGATCGAGCGCACACGGTCGACGAGTTGAGGCGGCAGCGCCAACCGCACCAGGTCGAACAGCTGGCCGTCGCGGTTCTGCTCGACGACGTAGACGTGCTCGTGGCGCGCGATGAACTCGACGACGTCGTCGCTCAGCGGCAGGGCGCGCACCCGCAGGTAGTCGACGTCGATCGATTCGCGAGCCTCGACCACCGCGGCGTGCGTGGAGCCGAAGGCGATCAGCCCGACCTTGCGGCCGGCCTCATCGATGACTGGCGCGGGGAGCGCGTGCCGAGCGGTCTCGAGCTTGCGCGCGAGCCGGTCCATGTTACGGGCGTATGCGTCGGCGCCTTCGGTGTAACGCGCGCTCTCGTCGTGCCCTGAGCCGCGGGTGAAGTAGCCGGCGGCGGGGTGATCGGTGCCCGGCAGCGTGCGGTAGGTCACGCCATCGCCGTCGACGTCGCGATAGCGAGCCCATTCACCGGCGAGCTTCTCGAGGTCGTCCTTGCCAAGAACCTTGCCGCGGTCGAACGGCTTCTCCGGGTACTTGAAGGCGGGCGTCATCCAGAGGTTCATGCCGAGGTCGAGGTCCGACAGCACGAAGACCGGGGTCTGGAACCTGTCCGAGTAGTCGAATGCGTCGCGGCCGAACTCGTAGCACTCCTCGACGGATCCGGGCAGCAGCACGAGATGCTTCGTGTCGCCGTGGGAGAGGGTGTAGACGAATCCGAGGTCTGCCTGGGACGTGCGCGTCGGCAGTCCGGTCGACGGGCCGATGCGCTGGATGTCGAAGATCACGACCGGAACCTCCGCGTAGTACGCAAGGCCGGAGAACTCCGCCATCAGCGAGATGCCCGGGCCTGAGGTGGATGTCATCGCCCGCGCCCCTGCCCACCCGGCGCCGATCGCCATGCCGACCGCGGCGAGCTCGTCCTCGGCCTGGACCACCGAGATCTTCTTCTCACCATCACCGTTCTCGCGGAAGCGGTCCGCGTACGCGATGACGTACTCGCAAAGAGACGAAGACGGGGTGATCGGATACCACGCGACCACAGTCACGCCGCCCATCAACGCGCCCAGCGCTGCCGCCTGGTTGCCCTCGACCAGCACCTTGCCCTCGACCACGCCGGTCATCGGCTCGAGGTGGTAGTGGTCCTGCTTGGAGAAGTTGTCCTGCCAGTAGTCGAACCCGACCTTGATCGCATCGAGGTTCACCTGCACGGCCTTCGGCTTGGCGAGAAACTGCCGCTTCACTCCATGCTCCAGGGCCTCCCAGGGAATGCCGAGCACCCCTGCGACGACCCCGACGTAGATCATGTTCGCGAGCTGTTTGCGCAGCGTGTCGCTCTGGATCTTGGCCTTGGCCAGCTTCGCGAACGGCACCGGGTAGTAGGTCACGTCGGTGCGGGCGTCGGCGGTCGAGAACGCGTCCTCGTGGATGACGACGCCGCCCGGTCGCACGGTCTTCAGGTCCTCTTTCCAGGTTGCGACGTTGAAGGCGATCAGCACGTCGACCTTGTCCGAGCGCGCCATGTGGCCCTCCGGTGTGATCCGGAGCTGGTACCAGGTGGGCAGGCCCTCGATGTTGGACGGAAAGACGTTCTTCGGCGCGACCGGGATGCCCATGTGGAAGATCGCTCGGGTCAGGACCAGGTTTGCCGTCTGGCTGCCGGAGCCGTTGACTGTGGCGGCCTGGATTGTGAGGTCGTTGACGTTGGTCTGAATCAATTGGGGAGCGAGTCAGAAATTTTACGCGTGTGCAGGATCGGCCCTCGATTGCTTAGAGTCTTCCGGCGTCGGGTTGCGTAGCAGATTCGCGGCATTGGCGGCCGGAGCCAAGGAAAGGGTGGCGGGGCGAGGAGCGCATTTGTGATGCGCGACGACGCCACGCCGGCCCCTTGACGTCGGCTTCGGCGCCGAAGGCGCCCGGCCGCCCAGGGCGCGAAGATGCGCGCAATCTCGGCGACGGAAGACTCGAGGTCGTCCAGTCGTGAAGGTGGGCGTGCCCAAGGAGATTGAGCCGGGGGAGCGGCGGGTGGCGCTCGTCCCTGACACCGCCAAGATGCTCGTCGCGGCCGGCCTCGAGGTCGGCGTCGAAGCCGGCGCGGGTGCGGCGGCCTACCTCAGCGACGACGCATTCACGCAGGCCGGCGCGACGGTTGCGGGGCGCGCGGGGTCGATGCTCCGCGACGCCGACGCGGTGCTCAAGGTGCAGGCGCCACGGGAGAGCGAGATCTCGCTGCTGCGGAAGGGCGCCGTGCTGATCAGCTTTCTCCAGCCCGCGACCCAGGGCGACATCGTCCGCTCGCTCGCAAGCCACGGGATAACCGCCTTCAGCCTGGAGCTGCTGCCGCGCATCTCCCGCGCGCAGTCGATGGATGCCCTCTCGTCCCAGGCGTCGGCCGCGGGCTACAAAGCGGTGCTGATGGCCGCGGATCGCATCGGCAAGCTCTTCCCGATGATGATGACGGCCGCCGGCACGGTGGCTCCGACACGAGTGCTCGTGATGGGCGCGGGAGTCGCCGGCCTGCAGGCGATCGCGACTGCTCGCCGCCTTGGTGCGGTCGTTTCCGCGTACGACGTCAGACCGGCGGTGAAGGAAGAGGTCTCGTCGCTCGGCGCGACCTTCATCGAGCTTCCGCTCGAGACGCAGGAGGGCGAGGGCGGCTACGCGCGCGAGCAGTCGGAGGACTTCTTGAAGAAGCAACGCGAGCTCATCGGTGAGCACGTCGCGAAGTCAGACGTCGTGATCACCACTGCGGCAGTTCCCGGTCGCAAGGCGCCACTGCTCGTCACCGCGGACATGGTCCGAGGCATGCGGCCGGGCTCGGTCATCGTCGACCTCGCCTCCGAGACAGGCGGCAACGTCGAGCTGACTCAGGCGGGTAGGGACGTCGACGTCAACGGAGTCACTGTCATCGGCACCCGGAACGTCCCCTCGACCATGCCGCTGACGACGAGCCAGCTCTTCGCCCGCAACGTCGCGAACCTCCTACTTCACCTGGTCAAGAACGGCGCCGTGTCGCTCGACTTTGCCGACGAGATCACCAAGGGCGCTTGCGTGACCCACGGCGGCGAGATCGTCAACGAGCGCGCCAAGCAGACCCTGTCGGCAGCATGAACGCAGCATGAACAACGAGCTGCTCAACGAGCTGACCTTCTTCGTCCTCGCGGTCTTCGTGGGCTTCGAGGTGATCTCGAAAGTGCCGACCATCCTGCACACGCCGCTGATGTCGGGCACCAACGCGATCCACGGCATCATCCTGGTCGGCGCGCTGCTGATCGCCGCGGGGGCGAACTCTCCGGTGACCATCGCGCTCGGGCTCGTCGCGGTCACGCTCGTGACGACAAACGTCGTCGGCGGTTTTGTGGTCACCGACCGGATGCTCGAGATGTTCAAGGGCCGGCAACCGGCGAAGCCGGCCGAGGCCGCGAAGAAATGAGCATTCTCATCTCGCTCGCCTACCTTCTGGCGGCGGTCCTCTTCATCCTCGGCCTGAAGCAGCTCAGCTCGCCCAAGGGCGCCCGGAACGGCAACTTCACCGCGGCCCTCGGCATGCTCATCGCCCTCGGCGCGACCCTGCCGCTGCTCCACTTCACACGGGCGGGCATCACGATCACCGCGATCGGGGTGCTGATCGGCGCCGTCGTCGGCACGTTCGGCGCCCGCCTCGTCCGCATGACTGCGATCCCGCAGATGGTCGCGCTGTTCAACGGTGTGGGCGGCGGCGCGGCCGCGCTGGTCGCCGTCGCCGAGCTGCTGAAGTTCGGCGTTCATCCGGCTTTCTCGGAAGCGCTCCCAAGCGTCTTCAGCATCGTCATCGGTTCGGTGTCGTTCGCGGGCAGCATGGTGGCGTTCTCCAAGCTCCAGGAGCTGATGACCGGAACACCGATCACATATCCCGGACAGCAGGTCGTCAACGCGGTGCTCGCGGCGCTGATCGTCGGCTTCGCGATCGCCGTGCTCGCGATCGCGTGCGTTCCCTTCTCGTTCGTCTCGCTGATGGTCCTCGCGCTGATCCTCGGCGTCGCCTTCGTTCTGCCCATCGGCGGGGCCGACATGCCAGTCGTCATCTCACTGCTCAACGCCTTCACCGGGCTTGCGGTCGCGGCGAGCGGTTTCACGTTGAACAACTTCGCCCTGATCGTCGCCGGCACGTTGGTCGGAGCATCCGGTTCGCTGCTGACCAAGCTCATGAGCGACGCGATGGGCCGCTCGCTCGGCAACGTGCTCTTCGGAGCCTTCGGTCAGGTGCGCACCGGCGGAGCGGCGGCCGCGAGCGATGGGCAGTCGCGAAGCGTGCGCTCGGCATCGGCGGAGGACCTCGGGACATTGCTCGCCTATTCGCAGCGCGTGATCATCGTCCCCGGCTATGGCCTCGCGGTGGCGCAGGCGCAGCACGCCGCCCGCGAGCTCGCCGACGTGCTCGAGCAGCGTGGGGTCGACGTCGAGTACGCCATCCATCCGGTCGCGGGCCGCATGCCCGGTCACATGAACGTCCTGCTCGCCGAAGCCAACGTGCCGTACGAGCAGCTCAAAGAGATGGACCAGGTCAACGACGACTTCAAGAACGCCGACGTGGCGCTGATCGTCGGCGCCAACGACGTGGTCAATCCCGCGGCGCGCAGCACGCCCGGGAGCCCGATCTACGGCATGCCGATCCTCAACGCCGACCAGGCCAAGAACGTCATCTTCATGAAGCGGTCGATGCGGCCTGGGTTCGCCGGCATCGACAACGACCTCATGTTCGGGCCGAAGACGGTTATGTTCTTCGGCGACGCAAAGGACTCGCTGACGAAGCTGGTGGCGGCGGTAAAGGCCGCCTAGCAGCGGGTTCCGCAGTGGAGGCCTACCTCCCTGCGAATAAAAAACGCGGCTCCTGCCGAATGGTAGGAGCCGCGCGCCGCGAAGAGGGTGTGGTGGACAAAATGCTATGCCCGGGCCCGACTTATTGTTAGTGGACCGTCCACAAATACCCCCCATGGCCATTGTGCGGATTCGGCGGGTCCTGCACCGAACCCTTGGAATTTCTTAGGAGTCGCGGATCTTGAGCAGCCGCTCGAGCTCCTTCGTCTCGAACGGGTACGCCAGCCGCAGCACGAAGTGCTGCAGCCCGGCCTTCAGCCACGCCTCGACGGACTTCCCGGTCAAGCCGCCGAGGTTGGCCGTCCGCTCGATCTCCCGGGGGTCACGTCCGAGCTTCGCGCACCACTCGTCCAGGACCGCGGATTTGTCGACAAACTCCTCGAGCGACCCGAGCGTGTTCCACATCTGAGCGTGCTCGGCCACGAGCCGGAGCATGACCTTCTCGCCGCGCCCGGCGATCAGGATCGGCATCGCGCCGGCCGGCCCAGGATGGAGCAGCGAGATCCGGCGCTTGATGCGGGGTAGGGCCTCCCGCAGAGTGCGCACCCGGTCGCGCGCCTCGCCGAACACGTATCCGTACTCGTCATAGTCGCGCTCGAACCACCCGGCGCCGAGGCCAAGCACCAGGCGCCCGCCCGACAGCTGGTCGACCGTCGCCGCGATCGACGCGAGGTGGTCGGGGTTGCGATAGCCGATGCACGAGACCATCGGACCGATCTGCGGCGCGTGTGTGTCAAGCGCCACCGCCGCGATCAGCGACCAGCACTCGAAGCGGTTGCCGTTCGGGTTGCCGTACAAAGGAAAGAAGTGGTCCCAGAACCAGATGCTGTCCACACCGAGCTCGTCGGCGCGCCGCCACGCGTCGCGGAGCTGCTGGATCGTGCACTGCTGCGGATGGATCGTGACGCCGACCTTGAACGGGCGCCCATGATCCACGCCGTGAGATTATCCAGAGTCCGATGTTGAGGGAGCTGACGCCTGTCGCCTTCGATGCGCAGACCGCGGACCGCGATCTCTGGACTCGTTACCACGAGCTTCGCCGCCTGCGGCACGCCGAATTGCGCCCGGACGACCCGGTCGAGCCCGACGACGTCGTCGAGGCGATGATGAAGCGCCCAAACCCGTTCGATGAGCACGTGTACTTCGAGATCTCGCGGGATGGAACGATGCTGGGTTGGGCGGCGGCCGAGCACACTCTGCCGGCGAGCCCCGAGCACGATACGAACAAGCACCTCTTCTGGGCCGACGCCTTCGTGCGCGCCGAGCACAGGCGCCAGGGCATCGCGACCAGGTTGCTCGGGGCGCTCGCCCGCAAGATGCAGGAGGCGGGCAGCACCGTCCTCGGCATGAGCGCCGAGCTCGACTCCGCGCATGCGTTCATGCGGTGGCTCGGCGCGGAGCAGCGACTGACCGGCATCCAGAGCCGGCTGAAGCTCGCCGACGTCGACTACGACATGATGCGGAGCTGGGTCGCCGAAGGGGCGAAGCGGTCCCCGCAAACCTCAGTCCAGGTCCATGACGGCCCGCTCCCGGAGGACGTGTGGCCGGAATTCACTGCGCAGCGCTCCGAGCTCTTGAACACGATGCCGTTCGACGATCTGGACATCGGCCAGATCATCGTGACGCCCGAGCGGATGAGAGAGTTCTACGCACGGTTAGCGCTCATCGGCGAAGTGGTGCACGACGTGATCGCGCGCGAACCGAACGGCGTCATCTCGGGCATGACCGACGTGACGTGGGCGCCACATCGCCGAACGCTCATCTACCAGCAGTTCACCGGCGTCCGGCCCGACGCGCGCGGTCGCGGGATCGGCAAGTGGATCAAGGCGGCTATGGTCCTTCACGTCCGCGAGCTGTACCCGGACGCGGAGTGGATCGTCACCGACAACGCCGGCTCCAACGCGCCCATGCTCAAGATCAACCGCGCGATGGGCTTCAAGCCCTACATCACCGGGGTCGAGTACCAGATCACCCGCGACGCCCTGGAGGCGCGACTGCAGGTCTAGGTCTTGCGGCTCCTCTGCATGCTGCGGACGAGCAGGATGATTCCAACGAGGATCAGCAGCACGGGCAGCGCCGCCTTGCCGACGGGACCGAAGTAATCGCGACCGCTGATGCCGAGGATCGACTCGAACAGAACGAAGCCGATCAGGAAGATCATCAGGCCGACGAAGAGCAGCGTCCTTCCGGTCCGCAGTGCCATCTGGTCGTGGTCGCGCAGCGCCTGCAGGTACATGCCCAGGCCCAGGCCGAACGGGATCACCAGCGACCATCCATACGCCCAGATCGGCCAGTCGCCGGTGCTGTTGGAGTAGGCGAGAACGATGCCCAGCATGGTCAGGATGCCGCCGGGGATCGTCGCCACGCCGCCGAGGCTCAGGAAACCGATGATTGTGAGTGTCAGGCCCGGGATGATGATGAAGAGCGGCCAGCCTGTCTCGGTCAGGTCGACGCCGGACATCACGATCACCAGGGCGAAGATGCCAATGACCACGAGCACGATGCCGATGGCGGTGCTCGAGGCGCCACGCCGCTGCCCCGGATATGCCTGCGGGACCGCGTTGACGAACGGAGCGGGTGGCGGCGCGGGCGCGGGCACTTCCGCGGCGGGTTCTTCCGTGGCAGGTTCTTCAACCGCCGCGGGCTCTTCGGCGGGCTCGTCCGGCGTCAGCGAGAGGCTCGACGCCACAGGCTGCAACGGCTCTTCCGTCACTTCGGGCTCCTGCGCGGGCCCCTCTCCCTTCCTGGCGGCGAAGATGTCGGGGCTGCCGGAAAGCAGGTCCGACGAGACGTGAACCATGTTGTCCTGAACGCTTGCGTCGTCGGACGACTCGTCCGGTTCCGGTCGTGAGGCGCGCTTGCGCTTGCTCATTTGGCGAACAGCTTAGCGGTCGAACATCGGGTTGACCGGGCCATGTCCGCGGCCGATCTCGACTGCCGCGGCCACGGCGTGCGTGATGAAATCTTTGGCCGCGCGGACGGCGTCGAGGGGCTCTTCACCGCGGGCCAGGTGGGCGGTGATCGCGGCCGAGAAGACGCAGCCGCTCCCATGAGTGTTCGCGGTGTCGATGCGCTCGCCCTCGAGCTCCACCAGGCTCGACCCGTCGAAGAAAACGTCGGTCACGTCGCCTGACGCGTGGCCGCCCTTGACCACCGCCACGCTCGCACCCATCGCCACGAGGTCGCGCGCGGCCGCGCGCCTTTCCTCCAGGGTCTCGACCCGGCGGTCGAGGAGCACCGCGGCCTCGGGAAGGTTCGGCGTGATCACGGTGGCGAGCGGTACGAGCAGCTCGCGCAGCGCGGCCACCGCGTCGGGACGGAGAAGCCTTGCCCCGCCCTTCGCCACCATCACCGGGTCGACCACCAGCTTGCGAATGCCTTTTTCGCGGATCGCTTGCGCGACCGCCTCGATGATCTCGGCGCTCGAGAGCATGCCGGTCTTGGCCGCCTGGACGCCGATGTCGTCGACCACTGCGTCGATCTGCTCACGGATCAGGGTCACCGGCAGCTCGAGGATGCCGGTCACGCCGAGCGTGTTCTGGGCCGTGATGGCGGTGAGGGCGGAGGTGCCGTGCACGCCGAGCGCGGCGAAGGTCTTGAGGTCCGCCTGGATGCCGGCGCCTCCGCCGGAGTCGGAACCGGCGATGGTCATCGCGACCGGGAGCTTCATGCGCGTGCCCGGCGCAGGGCCGCATAGAGTCCGGCCGCGACGACCAGGCCGACGAGACCGCTCAAGTCGGCGCCGTGGAGGAGGTCGATCAGCGGCTGATTCGGAAAGTGCGCCTCCGGGAACACGCCGCCGAACAGGTTGGGGTAGTTGACGAAAGCGAGGCTGCTCGCCGTGCCGATCAGCCAGGCGGCGAGCGCGAGTCTCGGCCGCGCGTCGGGGAAGACGAAGAACGAAAGCAGCACCACAGCAGCCCACGCGGGCGCCCAGAGATACGTGAGCAGAAGGAAGTCCGTGTAGGCGGAGTGAAAGTCGGTGACCAGAACCGCGTACGTGGCCAGCAGCGCCCCAAGCACGCCGCAGCCGAGCGCCGTCTGCCAGCGCCGCAGCCGCACGCCGAGCGTCAATGTGACCAGCCCGGCCGTGTAGACGTCGAGGTAGTTGGCCCATATCTCGCCGGCGATGACGAAGAGGAAGAAGGGCACGGCGACCCAGCCTCCGTGCTTGCTGATGACCGCGATGGGCCCATTGGGGTCGGACGCTGCGAGCTTTGGATCGATGGTCGGGATGAGAAGACCGAAAAGCCCGAGCAGCAGCATGGGCACGACGATTCCCGCGACCGGCCACAACGTGACCGCGCGGACCGGGCTCGAGCCAGGCAGATAGCGTGAGTAGTCGCTCGCGAACGGGTACCAGGACGCGACCAGCGCGAAACAGGACATGAAGCCGAGGACGAAGGCGCCGGGGTAGTCGGCGCCGGCCTTCGCCGGGCCGGTCGCCCAGTGCATCTGACCCGCCAGGGCGATGAAAAGGGCAACCGAAAGAGCTGCGAAGGCTACCGCTCCCCAGGACTCGAGGACCTGGATCGTCCGGTGGCCGTAGACGGCAACCGCAACGCTGATCGCCGCGACGGCAAGCGCCCAGGCGAACGTGGCCAGTCTGCCACCGCCGCCCAGCAGCTGCGCACCCGCCTGGGCCGCGATCACGGTGTCAACCGCAAACCAACCGACGGCGAGGAAGAGGGTCAGGAACGCGCCGACTCTGGCGCCGGCGCCGCCGAGGATGCGGCGCGTAAACACGATCTGGGGCAACCCGGACCGGACTCCCGTGTTGCTCAGCAATCCGAGGATGAGCGCTCCGGCGACCGACCCGACCGCCACCGCAACCATGCCGTCCCAGACGCCAAGGCCGAAGTAGTTGGTGAGCAGGCTCGCCGTCAGGACGCTGGCGTAGTTCACGAACGCGCCCGCCCACAGAAAGGCGAGCCCCCGCGGCATGCCACGGCGATCCGATTGGGAGACTTCTTCCAGGCCGCGTGACTCGACCTTGAGGAACTCGTCGTCGGTCGCGACGGTGGTTTCCATTGCTTCCCTCCGCTGGCATTACCCAGTTCAGGTATTTGCGGTCGGCTGACGAGCCCTCTCAGCCCAGCCTTCGCGCCTGAGCTCCCGCCTGAAAGACGATGTTAAGGAGGCGCTAGCTCTGCCGCCAGGGCGCGGGGAGGAGGTGGGCAAGAATTCGGTACACCTCCGGGTTCAGCGCGAGGCCGACGTGGCTGCCGTGCACCTCGATCGAATTGACGTCGGGGCGCAAGCAAGCCTTCCAGTTGACGACCCCGTCCGATCGCGAATAGATCGATGTCGTCGGCACACGGGGGTGTGCGGCGAGGTCGCGGAGGAAGCGCATCTCGACCGAGGCGTCGTGCCTGTAGCGCATCGTGTTGAAGAGGTGCGCCGCGTGGACGCCGGCCATCGTGAGCGGGTGGACGTCGAACGGATCGCCGAGGGGCGAGCCAAGCGTGATCACCTGCTCGACCATCTCCGGTTTGCGATGCGACAGCACCTTGGCGAGCACGCCGCCGCGGCTGTGGCCGACGAGCGACACGCGAGCGGCGGTCTTGTGGTTCAGCGCGGTCAACGAATCGAGGAGCGGCTTCAGCATGACCTCGGAGTACATGACGTTGAAGGCAAGACCCGCGAGCCGCGGCCGGTAGCCGACGCGTCGCAGCCAGTCGTGCTGGGTGCGCAGAGTCCAGTCGCCAGCGAGGAACCCCGGGATCAGAAGCACCGGCCGGCGCAGCCCAGGCGGAACGTCGACGCCGCGGAACACGGGGTCGCGGACGAGGCGAAGAAACTCGAGGTAGAAGCGACCCTCCAGCCACATCGGAGGGATGGGATCCCAGCGCCCCAGACGCCGAAGCTGCGGCTTCTGCGCGGGGCGCTTGCTATGAGGCGGTTCGGAGACTGTTGCCAATGTGTTGGGTCTAGCGCTGCTCCGTCATGAGGCTGCCGCGGCGCTGGCGATTCTATAGCCGCTCCATGACTTCAGCGTCGTGAGAAATAGGTCCGGGGTTTCCATCATCGGCACGTGACCGACACCCTGAAGGACCTTCAGCTCCCAGTCCGGGCGTTTCTCCACGAGCCGGCGCGCGGCATCGACAGGGATCAGGCGGTCGAGGCTGCCATGCACGACCAGCACGGGCGCGCTGACTGCGGCGGCGCGCGTCCAGAAGGCCGGGCTCGCCATCCGGAGCCCGATCGACCGCGAGGCTTGAATGAACGCGCGTGCATTCTGGCGACCGAGGCCGCTGCGCTCGCGCGTCAGGTGCACGTGGGCCTCGACGACTTCTGGGGAAACGCGAGAGGGGTCCGCGCACACAAGCGCCAGCGTCTGCATCACGAGGCCCTCGGCGCCGAGAGTGCGTACGCGATGGTCGAGGATCGTCTGCGCGAGGCCGGGGACCGAGAGTGCGGCCATCGCGCCCAGCATCAACGGCGGCGGCCGGCGGACATGCGGGCCGGGGATGGCAGCGTCCACGAGCACCACCGAACGCACCGCCTCGGGATGCGCGGCCGCCTCGAGAACGGCGATGTGGCCGCCCATCGAGTTGCCGATGAGGACGACCGGCTCGCCGACGACCTTCTCGACGAAGCCGTGGACCAGCCGCGCGTTGGCGCCCACGGTCGCGGATCGGTTCAGGAGCGGCGTTTCGCCAAAGCCCGCGAGGTCCAGCGCGATCACGCGACGGGTCTCGGCGAGCTCTGGTCCCACGGCCATCCAGTTGATGGCGGCGCCGCCGAGGCCGTGGACCATGACAAGCGGTGTCCCGACGCCGCCGAAGTCGACGTAATGGACAGGCCCGTCGACGTCGGCGACCTTATGCCGCACTGCGTCAAAGATGCTACGCCAGGATTCCTCCGGCGAGACGAATGAGGATCTCCGTCACGGCGGCGGCGGAGCGGCGGCCGTCTTTGTGGAGGCGATCGAAGACGGCGAACGTGCTCAACGCGGCGACGACGTCCTCCGCCTCTTTCAGCGAGCAGCCCGGCCGCAGGCGATCGGCGGCCGCAAGCTGTTCAGCAAGTCGCCTTGGCGCATCGGTCGTCCCTTCGACGTGCAGGTTGCGGAACAGCGCCGGGTTGCCGGCCCATGCCAGGCACGACCGCTCGAAGAACGTCCGGAGGTCCAGGGCGCCCGCATCGGGAGGAGGGGAGGCGATTGCCCCGAGGACGGCCCCCCGAGAGCCGAAGTGGCTGTATACGGTCAACCGAGACACGCCCGCCTTGCGCGCGATGTCACCGACGCTTGGCCCGGAGCCGTCCGCCGCGACAAGTTCTCTCGCGGCCTCGAGGATCGCCCGCCTGGTGCGGTCCACCGATATCTGGCGTCGACCGAGCCTGTACGGATGAGGAATTCAGATATTTAAACAGATAGTCTGCTTAATAGAAACTCCCAGCAAACGCCCAGAAACGCCTCGTATACAACGCCGGTGGCCAGAAAGCGCGGGAAAAAGACGCCGCCTATCGCCGCTCCCGCCTCGTCCACGGACCGGTGGCCGCGCTACGCCACACTGCCCCTTCGCTTCTTCCTCGGCGCCACCTTCCTGTACGCGGGTCTGCAGAAGATCAGCGACCCCGGCTTCCTCCAGCCCGGCGCACCGACCTACATCGGCACGCAGCTCCAGGGCTTCGCCGCCCAGTCTCCGATCGGATTCCTGATCGACGCGTTCGCCCTTCCGACCCCCCAGCTCACAGGCGTGCTGGTCATCATCACGGAGCTCGTGGTCGGAGCCCTGGTGATCGTGGGCCTTGCGACACGCTGGGCGGCCGCCGTCGGAGCGGCGGTCAATTTTGTGTTCTTCCTCACCGCCAGCTGGTCGATACAGCCGTACTTCCTGGGTTCGGACGGCATCTACACCGTGGCGTGGTTGACCCTAGTGCTGGTCGGCGACCAGGGAGTGCTCACGGTGCGCCCGCTTCTTTTCGGTCCGGCGCAGATGGCGGCTCCGCTCGACCCTGGCCGCCGGCGCCTCCTCGTCCAGATAGGCAGCGCGGCAGTGGCCGCGGTGTGGGTGCTGTCGGTCATACCCCACGTGCGTCGCACCGCAACCGCTACTCCAGAGACATCGCCATCGCCGGCGACACCGTCACCCTCGGCAACGCCGCCGGCGACGCCGACCCCGACCGGCACTCGCGTCGGCGCGGCAAGCGACCTCGAGGCGAACGGCTTCTTGAACTTTCAAGACCCGGCAAGCGGTGATCCGGCGGTCGCCGTGTCACTGTCCGGCGGTCGCGTGGTCGCCTTCGACGCGGTCTGCACCCATGCCGGCTGCACGGTCGAGTACGACACGGGCCAGAAGCTGCTCGCCTGTCCATGTCACGGCGCCCTCTTCGACCCGTCTCGCGCGGCCGCGGTGGTTGGAGGGCCGGCGCCGTCGCCCCTACCGCCCATCAAGGTCGAGGTGGCCGGCGGCAGCGTTTACGCAGGCTGACCGGCGCAGGGTCCTACCATCCGACGCGATGAGGTTGTGGGATCCACTCGCCGTGCGCGAGCTGTCCGCGCTGCTCAGGGACCCGGTGTTTCGCGGCCGCAGTGTTCGCAAGGGCGACGGACGGCCGGTGCTCTTGATCCCGGGGTTCTTCTCTGGCGACTGGGCGCTGCAGATGCTGCACCGCTGGCTCGGCCGGATGGGATACGCGAGCCATCTCTCCGGCATCCTCCTCAACGTCCAGCACTCGGAGCGGGCGCTGCCCGAGCTGCACCGCAGGATCGGGGCGATAGAGAAGGAGGCCGGCATGCGTGTGAGCCTCGTCGGCCACAGCCTCGGCGGCCTGATGGCGAAGGTCATCTCGCAGCGCAAGCCCGACCGCATAGAGCAGGTCATCGCCCTGGGCTCGCCTCTGGCCAACTGGACCGACGTGCGGACGTTCACCCAGCGCGCGGTCGACGTCGTGAAGACGGGCAACGAGCTCCTGTACGGCCGGCGCCTCGCTCAGGAAGGCCGCTTCATGTATGACCTCAAGCTGGCGCCCGTGGTGCCGACGACATCGATCTACACGCCGACGGACGACGTCGTGAACTTCCGCTCGTGCCTGCGGCCCGACATCCCGGCGCTGCCGGTTTGGGGCTCGCACAACGGGCTGCTCGTCAACCCCGAGGTGTACAGGCTTCTCGGCCGGCTGCTCGCGCGACCGCGGCGATGATCGCGGTCGCCGTCGGGCTGTCGCTCCTCGCGGCGGTCTTCCACGGCACATGGAACGTGCTTGTCAAGGTCAGCGGCGATCCGATCGCGACTTTCCGCCGCGCGACCGTGATGGCCGGCCTCACGGCGACCATCAGCCTTGCTCCCCTGTGGCTGATCTTCGGCCGGCCCACGCTGACGATCACCGCTGCCCTGCTTTGCCTGCTGTCGTCGCTCCTCGAGACGACATACCTGTGGCTGCTCTCCACGGCCTACCGGCGTGGTGACCTGTCGGCGGTCTATCCCATCGCGCGTGGGTCGGCGCCACTTCTCAGCGTGCTGGTCGGTCTCTTCCTCCTTCATGAAAGCCTCGGCGCCGCCCAGCTCGCAGGAGTGGCTCTGCTGCTCGCCGGCATTCTTGCCGTGACGGTTGCGCAGGCGCGCGGGAGGGCAACGGTGCCTGCCCTGCTCACCGGTGTTGCGATCGCGGCCTACAGCTCGGTCGACCGGCTCGGCGTCCGCCTGGCCACGCCATGGCTGTACGCGTGGCTGCTGTTCACACTCATGGCGATAGAGCTGCCGGTCACGATCTGGGTGGCTTCAGCACTTGGGCTTTACCGCCGCTCGGCGACGTCGCCTCCGACCTGGAGCCAGTCGGCCGTGATCGGCGTGTTCTTCTGGGCCGGCTACTTCCTGGTGCTGTGGGCGTTGAGTCTCGCGCCGCTGGCGGTGGTCGCGCCCGTCCGCGAGATCGCGATCGTCGCCGTCGCCGTTTGGGGCGTATGGCGCATGCGCGAACGACACGGTGCCGCGATGAAGGTGTCGGGGGCGGCCGCCGCGCTGGCCGGGATTGCCCTGCTGGCAATCTAGGGCGCGGGTGATAAGGTAGCGAGGTCCCCGGTAGTCGGGGATGTTCGCCGCGGTCGGATCTTCTCGAAAGGGCCGTGCGTTCGCGCCATTACTTTCGAGAAGGGGGGTACGAGATGCCGACAGGCACTATCAAGAAGCTGGTGTCCGACCGCGGGTTCGGATTCATCGCCGCGGAGGACGGAAAGGAGTACTTCTTCCACCGCACCGGCCTCGACTCGAGCGTGAACTTCGATTCCCTCGCCGGCGGCGAGCGGGTCAGCTTCGAGATCGAGCCCAGCCAGAAGGGTCCTCGCGCCAACCGGATCAAGCTGGCGTAGCCGCCACCGCGACCGGCAGCAGCTTCGACATCCGGCCCCTCGGCGACTACTCCCTCGAGGAGAGCGCCGGGTTCATCGACGCTTGGCACGAAGCGCCATCGGAAGGCGGTAAGACCGAGGGGCACCTGCACCTTGCGTTTCTGACCGACGATGACTGGCTGCCGGTCGGCGTCTGCCTGAAGCAGGACGCGTCGCGGGAGGTGCGTGGGACGGTCTACGGCGACGCGCCGGCGGAGGTGGTCCAAAAGCAAACAGCCCGGATCCTGAGCCTCGACGTCGACGGCCGCGATTGGCCGGCGGTGGGGGAACGCGACGCGGTGGTCGGGCGACTGCAGCGAATGTTTCCGGGCTTTCGCCCGGTCAACTGGTCGAACGCGTACGAGGCGGCGGCGTGGTGCTTGATCTCATCGCGGATCGCGATGCGCCAGGCGCAGGGCATCAAGGACCGGATGTCGCGGGAGCTCGGCGCGGTCGTCGACGTCCACGGTCACCGGCTCTGGTGCTTTCCGGGTCCGGAAGCGCTCATCCGGCTATCCGCGTACCGGGGACTGTTCGGCCGCAAGGTCGAGTACCTGAACCAGCTCGGGCACGCGGCGATGCGCGGTGAGCTCGACACCGAGCCCCTGCGCGGGCTGCCGCAGCAGGAAGCGCTGGAGCGCTTGAAACGGCTGAAGGGCATCGGAGAGTTCGGCTCACAGCTGATCAGGCTCCGGGCGCTCAGCGCGGTCGATGAGCTGCCGACCGCCGAGCGGCGGCTGCTCCAGGCGACGCGAGAGGCGTACGGGTTGACCCACGATCCCGACATCGCCGAGCTCGCAACCATCGCCGAGGGTTGGAGGCCCTACCGGATGTGGGTCGCCGTGCATCTACGGCGGATGTTGGGCGGCGGTGCCGGCATGACGCACTCACGCGCGTCTGGCTGAGCCATTCGCGGCTATTCGTCGTTCCGAGGCTCGCGCGTTCTTCGTCCGCACCAGGGCTGGCAATCGGTCGACTACGTGCTCGCCGCGATCGCTGCCGTTTTGTTCGCGTACGGCCTTTGGGGCGGATGGACAGTCATCACGGCGCTCACCGATCTGCGGTTGCTCAATGCGGAATGCCCCGGCACCTCGTGCCTGCATCACGGCTCGGTTGCCCATCGAAGCCTCGAACAGATTGGCTATCCGGGCTTCTACCTCAGCGGATTTCCGGGTACGGGGCCGAGCTATCTCTGCGTGCTTACGATTCAGTTCGACGCGAGTACAGCGCTCGCCGGGATTCCGGAATCTGCGTGCAGTCAGATCGCTGACGGCAGCTCGGTCGACGCCACCGTCTGGCGCGGGACGGTGGTGTATGTGACCACCACGGCCGGATTCATGGGCACCTACAACCACCCGGCGACGCGCCTTTTCGTCGGACTGTGGAGGTCACCGGCCCTAGCGCTGGCCGTCATTTTCGTGGCGATGATTCACATCGACGTCGCCAACCATCGCTTCTGGCGCACCTTCAAGAGAAGGCGGCAGAACGTTCAGATGTGAAACTCGCCCTCGCCGACTCCGCCGCTGAAGGCGAGGCGTGTCCCTGGCGCCATGCGATGCAACAACCGCATGGCTGCGTGGTTGTCGCCCTGAACGTCGACGGTGAAAGCCTCGATGCCCTCGGCCGCCGCGCGCACCGCCAAGGCGGCGACCATTCGCGTGCCCAACCCCTGCCGCTGCCACGCGTCGGCGACCATGATCGCGAGGTCAGCGCGGCTAGCCCGCGAAACCCGTGAGTACTGCGCCACCCCGACCACCTCGCCGTCCGCGATTGCCGCGACCGCGGCACGCTCGTGCCCGTCGATTCGCAGTACCAGCCGCGTGAACTGCTCGACCCTCAGGACGGGGCTGAAGAACCGGCGGTAAAGCGACTGCGAGGACATCCGGCCGAACAGTCCCGCCACGGCTTCCTCGTCACCGGGTTCGAGCTCGGCCAACCCCGGGTGGCCGCTTCTCGGCGCCTCGATCTCGACCATGCATCCAGCCTCCACGCAAAGAAATAGCACGACCGGTCGTTCAAAGTCAATAGTGACCGACCGTTCGTGCTAAAATCTCCCAAGATGGCGATCGCTCAATCAACTGACCGGCGACGCATCCGGGGCATGCGGACCCGCCAGGCGATCCTGGCTCACGCGGCGCGGGTCGGCTCCGCCGAGGGCCTGGACGCCGTCTCTTTGCAGCGGCTCGCGGACGACCTCGGGATCAGCAAGAGCGGGCTCTTCGCCCACTTCGGCTCCAAGGAGGAGCTGCACCTCGCGACCATCGAGGCGGCGGCCGAGATCTTCACCGACGAGGTGATCCGTCCCGCGCTCGCGCAGCCCCGCGGGGTCGCCCGCGTGTGGGCGCTGTGCAGCTCCTGGCTGTCGTACGTCGAGCGCGGCGTCTTTCCGGGAGGTTGCTTCTTCTGGGCGGTGGCCGAGGAGTACGACAGCCGGCGGCCCGGGCCGGTCCGTGACTCTGTTCTCGAGAAGAAGTCCTACTGGTCGTACAGCCTCAAGCGCGCGGTGCGCGAAGCTCAGGAAGCGGCGGAGATCGACCCGGACGTCGACCCTGAGCAGCTCGCGTGGGAGCTGGACAGCCTGCTTGGCGGTGCCAACAGCGGGTTCAAGGGCGAGGACGGGCCGCTGGCGCTGGAACGCAGCCGGCGGGCGATCCGCGACCGGCTCGCGCGCGCCTCGACTCCCGCTGCACGACCTATCGATTAGTGGGAGTTGCTGCGGACCAGCACCATCGCCGCCATCCACAGCGAGGCGCCGCTCAACAGCAGGAACCACATCGTCCCCGGAATCAGGGCGAACTCGACGAACGCGCCGAAGATGCACATCGCGGCGGCGCCGGCCAGCAGGAACGAGCCAGGCAGCAGCAGCCACGCCGAGTACCAGGGCGGCTGCACGACGTCGCCCCGGTTGAGCAGCACCTGGGCGCCGAAAACCAGGATCGCGGTCGCCACGGCAGGCCCGGTGAGACCCAGCGCCCACCGCATGTCCACCGCGCCGTTCAGCGCCGACACCACGGGCTGAACCCCGGCGATCGCCAGACCGGCGGCAACGGCAAAACCGACCAGGCGGAGGATGACCGAAGGGTGAGGCACGTCCAGCAACGGAGTTTGATCGAGAAACGCGCCGCAGAGGCCGGGTTACGCGCTCGCTAGACGGTCGCCAGCAGGACCAGGCTCCGCGATGTGGTCTCGATCGGCCCCGGCCCTCGACTGTGCAGGGTGTCGAGGGCGTCGTCGATGAAGGCCGCGCGCTGGTCGTCGGTCAGGCGCTCGATGCGTGAGGCGCAGTCCCACCAGCTCGTGCAGAGAGCGACCAGCTCGTCCGCCGACTGCCACACGACTTTCTCCTCGATCACCTCGACCCGCGCCTCTGTGAAGCCCGCGGCACGTGCGGCCTGTGCGAACAGGTCCGAGTCCGACACCGTGCGACGAGTCTCATCCTGGTCCACGGCGCTCGGCCCAGGCGGCAGGTGGCGGTCGACGACGGCGTCGAGCAGGTCCATCATGCTGCGCTGAGTCGACTGTACGGGCACGCTCGCCGCGAACTGTGCCGCGGGCCGGAGCACCCGCCGCGTCTCGCGCAGCGCCCGGCCCAGGTGCGGAGCGAACTGCAGGCCATGGCCGCACACCGCTGCGTCGAACGACGCGTCCGGAAAGTCGAGCTCCTCGATGTCCATGAGCACGAAAGTGGCATTTGCAACCGCGCGGGAGCGCGCGACCTCGAGCATCCCCGGAGCGAGGTCGACGCCGACCACCTCTCCGCCTGGCGCGACGGCGGCGGCGAGGCGATGGGTCAGATTGCCGGGGCCGCATGCCAGGTCGATGACGCGCATCCCGGGCCGGGCGTCGACCAGCTCGAGCAGCCGAAACCGGGCGCGCGCCTCGCCGCGCGACATCAGCTGGTCGAGCCTGCGGTCGTACGCCCGCGCGTGCCGGCTGAAGATCGGCGGGAAGAGGTCCTTCGACTTCACCGCCACGATTGCTCGAGCCACGCTGCGGCGCGCAGCGCGCCGGCGTTGGTGCGACCCACGACCTGGATGCCCACCGGAAGTCCGCCGTCCACCGGCGCGGGTACGACCACAACCGGTTGGTAGGTCGTGTTGAAAGGACGCGTGAACCGAGACAGCGGTTCGCGCACCTCTGGCCCTGCGTCGAGAGGGGGCGCGACCATCGCCGTAGCCGGGAGGATCAGCGCGTCGACCCCAGCCATCGCTCGGGTTGCGTCCTCGGCCAGCCGGGCGCGCGCCTCGAGCGCGTTGCGGTAGTCGCTCTCCTTGACGTCGAACCCGAGCCTGATGAGGCGCAGGACGTCGGCTCCGTACTTCTCGGGCATCTCGGTCGCCCAGCGCCGGTGATAGACGGCGGCCTCGAAAAGAAGGATCGTCAAACCGGTCTGGTGCAGGGTCTCCCGGTCGGCGAAATCGATCTCGTCGACGCCGGAGGCGACCCGCTCCCATGCCGCCGCGGTCGGGGCGTCGACGTCGTGGACCCAGCCGCGCGGAATTCCGAGCCGCGGAGGCGTGAGGGAGTCGAGCGCGACCTCCTCGCCCGACATCAAGGAGAAAGCGTGGGCAACGGTGGCCACGTCGGTGGCCATCGGGCCGAGGGTGTCGAGCGACGGCGCCAGCGGGACCACCCCGCCGATCTCGATGCTTCCAAACGCCGGCTTGAAGCCTGCGACCCCGCACAGCGAGCCGGGGATCCTGATCGATCCGCCGGTGTCGCTTCCGATCGCCCAGTCGCACTGTCCCGTCGCCACCGCCACAGCCGACCCGCCCGACGAACCGCCGGTGACCCTCGTCGGGTCGTGCGGGTTGAGCGCGTTGCCGTAGTGCGGATTGATGTTGGTGACGCCGTAGGCGAACTCGTGGAGGTTCGTCTTGCCGACGAAGACGCAGCCGGCGGCGCGCAGCCGCCTGATCACCAGAGCGTCCTCCGCCGCCGGGACGTCGGGAAGGATGATCCCGCCGGCAGTCGTCACCATCCCCGCGACGTCGACCAGGTCTTTGACCGCCACCCGTTCTCCCGAGCCCGCGACCTCGGCACGCGAGATGAAGGCGTTCAGCTCCACTCCGACCATTTTCGGGGGATTGGAAACATGGGATTGGAAACATGGGACACAGCGCTATCCTTGCCCGCTGATGTCAGCCCAGACCGCGGGTTCGATCGGGGCGAACCTTTCGTGGAGCAAGGTCGACGTGCTGACGCAGTTCGAGCGCATCACCGCCGAGATCCAGGTGCGTGGCGGTCGCCTCCGCGAGACGATCAACGACCCCGAGCCGCTGTTCCACATGCGCAACGTCAGCGCCGAGCCGCTGGTGCCCGGCGCGGTCCCGTTGAGCGGGGTGCCGGAGGGGCTGTTCAACAAGAACTACGTCGGCGGGATCCGGACGGTCGACCCGGAGCCGCCCCCCGCGGACATGGTGGCCGAGATGATGCGTCGCTACGTGATGTTCCAGGCGACGACGTTCATGGTCACGGGCGCCGCCGAGTTTCCGAAGGCGACCGAGCCCGCCATGCACACCGAGATCCTGATGAAATCGCGCTTCTTCCAGATGCTCGACGTCACGATCACGATCTTCGGCGTCCAGGGCAAGAGCTGGACGCAACCCAACGTCTGGGTCAACAAGGACCTGATGCTGGCGGTATTCCTAGGCTGAGGAGCGGCCGAAAAGCCGTCCGACTCTCAGCCTGACCAGGTGCCACAGCAGCGAGAAGGCGCTGACCGGTTTGGCCGTCTGCATCTGAGGCGGAGGCGCGGGCCGTTGGGAACGCTCGACCGCCGCTGACACGTCCGCGGCCTCGTCGTCGCCTGGCGGGTCGTCGGCCTCGACGTTGGCCTGGATGCAGTTGGCCATGTCCTTGATCAGGCGCTTGGACACGTCCTCCATCACGCCGCGGCCGAAGTTCGCCACCCGCCCCCGGACCTGGTACTCGGTGATGATCTGCACCAGGGAGCCCTCGCCGGCAGTCTCGACCTTCATCGTCGCGGACGCCTGGGCCGACCCTGGCCCTGTCGTCTCGCGGCCGTCGGCGGTCAGGGTCGCCGTGCGCGAAGCCTCGTCCCGGGACGAGATCCGGGCGGTGCCGCTGTAGGCGACGGTGATCGGCCCAACCTTCACCTTGACCTTGCCCTTGAAGGTGGTCGAATCGACCACTTCAGTCAGCTCGGCCCCGGGCACGCAGCTCACGACCTTGTTGACGTCGAGGAGGTAGGCGAACACCTTGTCGGGCGGGGCGCTCACCTGAAAGGAATTCTCCAGTTGCATTTCCCGCCTAAAAGTAGCGCAATAGAAGGGTTCGTCTGCGATCGCAGAGCGGCGCCTCCCTGCGTGCCGCCCAAGGAGAGGATACACGGATGAAGCTGAAGGTCGCCACCACCGTCAATGGCCGCAAGCACGAGCATGAGGTCGAACCACGACTGTTGCTCGTGCACCACCTGCGCGACAACCTCGGTCTCACGGGCACGCACGTCGGCTGCGACACGAGCCAGTGCGGCGCCTGCACCATCCTGGTCGACGGCCAGGCGGTCAAGAGCTGCACGATGTTCGCCGTCCAGGCAGAGGGCCGGAACCTGACCACCATCGAGGGCATGGCCAAGGACGGAGAGCTTCACCCGATCCAGCAGGCCTTTTGGGACGAGCACGGCCTGCAGTGCGGTTACTGCACGCCAGGCTTCATCATGGCCGCCGCGTACCTCCTGTCGACGAACCCGAACCCGACCGACGACGAGATCCGCAAGGGGCTCGAAGGCAACCTGTGCCGGTGTACGGGTTACGTGAACATCGTCAAGGCGGTGAAGTCCGCGGCGCAGACCATGAGCAGCGCCCCCGCGAAGAAGACGACCGTCACCGCCGCCGGAGGCAACTGACATGGCGGTCACGCAGCTGGTCGGATCGAAGATTCATCGCCGCGAGGACCCCCGCCTGATCACCGGCCACGGTCACTACATCGACGACTTCGCTCGCCAGGGCACCGCGTACGCGGCATTCGTGCGCAGCCCGCACGCCCACGCCCGCGTCAAGCGCATCGATGTCACGGACGCGAGCAAGTCCGCAGGGGTCACCGCCGTCTACACGGCGCGCGATTTCAAGGGCCAGCTCGCGGGCACGCATCCGGCAGCGCCGGCGTTCGTCGCCGAGAAGAAGTACGTTCCGGAGCGGTTCCCGATCGCCGAGAAAGAGGTGACCTACCAGGGCGAGATCGTCGCCGCGGTGCTGGCGGAAACGAAAGCTCAGGCCACCGACGCGGCGAACCTGATCCAGGTCGAGTACGAGGAGCTGCCCGCCGTCATGGACCTCGAGAAGGCGCTCGACCCCAAAAGCCCGAAGGCCCATGAGGGAGCGGCGGACAACGTCTGCTGGGACCTCACGTACACCGGCCCGGAGGTGTCGGACGCGGCGTTCAAGGAGGCGGAGGTCGTCGTCAAGGAGCGAATCCTCCAGAACCGCCTCATGCCGGTGCCGATGGAGCCTCGCGGTGTTATGGCCGAGTACGAGAGCTTCGACAAGAAGCTGACGATCACGATGTCGAGCCAGAACCCGCACTTCATCCGGCTCTTCGTCTCGGGTGCGATGGGGCTCAAGGAGAGCCAGGTCCGCGTCGTCTCGCCCGACGTGGGCGGCGGGTTTGGCAGCAAGATCAGCCCGTATCCCGAGGACTACCTGGTGCCCGCGATGGCGCGCATGGCGGAGCGGCCGGTCAAGTGGATCGAGACCCGCACCGAGTCGCTGCAGAACGCGACGCACGGACGCGGCCAGTTCTATGACGTCGAGGTTGCGGCCAAGAAGGACGGAACCCTGCTCGGGATGCGGATGACGCAGTACCTGGACGTGGGCGCCTACTGCGGCACGTTCGGAGCCTTCCAGGCGTGCGCCTGCCTCATGGCCGGCGGCGCCTATAAGTGGAAAGGAATCTCAGCCCGGACGGTGGGCATCCTGACCAACCGGGTGCCGACCGATCCGTACCGCGGGGCGGGCCGGCCGGAAGCCACCCACCTGGTCGAGCGCATGGTCGACCTCGTGGCGGCCGAGCTGAAGATGGACCCGGTCGAGGTCCGGCGCAAGAACTTCATCGGCAAGGACGAGTTCCCGTACACGCAGAACTTCGGGCTCGTCGTCGACTCCGGCGACTACGAGAAGTCGCTGGACCTGGCGCTGAAGATCGCGGGGTATGACGAGCTGCGCAAGAAGCAGGCCGACATGCGCAAGCAGGGCAAGTACATGGGCATCGGGCTGTCGACGTGGATCGAGCTCTGCGGCTTCGGCCCGAGCGCGGCCACGGCGCCCGCCACCGGCGGAATCGCGCTGGTCGAATCCGCGCAAGTCCGCGTCACACCCACCGGCTCGGTGATCGTCTACACGGGCACTCACGCTCATGGCCAGGGCCACGAGACGACGTTCAGCCAGATCGTCGCCGACGAGCTCGGCGTGCCGATCGAGAGCGTCGACCTCCGGCACGGCGACACGGCGGAGGGCACGTCGTTCGGATACGGCACATATGGAAGCCGCAGCCTGGCGGTCGGCGGCGTCGCCGTCAGCAAGGCCGTCGGCAAGGTCGTGGAGAAGGGCAGAAAGCTGGCCGCGCACATGCTGGAAGCCGCGGACGAGGACGTCGTCTTCGAACACGGCAGCTACCACGTCAAGGGGTCGCCCGACAAGACGAAGGCCTTTGGCGAGGTGGCGTTCGCCAGCTATGGAATGGGTCTGCCCGAGGGCATGGAGCAGGGTCTCGAGGCGGTGGCGTACTTCGATCCGCCAAACCTCGTATGGCCTTTTGGAGCGCACATCGCCGTCGTCGAGGTCGATGCCGAGACGGGGAACGTGCAGCTCACGAAGTACGTCGCGGTCGACGACTGCGGAAACATCATCAACCCGATGATCGTCGACGGCCAGGTCCATGGCGGCGTGGCGCAGGCGATCGCGCAGGCGCTCTACGAAGAGGTCGTCTACGACGAGGAGTCCGGCCAGCTCAAGACCGGCACGCTGCTCGACTACAACATCCCCGGGATCGGAGAGATCCCGTCGATGGACCTGGACCACACGATCACGCCGTCGCCGACGAACGACCTCGGGGTGAAGGGCATCGGCGAGGCCGGCACCATCGCCGCCAGCGCCGCGGTCATCAACGCGGTGGTCGACGCGCTCAGCCCTCTCGGCATCACGCACGTCGACATGCCGGCAAGCCCCGATCGAATCTGGAAGATGATGAAGGAGGCAGGCAAGTGATCCCCGCCGCATTCGAATACTCACGCGCCTCCTCCGTCGACGAAGCATCGAAGCTCCTCGGCAAGTACGGCGAGGACGCCAAGGTGCTGGCCGGCGGGCACAGCCTGATACCGCTGATGCGCCTGCGGCTTGCGCAACCGACGGCGCTGGTTGACATCAACGGCATCAAGGACCTGGACCACATCAAGGAGTCGGGCGGCAAGCTCCACGTCGGCGCCCTCGCGCGCCACGTGAGCATCCAGAACTCGGCGGTGGTGCAGGAAAAGCTGCCTCTGCTCGCGGAGGTCGCGGGCGAGGTCGGTGACAACCAGGTCCGCAACATGGGCACGATGGGCGGAGTCATCGCGCACGCCGACGCGGCGGGCGACTACCCGACGCTCGCGCTGATCCTGGACGCCGACATCGTCACCAACCAGCGAACGATCAAGGCCAACGACTTCTTCAAGGACCTGTTCACGACGGCGCTCGGACCGGACGAGATCGTCACCGAGGTCGTCTTCCCGGTCGCCGACGGCCCGCACAAGTACGTCAAGTTCCGCCGCCGGCTTTTCGACTGGGCCATCGTCGGCGTCGCCGCGCAAAAGATGAACGGCGGCTGGCGTGTCGGGCTGACCAACGTCGGGCCGACCCCCGTCCGTGCCACCGCGGTAGAGGAAGCGCTGCACAAGGGCGCCAAGCCCGAGGAGGCGGCCGAGCATGCGTCGGACGGGCTCGACCCGGCCGGTGACCTGCGCGCCTCGCCGGAGTACAAGAAGCACCTGGCCCGCGTCCTGACCAAGCGGGCGATTCAGCAAGCGGAAGGCCAGTAAAGGCGAAGGGAGGCGCGGTCCTCGGACCTCGCCTCCCTCGTACCCTTTCTCACGTTGACCGAGATTCTTTCCATCGAGGAGGTTGAGGGGCGCCTTCGCGACCGTCGCTACATCGGCGACCGCGCGCTTGCGACCTCGATCTTCCTTGCCCTCCAGCTGAAGAAGCCCCTATTCATCGAGGGCGAAGCTGGCGTGGGCAAGACCGAGGCCGCGAAGGTGATGGCCGACGTCCTTGGCGCCCGGCTGATCCGGCTGCAGTGTTACGAGGGCATCGACCTCGCGCACGCGGTCTACGAATGGAACTACCCGCGCCAGCTGCTCCACATCCGCTTGATGGGCGAAGGGCCGAACAGCCCGACGGACAGGCGCACCGCGGAGCGCGAGATCTTCAGCAGCGAGTTCTTGTTGCGCCGGCCTTTGCTCGACGCGATCGACAACGACGACGAGGTGCCGCCGGTGCTCCTGATCGACGAGATCGACCGCTCGGACGAAGAATTCGAGGCCTTCCTGCTCGAGCTGCTGTCCGAGTTCCAGGTGTCGATCCCGGAGATCGGCACGATCACGGCTCGCCAGGTTCCGTTCGTCGTCATCACGTCCAACCGCACGCGTGAGGTGCACGACGCGCTCAAGCGCCGGTGCCTCTACCACTGGATCGACTACCCCGACCTCGACAAGGAGGTCGAGATCGTGCGGGCGCGCGCCCCCGAGGCCGCGGACGGCCTGGCCCGCGAGGTGGCCGCGCTGGTCCAGGGCCTTCGAGGCATGGACCTTTACAAGGTGCCCGGCGTCGCCGAGACGCTGGACTGGGCGCGGTCGCTCGCGGCGCTCGGCGCGACGCGCATCGATGCGGGCCTGGTCAGCGCGACGATGGGCGCGGCGCTCAAGTACCAGGAAGACCTGGAGCGCGTGCGCGAGCAGGTTCCGGCGCTGGTCGAGAAGGCGCAGCGTGCCTGACGAGGAGCGGCCGGAAAGCCTCGGCGAGGATCCGTCGAGGATCTTCTCGGTCGCTCCTCCGGACTTGCTGCCGCGCCTCGGCGCCTTTGCGCGATTGCTGCACGACGCCGGCCTGGAGGCGGGTCCGCGTCGTGTGACCGACGCCACGCGCGCGCTGAATTACATCGACCTGAAAGCCGAGGTCGACTTTCGCAACGCCCTCCGCGCCGTTTTCGTCAGCCGCAAGGAAGACCTCCCGGTATTCGAGGCCGCGTTCGACATCTTCTGGGCGCCGCCCGACCCGCGAGCGTCCGCCGGCATGATCCCTGGGCGCGGACGGTCGCTGCCGATGGCGCCCGAACGTGCGAAGGCGTGGACCGAGGCGCTCGGCTTGAACCGCTCGCAGATGCAGCGCGAGCAGCCGCCGGCCGAGTTTCCGGCGAGTTCGAGCGGATACAGCGCCGAAGAGCTGCTGCGCCACAAGGACTTCGAGGAGATGACCTGGGCCGAGACCGAGCAGGTGCGGCGCCTTCTCGAAGCCGCGCCGTGGCGCGTCGCCGAGCGGCGTACGCGACGGCTGCGACCCTCACGCACCGGCCGCATCGATCTGCGGCGGTCGGCACGCCACGCGATCCGCTCGAGCGGCGAGCTGATGACGCTGTTCAGGCGCAAGCCTCGGGTGCGAAGGCGCCCGCTCGTCCTGATCTGCGACGTCAGCGGTTCGATGGAGCGCTATTCGCGCCTGCTGATGATCTTCGCCCATGCCGTCTCGAGGCGCGAAGACCTGGAGGCGTTCGTCTTCTCGACCCGGCTGACTCGGATCACGCGCCTCCTGCGCCATCGCGACCTCGACCGTGCGCTGGACTCGGTGAGCAAGGGCGTCCACGACTTCAGCGGCGGGACGCGGATCGGAGATGCGCTCGGAGACTTCAACCGCAAGTGGGCACGACGTGTGCTCGGCCACGGAGCGGTCGTGATCATCGTCAGCGACGGATGGGACCGCGGCGATCCTGAGCACCTGGTCGCCGAGCTCGTCCATCTGCGCCGCTCAGCGCACCGACTCATCTGGCTCAACCCCCTGCTCGGATCGGACGGATACGAGCCGTTGACCCGCGGCATGGCCGCCGCGCTGCCGCACTGCGACGATTTCCTCGCGGCGCACAACGTGGCCGCGCTCGAGGATCTCGGCCGGCTGCTCGCGGGCCTCGACTCGAGGACCTCGCGATGAGAGAGGTGCTCGGTGAGCTGAACGAGTGGATCGGCGGAAACGAGGAGATAGCACTTGCAACCGTGATCGAGACATGGGGCTCGAGCCCGCGACCACTCGGTTCGAAGATGCTCGTCACACGATCGGGCAAGATGGCGGGCTCGGTCTCGAACGGCTGCATCGAGGGCGCCGTCTTCGAGGAGGCTCAGAAGGTCTTGAAGAGCGGCACGCCGAGGATCGCAGCGTTCGGCGTGGCCGACGACGTCGCGTTCGAGGTCGGTCTGGCGTGCGGTGGCCACATCGAGGTTTTTGTGCAGCCGCTCACACTGGCTCACCGTCAGGTCGTGGGAATGCTGAACCGCGACGAGCCGGCCACGCTCACGACCAACCTGGTCAGCGGCGAGGCCGAGGTCACTGAGGGCACGCCTGCCGGGACAGAGATGGCGCGTCGCGACGGCGATGTTTTTGTCGAGCCGTTCCGCCGCCCCGCGCACCTGGTGATCATCGGCGCGATCCACATCGCCATCCCTTTGCACCGGCTCGCGAAGCTGATGGGCTACCGAGTGACCGTTGTCGACGCGCGGGCGAAGTTCGCGACCAAGGAGCGTTTTCCGGAGGCGGATGAGCTCATCGTCGCCTGGCCCGACGAGGCAGTGGCGAAGATCCCGGTCGACAACTCGACCTACGTCGTCATCCTCACGCACGATCCGAAGTTCGATCTGCCGGCACTGCGCTCTGTGTTGAGAAAGGACGCGGGCTACATCGGCGCCATCGGCAGCCGGAAGACGAACCAGAACCGGTTCGACGCGCTCCGCAAGGAGGGCTTCACCGAAGAGGAGCTGGCGCGGGTGCATGGGCCGATCGGGCTCGACCTTGGCAGTCGCGGGGCGGAGGAGACGGCTCTGGGCATCCTGGCCGAGCTGACGGCCGTCCGGTTCGGGGGCTCTGGGACGTCCAAGAAGAAGGAGCAGAGATCTTCCCCGGTTGCGGGGAAGGCCCCGGAGTAGCCGAACCTAGCCTGATCGCTTCTGCCTGAAGCGTCTTGCCTTGGCCCGATTGCCACAAGATGCCATCGTGCACCACCGGCTCGAGTGGTTCTTCGAGCGGTCGAAGAACGCCCAGCGGCAGGTGTCTGATCCACACAGCTTGAGGCGCTCCCAGCCGTCGTCCTGCATGGCCGAGTAGAGAGTCACCACCAGGCGGCCGAGCGCGCCGACCGCGCCGGTCGCTTCGGGCTCCAGCCGCGGCTTGCCCCTGCGTCCGAACCTCATCCGCAGGCGGCTCGCGGCGGCGGCTTCATTGAGCGTCGCGAGGTCGACCGGATACACGGGGAGGCCCGAGTTGCCGCCGATCACGCCACGCATCGCTTCGCGCACGGCCAGGGCATGGCGATAGTCGTCCGAGTCGACGCCTGCGCCGGTCGCCATAAGGTCGTGCGCCACGAACCAGTCCCCAAGCTTGTCCGGGCCGGTCAAGAGCTCCGGGCCGTCCTGGAGGTCGACAGTGTTGACGAACTCCTGGACCAGCCCCAGGTCGCCGGTTGCGGTGTCACGTTCCGCCATCGGCCACCAGTTTACCCATAACCATAAACCGTGCAACACCGGTTATAATAACCTGTATCAGGCGATAGCCAGTTAGCAGGAGGTGGAGCGAGTGAACCCGTACGTGGACGAGGACGTGATGTGGCAGCGTCTGAAGGACCGGCAGCGCGAGGCTGAGAACCGCCGGTTGATTCGTGCCGAGAACGGCGCCGGCGCGATGCAGCGGGCGAGGACGTTGCTGGGGCTGCTCGACCTGACGTGGATCGTCAAGCGCGGAGTGCACCCACGCTGGTGGGCGAGGACTAGGCCGCGAGGCGCTTGAGTGTCTTCACCTGCTCGGCGTCGGGTCCGCCACCCGCGCCCGGAACCTCGAGGATGAACGGAAGCTTGGCGAGGCGAGGCTCGTGCAGGAGCGCGCGAAATCCTTCCTCGCCGATCTCCCCGTCGCCGATGTTGGCGTGGCGGTCGCGGTTCGAGCCGAGTCCCGTGACGGAGTCGTTGCAGTGGATCACGTCGACGCGCTTCAGCCCGATGACACGGTCCAGCTCGTCGATGGTTTTTTTCACCTCCGCCTTGTTGCGCTCGTCGTAGCCGGAGGCGAACGCGTGGCAGGTGTCGAAACAAACCGACACGCGCGGGTCGTTATCCAGGGCGTCCAGCATCTGCC
This sequence comes from Candidatus Dormiibacterota bacterium, assembly GCA_024280995.1. GTDB lineage: Bacteria > Chloroflexota > Dormibacteria > Dormibacterales > Dormibacteraceae > 40CM-4-65-16. The sequence goes on from JAMXLM010000009.1 coordinate 112,755, forward strand.
GGATCTCTTCGAACTTCGCTCCCACGCAGCCTCCAAGCCCGGCGTTGTTCTCGATCAACAGTCTCGACTTCTTCGGGTCGGCGCGTTCCAACACATGGCGCAGGTGCTCGGTGATCTGGGGCAGCCGCGCCTCGAAGCCTCCGCCTTTATGCGATCCGGTGTGGAAGATCACTCCGTCCACGCCCAGGTCGTCAGCCGCCTTGAGGTAACCGGCCAGCGTGCTTTCCGACCGCTGGCGCAGCGTGGCGTCGTCGCCGGCGAGGTTGATCAAGTAGACGGCGTGAAAGTAAAAGGGCGGCTTGCCGTACCTGGCGGTCGCTTCCTTGAACGTCGCGATCCGGTTCTCGTCCAGCTTGGGCGATCCCCAGAAGCCCGGGGGCGTAGGGTGGACCTGTATGGCTTCCGCCCCCATCGCCTTCGCGCGCTCATAAGCGAGGTGAAGCCCCCCGGACGAATCGACGTGGGCACCAAGAAGGGGCATTCAAGAGAGGGTAATCCCGGTCCCATCTGGCATGCTGAGCCGCCTATGTCCGTATTCGTCATGGGGGACCTCGACCTGGCAGTGCGCGGCCGCACTTATCGCGAGCCCGAAGGACAGCACTCGATGGTCGTGCGAGGTCGCGACCTCGACGCAGGTTTGCAGCACGTCGTCTCGCGCAAGGACTGCCGGTCGGTCGCGGTCGTCGGCCTACCCGAAGCCGTGCCCGATCTGTCACCGCTCGTCGGCCGCCGGCTGCTGCTGGTCGATGGCGACAGCGGCCGCCTGCGCAATTTCGCCGAGACCGCGATTCGGGCCGGCATCGAGGTGGAGTGGATCCGCTCCTCGCGTCCGCCTTTCGAGCGGCTCGCGGCGGCCCTCCTCCCAGTGGGTGGGATCGTGCTTGCCGCGGGCCAGAGCTCGCGCATGCCGGGCTCGCAGAAGCTCCTGCTCGCGATCGACGGCGTGCCGATGGTGCGGCATGTGTACGAAGCGGCGTCGGAAGGTGGCTGCCATCAGACCGTGGTGGTCTACGCGGACGACGAGGTGAGGCGCGTGATCGACGGCCGCGGTCAGCTGGTCTTCAACCCGAAAGCGCACACCGGCATGGCGTCGTCGCTGCGCGTCGGCCTGAAGGCGATGCGCCCCGAGATCGAGGCTGCGATGGTGCTGCTCGGCGACCAGCCGCTCGTCGGCTCGCGGACCGTGGCGACTCTGCTCCGCGCGTGGCGGCGCGAAGGCTCGAGACCGGCGGTTGCCGTCGCGCAAGGGATGGAGCAGAAGGACGGCTGGGCGCCGCCCGTCGTCCTGGCGCGCGAGCTGTGGGGTCATCTGCTTGCGCTTCGCGGCGACTCGGGGGCACGCCAGGTCCTGCGCGGCCGGCCCGAGCTCATCGACATAGTGCCCGCGCCCGGGCGCTCGGACGACATCGACACGCCGGACGACTACGCGAAGATCGTGCGCCTGTTTCCGAGGAAGAAGCCCCGCCAGCACGTCTGATCCGAGCGCGGCGTACGATCTCACTAGTGATCGCTCTATGAGTGCCAACTTGAACGATTGGACGCGCTCCGGCGAGTACACCGACCTCCTCTACGACACCTGGGACGGCATCGCCAGGATCACCATCAACCGGCCCGAGGTTCGCAACGCCTTCCGGCCGACCACGGTGTTCGAGCTCGGGAAGGCTTTCGAGGCGGCCCGCGACGATCCCTCCGTCGGCGTGATCGTCCTGACCGGAGCCGGCACCGAGGCGTTCTGCTCCGGCGGCGACCAGCGGGTGCGCGGCGACGACGGCTACGTCGATCCGAAGGGTGTCGGCCGCCTGAACATCCTCGACGTCCAGATCCAGATCCGCCGCCTGCCCAAGCCGGTGATCGCGATGGTCGCGGGCTATGCGATCGGCGGCGGCCACGTGCTGCACGTCGTCTGCGACCTGACCATCGCGGCCGACAACGCTCGCTTCGGCCAGACCGGCCCGCGCGTCGGCAGCTTCGACGGTGGCTATGGCTCAGGGCTGCTCGCGCGGATCGTCGGCCAGAAGAAGGCGCGCGAGATCTGGTTCCTCTGCGAGCAATACGACGCGCAGCAGGCCCTGGAGATGGGCCTGGTCAACAAGGTCGTGCCTCTCGCCGACCTGGAGAAGGAGACGGTCGCCTGGTGCCGCAAGATCCTGCAGCTCAGCCCGCTGGCGCTGCGAATGATCAAGGCCGGGATGAACGCAGCCGACGACGGGCTCGCGGGCATTCAGCAGCTGGCCGGCGACGCGACTCTCCTCTATTACATGAGCGAGGAAGCGCAGGAGGGCCGCGACGCTTACGTCCAGAAGCGAAAGCCAAACTTCGGCAAGTTCCCCAAGCGCCCGTAGCGTCTGGTGGTCGGCCGTCAGGCCGGCGACGCTCGCGGCCTCGGTAGCGCCGGTCCTGGTCGGGACCGCGATCGCGGTTCATCAGGGCAGCCCCAACGTGGTCACCGGCCTGGCGGCGCTCGCCGTCGGGCTCGCCCTGCAGCTGGGCGTGAACTTCGCCAACGACTACTCGGATCACGTCCGTGGCGCGGACGTTGCGCGCGTCGGCCCGGTGCGGGCGGCGTCGTCTGGCGTGGTCGCCCCGGAGCACGTGAGGTGGGCCGCGATCGCGGCGTTCGCTGTCGCGGGTCTCGCGGGGCTCCTGCTCGGCGCGGCCGTCGACTGGCGGCTTCTGCTTGTCGGCGCGGCCTGCATGCTCGCCGGCTGGCTGTACACGGGTGGACCGCGACCCTACGGTTACCTCGGGCTGGGCGAGGTGTTCGTCTTCGTCTTCTTCGGCCTCGTCGCGACCGTGGGCACCGCGTACGTCCAGACCCGGCACATCACCGCCCTCGGCGTCCTCATGGGCTGCGGGGTCGGATTTCTCGCCACGGCGATCCTGGTACTGAACAACCTGCGCGACATGGAGACGGACGCGGCCGCGGGTAAGCGCACGCTGGCGACCCGGATCGGCCGGCGGCCGACGCGAATCCTGCTTTTGTTGCTGGTGAGCGGTGCTTTCGCGGTGCCGATCGTCCTCTTCCTCAGCCGGCTCGCGAGCGTGACCGTGATGGCGATGTACCTCGGCCTCCCCATCGCGTATCTCCCGGTGCGGACGGCATTCACCACGACCTCGCCGCCGCGGCTTGTCCAGGCGCTGAAGCGGATGGCGGTCGCCGAGCTGGCCTACGCCCTTCTGTTCACGGTCGGGATCTTGCTGTGAGGATATCCACACGGCGGCCCGCCGACGTCGCTCACGAGGTCGAGGCGCTGTTTCGTGAGGGCCGGCGCGATTTCGTCATCGAACGCATCGACCACGGAGGGATGCTCGACCTCGAGCGTCTTGGCGCGGCCCGCTACGCGGCTGGGCTTCAGTCGAAGGTCGAGCTCGAGGCCGAGGCTCCGACCGCCCTCGCCATGGCGAGGTGATTGGCCAGCACCCTGGCGAATGCATCCGGCCGTTCCTGGTGCACCGCGTGACCAGACCGCGGCACGACCTCGAGCCTTCCATTGGGCAGCGTCGCCGCAAGCCTTCGCGCCGACGCCACGTAGCCGTGGTCCAGCTGACCCGCGACGAAGGTGCACGGGATGGTGACGTGGCTCAGGTCGTCCCACACCGGCTCCATCACGCCCGCGCCCATGGCGCGCAGCGAGCACGCAAGCCCCGCGGCGTGGTTGCGCAAGCGCTCCGCGTGGATCTCCGCGACGTAACTTGGACCGCGACGTTCGATGCCGGCGAAGAGCGGCAGGGATCCCCAGTACCGGGCGAACGCCTCGACGCCGTCCTTCTCGATCCGGTCGGCCAGCTGCTCGTCTCCGCGCCGCCTCCCGTCGCGCGCCTCCTCCTCGAGGCCGGCATGCGCGCCGACGGTCAGCAGCGACAGAAGCCGCTCGCCGCGCCGGGCGGCGATGTGCAGCGCGAGCCGGCCGCCCATCGAGTAGCCGACGAGGTGGGTCTTCTCGATCCCGAGCGCATCCCAGAGCTTGACCAGGTCGTCGGTGCAGGCGTCCATGGTGCATTCGCCGCCTTTCCAGATCTGGGTCTCGCCGTGGCCGCGAAGGTCGGGGACGATCCACTTGCACCCCGCGGGCATGTGGCCGATGACCTCCCGCCAGCTGCGGCCGCTCTGGGTGAACCCGTGCAGAAGGGTCACCGGCACGCCGTCGCCGGCGACAAAGTAGCTCAGGCTGGCGTCCCCAACGTCCAGAATCACGGGCGATGTCCTATTCCGGGAGTGCCGACGCGTATGCGCGGCATCGGCGGCCGGAGCCAAGCAGAGGACGAGCACGCGAGGGAGCGCATCCCGTAGATGCGTGACCGAGCGCGCGCAGGAGTCGACGCCGGCTTCGGCGCCGAAGGCGCCCGGCCGCCCAGGCCAGCGGAGACGCGAGGCATCTCTGGGATAGGACATCCCATCGTATGACTGACGTCGCGCAATCTTTCGCAGCCACCTTCGTCGACGAGCTCGCCGCGCAGGGCGTCGAGTTCGCGTGCGTGTCGCCGGGCTCGCGATCCGCACCGATTGCAATGGCGCTGCAGCGTCATCCGCGCATCAAGGTCCTTGTTCATATCGACGAGCGATGCGGCTCTTTCTTTGCGGTCGGGCTCGGAAAAGCGACAGGCAGGCCCGCGGTGGTGCTGTCGACGTCCGGCACCGCCGCCGCGGAGTTCCATCCCGCGGTGGTCGAGGCGTACCACTCCGGCACCCCGCTCATCGTCCTGACCGCGGACCGCCCGCCGGAGCTGCTCGACGTCGGCGCCAACCAGGCAGTCGACCAGCGGCGGCTGTACGGGACCGCCGTGCGCTGGTTTTTCGACCCGGGCGTGCCTGTCGAAATCTCCAACGCTGCTCGGGTGTGGCGCCGCCTTGCCGCCCGAGCCGTCGCCGAGTCGGCCGCCGGTCCCGTGCACCTGAACCTTCCGTTCCGCGAGCCGCTGGTTCCTCCTCCCGGCCAGATCCCCGTGGCCGAGGAGTCACCCACGCAGGCCGCGACGGCCGGCCGACTGCTCCCCAACCAGGCGCAGGTCGCCTCGCTGGCCTCGGCCCTTCAGCGTTCGCAGCGACCGCTGGTGGTGGCGGGCGAGATGCGCGACGGCGAACGGTTGGCGCCGGCGCTCAATCGCCTCGGCCTGCCGGTGCTGGCGGAACCGACCTCGCAGCTCCGCAGGCCCGAGACCGGAGGCGCCGTCGAGTCGTACGAGGCGCTCCTTCGCGCCGGATGGTCGCTGCAGCACGGGCCGGACCTCGTTCTGCGCCTCGGCGGAACGCCGACGTCGCGCGTCCTCAATCGCTGGCTGGCGGCAGCCGCCGCGCCGACGTTTCTCGTCGACCCGACCCAGGCCTGGAGGGACGAGGACAGCGTGGCCACGAGCGTCTTTGCGTGCGAGCCGCTGCCCCTGCTCGAGGCCCTACCCACCATTGACCGGTCGACCTGGCGCGAGCAGTGGATTGGCGCCGGCAAGCGCGCGTCCGCCGCCATCGCGGCCACGCTCGTGACCACGCCGGTTCACGAGGGCCACATCGTCAAGGCGCTCGCCAGTCGCATGCCCGATCCGGGCCAGGTGTTCGTCGGCTCCAGCATGCCGATCCGCGCCGCCGACGGCTTCTGGCCGCTGGCGCGCACCCAGCAGCGCTTCTACGGCAACCGCGGCGCGAGCGGGATCGACGGGCTGGTGTCGAGCGGCCTTGGCGTCGCGACCGCGCGCAACCCTTCTCCGACGGTGCTCCTGCTCGGCGACCTTTCGCTCTATCACGACATGAACGGCCTGTGGGCGCTGCAGCGCCACGGGATCAAGGCGACGCTGGTTGTCTGCGACAACAACGGCGGCGGGGTCTTCAACTTCCTGCCGCAGTCCGAGCATCCCGACGTGTTCGAGGAGATCTTCGCCACCCCCCTCGGCCTCGACCTGTCTCAGGTGGCCCGACTCTACGGGCTCGTCTACAGCCCGGTCAGCGACCGTTCAGGCCTCGAGCCCGCGATCGCCGACGCCATCGCCGCTCCGACGCCGACCATGGTCGTGGTCCGGTTCAAGCGGGAGGACAGCGTCAGCGGCCATCGGTTGTGCTGGGAGGCGGCAGCCTCAGCCCTCAAGTAGAAACTCCACAACGATCCGGTTGAACTCGTCCGGATGCTCGAGATTGGGCAGGTGCGCGGCGTCGCGGATCACCGCCTTGCGCGCGTGTTGCAGGTTCTCCATGAGCAGATCGACCGCGTCGAAGATCGGCGGGGCGTCTTCGTCGCCGACGACGATCAGCGTCGGCGCGCTGATCTCCTGCAAGCGCTCTGCGGCAGGCGGGTCGATGTCGTCGATCGGCGCGCTGTCCCAGTCCGAATCGAAGTTGCCGTCCATCTCGAAGAAGAGCTTGCGGATCGGGTCCTTGACGTAGCCCGGCTGCCTGCGCGGGCCGTCCAGCCAGAGGTGCGCGTCCGCCTCGACGATCGCGCGGTGATCGCCGGACTTCTCCGCCGCCTCGGACTCGGCGAACAGCTCGGGATACTTCGCGCCGAAGTTCCTGCCGCCAACGCCCGGGCCGACCAGGACCAGCTTGGAGATGCGCTCGGCGTGCTCCAGCGCGAAGTCGATGGCGATGCCACCGCCCATCGAGCAGCCGACCAGGTGCACGGGCTTGAGGTGAAGGTGCTCGATCAGCCCGAGCACGTCGTCCGGCGGAAACCAGTGGCCCGCCGGCAGCTCGGATTGCCCGAACCCGCGCATGTCCGCCGCGACGACGTCGAACCGTTGCGAGAAGAAACGCAGCTGCGGCTCCCACATGCGGTGGTCGGCCACGCCTGCATGGAGGAAGACCAGCGGCAGCCCTTCGCCTTCGCGCACGTAATGGATGCGGGCGCGGTTGAGGGTTGCTTCCAACTCAGACGAGCGCCGTGAGCAGAGCTTTGAACTTCACCTCGGTCTCCTCGAGCTCGCGAGCCGGGTCGGAGTCGGGCATGATGCCGCCGCCTGCGTAGAGCCTCGCGCCATCCTCCCACAGCAGGCCACACCTCAGCGCCACCGCCAGCTCCCCGTCGCCACCTCCATCGATCCATCCAACCGCGCCCGCGTACCAGCCGCGCTCCATGCCCTCCAGCTCGTCGATGAGCCTGTTGGCCGCTTCGCGCGGCCATCCGCCGACCGCGGGCGTGGGGTGGAGGGCGGCAGCGAGCGTGAGCACGTCTGGTGCGGGCTCGCGCAGCGCGGCCTCGACGCTGGTGGCGAGGTGCTGGATGTTGGTGAACCGGACGACCTCAGCCTCGCGTGTCTGCATCGCGGTCGCGAACGGTTGCAGCGCATCGATGACGAACCTGGCCGCCACGCGGTGCTCGTCCATGTCTTTCGTGCTCCGTGTCAGCGCGGCCGCCAATCGCTCGTCGTCGGCGTCGGTCGCGCCGCGGGCCACCGACCCGGCCATGGGCTGGGAGAAAGCCCGAGCGCCTGACCTGCGGATCAACAGCTCGGGTGAGGCTCCGGCGAACGCCGTGCCGTCGGCGCCGGCGACGAGGTAGCTGAAGCAGGAGGGATAGGCCGCGCGAAGGCCGCGAACCACCATGCCCGCCGAGACGACGCCGTCGCCTCTAGCGAGCACCTCTCGCGCGAGCACCACTTTTTCAGCCTCACCGGCGCGGAGCCGCGCCGACGCCGTCTGGATCGCCGCGGTCCACGCCAGCGGATTGCGGATGGGCGTGACGGCGAGGTGACGGGCGGGTGTGGCGCGGACTGGCGCGTCCGGCAGCTCCATCAGCGCCTCGGCCGCGTCGGTCGCGGCGAAGGCGAACGTGCGTCCGCGCCGGCGCATGATCGCGAGCTCCGGCACGCGAAACAGCAACGCCGGGAATCCCGACCACGGTCCGGCCGGCTCGCGGTCCGGCCGGTAAGCGAATCCGCCCACCGCGACCGTGTCGGTCGATGCCACCCGGCGCCAGAGCCGCGAGGCGGCGAGGATCCGGTCCTCCCCCGGTTCGAAGTCGACCTGCATCCCACCGGCGTTCTCGAGAGCGACGCCGCCCGGCGCGGCCACGACCTCGAGCGTCTTGCCGATGGCTGCGACGCTGACCGCGTCCGGCATCGGTCGTTCGAACAACATGACTTCGTGGCCGGCATCGCGCGCCGCGCTGACCAGGTCCACGAGGTCGGGCGTACGGTCGAGCTCCCACGTCCGGACGCCGGCAGCAGTGATCACTCCCGCTTCTCGATGTGCTCCCGGGCCGCGCGGAGCAGGGTCCGCTCGAAGTGGTGGCGCACCAGCGTGCCGCTGGCCTCGAGCAGCTCGTTGAAGGTGTGAAGCAGGCGCCGCTCGGCCGCCTCGGTCTCGCCGCCCTCGGCCTGGATTCGCTCGCGAACGTGACGGTCGAAGAGGTCGACCGCCTGCCGCGCGGTCCTGTCGACCGCGGACGCGTAGTCCTTGCCGAGGTCCATCAGCGCCCCGATAGGCACGCCCGCCGCGATGAGCTTCATACCGGCCGCGATGGCTTCCAGGTCGTCCGCTGGATAGAGAGGCTCGTCGCCGCCTTCGACCGGCACGAGGAGTCCAGCCTGCTGCAGGCTCATCAGCAGCGGCTCGGCCACGCCGCTGCGCTCGGCCAGCTCGCCGAGGGTCAAGATCTGAGGCGCTGTGGGTTGGGTGACGGCGGCCACGAGGGCCTCGTCGGACGGCTCCAGCTCGCCGGTCAGGAAGCGCTGGATCACCGTCAGGGTGAAGCCTTGCTGCTGCAGCTTCTTGATCCGGCGCAGCCGCTCGACGTGGCCTTCCCCGTAGTAGGTGACGCGGCCTTCACGCCGCGGCGCGTCGAGGAGGCCCTTGCCCTGATAGAACCGGATCGTGTCCACGGCGACGCCGGCCGTGCGGGCCAGCTGCTCGATCCGGTACTCCACGAGTGATTACTCTAAGAGTGAACGGTCTCGTAGCGCAGGAAGACGGTGCCGTTGCCGAATCGCCGCTCGTAGACAAGGTGGGACTTGACGTGGACGTTGTGAGGGAGCGCGGGGTGGCCGCCTCCGACGATGAAGGGCACCACGAACAGCGCGATCTCGTCGATCAGCCCCGCCCGCAGCGCCTGGCCGGCCAGCTCCGGACCGGCGATCGCCAGGGCTTTATCCGATTCGGCCTTCATCCGCCGAACGGCGTCGACGTCGAAATCGCGCACCACCCGCGTCGACTTCGAGCTGGCCCGGTTGAGAGTCCGCGAGTACACGACCTTGTCAGCCGCTCGCCATATCCGGGCGTAGTCGCGACCGACGTCCGTGTCGTCGCCCTGCGTCTCCCAGAACACCATCGTTTCGTACATCCGCCGGCCGTAGAGGTGGGTCCCGACAGTGCGCTCGAGGTCATTGGCGAAGCGGTGCACCTCGTCGTCGGGCTCAGCCCAATCGAAGTTGCCTCTCTCGTCGGCGACGTACCCGTCGAGCGACGTGATCATCGAGTAGATGAGCTTGCCCATCGCCTAACCCCCTTGAGCCGGCGGCCGGACTTGCTCCGGCCGCGACCCGCAAGTGTGAGCCGTCTCCCAATCGCCGCGCCAACTCATTGCTCTGAAGATCTTCCTCTCCGGAGGGGGTTAGCGCCGCGAACCCGGCGCGGAAGTCCCCACGTTGGGGACGATCGTCGAGCGCCGTTGAGCGGCGCGGCGCAGGGGGGACCGGGACGGTCCCCTCTGCGTAACTAGCCGAAAGTATTCCAGTAGTACATGCGGTCGAGCCACATCGGGTCGGCCCGGTAGGCGCGCGCGAACGACTCGACCGAGTCGACGTAATCGAAGCTGTTGTTGTAATGCCAGATGGCGTTGCGCATGTCGTACGGCGCGCCATTGCGGACCAGGTAGCGAGCAGCCGCGAGGATAGAGGAATGCGGGTCCATGATGTTCCCGCCCTGCCCGTATTCGGTCCAGGTCGAAGGCAGGAACTGCATCGGTCCTTCGGCGCCGGCGGAGGAAGGCCCGTTGACGCGACCGAAGTTGCTCTCGATGAAGTTGATCGCCGCGAGGTAGCTGGCGTCGACTCCGTACTTACTCTGCGCCTCGACGTAGAAGGACCGCAGGGCACTCAGTGGCGCGGCATCGCTGTACGCGTGGGTGAAGTGGACGTTGACCAGGTAGTACTGGTCGATGCCGGCCAGGATGTAGAGCGAATGCAGCGCCGCGATCGTGTCGCTTATCGGGCCCTGCACTCCAGCCGGCAGCAATGGCATGACGGCGGCCTCGACGCTCTCGTATCCCGCGAGCTCGTAGATGCGCAGCTCCTCCTGCCTGGCCGCCTGGCGGTACGCGTAAAGCGCGCCCGCGATGGCGAGCTCGTTGCGCAATGCGTCGGCGAGGCTTGCTGGATGCCGGCTCTGGAGCGTGTCGAGCTGCGCGAGGGCGTCGCGCATCACGAGCTCCGCGCCGATGATCCGCGCGGCTTCGTGGTGCGCGTTCGGTCCGGCGCCGGGGTCGCGCGCAAGCGCGGTCAAAGGCATCGCAACGGCGATTAGCGCGATGAGAAACGCGGCCCCGAGTCGGATCAGGCGGTTCCCTCGATCGCCTTGAGCTCTACCCGATCGTATGGAACGGCCGGCATGTCCTCTGGATAGGGATCAGACTCCGTCGGCTCCCGCAGCCCGACCGAGTCAAGCAAGCCCGAAATCTCATCGCCCACGAGCTCACCACCCGCGGCCATCAGAGCTTCGTTGGCCTGATCGATAGCTTCCTTGTTGACGTACATCAGCCGCCAGTCGTCGATGTAAGCCGCGCCAAGGATCTGGGAAACCGTGCGGCGTCCCTTCGGATTGTTGAGAACGGCGCCTTCCCAGGTCGATTGCTCGTGCATTCCCTGGCTTATCTCGCGAACCGAGATGAGCTGCTCACCGATATTGGCCGCCTTCAAAGACATCTTCGGGTCTAGCTGATCGGCTCCCATGCCGACGACGCCGGCCATTCGGCACGCGGTCTGGGTCGCCTGACGCAGGTCTTCGAACACGCCTGTCGTGTTCTCGCCATAAAAGACTCGCTCGCAAGCGAGAGCTCCGAGCGATACCCGCACGTCTGCGGCAAGCTGCGATCGGAATTCAACGAACTGCTCCTCGGTCGGGATAGAAAGGTGATAGCCGCCAATCTCGCCGAGCCCTGGGGCGGCCCGTCGGCGGACCGACAGTCGCACGTGTCCATGGTCTTTCTGAAACATGTGCGATGCCACCGTGTGGCCGAGTTCGTGCCGACCAATTTGAATCTTGTCTTTTTCGCTGTACTCGATCGGGATCGGCAGCCCGGCTTCGACGTTGCCGAGCGCTTCGCGCAAGTCTCGCCATTCGAACGCGCTGCGGTTGTCCTCGAATGCGTACAGAAGCGCGAGCGACAGCACCTGTTCGATGTCAGCGGGTGACTTTTGATCCGTGATACGGGCGAACTCGTCCCGTCGCGCAGGTGTGTCGAGCTCCGGGTCATGCTGCTTCCTGTCGAAGTAGAGGGCGGCGATGTCCTTGCGGGCTTCGCGGTTCGGCATCAGGAACGTGATCTGGCGACCGAAACGACCAGGACGCGTCAGAGCTTCGTCGAGCACCTGCGGCCTGTTGGTCGCGCCGATGAAGAGGATGTTGTAGTTCGGTGCCTTGAGCGGCGGGATCCGGAGGTTGACCGTCGATCCGTTGGCGCCGATCTTGCGCGGCAGGAACAGTCCGTCAAGGGTCAGGTTGACCAGGCCGCGCAGCTGGCGCGCGATGAATCCTGGGTTGTCGATGCCGTCCATGAGGACCAGCAGCATGTTCAGGCCGAGCATGCCGCCACCGAACATGCCCATCCCACCCATCATTCCGCCGCCGCCCTGCATGCCGGACCTACGCTGGCCGAGCGCGTCGATCTCATCGATGAACACGACGCAGCCGCCCCAGACCTTCGCGCGCTTGCGCGCCGCTCGGACCATCAGGTAAACGCTCAGCGCGTCGATGCCCAGGAACATGCCCGCAAACGAGCCGCCGTTGGCGATGAAGATCGGCACGTGCATCGACGACGCGATCGCTTTGGCGAGCATCGTTTTGCCGGTGCCTGGAGGTCCGACCATGAGCACGCCGCGCTCGCGCTTGCCGCCGGCCTTGGTGAACAGACGACCGTGCTCGATCAGCCGAAGGATGCGGTCCATCTCGCCGACGGCGGCTTTCTGGCCGCGCACGTCATCCATGTTGACCCCGAAGTTCGCGTCGTCGGGGTTGATCATCGTCTTGCCGATGCGCGTGTACAGGTAGAAGGGGCCGAAGAAGAGCATGAAGTTGGCGCCAAGCAGGAACAGCAGATAGATGAGCTGGGTGAGCGCCAGGCCCAGGAAGTCGGGTAGGGCCGCGAGCGCATCCTCCGGCGCCAGGCCGAAGAACAGGTCGGCGATGGCGAAATACCCGATCGGGACGAGCGCGACGAAGATCGCGCGCCTCCAGAACACAGACCGGTTCGTCTCGACCGTGCGCTGCAGGACATCCGTCTCCGGCGCCATGCGCTCGGCGACGATGAGCCTGCGGCGGATGATGCTCAAGATCCCGCGCGCGAGCAGCATCGCCACGACCGCGTAAAGCAGCGAGAGTCCGATGCCGAGCTGGAGAGCTATGAACCCAAAGGCGAACGCCGAAGCGCCGACGAAGAGCGTGAAAATCCAGAAGATGATCACGGCGGGGTGAGCTCCTTATCCCTGTGCGGGCGTGGATTTCGAACTGCGAGAAACACCACGATAGCGAGGCCGAGGGCGATTATCACGTCACCGATGCTGTAGGCCCCCGGCACCGGGGACAGCCGTATCCAATCGCCCAAGAAGGTCAGGTTGGTGTTGGGACCCATCAGCGTGTACTGACCGTACGTCCCGCGTGAGTTGAGGGAGCCGGCCGACTCGTGCGCCACCGGCATACGGGCGCCGTTGGCGGCGATCACGATCACGTTGAGAGCTCCGCCCACGCTCACGACCCAAACGCCACGAAGTCGCCGCCAGTGCCAGATCGTCCACGCGACGATCACGACCAGACCCAGAAGGTAGACGAACTGCGCGCCGTCGACGGCATTCAGCGGCGTGATCAGGATGGCGGCGCGGACGATCAGCGCCACGAGCACGAGCACCGGCCAGCGAAACCGCAGCCTCGCCAGGTTCTCGATTCGTCCACCGGTGAGCACGCCGAAGACGAGGCCGAGGACGATCGCGGCGATGAAGATCAATCGCTACGTTGCGGCGAGTCGGGACGCCGCTCCGGCGAGGACCTTGACTCCGACAGGAAATGCGGTTTCGTCGATGCGGAACCCGGGCGAGTGATGCGCTGGCGGAGTATCGCCATCCGGGCGCGCGCCGAGCATGAAGTAGCACCCCGGGATGCGAGTCAGAAACTCGGCGAAGTCGTCGCTTACCGTCAGCGGCCGGCCGAGGTGGCTGGCCTTGTCGCCGATGAGCTCGTGGCCCACCTCGAGCACGGTTCGCGTGACGTTTGGCTCGTTCATCAACGGCACCGTCCCGTGCACAAGCTCGACGTCCGCCTTCACCTCGAACTCGCTCTGCGTCTCGCTAAGGAGGTCGCGCAGGCGATCGAGAGCCTGTTCCCGCAGCGAGTCGTTGAAGGTGCGCAGGCTGCCCTGAACCAGCACGCCGCGCGGCACGACGTTCCAGGCGCCGTCGCTTGCGATGTTGCCGATGGTCGAGTGGCACTGCACGCCGTCCTGCTCGAGCCCCTCGACCACGGTGTGCAGCCGCTCGACGAAGAACGCCTGCGCGGCGAGCACGTTGCCCCGCCGGCCCATCAAGCCGCCATGGCCGCCAGGCCCGCTGAACCGGATGTCGAAGGCGTCCGACCCGGACCACATCAGCCCCGGCCGAGTGATCACCGTTCCCGACTCCATGAAGCTGACGACGTGGAGACCGATGACGTAGTCGGGCCTATGCTCGTCGAGCAGACCGCGGGCGATCATCGCCTTGGCGCCTTCGACGATCTCCTCGGCCGGTTGAAAGACGAAGAGGTATTTGCCGGCGACGTCTCGGACGCTTTCGATGAGCGTCCGGGCGGCGCCGATCATGATCGCCATGTGCGCGTCGTGCCCGCACGCGTGCA
>JAMXLM010000010.1 GCA_024280995.1 Candidatus Dormiibacterota bacterium
GCGTCGCGGTCGAGGCCTCGAATGCGCACCGTCTCCAGGTCGAAGCCGGCCTCGGGGACGAGTCGCTCCTCCGGGCCGCCTTCGCGCCCGACCAGCAGGACCGCGCCGTTCGGCTCCTCACCGCGAAACGCCCGGGCTACCGCGAGCGCGGGATACAGATGCCCGCCGGTCCCGCCGCCAGCGATCAAAAGTCTCATCGCTCCTGCGATTGTTCCTCAGTGCCGAACCCGAGCCATGCCGGGCGACGCTCAGCAGGATGCCGACCGCGGCCAGCGTGGTCGCCAGGGCGGTCCCGCCGTAGCTGAAGAAGGGAAGCGGGACACCGGTGATCGGCAGCGTGTTGGTCACCGTGGCCATGTTGAGCAGCGCTTCGAATGTGACCCAGGTAGTGATCGACGCCGCCAGCGCCATGCCGAACCGGTCGGGAGCGCGCAGCGTCGCCCGATAGCCGCGGATGCCGAAGACGAGGAATCCGAGCATGACCAGCGTCGTCCCGACGAGGCCCGTCTCCTCGCCGATGATGGCGAAGATGAAGTCGGTGTGAGCCTCGGGCAGCCAGCCGTACTTCTCGATCGAGTGCCCGATGCCGACGCCGAACAAGCCGCCCGACGCGAGGCCGTAGAGAGACTGCGTCGCCTGGAAGCCGGCGCCCAGAGGATCTGCCCACGGGTTCTTGAACGATGTGAGCCTGCCCATTCGGTACGGCTCGAGAAGGGTGACGGCCACGAACGCGAGCCCGAGCGCGCCGATCAGCAGGATCACGTGGCGCAGGCGGCCGCCTCCGGCCCAGTACGCGCTGAGGAAGATGCCGACCGTGACGACGGCGGTGCCCAGGTCGCGCTCCAGCATTAGAAGGACGAGGACGCCGGCGAGCATCGCTGCGAAGGGCACGAAGACGTGCTGGAAGTCGCCCATGCGGTTGGAGTTGCGATCCACCCAGTGAGCGACGAACACCGCGAATGCGAGCTTGCCGAGCTCCGACGGCTGGAAAGTGCCAAGCGGCCCGGCGTCGAACCAGCGGCGAGCGCCGTTGACCGTCACACCGAAATGCGGAACCAGCACCAGCAGCATCAGCAGCGCCGCCGCCACCGCGCCGGCGGGCGCCAGGGGACGAATCCGTCGGTAGTCGATCCGTCCGAGGAAGAAAAGCGCGGCAAAGCCGATGACCATCCAGACCGCCTGGCGCTCCGCGTAGTAGAAAGCGGACTGGTGCTGCGTGTAAGCGAAAGCGACGCTCGCGCTCGTGACCATTACCAGTCCGGCGGCGCAGAGCGCGACCGTGGTGAAAAGCAGCAGCCTGTCGGGCTGTTTGCGTTCGGCGGCCATCGAGCTCATGCAGCAAACCGTTCGCGGACAAGCCGCTTGAACTGGTTGCCGCGATCCTCGAAGTCCTTGAACATGTCGAAGCTCTTGTAGGCGGGACTCAGCAGCACGACGCTTCCGGGACGGGCGAGCCCGGCGGCGAGCGACACCGCCTCCTCGAGGCTCTTTGCGCGGAGGACCCTGGGATGGGCGCTCAGCTCATGCGCCAGCTCGTCCGCGGACGCGCCGATCAAGATCACCGCCTCGGTGCTTGCCAGCGCGTCGGCGATCCAGTCGTGGAGCTCGAATCCGCTTCCGTAGCCGCCGGCGATTAGGATCACCGGCGCGCCCGGAAACGCGCGCAGCGCGACCCGCCCGGCGTCGGGGTTGGTCGCCTTGGAGTCGTTGTACCAGCGCACACCCGCCCACTCGCCGACCAGCTCGAGACGGTGCTCGACGCCTTTGAAGTTGCGGATCGCTTCGTTGATGACGCGGTCGTTCAACCCCGCGATGCGCCCGATCGCGGCCGCGGCGAGGGCGTTCTCCATGTTGTGGCTGCCGGGCAGGGGCATCGGAGGCTGGGGCCTGTGCCTGTCGAACCACACGACCTTTCCGGTCGCGCGCGACGCGAGCGGCTTCACCATCGGGTCGCCGCCGTTGAGCACGGCGTAGTCCGCGCGCTCTATCGCCCGGGCTTTGAGATCGACGTAGCGCTCGAGGGTCTTGTGCCGGTCGAGGTGGTCGGGTGTGATGTTGAGGATCGCGCCGATATGAAGCCGCGGGCTCTCGACGGACTCGAGCTGGAAGCTCGACAGCTCGAGCACAACCCAGTGCTCCGGCGTGATGTCGTCGACCCGGTCGAGAACGGTGTCGCCGATGTTGCCGCCCACGATCACGGGGCGGTGTCCCGCGGCGAGCACCTCGCCCGTGAGCGCGGTGGTGGTCGTCTTTCCGTTGGTGCCGGTGATGCCGACGACCGTGCCTTTGCACAGACGCAGAAACAGGTCGATCTCGCTGGAAACCTGGATCCCGCGAGCGCGTGCGTCGTTGAGAAAGTCCGAGTCCCACGGCACGCCCGGGCTCGTGTAGACGACATCGACGCCATCGAGCACGCTCGCGTCGTAGCCGCCCGCGTGGAGGTCCACGCCAGATGGCATTCGCGGCAGCTCTTCGGCCGGTTTGCGATCGACGACCAGGACCCTGTCGCCATGTGACGAGAGGTGCTGCGCCAGCGCGACTCCACTCCGGGCCGCGCCGACGACCAGCGCGGTCAAGCGAAAAGCTTCACGAGGGCGATCGCGACAAGCGCGGACACGATTCCCGCGGCCCAGAAGGACAGCGCGATTCGGTTCTCGGACCAACCCTCGTGGTGGAACGTGTAGTGGATCGGGGTCATAGGAAAGACGCGCTTGCCGCCTGTGGCCTTGAAGTAGGCCACCTGAATGATGACAGACAGAGTCTCAAGTACGAACACGAGACCTACGATCGGGAGCAGCAGGATCATCCGCTGTTGAATCGCCATCGCCGCGAGCGCGAAGCCGATCGCGAGGGCGCCGGTGTCGCCCATGAACACGCGCGCCGGGTATCGGTTGAAGATCAGAAATGCCGCCAGCGCGCCGCACAGCGTCATACCGACAGCCTTCTCGCCGGCGGGCGCGTTGGGCAGGAACAGCACAGTGGTGCCGACGGCGATGATCGACAGCCCCGCCGCGAGGCCGTCCATGCCGTCCGTGATGTTCACCGCGTTCGCTGCGCCGACCACCGCGATCACACCGATGGGCAACAACCAAGGCGTCTGACCGCTGAGGGCGATCCATGCGACCGGAATGGCGATGACGACCTGGATCGGAAGCTTTATACGCGCCGGGATCCCGATGGACCCGCGGCGCAGCTTGCTGACGTCGTCGAACAGACCGATGGCGCCGCCCGCGACGAGCGCGATCACCGCCGGCCATGCGCCAGGGTGCCCGGCCGCAGTGGCACCGAGGCCGCCGATGATGGCGAGCGCGACGAACAGGATCCCGCCGCCGGTCGGCGTGCCCGCCTTCTTCTGGTGGGAGTCCGGCAGCTCCTGCTGAATCACCTGCCCGGCCTTCATCTCGCGGAGCCAGCGGATGAAGGACGGATAGACGACCGCCGCCACCACCGCGGCGCTGACAAACGTTCCGAGGTCGAATATCACGCGGCCGACAATTCCTTCACGAGCTCGTCCAGACGGACGCCGTGCGATGCCTTGACCAGCACGCGGTCCCCAGGTTTGGCGTTCGCGCGCACCCACTCCGCAGCGGCGGCGCGGTCGGGAACGACCTGTGCGCCCGCTGCATCTGCCAACGGCCTGGCGTACGTGCCGTCGACCACGCACACCGCGTCGAACACCTCCCGCGCTCGCTGGCCGACGATGCGGTGCGACTGCTCGGCCATCGGGCCCAGCTCGCGCATCTCTCCGAGCACCGCCAGCAGCCGGCCCTCGCGCTCGCGCCCCGCGACCGCCTCGAACGCGGCCAGCATCGATTCTGGGCTGGCGTTGTAGGCGTCGTCGATCAGGACGTAGCCCTCTGGCGCGGCAACCTCTTGAAGCCGGTGCTCGACGTTGACGGCGGCCAGGGCAGGCGCGCCGACCTCGAGCGGAACGCCCGCGAAGTCGCCGGCCGCAAGCGCCGCCGCAGCGTTCAGCGCCTGGTGCCGGCCATCCATCGCGAGATGAACCTCGACGTCCCGAACCGTGAAGCGCGAACCTCCGCCGGTGAGTGGCTCGTAGCCGGCGACGCGATAGTCGCCCTCGTGCTCACCGAAGCTCGCGATGTGCGCGGCGGTCATCTGGACCAGCAGCGGATAGAAATCGTTGTCGGCGTTGAGCACGGCCAGCCCTTCCTCCGGGAGCGCGGCCACCAGCTCGCCCTTGGCCCTGGCAAGGTCGTCACGCGACGCGAAGAACTCCATGTGAACCACGCCGACGTTCGTCACGATCCCGATCACGGGCCGGGCGAGCGACGCGAGGCGTGCGATGTCCCCCGCGCGCTGGAGGCCCATTTCGAGCACGAGCGCCGAGTGATGCGGCTCGAGGCTGAGCAGCGTGAGCGGGACGCCGGTCTCGGTGTTGAGGTTGCCCTCGGTCTTGAGCACGTTGAAGTGCTGCGAAAGGATCGCCGCGACCATCTCCTTGGTCGATGTCTTGCCGTTGCTGCCGGTCACGCCCACGACCAGCGGCTGGACGCGGCGCAGGGCGTGGGCGGCCAGCGCGAACAGGGCGTTCCAGGTGTCAGGCACCACGACCTCGACGATCCCCGCCGCGACGTCGGTCCTGCGCTCGACCACGACCGCGGCAGCGCCGCGCGAGATCGCGTCCTCGATGAAGTTGTGGCCGTCCATCTCCGCGCCGCGAAGCGCGAAGAACAGGCCGCCCTGCTTCACCTCGCGCGAGTCGGTGTGGAACGTCGAGAAGGTCTCGCCGACCTGGGTGCCCCCCACCTCGCCGCCTCCGGTCGCCTCGAGGATCTCGAGGAGACTGAGTCTCATTCAGAAAGTGTCGCGGCTCCGGGGGCCACGCGAGATTCGCGGCATCGGCGGCCGGAGCCAAGGAAAGGGTGGCGCGAGGAGGAGCGCAGCCATAGCTGCGTGACGACAAGCGCCGGGCCCCTTGACACTGGCTCCAGCGCCGAAGGCGCCCGGCCGCCTAGGCCGCGAAGATCTGTGGACCCTCGGGGACGCGACACTTTAAGTAGAACTGGTATCAGCGGTCCGGTGTTATGCGCCAGTCGGAGACCATCGCGAGCGCGATCTGCCTCCAGATGGGCTCGGCGGTCAGGTAGCCGTCGTTCATCGTCCAGTCGTGCTCGCTCCCCGGATAGTTCGGCTTGCGGATCACGACGATCATCGTGAACTTCGGGTGCTGCGCCGGCAGAAAGCCGACGAACGACGCCCAGACCGACTGCGTGTACTTGCCATTAACGGGGATCTGAGAGGTGCCCGTCTTGCCTGCCTGATCGAGCTCGAAGCCGCGAATCCTCGAGGTCCAGCCCGACCCGTTCTGCACGACCTGCTCCATCATCGTCGTCATCTTCGCCGCGGTCGCCGGGCTGACGACCTGGCGCTGCGGCTGCAGGAGCAGAGGGTTCACCTGGTTGCCGATACGCTCGACGAGGTGCGGCGGCGCGTACTTGCCGCCGTTGGCCACCACATTGACGGCCGAAAGCATCTGGACCATGTTCACGTCGATGCCCTGACCGAAGGACGTGGTCGCGTACTGCGAGTCCTGCATCTGCGACGCCGACGGGAGCGGCACGTAGCTCTCCCCGGCGACGTCGACGCCGCTTGGCTGGGTCAGGCCGAACGCCTGCAGGTTCTTGTAGTACGCGTCATGCCCTTCGGCCAGCATCGCCTTCATGGCGCCCACGTTGAGCGAGTGCTCGAGCACGTAGGTGTAGTCGATGTTGCCCTTGTTGCGGTAGTCCCAGTCGTAGATGTTGTAGCCACCGACCTTGACGTAGCCGGGATCGTTGATCACCGTCGACGGTGTGATCGCGCCTGCGTTGATCGCGCCTGACAGCGTCACGACCTTCATCACCGAGCCCGGCTCGTACAGGTAGCTGAGGACGTTGTCCTTGAAGAGCGCGGGATCGGTCTGGGTGAAGTTGTTGGCGCTGTAGCTCGGGTAGTCGGCCCAGGCGACGATGCCGCCGGTGCTCGGGTCCATGATCAGGACGCTGCCGCTCTCAGCCTTGTCGCGTTTGACGCCCTCGGCGAGCGCCTCCTCGGCGGCGTACTGGACGTTGGCGTCGATCGATAGCACCAGGTCGGAGCCGTTGACCGGGTCCTGGTGCGTGTGCGATCCCAGGACGATCTCGCGGTCCGACAGGTCGCGGTAGCTCGAGATGTAGCCGGCCGTTCCGGCGAGCGCCTTCTGGTACTGCTGCTCGAGCCCGTACTTCCCATCACGGTTCCAGTCGACGAAGCCGAGCAGGTTCGCCGCCAGCGTGGTCCCGGCCGTGAAGCCGGGCAGATACGCGCGCTGCGTCTCCTCCTCGAGACCGACCCCGGGCAGCTTCAACGCGCGCAGCTGGTCGGCCTGCGCCTTGGGGAACCGGTGTTGCACGTAGGCGAACTTCGCGCTCGACTCGAGGACGCCCATCAACTTGGTCTTGTCGACGCCGAGCACGGTCGAGAGCCCGGTGGCCACTCGGTCACGGTCTGCCGCCGCGATCTGGTCGGGCGAGACGAACGCCGAATACACCGTGGTGTTGACGACGAGCTGGGTCAGGTTGCGATCGAAGATCGCGCCGCGCAGCGCGGGCAGCTCGACGTACTCGCGGTACTGCTCCTGCGCCTGCATCGTCAGGCGTCCGTGCTCCGCAACCTGCCAGTAAGCCAGGCGCGACCACACCATGCCGGCCAGAACGACCGCGATCACGAGCATGGACACCACCCGCAGCCTCGCCGAGCCGACGCGATCGACGGTGCCGGGGCGCCTCGCGGAGAGGGCCCTGGTGCTCAACTAGTGCTTGCTCGCTGCTTGAACGTCTTTCGTGCCGCCGACCGTGTTCACCACCATCGCAACCGCGCGGAGCCACAACGGCGTGGTGTCGGTTGGCGGGTCGCCGATCGGGCTCGTCAGGTCGATCGCGACCTCCGTGCCCTGCGCGTAGCTAGAGGGCACGATTCGCTGCATCCCACTCTGGGCCGCCTGCTGCTGGACCTGAGCTGGGGCGTGGAGCGTGACCTCCTGGTAGCGCAGCTGGTCCTGCTCCGCGATGAGCTGCCGCTGCTGGTCCTGAAGCCTGCTCAGGTCGTACGACGACTGCGTGATCTGTGCCGCGATCGCAAGGTAGAAGAGCAGCACGATGACCACCGCCCCGACCGCCATGTAGGCGTGGCCGAACAGGTTGAGGCGCAGTCGCTCCGTGGCGACGGCGGCCGCAACCTGGACGAACCCACGCGTTCGCCGTCGCCGCCGCGGAGGGGCGGTGACGTGCGGAGCGCTGGCCGTTCCGAGGCGCCTGCGGGCGAGTATTCGGGTCGATGTCAAGGCGTTAGCTGGATCCTTTGCTTGAACCGCCCTCTCCCCCGCGGGAAGAGGGCTCAGGGATGAGGCGTGGAGGTGGATTGGCGCCTGGTGGCCGGAGGGGTTAGACCGGCCACCAGGACTTTGGGATTCGGAGGCTCATTGGATCTTTTCCGCGACCCGGAGGCGGGCCGATCGGGCGCGGGGATTGGCGGCCACCTCCTCTTCGGAGGGCCGCACGAGATGACGGATCACGATGCGGAGGGATGCCCGATGGCCGCAGGTACAGACTGGCTGCTGGGGTGGGCAGATGCAGTCCTTGGACTCGACGTTGAAGAATGACTTGACCAAGCGGTCTTCCAGGGAATGGAAGCTGATCGTCGCCATACGACCACCGGGCTTAAGTGTCAGAAGAGCTGCTCGGATCCCCTTCTCGATCTCTCCGAGCTCGTCGTTGACCGCTATCCGCAGGCCCTGAAAGGTCCGGGTCGCGACGTTGATGTCGCGGGGCCAGGCGCGGCGCGGGATTGCGGCTTCTACGGCGGAGGTCAGGTCGCGGGTGGTGCGGAGCGGGCGCCGCGCCACGATGAACTGTGCGACCCGGCGGGCCCAACGTTCCTCGCCGTACTCGCGCAGGATGCGCTCGATCTCTGCCGCGTCGTAGTCGTTGACGATCCGCGCCGCGGTGAGGGTCGAGGTCTGATCCATTCGCATGTCGAGCGGCCCTTCGGCGCGGAAGCTGAATCCGCGCTCGGGGTCGTCGATCTGGGTGCTGGAAAGACCGAAGTCGAAGAGGACCACGTCCGCCGGGCTGAAACCGTGTGTCGAGGCGATCTCGCCAAGCTCGGAAAACCGTCCGCGGACGACCGTTACTGAGTCGCCAAACGAAGCCAGCGAGCGCCGGGCCGCTTCGATCGCCGCGGGATCGCGGTCGATGCCGAGCAGCCGGCCGCCCGGTGTGATCCTCTCCAGGACCTGGCGGGCATGACCCGCCTGCCCGAGGGTGCCGTCGATCGCGACGGCCCCTACTCGGGGCTGGAGCAGCTCTATTACCTCTTGTGAAAGTGCTGGAACGTGCGGACTAATGTCCCGAGATCACCCTGTCAGCGAATTCTGTGAACCGTCCTTGCGCGTCGGCGCTGTAGCTGTCCCATCGGGCCTCGGGCCAGATTTCCACCCTCGAGCCGGCTCCGATCACCACCACCGTCGACGAGGTCTCGATCCCCGCCAGGCGTCTCTGTTCCGGTAGCAGGCTGATCCGTCCCTGGCCGTCGGGCTCGAACGGATCGGAGAGCGGATAGAGCGTGCGCGACAAGGCGCGATGATCCGGTCCCGGCAGCGGGCTCTGCAGCTCCTGTCCAAGGGCCGCCCAGAGGTCCGGCGGATAGATCGCCAGCACCTGGTCCTGTCCGACGGAGACGTAGCTCCCGTCCTTCAATTGCTTGCGGAAGGCAGCTGGGATCGCCAGCCGGCCTTTGTCGTCCACCCGCACCCGATGCGCCCCCGTAAACAAAGGTCATTCGGCCTCCCAAAACTGCATTCGCAGCCTCTGGGAGCGGGCGCACAGGCTGCAGCCACAGCCGTGAAGCTCGAGAGGCAGGCGGTTGCCGTGACTGTCGAACCGATGGTTGAAGCCCAGGTCTGCGTCCAGGTCACCGCGGTGGCGGGGAGAAGTGGCGTAGAGGAGGTGTATGGCGTGCCTTACCTGGACGTAGGGTGCGACGTATGGTTCCATGTCTGACGGGTTCACCACTTCTCCCCACTTGTCACCGCGATTCGCCGCAGAGAGTAACGAGCCCTCTTAAGCCTGTCAATACCTTTACCACAAGATCTAGAGGGCCCGATCCGGTGCTCGAACCCCCGCGACCGGCTATCTAGTGCTTACGCGATTCCAAGCCCCTATATATGGGGCCGAAATGTGATAGTAGCGAACATTAGTTTGGTGTCAATATGTCGACTGAGATCGGCGGCGGTAGATCGTCGCTTACTTCTCTTTACCCGCTGCGTTTGAGCAGGCCGAGCCTCTTTGCCCGCCTCTCGGCCCAGCTGAAGACCAGGATCCCGAGCGGGATGAGGACCGCGCCCATGCCGACGAGAATCCCGACCGTCGGGACCTGCTCCCCCACTCCCGCGCCCTCGAGGAGGCTTCGCCGCATGCCCGCCAGGGCGTAGGTCAGCGGGCTCGCCGCGCCCGCGACCTGGAGCGGCGCAGGCAGCACGGTCAGCGGGTAATAGACCCCGGAAACGAGCAGCATGAAGCCCTGCACCGCGAACGACATCTGCTCTCCCTTCTGCGGCGAGAGCAAGGGCAGCACCGACGTGAGGATGGCGAGCCCGATCAGCGGCACCGTCGCCGCGGCGAGCACGACCAGCGTGCCGGCGATGTTGGCATGTGAGAAGTCGATGTCGAAGATGGCCACCGCGACGACCAGGACGATGAACGTCCTGACGAGCCCGTACACGACCGCGAACAGGCAGATGCCCATCAAGTGGGTCATCCGGCGCACCGGAGCCATGAACGTGTACTCGATCGTCCCCCCCCATCGCTCCCACGCGATGGCGTAGGCGGCCTCCATGAAGACGAGCGACAGGTAGCCCCAAAGCAGTGCACCGACGAGGAGGTACAGCTGCGCCCGGTGCAGGTCGAATCCAGCCCCGCCGGCGCCGAGCTTGCCAAGGCCGGACGCGAGGAAGCCGATCGACAGGACGCTGACGATGCTGTAGAAGAGCCACACGACCTCCCACACCCAGTAGCGCCTGTAGACGTACATCTGGCGCTGGGCGAAGCCGAGCACCGCGCCGAGCTCGTTGCGCCTTATCCCCACCATTACGTCGGCGCCTCCTCCAGCTCCTCGGCCTCGAGCGTCTTCCCGGTGAGGTCCATGAAGACGTCCTCCAGCGTGGACGCTCCGTGCTCGCGGCACAGCTCGCCCGGCGACCCGTCGGCCAGCACGCGCCCGCCGTCCATCATCAGCACCCGCTCGCAGAGCGCGGCCGCCTCGTCCATGTCGTGGGTGCAGAGGAGCACCGTGATCTCACGCTCGGCGCGCAGCCGCTCGAGCACGGTCTGCACCTCTTTCTTCGAACGCGGGTCGAGGCCGGTCGTGGGCTCGTCCATCAACAGCAGGGACGGCGCGGTGAGGAAGCTGCGCGCGATGGCGACCTTCTGCTGCTGCCCACGCGAGAGCTGCTTCATCGGCTGGTCGATTGCATCACCTGGAAGGCCAAGGCTTTCGAGGATCTCGACCACGCGCGAACGCACGCCGGTGTACCCGTACAGACGCGCCGCGTAGACCATGTTCTCCCACGGGCTCAGCTCCTTGAAGAACGCGGCCTCGACCGAGACGCGGTTCACGTGCCGTCGCACCTCCAGCGCCTGGGTCACCACGTTCCAACCGAAGACGCGCGCGGTCCCGGCGTCGGGCGTCAGCAGCGTCCCGACGATCCGGATCAACGTCGACTTGCCGCTGCCGTTCGGCCCCAGGATGCCTGTGATGCCGCCGGGCTCGACCACCAGGTCGAGCTCATGCAATGCCACCTTGTCCTTCGGGGCCGCGATCTTCCAGAAGGGCGCGCCGGCATCGCGCTCGCGGCGCCGGAAGGACTTGCGGACTCCACAGACCTGGATCGCGGAAACGCTTCTTGCTGGCATCACAGACTCCTGAGAACCGAATGGACAAAAGAAAAAGGACCGCCGCGGTGCCCAACTACCGCACGGTCCTTGTCTCGAGTCTGAGTGGCTTCTAGGTTTCGGCTACAGGAACAGACTCAACGGTGTGCGGATGGGCGCACTTCACCCATGAAGCGGGTGAAGCCCGTTTCACCGGTGCCGCCCATTAGCACACTCCTTGATTCGTGATGGACACACCCGGATAGGTGTGGTTACCGAACTAGACTAACCCGCGCCGGGCTCACGCGTCAATACCGAACTGCGCCAGCTCGAACGCCATCACGAAGGCTTCCTCGCGCCAGCTCTCGTAGCGACCCGACGGTCCCATGTGACCGGAGCCCATCTGCGTCTTGAGCAGGATCACGGAGTCGCCCTGGTTGACGGTGCGCAGCCTCGCCACCCACTTCGCGGGCTCCCAGTAGGAGACGCGCGGGTCGTTGAGACCGGCCATCACCAGCATCGCCGGGTATCTCGCGGGATGGACGTTGTCGTACGGCGAGTAACCCTTGATGTACTCGTAGTACGGGCGTTCCTTGGGGTTTCCCCACTCGTCGTACTCGTTGACGGTGAGCGGCAGCTTGTCGTCGAGCATCGTCGTGAGGGTGTCGACGAACGGCACCTGGGCGACGGCGCAGCCGAAGAGGTCGGGTCGTTCGTTCAGCACCTCGCCGATGAGCAGCCCACCCGCGCTGCGACCGCGGATGCAGAGGCGCGAAGGCGCCGTGTACCCGATCGCGACCAGGTGCTCGGCGCATGCGATGAAGTCGTCGAAGGTGTTGCGCTTCTTCAGCAGCTTGCCGTTGTCGTACCACTCCCTCCCCATCTCGCCGCCGCCACGGACGTGGGCGATGGCGTACGCGAAGCCGCGGTCCAGAAGGCTGAGACGCGACGAGTCGAACATGGGGTCGTTCGAATGCTCGTAAGCGCCGTAGCCATACAGGAGCAGCGGCGCTCCATGGACGCGCCCTTTGCGGTAGACGATCGAGATCGGTATTCGCACCCCGTCGCGGGCGGTCGCCCATAAACGCTCGGTCACGTAGTCGTTCCTGTCGTATCCGCCGCGCACCGGCTGTTCTTTGACGATGGTCCGCACGCGGGCCCCCATGTCGTAATCGACGGCCTGCCAGGGCGCGGTGAGCGAGGTGTAGAAGAAGCGCATCACCTTGCTGTCGTAGTCGGGGTTGGAGCCCGGGAACGCGGTGTACGCCGCGTCGGGCTGCTCGACCAGGTGCAGGTCGCCGGTCTCGGTGTTCAACACCTCCAGGCGCTGCAGCCCGTCGGAGCGCTGACCCAGGACGACGTGGTCGCGGTGGACGTCCGTGATGTTGAGGCGGACGCCCGGACGTTCGGGCACGAGCTCGGTCCACGATGCCCGGCCCGGGTGCTCGAGCGGTGCGGCCATAAGCCTGAAGTTGGTGGCGCCGTCGTTGGTCAGGACCAGGAACCGATCGCCCTGGTGATCCACCGAGTACTCCACGCCCTCGCGCCGCGGCTCGACGAGCTCGGGCTCGGCGTCCGGCGCGTCGCTGCGCAGGAACCGTGACTCCGAGGTGATGTGGCTGTCGCTGTGGATGAGGATGTACCTCTCGCTCTTCGACAGCTCGACGCCGACCTCGAAGCGCTCGTCGTCCTCCTGGAAGACGAGCACGTCGTCGTCGGTCGACGTTCCAAGGCGGTGCCGCCACACCTGGAACGGACGCATCGCCTTGTCGGGCTTGACATAGAAGAACGTCCTGCTGTCGGCCGCCCAGGCCGCGCCGTAGTAGACGCCGGGCACGCTGTCTTCCAGGTCGCGCCCGGCTGCGAGATCGCGGAAGCGGAGCTCATGCAGCTCCGAGCCGTCGACGTCTGAGGCGTACGCCAGCAGGATCTCGTCCGGGCTGTACTCGACGTACCCGAGCTCGAAGTAGCCATGACCCTTCGCGAGCTCGTTCCCGTCGAGGACCACTTCCTCGGGCGACTGCATCGACCCGCGCCGCCGGCAGTGGATCTCGTAGTCGAGACCCTGGACCGTTCGGCTGTAGTGCCACCAGCCACGGTGGAACAGGGGCGCCGAGGTGTCGGTCTCCTGGACGCGGCCGACGACCTCGCGAAACAGCTTTTCCTCGAGCTCCCTGGCGTCCGCGGTCACCGCGTCGGCGTAAGCGTTCTCCGCCTCCAGGTAGGCCATCACCTCGGGGTTCTGCTTCTCCCGCAGCCAGTAGTAAGGGTCGACCCGGCGGTCGCCCTGTGTTTCGAGCACGTACGGATGTTCCGGTGCTTTCGGGGCGCGTGGCGTCACCGTCACGCGCTCCACGATAGACGCCGGGCGACTAGCTTCGGGCGAGTTTGAACGCCTGGTTTATCAGCTTCCGGACGGCCGGCCTGGCCACGTCTTCCGGCGAGCGAACAGTGACGAAACGGGTGTCCTTGCCGCTGCCCTGGAGCAGCCCGGCGGCGGCGTCCAGCTCGCGGCCGCGATAGAAGAAGATCGTCGAATGGCGCGGGAACGTGCCGACGCCGACGACGTTCTTGCCGTCCACGGTGAAGCGGACGATCT
The DNA here is from genome assembly GCA_024280995.1 of Candidatus Dormiibacterota bacterium. Classification (GTDB taxonomy): domain Bacteria; phylum Chloroflexota; class Dormibacteria; order Dormibacterales; family Dormibacteraceae; genus 40CM-4-65-16. The sequence goes on from JAMXLM010000010.1 coordinate 13,510, forward strand.
TCCACATCATCCGCTCCGATCGCGGAGCCTCCATCTGATACGGCACCTCATCCGCATTCGGTGCTGCCGTCCTGATCGCATTGATCGCCGCCTTCACCGTCGGTCGCACGGCGACCGGCACTTTCCGCAGCTGCGACGAAACCGTGATCATTTCTCTGGATCGTACCGTGCTGAATCTTCCGCCTCAGGTCGTCGAATTCCTCCAGCAGCCGAACCCGGCCGTCATTGCCGTATTGCGTCCCGATGGATTTCCGATGACGGTCGCAACCTGGTACATCTGGGACGAAGGCCGAATCCTGGTGAACATGCTCGACTCGCGGAGCCGGCTCGCTTGGATGAGGAAGAATCCGAAGGTCGGCCTCACCGTCTTCTCCGACAACTGGTACACGCATGTGAGCCTCTATGGATCCGTGGTTGCGATCGAAGACGACCCCGACCTCTCCGGCATCGACCGCCTGGCTTCCCACTACACGGGTCACAGGTACCGCAACCGGAAGGTGCGCCGCGTCAACGCCTGGATCGAGCCCGCCGGCTGGCACGGGTGGGATCCCTCGGGGCGGCTGAGCAGCCCGGGAGTCGAAGCGAGCTAAGGTAGCGGGCGACATGACGCTCTACACGTGGCTCAAGTTCTTTCATCTGCTCGGCCTCGTGCTGTTCCTTTTCGGCCACGGCATGACCGCCGGCGCGTCCTTCGCGCTTCGCTCTGCGGTTTCGGCGCAGACGCGCCAGCTGCTGCTCCTTTCACAGCGTACGGCCGCGCTCTTCTATCCGGGCCTCCTCGTGATCGTGGTGACCGGGGTGTGGATGGCGTTCCTCGGCTCGTGGTGGAGAAGCGGGTGGGTCTGGGCCGCGATCGTCGTCCTCGTCATCGCGATCGGGGCGATGGCTGGGCTGGCTCGCCCGTACTACAAAGCCCGTGAAGCCAAAACAGACCAGGACGTGGGCCAGGAGCTCAGCAGGGCGCGCCCAGGGCTTCTTGCCTGGATCGGCGCGGTCGCCCTCTTGCTGCTGGTCGGGCTGATGGTGCTGAAGCCCTTCTAACTAGAAGCCAGGCTCGGGGTCGACGAACCCGCGGATCGCATCCAGTGACGGGACGAAGTAGTAGGCGCCGGTGATCGGCTCCGTGTAGTAGGTCAGGGCGTCGCGGACGCCGTCTCTGACGCCCGCCATGCTCTCGAGCATCGCCTGCAGCGGTTCCTGGTCGGAGCAAAAGCCGACGAACATCGTGCCGTGCGCCGTGACGGTGCCGAACGGCATGTTGCGGCGAAAGATTTTGCCGAACACGTCCTGGTCGTTCTTCGCGACGTGCGAGTCATCAGGTAGCGGGTCGAGCTGCACGCTGTCGGGCTTGGTGCGACCGATCACCGCCTCCTGGCGCGCGATCGGTTCCGACTCCCACCTCGTCGCGTCGTGCGGCCACTTCTGCAGCAGCAGCACCGACCCGCCCGCGCCAGGCTTTGGCTCCGCGATGAGCGCGATGTCCGGTGCGTCGATGAGGCTAGGGTTCTCGGTCCCGTCGATGAAACCGGTGAGGTCGCGGTCGTGGTGGTACGGCCAGCTGGAGGTCTCCTCGGCGACTGCCGCGATCGGCGCGAGGGCAGCTATCGCCTGCCGTGCGACGTCGAAGACGACGTCGTACTCGCTGCCGCAGATCCACAAAACGGCGTCGTGCTGTGTCGCGGGCATCTTGAACCCACCCGCGCCCACGAGGTCGTGCTCGAACCCGGTCAGGTGCGCAGGGGCGTCGCCTGACGCTACGGTCCGCCAGTGCTCGGGCCGAAATCCGGCCACGAGGTTGACGCCTCCCATCGTGGTCCGGGGCTCGCGCAGGTTGGCGACGGCGCGGACGAGGCGGAGCGGGTCGACTCCGGCCTTGCCGTCGAGCTCGATGTAGCTGTGCGACGCGGTCCCGAGGGCGAAGATGCCCGCCTGCGGCGTCGCCGTTCGGTGCGCGACCTTCGCCTTCATCGCTCAGGCCCTCGCGCGCTCGAGGTCGACGCGGTCGCCGCGCATCGGCACACCGTCGCGCATCAGCAGCTCGCGCTGCCGGCCGCCCTTGGGAATCGTGCCGTCGGCGTGAACCACGCGGAACCAGGGCACGTCGTCGTCGTGACACGTGGAGAGTGCACGACCGACCAGGCGGGGCGCGTGTGGGTCGATATCGCTGTATGCGCGTACCTGGCCCGGTGGGATGTCGCGGATCCGGTCGAGGATCTCAGCGATGCGGGAATCGCCGCGCATGAGGCGATTATCACCCGACTCGCGGATCCGCGCCGGCGCGCTCGAGGAGCCTCGCCGTGCGTTGGTCGAACGCGACCAGGCGCACTTCCTCGACTGCCGTATCGAGCGCTCGCAAAGTGCGGATTGCGATCGCTGCGGCCCGATCCGGCGGAAATCCAAACGCGCCCGTCGAGATCGCAGGAAACGCGACCGTCTTCGCCCCGAGCTCGTCGGCGACCTCGATGCAGCGCCGGTAGCACGACTCGAGCGCCGAGTCCTCACCGCGTCCGCCGCCGTACCAGACGGGACCCACCGTGTGGATGACCCATTTGCACGGCAGGTCGAAACCCGGCGAGGCTTTCGCGTCGCCGGTGCCGCAGCCGCCGAGGCCGGCGCAGTACTCGACGAGGCGACGGCCCGCGGCACGGTGGATCGCGCCGTCGACTCCCCCACCCCCAAGCAACGTTGAGTTGGCCGCGTTCACGATCGCGTCGACGCGCTGGCGGGTGATGTCGCCCTGGACCACCTCGACCCTCATCTGAAGCCCAGCCTACGTCACACCTCTTCGGCTGATGGCGCGGCGGGTTACGCCGCGCCGTCGATGCGTCAGCTCTGGCTCAGGCCTTTTCGGACTGGGCTCCAGCCCCGACCTCTTGGCCGGCCGTCGGGTCGGCTTCGAAGATGCCGAAGAAATTTCCCTCTGTGTCCGCGCAGTAGGCGAAGTAGCCCTGGCCCGGTACCGCCGTCTTCTCCTGCAGGACCTTACCGCCGGCCTTCGTCACGGCGTCGGCGCCCGACTCCCACTTGTCGACGCTGATCGTGTTGATCACCGCCTGCTTGTGGTCGATTCGCTCCATGATCGCGCCGTCGATGCCGGTCTCGTCCTTCTCGCCAGTCGTGGCGAGCAGGTACGTGAACGGTCCGCCCCAGTCGTTGATCTTCCATCCGAAAGCCTTCTCGTAAAAGGCCGCCGCGCGCTTTGGGTCGTCAGCCGTTATCTCGAAGTGGCTTACTCGTCCCATGGTCTTCCTCCCTGAATGTGGCGGGCTACGCGGACAGCATAGGACTGCCTGTCAAGCGCGACGTTAAGGGCGAATGATCGCGCGGCTAAGGCTCGCCGGCAGGGCCGGGTTCCGTCGCCCAGAGGATCTCAGGCAACAGCTTTGTCAAGGTCGCGAGCCCCCTGGAGGTACCGGTAGGGCACTGCGTCACGAAGTCCACTTGACGGGCGATTGCGGATCCGGACAGTAGGTGCAAAACGTCCCGGTACGGATCGCATGGTCGAGGTGCTGGGCAAGGACTGGATGGTACTGATGGACTCTTGCAATGGCCTGGCGCAGCGCTCGTGTGACGCTCACGCGCGCTCGTTCGGACGGGGTGCCGGTGCGCCGTGCACGCCCGCCGAGACCGACGGCAGCTGCGAGTTCCCGAAGCAGGAAATCCCGTTCGGCCTCCGCTTGACTCGCCCGCTCGATGTCGTTCAGGCGCCGCGCTTCGACCAGGTCCTCTTCGATCTCGGTCAGTCGCCGCCGATAAGCCGCTTTGGCCTGGGCATCAAGGTGATCGGCGGCAACCGGCTCTGATAGAACGAAGCCGTCCGAGCGCTTCTCGCAGCGAGCGACGAGATCGAGGGCATGGAACTCTCGGCCGGGGTCGGACAGAAGCACCGCAAGGTATTGGAAACCCTTGATGCCGCGGAGGCGGACCGTGCGATCGCCAAACGAAATCGACCAGATATCGCCTTCACACGACAGCTCTCCTCGGAGCGCCGCCACGGCCGGCGTCGGACGAGTGCGCAGTTGATCTGATTGGCCCTGTTCCGCCAGGCGCTTCGCCTCGGCGGCCCTCAGCCTCGCCCCGATGCCTTCGAAGGCTGCCGCGGCGACGCGGAACTCCAGGAGCGCCTGCTGCTCACCGCCGCGTGCTCGGTGCGCGAGGCCGAGTCCCAGCCTGGCCCGTGCTGCCTCGTAGGGAGCCCCGAGCTCGCCCCACTGGCGGAGCGCTTCGTTGAAGTTGGGGACAGCCGACGCCGAGTCACCGGATGCCAACGCGACCTGCCCTCTCGTTTGTGCGGCCGCCGCGGAAAGGGCCTTGCTGGCGAAGCGGGCGGCGATGCCTGCAAGCTCTTCGGACGCGCTTCGCGCGCGGGCTACGTCGCCGGCCGCAAGCGCTATCTCGACCTCAGCTTCGAGGAGAGGCGCGCGTCCGAGGTCGGTGTGGGGTGGCCATTCTTTGGAGGGAACGTTGGAAGGGTGTTCGAGCGCATGCCGGATCGACGCCGATGCCAGTGCAAGGTCACCGCGTTCCAGGCGAACGAGCGCCAGGCCGGGCTGGGGATCCCAGCCCGCCGCGTGAGCGGCTAGAAATGCCTCCTCCGCGCCATCCAGGTCCCCCATGCGCAGCCGGATACGACCGAGCTCGGCAAGGGGCCAACCTATTTCCCTCCGCAAGTACGGCCGCAGCTCGTCGCAAGCCTGCATTACCTCCCGCTCGGCGTCGGCGCAGGCTCCCCGCAGCCGCAGGACCTCGGCTTTGTGCACGCGGCAGCGTCCGTGCATGCTGCCGACCGGCTCGCCTCGGTGCCAGCGTTCCATCGCAAGTGACCACTGCTCGGCCCGGTCGTACTGACCAACGGCATGAAGGCCGCACAGCACCTCGCAGTAGACGATCCCGATGATCAGCGGTTCGAGCTCGCCGGACACCGCCGCCAGCGCGGCTTCATCCAGCAGCGCGAGACCGGGTTCGACCTTGCCCTCGAGGATCAGGCTGCGAGCCTCGGCGACACGTCCCATCGCCGCCGCGGCGGGAGCATGACGGTCCCCCAGCTGAATTGCACGTTTGGACCAGGTTCGGTCCGCCTCGAAATCTCCGGATAGCAGCCGCTCGTAAGTGCGCGCTACCGCGAGCCAGGCATGCGTCGGCCCCTCCTCCTGACCTTCCAGTAAGTGCTCCGTGCGTCCGATCCAGCCTCGGATAGGAGCCAGCAGCGCCGTGTCAAAGAGAAGGTGCAATGCCACCTGGACCGCCGCCTGGGCGGCCGCTGCCCTGTCGCCCGCCTTGAGGCTCTGGGTGTGAGCTCGCTCCCAGGCGTCGATGGTTACGTCGAACCGCCCTACGCCGTAGGCGACCTCCGCCAGCCAGCCGAGATCCTCTCTCGGCAGGGAGCCGGCGGCGTCCGCCTCCGCCAGGAAGTCGTACGCCTCCTGCCATTCACCGCGATCGGCGGCCTGCCGGGCAAGCTCCCGCAGATCGCGATCCGTCACTGACGCCACGGACGTGAGGGTATCGCGCTGGTTACCGCCGAAACCCTTTTGGTTACGCCACTAAGGGTGAACGGCCAATCGGCCGAGAAACAAGGAGGAGCATCACCATGAGAGCTACTCGGACCGAGCTGCCTGTCATCTTCGAGGCTGGACCTGCGTCTATCAGAGGAATCGATCACGACGGCGTCCGGCTGGCGCTCGTGTCGGTTCCGGCCGGGACTGACTTCTCACCGCTGCTGAAGGGCCTGCCGGATGACCGCTGCCAGGCCCCGCACTGGGGCTACCTCCTCAAGGGCCGCCTTCGAGTGGAGTACGCGTCCGGAGCCGAGACTTTCACGGCCGGCGACTTCATGATCCTGCCGGCGGGACATACCGGCGTCGCCGAGGAGGACACGGACTTCATCGAAGTCACCCGCTCGCACCAGCATGAGGAGTTCGTCACGAACGCGCGTCGGAATCTTCAGTACGCGCAGACGCCAGGTGAATGATTGCCGCGCAATGCACCGGTAGGCGCCGGCGTTGGTCGGCGCCTTCGTGGACTGTGGGTCGAGGGCGGACTGTAAGCCGGGTTCTGTATCCCTCGCGGGACGGTGACCATCTGTCTCGGACGCCGGTCGCCCGACGCCTCTAGCGACCGAACCCGAGGACTGGGCGAGCAGCCGTTAAAACGTCCTCCTATTTGGTCTT
>JAMXLM010000011.1 GCA_024280995.1 Candidatus Dormiibacterota bacterium
CGACCTGGCCATCCGAGCTCTCGATCTCCTTGAGGACTGCCTTGAGCCTGTCCTCGAACTCGCCCCGGAACTTCGTGCCGGCGACGAGTGCGCCGAGGTCGAGCGCAACCACGCGCTTGCCCTTCAGGCCTTCGGGCACGTCGCCCTGGGCGATGCGCTGCGCGAGGCCCTCGGCGATTGCGGTCTTCCCCACTCCGGGCTCGCCGATGAGGACAGGGTTGTTCTTGGTCCTCCGCGACAGGACCTGGATGACGCGGCGGATCTCCTCGTCGCGGCCGATGACCGGGTCGAGCTTGCCGTCCTTGGCCAGCTTGGTCAGGTCGCGGCCGTACTTCTCCAGTGCCTGGTACTTCGACTCGGGATTCTGGTCGGTCACGCGCTGGTTGCCGCGCACCTGGCGAAGCGCATTGAGCAGGTTGTCGTGGGTGGCGCCGGCGTCCTTCAGGACCTTCACGTCGCTGAGCGCCAGCAGCAGGTGCTCGGTGGAGATGTATTCGTCCTTCAGCCGCTCGGCCTCGCGCTCGGCCTGCTGGAGGTGCCTGGTCAGGCCCTCGCTGAAGTAGGTCTGACCGCCGCTGACCTTGGGCAGGTGCTCGATCGCCGAGATCAGAGCCGGCTCGAGCGCCTGGACGGACACGCCGGCGCGCTCGAGCAGCGTCCGCGCGACGCCTTCGTCCTGGCGGACCAGGGCGAGAATGACATGCTCGGGCTCGACCGCCTGGTTGCCGGACTCCCGCGCCAGCTCGGCAGCGCTCTGCAGAGCTTCGAGCGCCTTTTCCGTGAATCTTTCCTGTCGCATCACCGTTGGTTTTTCCCACCTCTCGCTGGGCGCCAAACGACTTCTCCGTATCTTGCACGCATGCCGGAACTGCCTGAGCTCGAGGCGTTGCGAATCCGGATCGGGCCTCCGGTCGAGGGAAAGCTGATCACCGCGGCCACGGTCAACCCAAAGAAGGGCCATCTGCTCCGCTACCCGGTCGACAACTTCGCCCTGGAGCTGCCGGCCCGCCGGATCACGTCCCTCACCCGTCGCGGCAAGCACCTGGTCTTCGCGACCGAGCTGGGAGGCGGCGGCCAGCCCCGATGGCTGGTGGTGAACCCGATGCTCGGAGGTCGCTTTCAGATCGGGGGTGACGACATCCCGGTTCCGGCGACGGAGGTGTTCACCCTCCGGGTCGAAGGCAAGGTCGAGGTGCGATATCTCGACTTCCGGGACATGGGCCGGATCTACTGGGTGAGCGACCTTTCCAGAGAAGTCCCCGCATGGGATCTCCAGGGCCCGGAAGCCGACGCCGTGGCATCGATGGGGTTGGACGTCTTTCGCAAACGGCTGCGCCGGTTCCGGGACGAGCTGAAGGACCTGCTGCGTAACCAGGAGTTCCTGGCCGGCATCGGCAACGCCTACTCGGACGAGATCCTGTGGGAGGCGCGACTGCTGCCCCTGAGGCGGAGGGCGTCGCTCAAGCCGGAGGATGAGGAGGCGCTGTTTCGCGCCATTCCCCTGGTGCTGTCACGAGCCATCGAGGCGATTCTCGCCAACCCGAAGTACGAGGAATCGAAGCAGGACCGGAAGTTCATGGCGGTGCACATGAAGGGCGGGCAGACGTGCCCGCGGTGCGGTCACCGCATCAGCCAGCTGGGGACGAATCGAGAGCCCCTGAACTTCTGCCGGGGGTGCCAGTTCTAGGGCGCTCGATACTCCGGATAGTCCGGACTATCCCGCTGCTTCGGCCCTGTGGTGGTGCGCCCCCGCGAGGTTGCCCGCGATGCTGTCGAGCAGGTGCTGGGACGCGTGCGCGATCTCATCGATCGCCTCCTCGAAGGCCGCCTCGTGACGCAGCGAAGGCTTCTGGAACCCGCTCACCTTCTTGACGAACTGACGCGCCGCGGCGCGGATCTCCTCGTCGGTGGCGATGACGTCGGCGTGGCGCAGGGTCTTGATGCTTCGGCACATAGGCCCACAACGATAGAGAAGAGCGAGTTTTTGGCGGACGGCGCGTAGACTCCTGGTCGAGGACTCGAATGTCGCTCAGGATCGTCGGGCTGGCGCTTGGCATCCTCACCGTTGTCGCAGGTTGCGCGGCGATCTACCTCTCGACCCGCAATGACGCTCTCGCCGCCTACAACTCCGCTGCAGCCTGTGCATCGCTGGCCGACGCCGAGGCGGGCAGGGAGTGCCGGATCACCGAGCCGGCCACGATCACCTCGTTGGTAACGTCGGACAGCAACACGACCGATATCTACTTCGCCTTTGCCGGTCGGTACACACCGTCCTCGCCGGCGACGCTGCCCGATGGCATCACCGTCAGCCAGAACCTCACCGTCGGCACCCAGGTGCCAGTCGAGGTCTGGGGGACTCGCGTGACCAGGATCGCCGGAATCGCGACGATGGACAACCCTGTGAACGATCCCGCACCCGGCGCCCTTCGCATCATCGGTTTCTTGCTGGTGGTCACTGGCTTCGCCGTCCCGCTGACACCGAGGCTATGGGATCGGCTTCCCAAGTCTTCGCCCGGTAACGCGATCGCCGTCGCCGACGCTCTCTGGCGCTGAAGCTCAGCGCTCGCGGTGCGGCGGGAGCTCGGGCAGGTCGGGCGGCGGTAGGCGCTTGGGGTCGATCCCGGCGCGCTTCATCATCGCCGTCGCGAGCCGCTCGTAATTGTGCTCGGCCAGGTCGCCGATGGGATCCGGCGACGCGCTCATGAGCTGGCGAAAGCTCAGCGACGACACCGCCCGATAGGCCAGCACCGCGCGCGCGGCGTCGGCCCGGCCGGTCATCGCCGCGATACGCACGAACGCGATCGCTGCTCCGGTCTCGCGCATGTCCCGCCAACGCCAGCCGCCGTATGGGACGAGGACGAGCAGGATCGGAGGAAGCGCGACCAGCAGGGCGAGGATCACCGCCGTCCGGAAGATCGCGTCGTGGATGTTCTGCCCGGTGGTGACCAGCGGATCGCCGGAATACTGCTTGAGCAGGTCGGCCATGTCCTGCAGGAACTTGGTCAGGATCGGGATCCCGCCCGGCACTGCCTTGCGAAAGGCGGCGATCCACTGGTCGAACGTCAGCCCCGTGTTCTTGATCGCGTCGGCGATCGCCTCGAGGCTCATCACCGTCTGATAGATGAGCCAGCCGAGGTATGCCCAGACGGCGGTCCAGAAGATGACCACCGAGTCGGCGAGCACGCGGAGAAGCGCCTGCGCCGGCCGGTCCGGGTAGAGCTTGAGCATCATGACCCGCGCACGATAAGCCACCAGCCCCGCGATCCGAGCGCTTGCTAGACTCGTTCGATCGCCATGGCACTGGACCTTCGGTTCCCCGCGCACCGGCTCATCGAAGACCCAGCCTGCTTCTGTACCTGCTAGGTCGCTAGCCCCGGGCCGACCCGGCCCGACCTAGAGGCGACCTTCCCCTTTCATCCCGTCAATCCCAAATGAAAGGAGCAGCAGGATCGTGGCCACCACCCTTCTGAGACCGGACCAGACCTTTTACCCGTCGCCGCGCCTCGCGGCGGGGGCGCCCGCGGAGACCATTGCCTACCTCGTTACGTTCGACCCGACGCGCCAGCAGCCCGACGGGCTCGTGACGCTCGACGTCGACCCGAAATCAGAGGCCTACGGAAAGCAGGTCGGCCGTGTCGACGTCCCGAACGTGGGCGACGAGTTCCATCACTTCGGCTGGAACGTGTGCAGCTCCGCGCTGTGCCCTTATGCCGCGCATCCGCACCTCGAGCGCCGCTATCTGCTTGTGCCCGGCCTGCGTTCGTCCCGCATCTACGTCTTCGACGTCAAGCCCGACCCGAGGAAGCCAAAGCTCGTGCACACGATCGAGGCACAGGAGATCGCCGAGCGCGCCGGTTACAGCCGGCCGCACACGATCCATTGCGGTCCCGACGGCATCTACGTGAGCGCGCTCGGCGACCCGGATGGCGACGCGCCCGGCGGCGTCTTCGTCGTCGACCATGACACGTTTGCGGTGAAGGGTCGCTGGGAGCTCGACCGCGGACCGCAGCAGCTCGCGTATGACTTCTGGTGGCACCTCGGCTACGACACCGCGATCACCAGCGAATGGGGCACGCCGAACATGGTCGAGAACGGCGTCAACCCCGACATCCTGCTGGCCGGCGAGTACGGCCACAAGATCCACATCTGGGACCTGCCGAAGCGCCGGCACCGGCAGGAGATCGACCTCGGCAAGGAAAACCAGATGGTGCTCGAGCTGCGGCCGGCCCACGACCCGTCCAAGGCATACGGCTTCGTCGGCGTCGTCACGAGCCTGAAAGACCTGAGCGCATCGATCTGGACCTGGTACCTCGAAGGGGACAGTTACAAGATCGAGAAGGTGATCGAGATCCCTGCCGAGCCGGCCGACCCCGACCTGCTGCCTCCGCTGCTCAAGGGCTTCAAGGCGGTGCCGCCGCTGGTCACGGACATCAACCTTTCGCTCGACGACCGGTGGCTCTACGTCTCGGCGTGGGGCACCGGCGAATTCCTTCAGTACGACGTGGGCGACCCCTTCAAGCCGAGGAAGACGGGCAGCGTGCACCTCGGAGGAATCGTCCGGCGCGCGGCGCACCCGTCGAGCGGACCGCTGAACGGCGGTCCGCAGATGGTCGAGCTCAGCCGCGACGGCAAGCGGGCCTACTTGACCAATTCGCTCTACCAGAGCTGGGACGAGCAGTTTTATCCCGACGGAATCAAGAGCTGGGCGACCCTCATCCACGCCCTGCCCGAGGGCGGCCTGACGCTCGACGAGGGCTTCTTCACCACGTTCGAGCAGCGTGCGCACCAGGTCCACCTGGAAGGCGGCGACGCTTCGTCCGACTCGTACTGCTACTCGTGAACAACGTTGTTTGGCCCTGGGCAGCGCTCGTGCTGCTCGGGGCCTACCACGGCGTGAATCCCGGTATGGGCTGGTTGTTTGCGGTCGCCCGCGGGCTCCAGGAAAAGAGCCGGCGCGCAGTGCTCGCTTCGCTGCTCCCGATCGCCATCGGCCACGAGGCGTCGATCGTGACCGTGGTCATCGCCGTCTCGTTGACCGAGCAGCTGGTGCCTCCGTTCTTCGTCCGCCTGCTCGCGGCGCTGGTCCTGGTGAGCTTCGGGCTGTACAAGCTTGCGCGACCACGATCGCACCCGAGCGGCTTCGGGATGCGCGTCGGCCCAGCGGGCCTGACGATGTGGTCGTTCCTCATGTCCTCGGCGCACGGCGCCGGCCTGATGCTGGCGCCGGTGTTGCTCGGCCTCCCGATTTACGCTGCCTACCACAGCCTCAACGAGCTGTCGGTCCAGGCTGCGGCCGCCGCCTCGCTGCACGTCGCGGCGATGCTGCTCGTCATGGGCGTCGTCTCGGTGATCGTCTACGAGAAAGTTGGGCTCGGCGTGCTCCGCCGTGGCTGGTTCAACCTCGATTTGGGCTGGTCTCTTGTGCTGATTGCGAGCGGCGCTGCAACACTGTTCACCGCAATTTAGGCGATGGCGAAGTCGACCTCAACCGTCACGGAAACGTCCATCTGGCCCACCGGCACCATCGATACCGGAGCCGCGGTCGCAGACCCGTAGCCAACTGGTGGCCGGCTCGAGGTCGACAGGTCGCTGACGCTGACGACCGGCCCGAGTTTCACGCCGGCCGCGGATGCCATCGCCTGAGCCCGCGAGCGAGCATCCGCGATCGCCAGCGAACGTGCTTCAGCTTGCGCCGACTTGGCATCGGCCAGCCCGAAGCTCACGCCGACGTTGGTGGCGCCTCCGTCCTGGACGATCGCATCGAGGGTCTTGCCGACGGTGTCGACGTTGTGCCACTTGACGTTGAGCTGCTCATTGGCCTGGTAGCCGGAGATGGATCGGCCGGACGGGTCGTACGTCGGCCCGACCCAGTACCCGGACGTGCTGAGGTCGCTGTCAGCAACGCCCAGTGACTTCAGCCGGGCGATGAGCTTTGACGCCTTCGAGGCGAGGTCGCCCTGTGCGGCGGCCGCCGTGCTTGCCTGCGACTGGACGCCCGCGCTGATGATCGCGAGGTCGGGTTTGCGGGACACGGTGGCGTCGCCGCTCGTGAGAATGCCGGTCTGAACGGTGGTGGAAGACGTCGAGGCTACGGGGACAAGCAAGGTCGGCGGCCGATTGGAGGCGATGACGATTGCCGCAACGGCGATGGCGGCGACCAGGACCATCGCGGCGGAGATGGCGGCGACCTGGACCGATGAGGGCATTTTGGGAACCTCCTTTGCCACCGAAACGACGGCGGTCCTGAGGACGTAACAGGTCCCTTAGCGGTCGGGCCAAGAGGGCGGGTCGAAGCCGACGTTCGGCACGCTGCCAGTCCGCCAGTACACGCCGCGCCTGCGCTGCATCAGCTCCTCGTCGACGAGGTGGCGCCGCAGCGCCGCGAAGTCGGGATGACGGCGCGTGATGATGCGATTGACCTCCGATTCGGGGTACAGACGTCCTGGCTGAAAGTCCTCGACCAGCCAGCGCAGCACCGCGAGGCGCTTCTTGTGCTGGACCGGAATCGCGGTCAACCGGCCCGCGTTGTCGACGAAGTTCTCGAGCACCCGGTCGTCCCCCATGGTCCGACCCCGAAGTTAGCATCCGTTGCGCCGAGCATCGGCGGCTTGCAACTCCGCGAAGTTGAACGCGGCCCACGATGCGCCATATGTGCGCGGTCCAGCGCAAGCGGCGCCCGTGACGTGCTCTCGCAGGGCAGGCTCCAGCTGCGCGCGGGAGTCGATGAGCGCCGGCGCGGCGTCCGACGAGAGCTCGGCGAGGTACTGGCCGTCGATCTTGTGCGACGTCTGCGCGTGCGCCGTGTTGAAGGCCACGACCAGCGCTTCCGGGTTCGCGACGTTCAGACCAAGCAGGACCACGAGCGCGGAAACGACCGTCGCGCCGACGAACCAGCGCGGGCTGCGCCAAACGCCGGCGAAGTCCGCGGCGAGGAGCACGAACACGAGTCCCACCCACACCGCGAAAACGTGGCTGTACAGGCGGAGCATGGTGAAGCCGTACGCCTCCTCGTAGAGGCTGAGCCGGCGAAACGCGACGACGTCGATCATCAGCGTCAGCGTGATAGCGGTCAGGGCGAGCACCAGGAATGCCCGACGTGATTTGCGGTTGGAGAGATTCCCGATCCGGCTGAACAGGATGAGGAGCGCGAGCGTGATTCCCGCTACCCACAGGAGCTGGAAGAAACCCGAGCGCGCGTAGTCGGCGTACGTGATCCCGGCCGAACGCAGCGCGTCGCCCGCCGCTCCCGTGGCGGCCAGGACCTGGGCTCCGGCGAATCCGAGGAAGACTGCGTCCAGGACGGCCAGAACGACGAGGGTCTCGGTCGTGCCGAGCCGCCAGCTCGGGCCGTCGACGCGATCGAGCGGATCTGATGCGGCGAGGCGCAGCAGGCCCGCGGCAGCCCACGAACCGGCGGCGACGAAGAGGATGTCGATTAAGAAGGGGCCCAGGTCGAAGTTGATCTGGAAGAACGACGCGAACACTGGATCGGCCGATGCGAGCAGAACCGCGATCAGCGCGCCGATCGGCAGCGCGATCAGGAGGCCGCGCAGAACCGGAAGGGCTGAGCTGAGGCGGCCGCGCACCTGCACCACCGGCCTGGTGGCAAAGCCTGGGCCGGCTACCAGCTGGACGACGGCATGCCCGGTCCTCGCGGCGAGTTCGCTGACGCCGACGTCGAGGACCGTTCCGCGGACCGCGAACGTTCCGGCGAGACCCAGCAGGATGAACGCGGCGGCAAGGTCCGGCCAAGTGAGCCACGGACTCGCGCGCAGCGTGAATCCGCACGCGAAGACCGCCGCGGCGACGATGAGAATTCGCGATTCCAAGCTCCGGAGGCCGCCAACCCAGATGGTGAGCGAAGCCCCGAGAACGAACGTGAGCGACAGCCCGAGGCCGAAGCGACTGGTGCGAAGCGCCTGGTCGGCGATCAACCCGACAGAGATCGCCGCCGCGAGGACCGCCCAGGTTGCCTGCACCCTGACCTTGGGGTTGGCCCAGCGTGGAGCGGCAGGCCATGACTGGATCGGCTGCCAGGACGTGCCGTCCCAGCGCCATCGCCCGTCCGGCGACAGCTGACCGACGTGAGCCGGTGTGACGTCAGCCACCTGCCCGTGAAGCGCTCGAGGGCACCGGAAAGTTACGGTAAGTGGTGACGTGACAGCGTCGACTCTGACCCCTGAGCCGGCCAGGATCGAGAAGCTTCTCTCGGTCGTACGGGCGACGCGACCGCTTCCCGACAGCACCGGCAGGCTCTACTACGCGTCGAACGCCACGGGCCGCGCGCAGGTGTTCCGCACGACAGATCCGGGTGGGCCGGCGGAGCGCCTGGTCGAGAGCGAGAGCCGCATGGTTCCTCACGCGCACACCCCGCTGGGGCTGCTCGTGCGCGAGGACCACGGTGGCAACGAGATCTGGCAGCTGGGGATGCTCGGCGATGACGGCTACCGCTCGCTGACCACCGACCAGCGGGCCATCCACGGCTCGGTCACCCTCCATGCCGACCAACGCAGAGTCGGGCTGAGCTGGAACCCGAACGGCCAGGCCGACATGGTTCTTGGCGAGCTTGACCTGGCCACGGGAGCGATGGCGCGGTGGGCTGAGCCCGGCGGATTCTGGAGCTGGGCGGCCTGGAGCCCGTCGGGCGATCGCGCCGCGGTGATCAAGCTGCTCGGCACGCCCGAGGAGGCGTACCTGCTCGACCATGACGGGACGCTTACGCGCCTCCTGCCGGATGCGTTGCGTGTGCACCCGGTCGAGTGGCTCGAACAGGGGCTGATCGTGATGACCGACCTCGGGAGGGACTTCCTGGGCCTCGCCCTGGTTGCGCCCGACAAACCCGATCAAGTGGCGCGGTGGCTTTTCGACGAAGACCACGACCTCGAAGGAGTTTCCGTCGCTCCCTCGACGGACAACGCCGCGATCGTAGTCAACGAGGGCATCTACGACGCGATTCGGATCGTCGAGCTGGATTCGGGAAACCTCCTCGAGCGATTCGCGCTGCCGCCAGGCGTGGTCCACAGCGACCACACCGGCCCCGCGGACTATCACGTGAGCTGGAAGCCGGACTCGTCCGGCCTGTTCGTGAGCTGGGAGATGCCCACGCATCCGGCCGAGATCTACGAGTGGCCCGGCGCGAAGCGGTGGACGGTCTCAGGTGATCCGCCGGCAGGTCTGATCAGCCCGACCGAAGCCGCTTATGACGGCTTCGGCGGACTCCAGATCCCGAGCCTGTTCTACCGGATCGACCAGCAGGCGCGGCCGGCCGTGGTGCTGTTCCACGGCGGGCCTGAAGGGCAGGCGCGCGCGAGCTTCCTGCCGATGGTGCACCTGCTGAACTCGATCGGCGTGAACGTCTTTCTACCCAACGTCCGCGGCTCGTCGGGCTACGGGACGCGATTCCAGAACCTCGACGACAAAGAGCTGCGCTGGAACGGCGTCATTGACGGCTCCGAGGCCGCGCGCCATCTGAAGCGAGCGGGGTTGGCGAACAAGACCGCGGCCATGGGTGGCTCATACGGCGGGTTCATGACGCTGGCCGTGCTGATCGACGACCCCGACCTATGGGATGCCGGCGTCGACACCGTGGGTATCGCAGACTGGCACACCTTCTTCGCGAACATGCCGCCGTGGCGTGGCGTCTTGAGGATCAACGAATACGGTGACCCGAACGGTGCCGAATCAGACTTCCTGCGCGAGATCAGCCCGATTCATCGCGCCGCGTCGATCAAGGCGCCACTGCTTGTCATTCACGGCCGCAACGATCCGCGGGTGCCGGTCGAGGAGAGCGAGCAGATCGCGAGGGCAACCGGAGCGGACTTGATGATCTTCGATGACGAGGGCCACGGCATCGCCGCCCTGCCCAACCAGGTGAGATCGAACCGCATGATCCTGGAGTTCCTGGCCAAGCACCTGCTCTAGGCGGCGACCAGGATGTCTGCGACGTGCGTTTGGTTAAGCGTGACGTGGTAAACCCCCGCCACCCCTCTCCCGGCAACGGGAGAGGGATGCCTGATTCACGATCCTGATCCAGACTTCCATTCGGGGTGCTTGCGGAAGAGCCCGCCCCAGCCGATGTGGAACCACTTCTCTTCGCGATACGGCTCGAGTGCGGCCACTCCCTGAGCATCCAGGTCCGTGACGACGCCGCGCTCGGTGATCTTCTTGACGTGGGCTGCCGGGATTTCCAGGTGGCCGCCCGACTTCGCCTTCACTGCAATCCCGTGGAAGATGTCTTCCTCCTCGTCTCCGAGCAGTGACTCGGCCGTCCCGATCTCGGTCCCATCCGCCGCGACCACCGGCGCGCGATAGGGCATCGCCTGCCAGGCAATCGCGGCTTCGTCTTCGAATGTCATGACTTCAGTATCGGCGAAACAGGTTCGTGGGCTCGGCCGATCACAGGGGTCGGCTGAGCTGCACGAGCCAGATCACCGAAACGAGCGTCGCTTGACGTGAATCGCCCGCGATTTACACTTCTGCCCAACATGAGACGCCGCGCTTCAGTCGCGATCGCACTCGCTGCGTTTGCTCTGCTGGCGGCCTGTGGCGGCGGATCGACGACGGCCTCCGAGTCGCCCAAGCCCAGCCCGAGTCCTTCGCCCTCCTTGATCACTGGACCCATCGACGCTTGCAAGCTCGTCACCGCGGATGAGGCGACGTCAGCGTCCGGATCGACGATGACGAACATGACAAGCACCGCCGGCGCACCGACCGGCGTATGCATCTATGCGAACACCGAGTCACAGGCGGCGATCATCGTGTTCGCTCAGACATATCCGAGCCAGAGCTCCGCCGACGCGGTGTCGGCGGATCAGGTCGCCACCGCTTTGAACAACGGGTATGGAGTGTCCAATGCAAAGCCGGTGGAGGGCATCGGCGACAAGGCTGTCGAATACACATTGTCGACCTCGGGGCCGCAAGGACTCGCGATTTTCGTCTTCAAGGACAACGTCGTGATGATGATCGCGCTCGCGCCGGGCTCTGACGCCAGTAAGATCGAAGCGCTCGCGAAGACGGCAGTCACGCGCCTGTAGGAGTCTGATCCCGCACTAACCTTGTCGGGCGGGACGGGTGGCCGAGTCCGGTTGATGGCGCCAGTCTTGAAAACTGGTACAGGTGCAAGCCTGTCCTGGGTTCAAATCCCAGCCCGTCCGCCAACTACGTGCGTTGTAAGGCATGGATCCTGTCGTCATATTCGTGGCAGCGCTCGCCGGTATCGCCATCCTCGTGGGTCTGATCACGGCCCTGACCGGCAAGCCGGTGATACCGAACACCATCAGTAGATTTCCTCGTTACGTTCCGGCGACTCAGCGCGATCAGCGGCTGATCGGACTGGTGGAGATCTTTATCGGCCTCAGCCTTGGCCTTCAGGCGTTGAACGATGTCGGGTTCCGCCCGGCAGTCCTGATCGCTGCGGTCGTTTGCTTTGCCCTGTCAGTCGTCAGCTTCCTTCTGATTCGGCGGCGTGACACCAAAACGGGAGAGATCGTTCCGGGCTGGCATTTCTACGGACGGCATCGCCCCGGTTAACGCGCCCCGATCAGCTCCACCCCGCCCATGTACGGCTTGAGCACCTCGGGGACCGTGATCATCCCGTCCGAGCGCTGATATGTCTCGACGATCGCGTCGAGGGTGCGCGGCAGCGCCAGGCCAGACCCGTTGATCGTGTGCGCGAATCGCGGCGGCGCGCCACGACCAGGCCGGTAGCGGATGTTCGCGCGCATCGCCTGAAAGTCGTTGAAGACCGAGCACGACGAGACCTCGAGGTAGCGGTCGAGGCCCGGAGCCCACGCGTTCAGGTCGTACTTCTTGTACTGCGCAAACCCCATGTCGCCGGTGCACATCGCCATCACGTTGTAGTGGAGACCCAGCCGCTGCAGGATCGCCTCGGCGTCGTGCGTGAGCTTCTCGAACTCCTCCATCGACGTCTCGGGCGTCGTGACCTTGACCAGCTCGACCTTCGAGAACTGGTGCATGCGGATGAAGCCGCGCGTGTCCTTCCCCGCCGCGCCGGCCTCGGTCCGCCACGACGGCGCGTAGGACACGTACTTCAATGGGAGCTGATCCGCGTCCAGGATCTGCTCGCGGTGGAAGTTCGTGACAGGGACCTCGGCGGTCGGGATGAGCCAGAGATCGCGTTCCTCGACCTTGAACAGCTGGTCGGCGAACTTGGGCAGGTTCGCCGTGCCGGTCATCGCCGCGGTGTTGACGAGGAGCGGCGACCACAGCTCGACATACCCGTGCTCGCGGGTGTGCACGTCGAGCATGAACTGCACCAGCGCCCGCTCGAGTCGCGCACCTTCGCCGGCAAGGAAGGCAAACCGCGATCCCGCCACGCGCGCTCCGCGCTCGAAGTCCATGATCCCCAGCGCCTCGCCGAGGTCGTAATGCGTGCGTGGAGGAAAGCCCAGGTCGGGCTTGCTCCCCCACTCCCTGATGACCACGTTGTCGGCCTCGGTCTCGCCGATCGGCACCGACTCGTCGAAGATGTTCGGCACGCGCAGCAACATGTCGTCGAGCTCGCGCTTCACCGCATCCGCGACCGACAGCTCGGTCTTGCCTGCCTCCGCCATCTGGCGCAGCCGCTCCTTCAACGCCTCGTCACGCGTCCTGGCGAACTGCTTCGACAGCTCGTTCTGCTCCGCCTTGATGGTCTCCGCCTTGTGCAGGTGGGCGCGCCAGTCGGCGTCGAGGCGCAGGATCTCGTCCACCGGCGCGGGCTCGCCTTTGAGCTGCCCTGCCCGGCGCACGACATCCGGGTTCTTCCGGATGAAATCCAGTGAAAGCACTGCTACGCCTCGGCCTTCATCACCGGGAAGAGGATCACGTCGCGGATCGACGGCTGATCCGTCAGCAACATCACCAGCCTGTCGATGCCCATGCCCAGCCCGCCGGCCGGCGGCATCCCATACTCGATGGCGCGCACGAAGTCCTCGTCCATCGGATGGGCCTCGACATTGCCGGACGCTCGCATCGCCGCCTGGGCCTCGAACCGCGCACGCTGATCGATCGGGTCAGTCAGCTCGGTGAAGGCGTTGGCGTACTCGCGCCCGAGGATGATCAGCTCGAAGCGCTCCACGAACCGCGGGTCGTCGTCTCGCGGCCGCGCGAGCGGGGAGATCTCCACCGGGTAGTCCAGGACAAAAGTCGGCTGCCGCAGCCGCGGCTCGACATGCTCCTCGAAGAGGTCGTTCAACTCCTCGCCCAGCGCATGCCGGCCGGCGAACTCCAGCACGAGGTCGGCCATCCGCGCGCGCCGGAAAGGCGGGGTGAGGTTCACCGACTCACCCTGGTACGACGTCTCCAGCGGTCGGTCCGCGGCCATCGCGGCGACGACGACCAGGTCCTCGACGAGCTGCATGACGTCCTCGTAGTCGGCGTACGCCTGGTAGGACTCGAGCATCGTGAACTCGGGGTTGTGCCGCGGCGACAGGCCCTCGTTCCGGAACGCGCGACCGATCTCGTAGACGCGCTCGAAACCTCCAACCAGCAGACGCTTCAAATGCAGCTCGAGGGCGATTCGAAGGTACAGGTCGCGGTCGAGCGCGTTGTGATGGGTCATGAACGGACGGGCGTGGCCGCCGCCCGGGATCTCCTGCAGCACCGGCGTCTCGACGTCGATGAAGCCACGCTCGTCGAGCAGGCCACGCATCGCTGTGATGATCTTTGTGCGGGCGCGAAAGACCGAGCGCACCTCGGGGTTGGCGATCAGGTCGACGTACCGCTGCCGGTAACGGATCTCGATGTCCTTCAGACCGTGCCATTTCTCGGGCAGCTCCCGAAGCGATTTGGTCAGCAGCTGGAACGACTGGACCTCGAGCGTGATCTCGCCACGCTTGGTGCGGAAGATTGGGCCTTTGGCGCCGATGATGTCGCCGACGTCCAGGTCGGCGAAGCGCGCGAACTGCTCTTCGCCGATGATGTCGCGGGCCGCCAGCAGCTGGATGCGGCCCTGACCATCCTGCAGCACCGCGAAGACGAGCCCGCCATGCGGGCGCTTCGCCATCAGCCGGCCGGCGACGGAGACCGGTTCCGTCCGGTCGCCCTCGCCGAGCAGAGCTTTTGCCGACTCAGAAGACTGCGTGGGCTTGAATCCGCGCGAGTACGGGTCGATGCCCGCCGCGCGCAGACGCTCGACCTTCGCGAGTCGATCCTGAGTGAAGTCTTCCGACACGATCGGAAAAGGGTAACTTGGCCCTCTCCCCGACCCTCTGCGGTCGGGCGCGGGAGATGCCGGCTAAAGAGCCAGCTCCAGCTCCTCGGCGGCCGGGAATGACCGCACGTCGGCGCCCCCGCCAGCCCGGTGATTGCCCAGCGCCTGCTCGATCAGTGCGTCGACCTCGGTGTCCGCGTGCATCGGATCGTGATGGAAGAAGGCCAGCTTCTTCACGCCCGCCTGCTCGGCCAGCGCCAGCGCCTCCTCGAACGTCGAATGACCGAAGCCGGCGTGCGTCTTGT
The DNA here is from genome assembly GCA_024280995.1 of Candidatus Dormiibacterota bacterium. Classification (GTDB taxonomy): domain Bacteria; phylum Chloroflexota; class Dormibacteria; order Dormibacterales; family Dormibacteraceae; genus 40CM-4-65-16. The sequence goes on from JAMXLM010000011.1 coordinate 14,458, forward strand.
ACTCCTCCTGGCTGTACTGCGCGTCGTGCACGAGCAGGTCGGAGTCGCGGCACCAGTTCGCAAAACCCTTGAGCGTTCCGTTGTTCCCACCGGCGAACAGCGCGATCTCGTTGTCGGTCGCGAACGTGAAGCGCGAGTCACCCTCGTCGATCCGGTAGCCGAACGTGGGTATTGGATGCATCAGCAGGTGCGGCGTGATGCGAAGAGCGCCGACCTCGAACGTCTCGCCCGGGTTGCGCTCGATGAACTCCATCTCCGCCGGCATGTGGCTGAGCCGGACAGGGAAGTACGCCGGGTCGGTCTGGTCGGCAAAGGCGGCCTGAAGCGACTTCGCCGAACCAGCCGGGCCGACGATCGTCAGCTGGGTGCCTGGCACAAATGCGGGCAGGAAGAAAGGAAAGCCCTGGATGTGGTCGAGATGCGTGTGGGTGATCAAGAGATGCGCCTGCAGCGGCGCGGTCGGCGTGCACGTGTTGCCGAGCTCTGCGATGCCCGACCCCGAATCGATGATGAGCAGGTTGTTCTCGGAGTCGCGGACCTCGATGCAGGTCGTGTTGCCGCCGTAACGCAGGGTCCGCCGGCCGGGCGTCGGGCGCGTGCCCCTTGTGCCCCAGAACTTGACCCTCATCGAGACTCGATCGGCTGATAGAGCCTCTTGCCGACGAAGATCTCGAGCAGGTCTCGGTCGAGCTTGCCCTGGCCCGCCTCGGCGTGAAGGATGTCCAGGGCGACCGGGGGTGGCACCGCTCGCTTGTAGGGACGGTCCTGCGCGGTCAGCGCGTCGTAGATGTCGGCGATGGTCATCATCCGCGCCTGGAGCGGGATCTGATCGCCGGTCAGCCCGCGCGGGTAGCCCGAGCCGTCGAGCTTCTCGTGGTGCCCGTACGCGATCTCAGGGATGCCGCGCATCACAGGCGTCCACGGGATCTTGGTCAGGAAGTGGAAGCTGTGCGTCACGTGCGACTCCATCTCGAGCCGCTCCTGTGGGTCCAGAGTGCCCTTGCGGATGCTCAGGAAGCGAAACTCCTGCGGCTCGAGCATCGGGTGCTTGCCGCCTGAGATGTCCTCGTAGGTCTGCTCGGCGAGGAACTCGATCATCGAGGCCTTGTCCTCGGGCTGCACCGTCGGCTCGTTCGCGGACACGATGCTCTGCACCCACTCCTCGAGCTGTTCCAGCTCCTGCTGCAGCCGGCCGTCGATCTCAGCGAGCGTCGCGCCGTTCTTGCCGCTGCTCAGCGCTTCGATCTTCTCGGTCGCGTACTTCATCTGCACCGACCGCTCGATGAACTCGAATCGCGCCTGGATGACCTCGAGCTGGCCGGGAACCAGCTTTTTCGCCTTGACCAGGATGTGCTCGCGCACCCCGACCTTGCCGAAGTCGTGGAGCAGGCACGCGTAGCGCAACTCCTTGAACTGGTCGTCGGTCAGGCGCACGTCGCGGTACTTGCCCGTGGCGATCTCGTGCACCGCCCTCGCCAGCGTGGTGGTCAGGCCCTCGACCCGGCCGGAGTGACCGGCGGTGCTCGGGTCCCGTTGCTCGATGGCGGTAACGCTCGCCTCTACGAAGCCGTCGAACAGGGCCTGGATCGAATCGATCAGGTTCTTGTTGTCGATGGCGACGGCGGCCTGGCTGGCGATCGACTCGATCATCTCGACGTCGTCGGGCTGGAAGCCGATGACCTCGTCGTCGACGTTGTCGAGGGTCAGGCGGGTCTCGAAGCGGCGTTTGGCGTTGATGAGCTGCACGGCGCCGACCACGTCGTTGTTGTAGTTGCGCATCGGGACCGTGAGCATCGACTTGGTCCTGTAACCGAACTGGGAGTCGAAGCTCTTGCCCCCTACCGGCTTGCCCGGCGGCGGTGTGTAGGCGTCATCGTAGGTCTGGCTCGATCCGACGGAAACCGTGTAACCCACGACCGACTTCTCATCTACGGGCACGGTGAATGCCTGATAGGTGTTCTTGTCGATCGAATGGTTCTGGCTCGAAGCGAGGAAAAGCTTCGGGACCCCGTCCTCCTCCATCTTCAGCCACAGGCTCGCGCCGTCGGCGTGCGTCAGCTGGCGCATGGTCGTGAGGATGAAAGACTGCAGGCGGTCGATGTCCTTCTCCGCCGAAAGCGCGATGCCGATTCGGTTGAGCTCGCGGAACTGGCCGTGCCGGCGGAGCGCCTCGCCTTCGAGCTGGGTGAGCTGTTGCTTCAGGGCGACGTTCTCCACCGCCACCCGAACGATCTCGCGGACGGCCGCGGGAGACGCGTCGGTGGGGACCTCGACGGAGGTGGCGTCCAGGTCCGCCGGAGCTTGCTCGCCGGGCCGGAGCAGGATCAGGGCCGGCTGCTGGATGAGCTCCTTGTCCGGCAGCACCTCGGTCTCGAGCCCGGTGGATTCGTGGCTGGTCGTTTGGTCGCCGTTGAGCACGTAGAGATGGAACCTGGGAAGGGTCTTCATTTGAGGGAGGCTCTTATCTAGCACCCTCGTCGGAGTTTTGAGCGTAGATAAGCCGTAAACCCTCGAGCGTCAGCAGCGGGTCGGTGGCCTCGATGACGTGCGTGAGGCCGGCCACCAGCGCAGCCTGGCCGCCGGTGGCGACGACCCGGGCCGAGCCGCCCAGCTCGTCGACCATGCGCTTGACCATGCCTTCGACCTGGGCGACGAAGCCCCAGACCAACCCCGACTGGATCGCCGTGATGGTGTTCCGGCCTATGACGGAGTCGGGGGCGATCGGTTCGACCCGGCGGAGCATCGCGGTGTGGGAGATCAGGGCGTCAAGCGAGATCTCGATGCCCGGAGAGATCGCCCCGCCGAGGTAGTCGCCGCCGGCGTTGATGGCGTCGTATGTCACCGCGGTGCCGAAGTCGATGACCACGATCGGGCCGCCGTACTTGGTGTAGGCAGCCAGGGCGTTGGCGATGCGGTCCGCGCCGACGTCGCGCGGGTTCTCGTAGCGGACCTTGACGCTGGTCTTGACCCCCGGCCCGACCATCACCGGTTCGCACTTCAGGTAGCGGCGCGAGGCCTCGACCAGGGCGGGGTTGATCGTGGGGACCACGCTCGCGATGACCACGCCGGAAACGACCGCGAGCTCGATCCCGCGCAGCTCGAACAGATCTCGCAGCTCGACCGCCATCTCATCCGCGGTCCGCTCCCGGTAGGAGGTGACGCGCCAGTCGGCCACCAGGCGGTCGCCGTCGAAAAGGGCGATGGTGACGTTGGTGTTGCCGACGTCGACGGCCAGAAGCACGGCCGAACTTTACTTCCTGAGCGCGGCGGCTTCCCGGCGTATGGCGGCGGCTCGGGCCGTCACGCCCAGCCGGCGCTTGGCCACGGACGCTTTGGCATCCCACGGCGCCTCGAACTTCCCATCCCTCACCTGGCCGCCGACCTGCTCGTGTGCGGTTCTGAACGGCGTCCCCGCGCGGACAAGCTCCTCCGCGGCGTCGGTTGCGACCAGCAATGCGTCCGCCGCCGCCGCGGCCAGTCGCTCTCGGTCGAACTCCAGGCGCTCGACTAGCAGCGTGGCCGCACGCAGCGACTCGAGCGCGTTCTCGACCGCGGCGAACAGCGCCGGCTTGTCCTCCTGCAGGTCGCGGTCATAGGCCAGCGGCAGCCCCTTCAGCACCGTCGCGAGCGCTACGAAGCCGCCAAGCGAGCGGCCCGCCCTGCCCCTCAACAGCTCGGCGATGTCGGGATTCTTCTTTTGGGGCATGAGGCTCGACCCGGTGGCGACCTCGTCGGCAAGCCGCACGAAGCCGAACTCCGAGCTCGCCCACAGCACCACGTCCTCGCCGAGCCGGCTCAGATGGAGCGCCGTGGACGTGCACGCGTACGCGAGGTCGAGCGCAAAGTCGCGGTCGCTGACGGCATCGATCGTGTTCTCGGTCAGCCTCGGAAGCTTCAGCTCGCGCGCGACAACGCGCCGGTCCAGCGGCAGCGTCGATCCGGCGAGGGCGCCCGAGCCGAGCGGCATCGTGCCCGCGGACTCGAACGCGTTCTGGAATCGGCGCGCGTCACGGAGCAGTGGCTCCGCGTGGGCGAGCAGGTGGTGGCCGACCGTCACGGGCTGAGCGCGCTGCACGTGGGTGTAGCCGGGCATCACCCAGGCCGCGTGCAGGGCGGCCTGAGCCCCGAGCGCCTCGACCAGCGCGGCGACGAGGTCGATGGCTTCTCTTGCGGCGACGCGGCAGTAAAGCCGCAGGTCGAGCGCGACCTGGTCGTTGCGCGACCTGCCCGCGTGAAGCGATGCGCCCGCCGGCGTCAGCTCGGTCAGCCGGCGCTCGATCGCCGTATGGATGTCCTCGTCGCTCGCCTGGAACTCGAACTCACCGGAGTCGAGCTCCCGCTTGATCCTGCGAAGGCCCCGCTCGATCGCCGCGAGCTGCGCTTTCGAAATGACGCGCGCCGCCGCCAGCCCGCGTGCGTGGGCGACGCTTCCTTCGATGTCGTACGGGTAGAGCTCGTAGTCGAAGGCGAGCGACGACGAGAACCGCTCCAGCTCCGGGTGCAGGCCGCGCTTGAAGCGCCCACCCCACATCTTCTTGCCCGGCCGAGCGCCTATGGCGTGAGCCTCTTCACATCACCGAGCAGCTTGCCGAGGTCGCGGTCATGCAGCTGCCCCTGGACCTGCGTCGCCGTGCGCACGCCCATCCCCCACAGCTTGATGAATCCCGCCGCCGCCGACTGGTCGAACTGGTCGCCTTTGCCGTATGTCGCCAGCGCGTGCTGGTAGAGCTGCTGCGGGCCCTTGCGGCCGACCACGTGCGAGGAGCCCCGGTACAGCTTGAGCCGCACGTCGCCGGTTACGTGGCGCTGCGTTTCCGCGACAAACGCGTAAAGCGCGTCGCGCAGCGGGCTGAACCAGAGGCCGTCGTAGACCATCTGCGCCCACTGCTGGCCGACGAGGTCCTTGAACCGGGCGACCTCCTTGGGCAGCGTGATGTCCTCGAGCGCCTGGTGGGCCTGCAGCAGCAGCACTGCGGCGGGCGCCTCGTAGATCTCGCGCGACTTGATGCCGATCAAGCGGTTCTCGAGGTGGTCGATTCGGCCGACGCCGTTCTCACCGCCCACCCGGTTGAGGGTCGTGACGATCTCGAGGGGGCCGGCCGCCTTGCCATCGAGCGAGATCGGGATCCCTTCCTTGAAGCCGACCTCCACGTACGTGGGCTCGTCGGGGCACGATCGCGGGTCGCGTGTCCACGCGTACACGTCCTTCGGCGGCTCGGTCCAGGGATCTTCGAGCACGCCGGCCTCGATCGAGCGGCCCCACAGGTTCTCGTCGGTCGAGTACGGCTCGCGGACGGTGGCCGGGACCTCGATGCCGTGCTCCCGCGCGTACTCGATCTCATCGTCGCGGTTCATGCCCCACTCGCGCACCGGCGCGACCACCTGCAGGTCCGGTGCCAGCGCCGCGGTGGTGACGTCGAACCTCACCTGGTCGTTGCCTTTGCCCGTGCACCCGTGCGCGATCGCCTGCGCGCCTTCGCGCCCCGCGACCTCGACCATCATTGCGGCGATCAGCGGCCGCCCGAGGGCCGTGGCAAGCGGGTATTCCTTCTCGTACACCGCGCCCGCCTGCAGCGACGGCCAGACGAAGAGCTGGAGGAACGGCAGCCGGCCGTCGGCGACGTAGGCGGCCGAGGCACCGGTCTTCAGCGCGCGGGCCTGGATGGCGTCGAGGTCCTTCTTCTCGCCGAGGTCGACGGTGAAGGCGACCACGTCCCAGCCCTGGTCCTTGAGCCAGCGGATCGCGACGGACGTGTCGAGCCCGCCGGAGTACGCGAGAACGAGCCTTCTACCGGGCACTGGCGAGGAGCTCTTTGAGCTGCCGGGCCGCGCCCGGCTTGCGCAGCACGGCGATGATCGTGTCGTCGCCCGCGACCGTGCCCGCAATTCCGGGCAGCGCCGCCTCGTCGATGCGCCGGGCGACGAGGTTGGCCGTGCCTGGCGGCGTCCTGATCACCGCCATCGGCTCGACCAGCTCGATGGACAGCACGAGCTCACGCACCATCGCCGCCGAGCTGCGGTAGCCCGCGCCGGAGCGCACCAGTCCGAGCTCCTGGATGTCGCGCGAGATCGTGGCCTGAGTCGCACGCACTCCGCGGCGCGCGAGCGCGGATGCGATCTGCTGCTGGGTATGCGCGGAACCGCCGTTGACAAGCTGCAGGATCGCGCTCTGGCGTTCGGCCTTGGTCGCGGTCATCCCGCCGCCTTGCGCATCAAGTCGTGCGCGCGGTCGATCTGCTCCGCGGTGATGATCAGCGGCGGCACCAGCCGGACCGTGTTGTCGTCCACGGCGTTGACGATCAAGCCCGACTCCAGGCACGCGTTCTGAAACGGCTTGGCCTTCGGCTGTTCGAACTGAAACGCCTGCATGAGGCCGAGCCCGCGCGTCTGGGTCGCGCCCAGGTCCTGGATCGACGCGTGAAGCAATTCGCCCATCTCGGCCGCGTGGCCGACGAGACCATCACGGTCGACGACTTCCAGGACCGTGGAAGCGACCGCGCATGCGAGCGGGTTGCCACCGAACGTCGAGCCATGATCTCCGGGCTCGAAGACATCGGCGCGAGGGATGGCGAGCGTGGCGCCGATCGGCACGCCCCCACCCAGGCCCTTGGCGAGCGTCATCACGTCGGGTGTTATCCCGGCGTGTTGGTGCGCAAACCAGCGCCCGGTGCGTCCGAGGCCGCTCTGCACCTCGTCGAGGATGAGGAGCAGGTTGTTGCGATCGCACCACTCGCGCACGCGCTTCAGGTAGCCGGGCGCCGCCGGGATGATCCCGATCTCGCCCATCACCGGCTCGAGCATGACCGCGACCGTCTTTTCATCGGTCGCGGCCTCGATCGCGTCGGCATCGTTGAAATCGACGTGAACGAATCCCGGCGGCAGCGGCTTGAACGGGTCCGAGTACTTGTGCTGACCGCCGGCCGTGACCGCGGCGAGCGTGCGGCCGTGGAAGGAGCCGTTGGCGCTGATGATCTCGAAGGCGCCATCCCGATTCTTCGTGCCCCACTTGCGCGCGAGCTTGATCGCCGCCTCGTTGGCCTCCGCGCCGGAGTTGGAGAAGAAGACCCGCGCAGGGAATGACAGCTCGACCAGCCGTCGAGCAAGGTCGATCTGGGGCTGCGTGTAGTAGAGGTTCGACGTGTGGATCAGCTCAGCCGCCTGCTTCGTGATCGCAGCCACGACGTCCGGGTGTGCATGGCCGAGCAGGTTGACCGCGATGCCGGCCACCATGTCGAGGTACTCGCGGCCCGAGTCGTCGTACACGACGCAGCCTCGTCCACGCACGAAAGTCACCGGCAGGCGCCGCCCCGTCTGCATCAGGTACCTGTCCGCCAGCTCCGCCGTCGATTGGGTGACCTTCGTCACGGCGTGACCATCGTCCCGATGCCGGCCTCGGTGAACAGCTCGAGCAGCAGCGCGTGCTTGGTCCGCCCGTCGACGATGTGCGCCAGCGGCACACCGTCCAGGGCGCGGAGGCACGCTTGCAGCTTCGGGATCATTCCGCCGGTCACCTGCCCGATCTCGATGCGGCGCTGCGCGTCGGCCTTGGACAGGACGGGCACGACCGCGCCGTCGACGCCCAGGACCCCGGCCACGTCGGTCAGGAGAATGACCTTCGCCGCGCTCAGCGCGACCGCGATCTCCGCCGCCACCGTGTCGGCGTTGATGTTGTACGCGTGGCCGTCATAGCCAAGCCCGATTGACGCGATGACGGGGATGTAACCGCGCCCGAGCAGCGCGGTGATCGGCTCCTTGTTGACCTGCGTGACGCGACCGACGAAGCCCATCGTCTTGTCGAGCGGCTCCGCGATGATCGTCGGACCGTCCTCGCCGCTCATGCCGACGGCCTGACCGCCGAGCTTGTGGATCGAGGCGACCAGGTCGGGACCGACCTTGCCCGTCAGCACCATCTTCACGACTTCCATGGTCTTGTCGTCGGTGATGCGCAGCCCGTCCTTGAACTCCGACTTGAGACCGAGCCGCTCGCTCATCGCCGTGATCTCCGGGCCGCCGCCGTGGACCAGCACCGGGTGCATGCCGACGTAGCGCAGCAGCACGACGTCGAGCAGAGTCTCGTCTCGCGCGTGATCGATCGCGTTGCCGCCGACCTTGATCACGACGACCTGGCCGTGGAACCGCTTGATGTACGGCAGCGCCTCGACCAGGACCTTGGCTCTCTCTTCGACTGTCAGCGTCATGTCGTGTAGTCGGCGTTGATGCGCACGTACTCCTCCGATAGGTCGCAGCCCCAGGCCTCGGCGCTTCCATCGCCCAGGCCGAGCGTGGCCGTGATCTCGATTTCCGGTTGCTCGAATGCTCGGCGCACCGCCGCCAGGTCGACGTCGATGCCGGCCCCGCGCTCGAAGACGACGAGGCCGCCGATGGTCAGATGCAGGCGGTCGAGCGCGAGCTCGGCGCCACTGTAGCCGAGCGCGCACACGATGCGGCCCCAATTGGGGTCGCCCCCGTGCACAGCGGTCTTCACCAGGCTCGACGATGCAACGGCTCGGGCGGCGCTGCGGGCGTCTTCGTCCGAGACCGCATCTCGCACCCTGACGGTCATCAGCTTGGTCGCGCCTTCGCCATCGCGGGCGATGGCGCGGGCAAGGTCCTGCGCGACCTTCGTGATCGCGGTCGCCAGCTGTTCCGCCTCTTTGCTTCCCGCGCGAATCGGCGCGTTGCCCGCCGCACCGTTGGCCAGCATCAAGAAGCTGTCGTTGGTCGAACTGTCGCCGTCGACGGTCACCTGGTTGAAGCTCCGGTCGGCGATCGACTTCACGATCCCGGACATCAGTCCGGCCTCCACAGCGGCGTCGGTCGTGATGTAGGCCAGCATCGTCGCCATGTTCGGGTGGATCATGCCCGACCCTTTGCTCATCCCACCTACCCGCACCCGTGTGCCGGCGATGTCCACCTCGACGTGGGCTGTCTTGGGGACGGTGTCGGTGGTCATGATGGCTTTCGCCGCAGCATCGCCTCTATCGGAGGAGAGCCCGTCGCATGCCTCCGCGATCCCGGGCTTGATCGCGTCCATCGGCAGGTAGCGCCCGATCACACCGGTGGAGCTGACCAGGACCTGGTCCGGGTCGAGGTCGAGACGGTCGGCGGACAGCTTGGCCATGAGCAGCGCGTCGCGAAAGCCCTGGGCGCCCGTGCAGGCGTTGGCGTTGCCGGAGTTGATGGTCAGCGCCTGGACGCGGTTGCGCTGCAGGTGCAGCTGGTCGATGACCACCGAGGCCGACTTGACCTTGTTGGTGGTGAAGACCCCGCCCGTGTCGCACGGGTACGCCGAGTGAATGACGCACAGGTCGTCCTTCTGGTCGCGCGGAATCGCCGAGGCGCCGGTGGTGAAGGCCTTGATCCCACATGCCGCGGTGCCGGCCCGAAAACCCCGGGCGAAGGTCACGGCCACTGCACCGGACCTTCGAGCGCGGTCGTGCGCTCAAACCCGCATGCGATGTTGAAGCACTCGACGCCCTGCCCGGACGCGCCTTTGACCAGGTTGTCCAACGCGGACGTGACCACCGCCTTCTTGCCCTGGACGGCGACGTTGACCAGGCAGAGGTTCGAGTGCGCGGCGAGCTTGGTCGCCGGTGTGGTGTCGACGACTCGCGTGAATGGTTGGCCCGCGTAGAACTCGCGGTACGCCTCCTCGAGCTCGGCGGCCGACCCCTTGAGGTCGAAGTAACACGTGGCGAGGATGCCCCTGGTCATCGGCACGAGGTGAGGCACGAACGTGACTCGCGCTCCATCGCCATTGACCGCCAGCTCCTGGACGATCTCCGGGAGATGTCGGTGGCCGCCGACGGCGTAGGCGTGGACCGACTCGTTCACCTCGCTGAAGTGCACACCGATGCCCGCCGAGCGGCCCGCCCCCGAGACCCCGGACTTCGCGTCCACGACCACGTCCGAGGCGATCAACCCGCTGGAAGCCGCGGGAGCGAGGGCAAGGATCGACGCGGTCGCGAAACAGCCAGGCACCGCCACGAGCTGCGCGTACCGGATCGCCTCTTCGTGCAGCTCCGGCAGTCCGAACACCGCCCTCTCCAGAAGCTCCGGGTTGGGGTGCGGCTGCCGGTACCACGCCGGATACAGCGATGCGTCGTGGAGCCGGAAGTCGGCGCTCATGTCTATGACCCGAGCGCCGGCGTCGAGCCAGCCGCCTACCTGGGCGGCGCCCACGTTGTGGGGCAGGCAGCTGAAGATCACGTCCACACGCTTGGCCGACGGCTCGGCCGCGAAGACCCCGTCCCGGTCCAGGAGCGGGAAGACCTCGGAGTACGGCTTACCGGCGAACGAACGCGAGGTGAGCTGCGCAAGCTCCACGCCCGGGTGTCGGGCAAGGAGGTGAACAGCGGTCATGCCCGCGTAACCGTTCGCGCCGGCAACGGCGACTTTCAGCTTTTTCGGCACGGGCGCATGAGTATACAACAAACTGCATAATCATCCAGACTCTCAGTCGACCACGTTGAAGAAGCACGACTCCGCTCCCGTGTGGCACGCAGGACCGGCGGGATGCACGCGGAGGAGGACGCTGTCGCCGTCGCAGTCGAGCCTGACCTCGACCACCTCCATCGTGTTGCCGGACGTCGCGCCCTTCTCCCACAGCCCGCGCTCGCGGGAGTGAAACCACGCGCGCCCGGTCTCGCGGGTCTTGCGCCACGCCTCGTCATCCATGTACGCGAGCATCAGCACCCTGCTTGTGTCGGCGTCTTGCACGACCGCGGGCACGAGCCCCTTCGAGAAATCCGGATTCACAGCCTCACCTCCAGCCCGCGGGCGGCCAGGTCTCGCTTGACCTCGCGGACCGAGACCTCGCCGAAGTGAAAGATCGAGGCGGCGAGGGCCGCTTCGGCCCCTCCCTCCGTCAGTGCCTCGTACATGTGCTGCGCGGAACCGGCGCCGCCCGAGGCGATCACCGGCAGACGCACGGCGTCACTGATTGCACGCGTCAGCTCCACGTCGTAGCCGGCGTGCGTCCCGTCGGCGTCCATCGAGGTGAGCAGGACCTCGCCGGCGCCCAAACTCTCCGCCTCGATCGCCCATTCGATTGCATCCCGGCCGGTCGCGCGCCGGCCGCCGTGACTGAACACCTCCCACCTCGCACCCTCAGTGCGACGGCGGGCGTCGATCGCGAGCACCACGCATTGGGTCCCGAACACCTCCGCGCAGCGCGAGATCAGGTGCGGATCGGCAAGCGCGGCGGAGTTGACCGAGACCTTGTCGGCACCATGCGTGAGCAGCTCGCCCATGTCGTCGACGCTTCGCACGCCGCCGCCGACGGTCAGCGGGATGAAGACCTGGTCGGCGGTCCGCTCCACCGCGTCGAGCAGGATCTTGCGCGCGTCGGACGTCGCGGTGATGTCGAGAAAGACGATCTCGTCCGCGCCTTCGTTGTCGTAGGCCGTCGCGAGCTCCGCCGGGTCACCGGCGTCGCGCAGCTCCTTGAAGCGGATGCCTTTGACCACGCGGCCATCGATGACGTCGAGGCAGGGGATCACTCGCTTCGCCGGCATCAGTCGCAGAGCCGGACGAAGTTTGCGTAGACGCGCAGGCCGTCTGCGCCGCTCTTCTCCGGGTGGAACTGCGTCCCCATCACGTTCCCGTTCGTTGCTGCGGCCGCGGGGGAATGGTCGGAGCAGCCGATGCCGTGCGTCGAGCCTTCCGGCGTGAACGAGTGGACGTAATAGAAGTAGGCGCCGTCGGCGATCCCGTCCCAGAGTGGCGACCCCGCGGTGTGGACGGTGCGGCACCAGCCGATGACCGGTAAACGCTCGCTGCCTGAGACCTCGACCACGCGGCCGGGAAGCAGGCCGAGGCCTCTGTGCAGACCATGCTCGGTCGACTCCTCGAAGAGAAGCTGATAGCCGAGGCAGACGCCCATCACCGGCTTGCCGCTGCGCGCGAGCTCGACGATCCGCCGGCCCATGCCCCGCTCCTCGAGGCGGGCGAGCGCGGGCGCGAACGCGCCGACTCCGGGCAGGACTATCCCATCCGCCTCCGCGAGCTCGTCGGGATCGGCGGTCAGGCGCGCGGCAGCGCCGACCTGAACGAGCGCCCGCTCGACCGAGCGGACGTTGCCGACCCCGTAGTCGACTATGGCGATCATCCGAGTACGCCCTTCGACGAAGGCACGCCGGGACCACCAGTCAATGACATCGCCGATCGCAGCGCCAGACCAAGGGCTTTGAACGTCGCCTCGACGATGTGATGGCGGTTGCGGCCCCGGATCAGGTCGACGTGGATCGTCGCCCCCAGGTGAATCGACAGCGCGCGCCAGAACTCCTCGACGATCTCCGACTCGAGGGTGCCGATCCGACCCTTCACCGGCACGTTGTACGAGAGGTACGGCCTGCGGCCAAGGTCGACCACGACCCGTGCGAGCGACTCGTCGAGCGGCGCGTAAGCGGAGGCGAAGCGCGCGATGCCGCTCCGGTCGCCCAGCGCCTGTGACAGCGCCTGGCCGGCGACGATGCCCGCGTCCTCGACGAGGTGATGCGGGTCCACGTGCACGTCGCCTTTGCCCCGCAGCGTGAGGTCGAAAGCTCCATAGCGCGCGACCTGCTCGAGCATGTGGTCGAGGAAGGGCGCGCCGGTCGAGACCGTGATCTTTCCGCGGCCTTCGATCACGACCTTCGCGGACAGCTGCGTCTCCTTGCTCCTGCGCACGACCTCACCCGTCCTACTCAAGGCGCACCTCGACTGCATGAGCGTGCGCGCCGAGCCCCTCCAGCCGTGCGAGCCGCACCGTCGCGTCTTGCAGCGACTCCACGTCCGCGCGATCGAGGTTCAAGACACTCGTTCGCTTGAGGAACGTGTGCACGCCGAGCGGCGACGCAAAGCGCGCCGCGCCCGAGGTCGGAAGCGTGTGGTTCGGGCCGGCGGCATAATCGCCAAACGGCACCGTGGAGTACGGTCCGATGAATACCGCGCCGGCGTTGCGAATGCTCAGCCCGATTCGGTCAGCCGCATACGTGACGACCAGCAGATGCTCCGGCGCGAACGCTTCGACCATGTCGATCGCCTCTTCGATGTCGGCCGCGACGACGATGCAGCAGGTCGCCTCGCGAATGATCTTCGCGCGCTCGAGGCCGGAGACCAGCTGGTCGAACTCCTCCTCGACGCGTTGGGCCACAGCCGCTGAATCCGTGACCAGGACGGCCAGCGCCATCGGGTCATGCTCCAGCTGGGCGGCAAGATCGGCCGCCACCAGGTCGGGGCGCGCGTCGTTGTCGGCGAGGACGACAACCTCCGTCGGACCAGCGATCCCGTCCACGCCGACGGCGCCGAAGACCTCACGCTTGGCGAGGGTGACGTAGACATTGCCCGGCCCGGCGACGACGTCGACGCGGGGAATGCTTTCGGTGCCGTACGCCATCGCCGCGATCGCCTGCGCCCCGCCCACGCGATAGACCCGGTCGACCCCTGCGACCTGCGCGGCGGCGAGGATCGCGGGCGGAACCGAACCGTCGCGTCGAGGCGGCGTCGCCAGCACGACCTCGTCCACCCCGGCGACACGCGGGGGGATCGCCGTCATCAACACCGTCGACGGATAGACGGCGCGGCCTCCGGGGGCGTAGACGCCGGCGCGCCGAACCGGTCTGGTGACAAGTCCCACGTCGCCCGAGCCGACGAACTCCTGGGGTCGCTGCAGCGAGTGGAATGCGCGGATCCTCTCTGCGGCAAAGTCGAGCGCCTCGCGATCGGCCGCGTCGATTTGAGCAGCAGCTTCGCGCGCGGCCTCGACCGAGACCTCAAAAGATTCGCCGGGCGCCGGCTCCCAGCCGTCGAACCGCCGGCCCAGGTCACGCAGCGCCGCGTCACCTTCCCGCCTCACCCGCTCGCAGATCTCCGCCACCGCCTGACGCTCGCCAGCGACCGCTGTCAGGTCGAATCGACGGCTGGACAATGGTGACTCGCGCCACGACTTCGCGTCGAAGCGCCTAACGGCCATTGCCCACCGCCTCCCTCAGCCGCCCGACCATCGCCTGCACGGCGGCCGTGCGCGTCTTCATGCTGGCCTGGTTCGCGATGAGTCGCGCCGACGAGGTGCCGAGGACCGCCGCAACCCGCAGGCGGTTCTCGCGCAGCGTGCGCCCCGTGGCGGTCAGGTCCACGATCCCATCGACGAGACCGACCAGCGGCGCGAGCTCGATCGAGCCGTGAAGGCGCACGATCTCGACCGCCTGCCCGAGCGACTCGAACCACGTGCCCGCGGTTCGCGGGTACTTGGTCGCCACGCGCAGCTGCGGCGGCCAGGTTTCCGGGCCACCCAACGCAGCTTCCTCGGGCACCGCGAAAACGAGGCTGCACGGTCCGAAGTTCAGATCGACGAGCTCGTAGTGGGAGCCAGGCGACTCCCAGAGGATGTCCTTGCCGACGATGCCGAGGTCGGCCGCGCCGTGATCGACGTAGGCGGGCACGTCCGCGGGCCGGACCAGGATCACGCGCACGTCGCCGCTCTCGGCGAGCAGCCGGCGTCCGAGATCGTCCGCCGTCAGATTCGCGAGCCCCGATCGCGCCAGGAGGTGGAGCGCGCCTGCATTGAGAACGCCGGTCGGGATCGCGATCGAGATCATCAATTATCACCCCCGGCAAGGCGGCCCCCGGCAAGGCGGGCGGCGACCTGCTCGGGCGGAAGGTTGCGCGTGCGCCTGCCCGCGGCCGACCAGGCGACCTCCGCCCCACCGCGGCAGTAGACGAGATTGGCCGCGCCAACGTCGTTCCTCCATGCACCGGCGTCGGTCGCGCTTCGTGCCTCTGTGTCGACGATCGCGCGCATCCCGAACAGTCGCAGCGTCGCGCCAAGCCGAAGAGCCGTGCTCAACCCCGAGCCGGACCAGGCGATCGCCGCGTCGATCCGGGGGAGCTGCGGTGCCGCGAGCAGCTCCGAGACCAGGTCGAGCTGGATGACGAAACCGGTTGCCGCCGCCGGCCGGCCGAACCTTGCGAGCAGGCCGTCGTAACGGCCGCCCTGCGCAACCGGCCTGCCGAGGTCCGGACCGTAGCCCTCGAAGATGACCCCGGTGTAATAGTCGAAGTCGCGAATCGCGCCGAGGTCGAGGACTACAACATCGCCGAGCCCGTGACCGATGAGCAGATCGCGCACCCGCCCGAGCTCTTCCACCGCTGCTTCCGATCGCTTGTTGCGGATCAGCCCGCCCGCGGCCTTCAGGATGTCGGGCCCACCGCGCAGCGCCGGGAACCGCAGCAACAGCTCGTGCTCTGCCGACTTGAGCGGCGTCCCTTCGAGCAGCGATTCGAGACCGACGAAGTCGCGCGCCACCAGCGCAGCCCGGACGGCGCCTTTCACGTCCTGCGGGAGCTTGACCGCGTCCATGATCCCGTGGAAGAACTCCGCGTGACCTACGTCGATCTGGTAGCGACGAATCCCCGCAGCCTCCATGCACCGGGCCGCCAGCGCGATGACCTCCGCGTCCGCGACCGGCCCCGATGCGCCGATCAGCTCAGCGCCCACCTGATAGGTCTCGCGGCGGTGATGGAACCTGCCCTCGTCGGTCGACACGACGGGCCCTGCGTAGGAGAGGCGCAGCGGCAGCGCCGTGCCCCGAAGCTTGCCCGCCGCGAGCCGAGCCACCGGCACGGTGCGCTCGCCGACCAGCGCCACCAGGTCGCCCCGCTGATCGGTGAACTTGAAGAGGCGACGTCGCTGGTCGACGCCGAGTCCCAGATCGAGCACCCCCATGCTCTCGACGAGCGGGGTGATCACGTGCCGGTAGCCCCAGCGCCGCATCTCTGCGAGAAGCGACTCCTGCGCCTCGCGCAGGACTTCGGCCTCGAGCGGAAGAAGGTCTCGGAAACCCGGAACCCCGCTCAGTTGCGGAGCGGGTCGAGTCACCGGGGGCCTCGCGAGATTTGCGGCATCGGCGGCCGGAGCCGAGGAAGGGGTGGCGCAAGGAGGAGCGCACCACCTCCTGGGGTCCCCGCGCCGGGGTCGCGGGGGCAGCGACGCGGCGACGGGCCCCCTGACGACGGCTTCAGCGCCGAATGCGCCCGGACGCGTAGGCCGCAAAGATCCGAGGATCCTCGGTGGCGCGACCCACGGTCAGCTTCGGTGAAGAAACCTCCGGGCCGCGGCCTGCTGAGCGTCCGCCTCAGCCTTCGTCATCGTCGTCGTCCCCGTCGTCGCCGTCGGCATCCTCCGAGAAGTCGATCGCTTCGCCCTCGTCCTCGACCGCGTGCATCCCTTCTTCCATGTCGTCGCTCGCGGCTTCCTCGGCCATCGGTTCGCCTTCCTCCTCCTCGTCGGAGAAGACTTCGGCGCCGCGCGTCAGCAGGCTCTCCTTCGCGTACGGCCTGAACTCGACCTCGCGCTTGCGGCGCATCGGGAAGCTCGGCTTGCCCGCGAAACGCGGGTCCTGGTAGGTCTCGCGCACGATGAGCTTGACGTTGACGCCGTCGACCGACGTCACACCGGCCTGGTAACGGTTGCCGCCGCGCATGAACTTGATCAGCCGCCTTGCGAGCTTCGCCTCCAGGGGTCCGATGCGCACGCCTCGCGAGGTCTCGGCGATGATGCCGTCGCCCTCGATCTTGAGCTCCGCGACGTCGCCAGCCGCGACCTTGGACGAGATGTCTGCGCTCGCCGGTGCCTCGATCGTGGTGATCACGGTCTTGCCCATCTCCTCGACGAAGAGGTTCAGGTCGACCTTGCTGCCACCGACCTTCAGGCCTTCCTTCTGGTGAAGGAGCGCGTTGATGCGCGCGGCGTTCTTCTTGGCGATGGAGTTCATCGGATTGATCTTCAGCGCGGCCTCGTACGACGCCTTCGCCTCTTTGAGCTTGCCAAGCTCTGAGAGAGCTTTGCCCAGACGGTTCTGGGTCTCTTCGTCGGCGCCGAAGCTGTCGATGATGAAGCGGTTCAGCTTTACCGCCTCATCCCACTTACCGCCGATCGCGAGCTGGACCGCGTCCTCGGCGTACTGGGACCGGGGTTTAAGGTGCTCGCTGGTGTCAGTCTTCAATCGGGCGCGCTCCTATGGCAGGCGGAAGGCTCAAAAAGGAATGCTGAGTATACGAAGTTCCGGCACTCATGCCGAGTTCGCACGGGTGCTCTGCACAGCCGTGGTGGTGGTGCTTGGCGCGTGCACCTCGGCATCGCCCGCGGCCACCACCGGCAAGACGTTGCGGATCGGGGTCGACCTTCCACTGAGCGGCTCCGAAGGTCGTGCGGCGATGCCTGCGCTGAACGGGATTCGCTATTACGTCCAGACCCACGCGACCCTCGATGGCTACACGGTCCTCCTGGAGACCGGCGACGACGCGGGCGACCCGCAGCGCGGTGCCTCCGACGTCAACCGCTTCATCACAGACCAGAGTGTGGTGGCGATGATCGGTCCGTTCGACGGCCCGGTCGCTCGCAAGGAGATCCCCATCACCAACGCAGCGGGCCTCGCGATGGTCAGCCCGGCGACGAGCAATCCGTGCCTCACCCGAGACGTCTTCGTGCCTCCACTTCTGAATCCTTCGCGCAGCGCGATCACCTGCAAGCAGGCCGGGCTGCCGGCGGCGTCCGACCTCCGGCCGATGCGCACCAACAACTTCTTCCGGCTCACGACGACCGACGACCTCCAGGGCGCGGCCGCCGCGGACTTCGCCTACCAGCAGCTGCACGTGTTCCGCGTCGCCGTGATCTCCGACCACGAGACTTACGGCCAGGGCCTCGCGACCGCCTTCAGCGCCAGGCTGGCCCGGGACGGCGGGAGCGTTGTCGGCAGGCTCGACGTCGACCCGAACAGCACGGGCGACGTGAAGGCGTTCCTGACGCGGATGAAGGAAGCGGGCGCCGCAGCGATCTACTTCGGCGGCGCCGGCAAGACCGGCTGCGCCATTCGCGCCCAGATGGCGCCCCTGTTCGAGGCTGGAGAGGCCACGCCCTTCCTCGGAGGCGACGGCATCGCCTCCGACCCGCAGTGCGTCACCGCCGCCGGCTCGAACGCAAGCGGGATCTATGCCACGGTCCCCATCGTCGACGCCGGCTCGCTGCCGGGGGCCAAAAGCGCGATCGACGGGTTCAAGAGCTCGTTCGGGAATACGTCGGACTACGGGCCCTACACGATGCTCGCCTTCGACGCGACCGCGGTCCTGTACGCGGCGGTCGACAAGGCGATCTCGGCGGGCGCCGGCGGCCCGCCGTCCCGCGACCAGGTCATCTCGCAGCTGGCCAGGACGTCGGGCCTGGCGGGGAGCACCGGCACTCTCGGGTTCGATCCGAACGGTGACACCACCAACCGGGTGATCTCGATCTTCGAAGCGACAGGCTCTGACCCTCGGGCGCCGTGGAAGCCTGCCGGCACGGTCGACTACGGCGCCCGGTTACCTTATTGACCCGCCGAGCGTTCCTGGTTTGATCCGGCGGCCGCCTCAAGTTCGACTTGACTTGGGGGGCCCCGCGCCGTGATAGTTTCCGTGGAGTAGAAGTTCGGCCATCCCATTTGGCCGCACTCGCCGCCGGCGCACTCTCGCCCCGACAAGGTTGGGAAGAGGGCGGCAAGTGAGGGGAGGCTTTACAGAGTGGTTTGCGCACTTTGCCTCCCAACAAGCACAAGGGGGAACCATATGGTTCGAGCTAGGGGACTGGTAGTCCTCACAGTCGCGACTCTGGTCGCATTTGCCTGCGGCGGCTCCACCAACGGCGGCAGCAGCAACAAGGGCGAGATCGACATCGCCAGCGACCTGCCGACGTCCGGCGCCGACGCCTCCAGCGGTCTGCCCACTCAGTACGGCGCTGCCTTCGCGGTCGAGCAGGCCGGCAGCGTCAAGGGCTTCACGCTGAAGTTCATCCCGTTTGACGACGCGGTCAACGGCAAGCACGACCCGACCAAGGGCACCCAGAACGTGCAGCAGATGATCTCCAACCCGAAGATCCTCGGCATGGTCGGTCCGTTCAACTCCGGTGTTGCCGGGGCCGAGATCCCGGTGGCCAACCAGGCGCCGCTGGCGATGATCAGCCCGTCCAACACCAACGAGTGCTTGACCATCAACTTCGACTACTGCCAGAAGTACGCCGGCTACACCGTCTCCAGCCTCCGCCCGACCGGCAAGAACAACTACTTCCGCGTCGCGGCGAACGACACCTTCCAGGGCCCGGCGATGGCCGACTTCGCGTTTGACACGCTCGGCCTCAAGACCGTTGCGGTCTGGGACGACCAGGAGCCGTTCGGCCTGGGCGTCGCCAACAACTTCGCCAAGGAGTTCCAGAAGAAGGGCGGCACCGTGGTTGCCCGCCAGGGCTTCGACACGTCGAGCAAGCCCGACTTCCACAGCTGGCTGAACCGCGCAAAGGCGGCCGGCGCGCAGGGCATTTACGCCGGCGCCACCTCCGCTTCGTACGGATGCATTCCGCGCGCGCAGAGCCAGGGCATCTTTGACCCGAACTCCTACTACCTCGGTCCCGACGGCATCGGCGACGGCCAGTGCCTCAAGGACTCGGGCTCGATGGCGAACGACCACATGTACGCCAGCCAGGGCGTCGCGGACGCCGGCTCGAACTCGAGCGCGGCTTCGACGATCGCCAAGTACAAGGCTGAGCACCCGAACGCAGCCGACACCGCCGCTTACACCTTCGCCGCATACGACTGCGCGGCGATCCTGATCGACTCGATCGGGCGCGCGATCGACGCCAACAACGGCAACATGCCGTCGCGGCAGCAGGTCATCGACCAGATCGCGAAGACCAGCAACTTCCAGGGTCTCACCGGCACATACACGCTGAACGCAGCGGGTGACCCGACGACTCCGGCCCTCCAGATCCAGCAGAACAAGAGCTCAGGCTGGACGACCATCAAGAACATCGCAGTCAACCCAGGCTCATAAAGTCGACCTCTGAGAAGGAGGGGCACCGGGCCCCTCCTTCTTTTCTTACGCGAAGTCTGGATTTGTGAACAATTAGGGGCTCGAATGGCAACGGCTGTCCAGCGATTGAGGGGCACCTTCCTACCGCTGAGCTTCAACAGCGGGCTCAACGTGATCGGCATTCTCGTGGTTCTCGTGGCTCTGTTCGCCTCGACGCAACGCGTGATCGAGGGAGGCGGGACCTACTTCTTCCAGACGCTGGGCTTCGGCCTCGCGCAGGGCGCGATCTTCGCCCTCGTGGCGCTGGGCTACACGATGGTCTACGGCATCATCGAGCTCATCAACTTCGCCCACGGAGATGTCTTCACCCTTGGTGCCTTCTTCTCGCTGGCGATAATCACTTCGCCGTTGGGTGCGCTGATTGGGCTGACTCCGAGCTCATCCGGTGCTGGCGTCATCCTTCCGCTTCTTGGCCTGTTCGTTGTCACGATGCTGTTTTGCGCGCTGGTCAACATCGCCATCGAACGGGTCGCCTACCGGCCGCTGCGCCATGCTCCCCGGTTGGCCCCCCTCATCACGGCCATCGGCATGTCGGCCCTGCTCGAGGGCATCATGAACGTCTGGAAAGGTCCGTACAACCTCGCGTACCCGGATTTCCTGCCCGAGAACCAGATCCCGCTAGGCGGCGGCGCGACCATCGCCGCCAAGTCGGTCTTCGTGATCGTCATCGCGGTCGTCCTGATGGTCGTGCTCACGCTGTTCATCAACCGCTCGAAGCTCGGCAAGGCCATGCGCGCGACCGCGCAGGACCGCGATGCGGCGCAGCTGATGGGCATCGACATCAACCGCACCATCTCCGCCACCTTCTTCATCGGGGCCGCGCTCGCGGGCGCGGGCGGCATCATCTACGGCCTCTACTACAACTCGGTCCAGGCCTTTGACGGTTTCCAGTACGGCCTGTATGCCTTCACCGCCGCGGTGTTCGGCGGAATCGGCAACATCCCGGGCGCGGCGATCGGCGGTTTCGTCATCGGGATCGTCTTCGCGATGTCCGACGGCTACTTCACCACGAAGTGGACGATCCCGCTGATCTTCGCCATCCTGATCTTCGTCCTGGTCTTCCGCCCGACGGGCCTGCTCGGCATGAGGGTTCCGGAGAAGTGAGCCGCGTTCGCGACTTCTGGAACTCCAACCGGCGCAACCCGAACGCGATCGCGTACGCCATCTTCATCATCGGAGCGATCTTCTACCCGTCGATCGTCCAGTTCTTGAACGGAGGCAATGGCGACTACCTCGTCGGCTTTGCCGCCGACGGAGGGATCTACATCCTCATGGCGATCGGCCTCAACGTGGTGGTCGGGTTCGCCGGGCTGCTCGACCTCGGCTACGCGGCGTTCTTCGCCATCGGCTCCTACACGTACGCGACGGTGGCCTCATATCACCTCGGCGTGACGCCGATCGGCCACGCGCTGCACCTTCCCTTCTGGATCGCGCTTTTGATCGGCATGTTCGTCGCGGCCGCAGCGGGGGCGCTGCTGGGGGCGCCGACGCTTCGCTTGCGGGGCGACTACCTGGCGATCGTGACGCTCGGATTCGGGGAGATCGTGCCGATCGTCTTCCGCAACGGTGAGGTGTGGACCGGCGGTGTACCCGGGATCAGCGGTCTCGACGTGCCTTCCCTTCCCGGCTGGTTCGTGGGGCCATGGATCGGCCAGGATTTCGGCTGGGTGCCGGACTTCAGGTTCAACACCGGCAACCTGACCGCCTACTACGTGCTGATGTGCTTCCTGATCGCCATCACGGTAGTTTTGGTGCACAACCTGTACAACTCGCGGCTCGGTCGCGCCTGGATGGCCGTGCGCGAGGACGAGACCGCAGCCGCCGCGAGCGGAGTGAATACGGTGACCGTCAAGCTGCTGGCGTTCTCGATCGGCGCGGCGACCAGCGGCTTTGCCGGAGCCTTCTACGGCGCCAAGCTTTCATACGTCAGCTCCGAGAACTTCGGCTTCGTCGTCTCGGTCACGGTGCTGGCGATGGTCGTCCTCGGCGGGATGGGCAACATTCCGGGCGCCATGCTGGGCGCCGCGGTGCTGTACTTCATCCTTTTCCGGTTGCTGCCTGACGCGCCGGCGCAGCTCCAGAGCCTGGCGTCGGCCCTCGGCCTTGACTTCCTCAACAAAGCCGACCCGAATGGGTGGCCCGGGATTGGCGAGGTGGTGTCTCGATTGAAGTACGTCATCTTCGGGTTGATCCTGGTCGGGATCATGCTTTTGCGCCCTCAGGGACTTCTGCCCAGCCAGGTCCGCAAGCAGGAGCTGAAGCACGCAGAGCACGAGGCGCTCACGGCGCCGAGGCAGCTGCAGGGCTAGCGATGGCGCCGATTCTGCGTGTCGAAGGCGTGAGCAAGAGGTTCGGCGGGCTCGTCGCCGTCGACAACGTCAGCTTCGAGGTCAACGAAGGCGAGGTCTTTGCACTCATCGGCCCCAACGGAGCCGGCAAGACGACGCTGTTCAACTGCGTCACAGGGTTCTACACGCCGACGTTGGGCACCGTCACGTTCCAGGGTCGCGACATAACGGGCTTTCCACCCCACCGCACGGCGAAGGCCGGGATTGCGCGCACGTTCCAGAACATCCGCCTGTTCGACTACATGACGGCGGTCGACAACGTCCGCCTGGGTCACCACGTCCGCATGCGCTCCAGGCTGTGGGACTCGCTGTTCAAGACCCCGTTCGAGAGGCGCGAGGAGCGTGAGATCACCGAGCACTCGATGGAGCTGCTCGACCTTGTCGGTCTCAAACGGCACGCAGACAGCTACGCGCGGAACCTCGCCTACGGGCAGCAGCGCCGGCTCGAGATCGCGCGCGCCCTCGCCACAGACCCCAAGCTCCTGCTCCTGGACGAGCCGGCGGCCGGGTTCACGCCACAGGAGAAAGTCGAGCTGATGCAGCTGGTGCAGGTGATTCTCGCCCGTGGCATCACGGTGTTTCTCATCGAGCACGACATGAGGGTCGTGATGCAGGCGTCGAAGCGGATCGTCGTCCTCGACCATGGGGAGAAGATCGCCGAGGGCACGCCGGCCGAGGTGCGCGCGAACCAGCGCGTGATCGAGGCGTACCTGGGCAAGTCGGCCTAGTGCGAGCTCGTTAGATGGCGCTGCTGGAAGTCGAGAGGATCGACGTCTTCTACGGTCGCGTTCAGGCGCTCCACGGCGAGTCGCTGCAGGTCGACCAGGGTGAGGTCGTGGCGCTCATCGGGTCCAACGGCGCCGGCAAGACGACGACCCTGCGCACGATCTCGGGCCTCCAGCATCCGGCGCGGGGCACGATCAAGTTCAACGGCAAGGACATCACGCGCTCTGAGCCGCAGGACATCGTCAACATGGGCATCTGCCAGTCGCCGGAAGGCCGGCGTCTGTTCGCGCGCATGACCGTCCTCGACAACCTGCGCATGGGCGCGTACACCCGGCGAAACCAGGCCGAGATCAAGCAAGACATGGACCGCGTCTTCGAGCTCTTCCCGAGATTGAAGGAGCGCCTGAACCAGGTTGCGGGGACGCTGTCCGGTGGCGAGCAGCAGATGTGCGCCATGGGCCGCGCGCTGATGGCCAAGCCGAAGCTGCTGATGCTCGACGAGCCCTCGCTGGGGCTGGCGCCGATCCTCGTCGAGACGATCTTCCAGATCGTGCGCGAGATCAACGCCCAGGGCACGCCGGTCCTGCTCGTCGAGCAGAACGCGACCAAGGCCCTCGAGGTCGCGCATCGCGGCTACGTGCTGGAGACGGGGAACATCGTCCAGACCGGCACGGGCAAGGAATTGCTTGCGTCGAAAGAGGTGCAGACGGCCTACCTGGGCATGTAGCCGCTTCAGCGGCTGGCGGCGCTGCGGCTCTATCGGCCTCGCGGCACGCTCTCGACGAACAGGTAGATCAGGACGATCGCGAACGCCCCGTATTCGAGGACCACGTTGCGCGTGAAGCTGTCCTCGACCGTGTGCCGGACCAGACCGCGGTTGATGTACCAGGCGAACAGCAGCATCACCGCGAACGTGCCCTCGTTGACGTACAGGTAAAGGGACAACGCCGTGACCGCCCACGCGAGAAACGTCACGACCTGGCCGACGAACAGGGCGAAAATGAACGCGCGGCGTGGCGCGATGGCCGCGCCGTTGATGCGGAAGCTCCGGTACGAGGCCAGGAACGTGATCGTGAAGATCCACAGCAGGCGGAGGATCGGGTTGAACGGCAGCGTCACGATCACGAGGTAGGCGCCGGCCAGGACCAGGATGAGGATGGTCTCCTGGAGGATCAGGTGGCCGCGCTTCTCGGAGTCGCGCAGGCGCAGGTAGTCGAGCCGCGCCGCGATCATGAAGCCGGCGCCGAAGGCGGCCGTGAGGACCAGGTACTTCCACAGCTCCGGCACGATCAGCGACAGGCCGGCGAGGGTCGTGGCGCCCAGCGCCACCGGGATGTAGTGCTCGATGCGCGGAAACTCCTCGGTGCCCCGCAGGTAGCCGAGGAGCGCAGGCGCCGCCACGATGACCAGGCCGAGGGCGATGGCCCATACCTGGCCCGGGCCCAAGAGCTCGGACTTGAATCCAAGCGCGATCGCCACGAGCACGACGCCCGCGAAGATCAAAAAGCTTCGATCGCGCTCTGTCCTGGCGGAAGAGTCGGCCACGACCGCCTTCTCCGCCAGCGCCGGTGGCAGCTTCATCGGGTGAGGCGGACCCGAAGTCCGCAGCGTATCCGCGGCATCGGCGGCCGGAGCCAAGGAGACGACGAGCATGCGAGGGAGCGCATCCCGTAGATGCGTGAACGAGCACGCACAGGAGTCGACGACGGCTTCAGCGCTGAATGCGCCCGGCCGCCTAGGCCAGCGGAGACGCAAGGAACTCGGGCCGGCTCACCCACCAAGAGGGGGAATTTAAGCACGGCCGTATCGATCCTCGAGCCTGATCACGTCATCGATCTCGGGTGTGGACACCTCGAAGATGTCGGTGTCCTCGACAGCCGTAAGACGGTGACGTGTGCCTGGCGTTATGTGCAGGGTGTCCCCCACCTCCATTCGGTGCTTGGTCAGCCTGCCGTCGGGACCGCCGACCTCCATGTCGACCACTCCTTTCATCACGTACTGGAACTCGTCCTTGCGCTCGTGGAACTGGAGTGACAGGGCCTCGCCCTTGTTGATGTGCAGGATCTTGCCGGCGTAGCGGTCCGTGATCGCCCAGCGAAGCTCGTAACCCCAGGGTTTCTCGACCTTCTGGTCGTCGACCCTGCCGAACTCAGGACGCACCAGCATGCTGCTTGGCGACATGACCCGGCTGGTCGACGAGAGATTCGGCGGTCCAGGCGGCCCGGATGCTAGGCGCGGGCGAGCACCGGAGCGAGCGCATCCGTCGATGCGTAAGCGAGGAGCTGAGCCCGCAACAACGCAGACGGGCTGCATGGGCGCCGAGGATCCGGCGACTAGGCCGGGGCATGTTGCCTGATTCCGACGATGTCTTCCAGGGCACGCAATCGAGATTCGACCGCCTCGCTGTCGGCCGCCTCGGAGTAGATCCGGATCAGGGCCTCCGTGCCGCTTGCGCGCAGCAGCACCCAGCTGCCGTCGGCCAGATAGAACTTGAACCCGTCGTCCGAGCGCACGCGCTGCACCTGCACGCCGGCGATCTCGTCCGGCTCGTTCTTCTCGAGCGTCTCGAGGATGCGCTTGCGGTCGGCGTCGTAGGTGTCGCGATGCAGGTGAATGTCGTGGCGCGCGTACGCATGCGGTCCGACCCGCTGCTCGAGACCCGCCAGGATCGCCGAGATCGACTTCCCCGACTTGACCATCATGTCGGCGAAGAGCAGCCCGATCAGGATGCCGTCCCGCTCGGGTATGTGGCCGCGCACCGCGAATCCGCCCGACTCCTCACCGCCGAGAAGCGCGTTCGTCTCCATCATCTTGGGCGCTACGTTCTTGAAGCCGACCGGCACCTCGTACACGCGCTCTCCGTACTCGGCGCCGAGCTTGTCCACCATCGCCGTCATGTTCACCGTCTTGACGACAGGCCCGCGCATGCCGCGCGTCTCGAAGAGGTACAGCATCAGCATCGCGAAAACCTGGAGCTGGTTGATGAAGCGCCCGGTCTCGTCGATGATCCCGACCCGGTCCGCGTCTCCGTCGGTGCAGATGGCGAGGTCCTGGTTGCCCACCTTCATCACCGTGATGGTGGAGTCGATGTTCGGTGGAATCGGTTCGGGGTTCAAGCCGCCGAACAGCGGGTTGCGCTGGTTGTGCAGCTCGGTCACCACCGTGCGGCCGCCGCCGATCATCTCCGCGATGTAGCCGTATCCCGACCCGTACATGCACTCGTGGACGATGCGCAGCCCGGCGTCTTTGATCGCGTCGAGGTCGACCATCCGCGCGATCTGGGTGTAGTAGGCGTGCCGCGGGTCGTATGAGCTCACCAGGCCGTGATTCGCACTGCGTTCCGGCGCGCTGACCTCGTCCAGGCCGGCGATGTTGCGCTCGAGCTCGGCGATGACCTCTGACGGCACCGCGCTCCCCGTCTCGGTCTTGTACTTGTAGCCGTTGTACTGGTACGGGTTGTGGCTTGCGGTGATGGCCACCGCGCCGGTGGCTTTGCGGTCGATCACGGTCCACGACGCGACCTGGGTCGGCGAAGGCCTGTCGAAGACGAGCGTCTTGATTCCGTTCGCCGCGAAGATCTCCGCGACGGCCTGGGCGAAGTCCTCCGACGCGAACCGGCAGTCGTAGCCGACGATCGCCATGGGATCGTTCGAGCGGGTCTTCATGTACTGGGCGGTCGCCTGCGCGACCCTGCGCACGTTGCCGAAGGTGAAGTCGTCCGCGATGATTCCCCGCCATCCGTCCGTGCCGAATTTGATCTGCGTGGGCTGCATGTCGGACTAGGAGGTGGCCCGGTCCCGGGATCCGCAGCAGATTCGCGGCATCGGCGGCCGGAGCCAAGGATGGGGTGGCGCGACGAGGAGCGCAGCCGTGGCTGCGTAACGAGTGAGCGCCGGGCCCCCAGACGACGGCTTCAGCGCCGAAGGCGCCCGGCCGTCCGTGACGCGAAGATGCGCGGAGCCTCCGGGGCGAGACACCTCCTAAAGGTAACGAGTCTTGCGGGCGCGCTTCAGGGCGTCCACGACCTTGCGCACGTCCTGAGCGCGCGAGCGCGGAACGACGAGGACGGCGTCCTCGGTGTCCACGATGATCATGTCCTCCAGCCCAATGGCGGCCACGAGGCGGCGATCGCCGAACACAAGGCTCCCTGTCGTGTCGACGAGCACAGCCTCTCCCTCGACCGAGTTGCCGTGCGCGTCAGCGTGCACGCGGTCGCCCAGCTCGGCCCAGCTGCCGATGTCCGACCACTCGAAGCGGGCGGGGATGAGCAGGAGGTTGCGCGTCTTCTCGAGCACGGTCCGGTCGATCACGTCGACCGGAAGCTTCGAGTAGATCAGCGTCGCGCGGTCCTCGTCGCCCGCGCTGCGAGCGTGGACGACGGCTTCGAGCTCGGTCCGGCGGCGCGGGAGGTGGCGGCCAAGCTCGTCCATCATCACCCGCGGCCGCCAGGCGAACCACGCGAGGTTCCAGTAGTACCCGCCTGACTGGATGAAGCGCCTGGCCGTGGCCAGGTTGGGTTTCTCGGTGAACTGCTCGACGCGTCGCGTGCCGGCCGGCCCCGCGCGGCGGGCCCGGATGTAGCCCAGCCCGGTGGATGGAAACCGCGGCTTGAGGCCGAGGGCGATGATGCTGTCCGTCTCGGACGCGGCCTTCAGCCCGGCGCGTATCGCGCGCGCCACCTCAGCCTTACCACGCACGACGTGGTCGGCCGCCATCGAGATCACGACCGCATCGGGATCGAGCTGCGCCAGCGTCGCGGCCGCCAGCCCGTAGGCGTTGGTCGTGCCCCGGGCCATCGGCTCGAGGACCAGGTGCTGGTCGTCGATCTCCGGCAGCACCGCCCTGATGACGTCGCGCTGGGCGCGCTCCGTGACGACGAAGATCTCGTCGACCAGGCCGCGGACCCGGTCGTAGGCATCCCGCAGCAGCGGGCGCCCGCGATCGGCGAGCGGAAGAGCGTGCTTCGGCCTCGAGCGCCGCGAGCGCGGCCAGAGCCGGGTGCCGGCCCCGCCGGCCGGGATGAGCGCGAACCTCTTTCGACTCACGCGCGCAGCGAGAGCTCTTCGGCGAGCTCGGCCGACCGGCGGGTCGACTCCCACGGGGCGTCGATGTCGGTGCGCCCGAAGTGCCCGTACACCGCGGTCTGGCGGTAAAGCGGGCGGCGCAGGTTGAGCTCCTTGATGATGCCCAGCGGGCTGAGGTCGAAGAGTTTGTTCACCGCCGCCCCGATCGATTCGTCGGGAACCTTGCCCGTGCCGAACGTGTCGACACGGACCGCCACCGGTTTGACGACCCCGATCGCGTAAGAAACCTGCACCTCGCACTTGCTCGCCAGGCCGGCCGCCACGACGTTCTTCGCGACGTACCGGGCTCCGTAGGCGCCGGCCCGGTCGACCTTCGTCGGGTCCTTGCCGGAGAAGCATCCGCCGCCGTGTCGCGCGTACCCACCATACGTGTCGACCATGATCTTGCGGCCCGTGAGCCCTGCGTCGGCGACCGGTCCGCCGATCACGAACCTGCCTGTCGGGTTGATGTAGGCGCGGAGCCTGCCGTCCTTACGCAGCTCCTCCGGAATGACCGGCTCGACGACGTACTCGTTTATGTCGGCGCGCAACTGCTCGATGTCCACCTCGTCGTGATGCTGCGTGGAGATGACGACGTTGTCGACGCCGTCGGGCCTGCCGTCCTCGGCGTACCGCACGGTGACCTGAGCCTTGCCGTCAGGGCGCAGGTAGCTCAGCGTCTTGGTGCGACGCATCTCCGCGAGCTTCCGCGCAAGGCGGTGTGCCAGCGTGATCGGCAGCGGCATCAGCTCCGGCGTCTCGTCGCAGGCAAAGCCGAACATCATCCCCGAGTCGCCGGCGCCGCCGACGTCGACGCCCTGCGCGATGTCCGACGACTGCTCGTCGATGCTGCTCACCACGCCGCAGGTCTCTGCGTCGAAGCCGTACTTGGCGCGCGTGTAGCCGACGTCGCGCACGGTCTGGCGAATGATTCGAGGGATGTCGACGTAGCAGTCGGTCGTGATCTCGCCCACCACGATCACCAGACCGGTGGTGACGATCGCTTCGCACGCGACGCGCGCCAGCGGGTCCTTGGCCAGGATCGCGTCGAGGATGGCGTCGGAAACCTGGTCGGCCAGCTTGTCCGGATGGCCTTCGGTGACGGACTCGGACGTAAACGTAGACGGCATGATGCGGTCCTCCTTGGAATCTCCCACGCCGGCAAGGTCGGGCCATGAGGCCCGTCCCCAGGCGCCAGGGTCATACGACTCGGGACCCCGGAAGTTTAGCGTCCCTTCCGGACGGCTTACCCGAGCGGCAGGTAGTGGATCGCCGAGTGGCGGAAGAGCTTCGACCCGCGCTCGCGAAGGAGGTCGGCCATCGACGCCCGCGCGGCTTCGATCACCGACTCGACGTGCTCGCGCTTCATCACCCAGGTCGCCGTCGGAGCGGTGATCGGGCAGAACACGACGATCCGCGACTGACTGCGCAGCCGCTCGTAGTCGCTGAGCATCTGGTGATGGAGCGACAGCTGGAGCGTCCGGGCGATGAGCTCGGGAATGGTGTTGGGGATGAGCTCGTACTCCGCCCCTCCCATCAAGCTGATCGCCACGACGACCTTGGCGCCGTCGTCGACCGCAACGTTGATCGGCGTGTTGTCGACCACGCCGCCATCGAGGTGCTCGCGCTCGTTGATCCGCACCGAGGGAAACAGACCGGGGATGGCGGTCGAGGCAAGCAGAGCCGGCGTGAGCTCGCCCGAGCGAAACACGGCCGGCTTGCCGGCATTCATGTCCGTCGCGACCACCGTCAGCGGCACTCGAAGCTGTTCGAACGTCTTGATGCCGGTGAGCGACTGCGCTCGCTTGATGAGCCGCAGCACGTTGTTCTGCGGCATCACGGCCAGCCTGTCGCGGCGAAGGCCCGAGATGATGACGCCCAGCGGGTGGGCCTGGAAAACCTCCTCCGCCTGGCGCGACAGCCAGACCTCGCGCAGCATCATCGTCCCGGCGAGGGAGGGATACGCCGCGATGGACGCTCCGTTCAGCGCGCCGACGCTGGTGCCGACGATGGCCGCGGGCGGCTCGACCCCCGCCTCGAACAGAGCCTGCAGCACACCGACCTGCGCGGCTCCCCTGGCTCCCCCGCCGCCCAGCACCCATGTGCGCCGAGCGGGACCGAACATTCCTGCTGCTTAGGTTAGGTGCCTTCTTCCCACGAGGACAGGTATCTCTGCTGCTCTTCGGTCAGGGCATCGATCACGATGCCCATCGCCTTGAGCTTCAACCGCGCAACCTCGGAGTCGATCTCCAGCGGCACGTCGTAAACCTTCTTCTGCAGCCGGCTCGCGTTCTTCGCGATGTACTCGGCGCAGAGCGCCTGGTTGGCGAAGCTCATGTCCATCACCGCGGCGGGATGTCCCTCCGCGCCGGCGAGGTTGATCAGCCGGCCTTCCCCCAGGAGGAACAGACGCCGGCCATCGCCGGTGCGGAATTCCTGGACCAGCGGCCTCACCTGGCGGACGCTGGTGGCGATGTCGTCGAGCGCCTTGAGATTGATCTCGGAGTTGAAGTGGCCTGAGTTGGCGAGGATCGCGCCGTCCTTCATGGCGTCGAAGTGCTTGCGGTCGAGCACGTTCACGTCGCCTGTGACGGTGAC
The DNA here is from genome assembly GCA_024280995.1 of Candidatus Dormiibacterota bacterium. GTDB lineage: Bacteria > Chloroflexota > Dormibacteria > Dormibacterales > Dormibacteraceae > 40CM-4-65-16. The sequence goes on from JAMXLM010000011.1 coordinate 45,068, forward strand.
GAAGATGTCGCCCTCACGCGCTGCCTCGTCCATCGGCATCACGCGGAAGCCGTCCATCGCGGCCTCCAGGGCCTTGACGGAATCGACCTCTGTGACGACCACGTCCGCGCCGTGGCCCTTCGCTCGCGAGGCCAGCCCGCGACCGACCCAGCCGTAACCGGCGACGACGAACGTCTTGCCGGCGAGCAGCACGTTGGTCGAGCGGATGATGCCGTCGATCGTCGACTGGCCGGTGCCGTAGCGGTTGTCGAACATGTGCTTCGTGTCCGCCTCGTTGACGGCGACGATGGGGTAGGCGAGGACGCCCTTCTCCGCCATCGCGCGCAGACGGATGACGCCGGTGGTCGTCTCCTCGGTCCCGCCGATGACCTCGGGCAGCTGGTCGCGGCGCGACTTGTGCAGGACGGAGACCAGGTCCGCGCCGTCGTCCATCGTCACGCGAGGCCGGTGGTCGAGCGCGGCCTCGATGTGGCTGTAGTACGTGTCGTTGTCCTCGCCCCGGATCGCGTATGTCTTGATTCCGTGATGCGCGGCCAGTGCGGCGGCCACCGCATCGTTGGTGGAGAGCGGATTGGACGCGCACAGCGCGATGTCCGCGCCGCCCGCCTTCAGCGTGAGCATCAGGTTGGCCGTCTCGCTGGTCACGTGCAGGCACGCGGCCAGGCGAAGGTCCTTGAGCGGCTGCTCCTTCGTGAAGCGCTCCCGGATGAGGGTCAGCACCGGCATTTCCCGCGCCGCCCAGTCGATCAGGTCCTGGCCCTGCGTGGCGAGGTTCAGGTCCTTGACGTCGTTGCCTCTTGAACTGACTTTCAAAACCAATCTCCTAGTTGAGGATCACGCTTAGTAAAGGATCTCGCTGACAAGCTTGACGTCCTGCAGCTTCTTGCGGCCGTCAAGGTAACCGAGCTCGATGAGGACCTGCACGCCGATCACGTCGGCGCCGAGCTTGCGCATCAGGCGGACGGCGGCCGAAGCGGTGCCCCCGGTGGCGAGCACGTCGTCGACGATCAGCACCTTCTGGCCCGGCTGCAGGGCGTCGGAGTGGACCTCGAGCTGATCTGTGCCGTATTCGAGGTCGTAGGACTCGGTGATGGTCATCCACGGCAGCTTGCCAGGCTTGCGGATGGGGACGAAACCCGCGCCGAGGCGGACCGACATCGCGGCGCCGGGGATGAATCCGCGCGCCTCGACGGCGGCCACGAGGTCCGGCGGATTCTGGACCCACGCTTTCGACATCAGCTCGACGACCTCCTTGAAGATCCGCTTGTCGCCGAGGAGCGGCGTGATGTCGCGGAACAGGATCCCCTTCTGCGGATAGTCGGGGACGTCGCGGATGTACTTCTTCAGTTCTTCAGTGGTCGTCATCGGAGGACAGAACGAAAGTATTCAAGAGTTCGGCCCAGCCCGTCTTCCAGCCTGACCTCGGGCTCCCAGCCGAGAAGCTTGCGGGCATGCGTGATGTCCGGCCGCCGCTGCTTGGGGTCGTCGATCGGCAGCTCCTTGTGGACGATCTCGCTCTTCGAACCTGCCAGCAGCACGATCGTCTCCGCCAGCTCGAGCATGGTCACCTCTTCAGGGTTGCCGAGATTGACCGGAAACTCGTCGCCCCGATCGAGAACCGCGAGCACGCCGCGGACGAGGTCCGAGACGTAGCAGAGGCTTCGGGTCTGTGAGCCGTCGCCGTAGACGGTGATCGGCTCTCCGCGGATCGCCTGGGCCATGAAGTTGGGGACCGCTCGACCGTCCGAGACCTGCATACGGGGGCCATGGGTGTTGAAGATGCGGATGATCCGTGTGTCGACCTGGTGCGTGCGGTGGTACGCCATCGCGTAAGCCTCGGCGCACCGTTTGGCCTCGTCGTAGCAGCCGCGCGGCCCGATGGGGTTGACGTTGCCCCAGTAGCTCTCGGGCTGCGGGTGGATGAGGGGATCGCCGTAGACCTCGGACGTGGACGCGAGCAGGAACGTCGCCTTCTTGGCGCGCGCCAGGCCCAGCATGTTCATCGTCCCCACGGTGCCGACCTTCAAGGTGTGGATGGGGTTGGAGTCGTACTGCGGCGGCGATGCGGGCGAGGCGAAGTGGAGCACGTAGCGCACGTCGCCGCCGATGAAGACGCCGTGGTTGACGTCGGCCTGGCGAAACTCGAGGTCGGGGTTGCCGCGCAGATGAGCGAGGTTGTCCCGCGAACCGGTGATGAAGTTGTCGAGGGCGAGCACGCTCAGGCCACGCGCGAGCAGGGCCTCGCACAGGTGAGAGCCGATGAAGCCGGCTCCGCCGGAGACGACCGCCCGCTCTTTGACGCTAGTCGCGCCCAATGCCGCGGTAGGTGAATCCCAGGCCTTTGAGCGCCGCGGGGTCGTAGATGTTGCGGCCGTCGACGATCACCGGCCGGCGCATGAGCTGCCTCACCCGCGCCATGTCGAGCTGGCGAAACTCGTTCCACTCGGTGACGAGGACCACTGCGTCGGCGCCCGTCGCGACCTCGTACGCGTCGTTCGTGTAAACGACACCCGGCAGCAGCTGCTTCGACCGCTCGATCGCCGCAGGGTCATAGGCGCGCACCTCGGCCCCGGCGGCCAGCAACACCTTCGCGATGTCCACGCTCGGCGCCTCCCGCATGTCGTCGGTGTTGGGCTTGAACGACAGCCCAAGCAGCCCGATCACGCGCCCGGGAAGCTCCTCGAGGGCCTCGCGCAGGATGTCGATGACCAGCATGCGCTGGTCGCGGTTGATGTCCATGACCGCGTGCAGCAGCTCGGGGTGATAGTTGAACTGCTCCGCGACCGCGGCGAGGGCCGCGACGTCTTTCGGAAAACACGAACCGCCGTATCCGATCCCCGCGTCGAGGTAGGCCGAGCCGATCCTCCTGTCCAGCCCCATTCCCTCGGCGACGAGCTTCGCGTCCGCGCCAACCCGCTCGCTGATCCACGCAATCTCGTTGATGAAGGAGATGCGGGCCGCGAGGAAAGCGTTCGACGCGTACTTGACCATCTCCGACGTGTAGATGTTCGGCGTCACCAACACCGGAGCCTGCAGCGGCGCATATAGCCCCGCCACGCGCTCCGCGGCTTCGCGGTCGTTGCTGCCGACGACGATGCGGTCGGGGTGCATGAAGTCCTGGATCGCCGAGCCTTCGCGGAGGAACTCTGGATTGGACACCACGGTGGCCGGGTGCTGAGCGTTGTGCTTCTTGAGCACCTCCGACACCTTGTCGCCGGTCAGGGGCGGCACGGTCGACTTGTTGACCACGATCAGCGGCCCGTCCATCGCGCCGGCGATCGAAGCGGCCGCGGCCTCGACGTAGGAGAGGTCGGCCTCGCCGCCCTCGCCCTCCGGCGTGCTCACCGCGATGATGGCGAACTCTGCGCCTGGCACCGCGTCCGCGTAGGAGGCCGTGAACGTCAACCGGCCGGCCCGCGCGTTGCGCTCGACCAGCTCGGCCAGCCCGGGTTCGTAGAAGGGAATCTGGCGGCGACGAAGGAGCGCGACCTTCTCCTCGTTGACGTCGACCACCGTGACGTCGTTGCCGAGGTCGGCCAGGCAGGCGCCCGTGACCAGTCCGACATAACCCGCGCCGATGACCGCAACCTTGCTCATGACCGCGGGATTATCTCAGTCGGGCTGCCACGGATTCGTAGGCGGAGATGGTTGCGCGGGCGGCATTGTCCCAGCTGAACTGGCGCGCCCGTTGCAGGCCGGCCTTCCTCCACGGCTCCGGCCGGCTGACCAGCTCCGCCGCGGCGTTGCCGAGAGCCTCGCCGTCCCCGTCCTGCACCAGGATCCCGGCGTCGCCCACGAGCTCGACGATGCTCGAGTTGCGGAAGGCCGCGACGGGACAGCCGCACGCCATCGCCTCGAGGCAGGGCAGGCCGAAGCCCTCGTAGCGGCTCGGAAACACCAGGCATTTCGCCGCTGAATACAGGTCCGCGAGCTCCTCGTCGACGACGCGCCCGAGCTGGACGGCGCCCGCCATGCTCGGAGGCGCCTGGCGGCCGGGGATTCCGGCGATCAAGAGCCTTAGGTCGGGGTGCTCGATGCGCGCGGTGGTGAACGCGCGCAGCAGCGCGTGCGGGTCTTTTCGCGCGTCGAGAGCGCCGACGAACAACAGGAATCGGCCGTCGATGTTCCACTTTGCCTTCACGCGCGCGGCGGCGCCGTGACGAGGCGTGAAGACGGGGTCGACGCCCTCCGGGATGATCCGGATGCGGCGACCGGACGCAACCCCCAGGCGGACGGCGTCGGCGCTGGTCGCGTTGGAGACCGCGATCACCAGGTCGGCGCGCGGCAGAAGCCGCCGGAAGAGGCCGTAGCGAAGTCGCTCGCCGCGCATCCGCGAGCCGCCCCAAGCCCAGGGGATGAGGTCGTGAAGGGTGACGACGAGGGGAACCGGGCTCCGGCCGGGCAGGTGGAAGTCGATCGCGTGGTATACATCCGGGCCGACGCGCGCGATGTCGCTCTGCAGGGCGACGGCGTCTTCGTACGCGGCAAGCTGGCCGTGGCTCCGGCGCCGGCACCCGACGACGCGGTAGGCGCCGACGGGCAGAGCCGGGGCGTCGAACGCGCTGTCCAGCAGGAGGGTCAGGTTGGAGTCGAAGCCGGCGGCGATCAAGCCTTTGAGCAAGCCGCGGGCGTAGGACCCGACACCGCGGGCGGCGCTCGGGCCCTGGAGCGGCCTCATGTCCAGCAGCACGGATGGGCGACCCATGCCCTTCCGAGATTGGTTCATGAGTACCGGAGATCATAATTTGGCGGCTTTGGATGAGCTGGACCTGGTCATCGTCGGCGGCTGCGGACACGTGGGCCTTCCGCTCGCCCTCGCCCTTGCGGACTCCGGCTACCAGGTCGGCATCAACGACATCGACCAGACGAAGATCGAGATGGTCCGGTCGGGCCACGTCCCCTTCCGGGAGACCGGCGCGGATGAGCTGCTCGCCAGGCTGCTTCCGACCGGCCGGCTCGAGCTCTCGCGCGACGCGTCGATGTTGGAGCGGACGCGGATCGTCGTCCTCGTCATCGGGACCCCGATCGACGAGTTCATGAACCCGTCGGTCCGGATCTTCGACCACGTCCTCGACGAGCTCACGCCGCACATCCAGCGCGGCACGCTCGTAATCCTCCGCTCGACCGTCTTCCCCGGCACGACCGAGACCGTCGAGCGCCGGCTGCGCGCCGCGGGGATCGAGGCGGACGTCGCGTTCTGTCCGGAGCGCATCGCCGAAGGACACGCGCTCGAGGAGTTGCGCAGCCTGCCGCAGCTGGTCGGCGTCACCTCCGACGGAGCGTTCGAATCCGCGCGCAAGCTGTTCGAACGGCTCGGAGTGAGCTCGGTTGTGCGGACCACGCCGCTCGAGGCCGAGCTCGCCAAGCTGTTCACCAACACCTGGCGTTACATGAAGTTCGCGATCGCCAACCAGTTCTTCCAGATCGCCAACCGGTCGGGCCTCGATTACAACCGCGTTCTCGACGCGATCCGCCACGACTACCCTCGCGCGGCGGACCTCCCCGGGCCAGGGTTTGCCGCGGGGCCCTGTCTCTTGAAAGACACCATGCAGCTGTCCGCCTTCACCCCGGACCACTTCCCGATGGGCCAGGCCGCGATGCAGGTCAACGAAGGCCTGCCCGGCTACATCATCGACACGCTCAACTCGCGCAGGCCCCTGCTCGGGCGAACTGTCGGCATCCTCGGTATGGCGTTCAAGGGCGAGTCCGACGACCCCCGTGCGTCGCTCAGCTACAAGCTGCGCAAGCTGGCCCAGTTCAAGGGCGCGAAGGTGCTCTGCACCGACCCCTTCATCGTCGACGAGACCTTCGAGCCGCTCGACAAGGTGCTGCGCGAGTCGGAGGTGCTCGTGGTCGGCGCACCGCACCGCGCGTATCGCGGGCTGGAGCTCGACGGCCGCGAGATCGTCGACATCTGGGGCATCACGGGACCGATCCGGCTCTGAAGGTCCTCGTCACCGGCGCGGCCGGATTCATCTGCGGCTACCTCGTCGCTGAGCTCCTGAACGCGGGTCATGAGGTGGTCGGCGTCGACAACTTCAGCAAGTACGGCCCTGTCCGCCGGGCCTTCGACGACGACCCCGGGTACCGGCTCGTCGAGGGGGACGCGAAAGACGCGGCGCTCCTGACCGAGCTCGCGATGGAGTGCGACCAGGTCGTCGCGGGTGCGGCGATGATCGGCGGCATCTCGTACTTCCATGAGTTCGCGTACGACCTGCTCGCCGAGAACGAGCGCATCTGCGCCGCGACCTTCGACGCCGCGGTCAAGGCATTTCGTGACGGCCGGCTCCGGAAGATCACCGTCATCTCCAGCAGCATGGTGTTCGAGAGCGCCTCCGTCTTCCCGACGCCCGAAGGCGCGCAGCTCACCTCGCCCCCTCCCCGCTCCACGTACGGTTTCCAGAAGCTCGCGACCGAGTTCTACGCCCGCGGCGCTCACGAGCAGTACGAGCTGCCGTTCACCATCGTCCGGCCGTTCAACTGCGTCGGCATCGGCGAGCGGCGCGCACTCCGCGACCACGACGTGATGAGCGGCAACGTCAAGCTCGCGATGAGCCACGTCGTGCCCGACCTGGTCCAGAAGGTACTCAAAGGGCAGGACCCGCTGCACATCCTCGGCGACGGCAGCCAGACAAGGCACTACACGTATGGCGGCGACCTCGCCTTCGGCATCCGCCTGGCGATGGAATCGGACCGGGCGCTGAACGAGGACTTCAACCTGTCGACCGCACGGTCCACCACCGTGCGCGAGCTCGCGGCGCTCGTATGGCTGAAGGTTCACGGTCCGGACAAGCCGCTGCGGCTGGCGAACGACCCGCCGTACGAGCACGACGTGCAGATGCGTGTGCCGGATGTGAGCAAAGCCCGCGACTTGCTCGGGTTCGAAGCGACCACGCCGCTGGAGGACGTGCTCGACGAGGTCATCCCCTGGATCCGCGACGAGATCGCGGCGGAACGAATCTGAATACCGTCAAATGACAGACGAGACGCCCGCCCTGAGCGTCGTCATCCCCGTCTACAACGAGGGTGAGAACGTGGTGCCGACCCTCCGCGGGGTCGTCGACCGGACGAAGACCAGGCCGCTCGAGGTCCTGGTCGTGCACGACTTCGACGAGGACACCACGGTTCCAGTCGTGAAGCGCCTGCAGGCGGAGCTCCCCGAGGTGCGTCTCCATAAGAACACCCTCGGCCGCGGGGCGCTCAACGCGATGAAGTCCGGCCTACGCGCGGCGCGCGCGCCCTACGTCTTGATCACGATGGGCGACGGATCCGACGACGCAGCCGACATCGACCCGATGTACCGGCTGGCGCGCGAAGGCGCGGACGTGGTCGCGGGCTCGCGCTACATGCGCGGCGGACACCAGGTCGGTGGACCGCTGCTCAAGCGGACGATGTCACGGACCGCAGGCCTGTCTCTCCATTGGCTCGGCGGCCTTCCGATCCACGACGCCACGAGCAACTTCCGCCTCTACTCCAAGCGTTTGCTCAACCAGGTCACGATCGAATCCCGCGGCGGCTTCGAGCTCGGCCTCGAGCTGACGGTCAAGGCTTACCGGCTCGGAATGCGCATCGGCGAGGTGCCGACGACCTGGCGCGACCGCACGGCCGGGCAGAGCCGTTTCCGGCTGTGGGAGTGGCTTCCGCGATATCTGCACTGGTACTGGCGGGGAATAGGCGGAAGATTCGGTGTCAACCGATAAGATGCCCGCGTGAACCGAATCCTCCGCTCGGCCGCGCTCGCGGTGATCGCGCTCCTGCCCGTAACCGCCCTCGCCGCATCGCCGTCGCCTTCGCTCTCGCCCAGCCTCGACAAGGTCCTGCAACCCGCGCCCAGCGGCTACACCCCGCTCACGGCGACGCTGAACGGCGAGTTCACGGCGCACGACTGGGCGGTCAACGCGTCGGGCGCGAGCCCAACGGAGACCGAGAACACGCTCAACACGCTGGGATTCGTCGACGGCTTCGGCAAGGAGTGGAGCTCGACCTCACTGCGACGCGCGCTCATTGAAGCGGTCATGGCGTTCAGCGGCGGGCGCGGCGCCAAGAACGCGATGACGGCGCTCAAGAAGACCGACACCGCCGACTCCCACTACGTGAAGCCCGACACCATCACCGGCATCGACACCTACTACGGTGCTCACGTCGCGACAGGCAGCGTTTTCGAGGACGAGTTCGTGTTCGTGAAGGGCAACGACCTCTTCATCGTGATCGTCGCCGGCGTGCAGGACAACGTGCTGTCCGCCGCGCAGGACCAGACGAAGGCGCAGTTCGACGCAGCGCCCGCGGAGACCATCGCATCGTCGAATTGGCCCGAGAACAAGAGCAGCGCTTCCTTCCCGATGGCCGCTTTGTTCGGTGGCCTGGTGGTTCTCGTGATAGTCGTCGTCGTCGTCGCGGTCATCGCCTTCGTCGTGCTCCGCGGGAGGCGACCCGCGCTCGCGCCTGTGGGCACCTACGCCCCGCCGCCGATGTCCGGCGCCGTCCAGATGTCGCCCGACTTCAACTTCTGGTGGGACGGGCAGGGATGGAGAGATGCGAACCTCCAGGCTCCGCCGACCGCCCAGCGCTCGACCGATGGCGCACTCTGGTGGGATGGGAGGACGTGGCGGGCGGTTCCGCAGGCGCAGCAGCCGCCGGCTGGCTGAGGCCGCCCTCGCTCTGATCTACACCGGCGTGGTGTTCGCCGCGCCCACCCCAGTGGTCAGCCTCAACAGCATGCTCGCGTCTCCGCCGACGTCGGGCTATGTCCCCGACACCGAGTCGAGCGGCACTCCGATAGGCAGCTTCGACGCGTCCGAATACGCGGGCGCGGTGGGCGACGAGTCCACCCTCAAGGCTCTCAGTCGGGACGGCTTCGCCGGCGGCTTCGGCGCGAGCTGGACCGAGCAGTCGAGCGGGCGTGCGCTGGCCGAGCTGGTGGTGGCCTTTGCCGGCGGCGATGGTGCGCACAGCTGGCTCGGGACGGCCAGGGCGGCGGCTGAGGCGAGCACCTACTACCAGGGCTCGATCACCGCGTTCGGGGTCGGACCGTATTACGGCGTTCGTTACAGCGACCCGAAGGGCCCGAGCTATGCGCAGGTGGTTTCGTTCGTGAAGGGCAACGATTTCTTCACTGTCGGCTTCATCTCCAACGCCGACGACCTGGGCAACTCGGCCGCGCTCCAGGCGAAGAAGCAGTTCGACTTCGCGCCCGCCGATTCCATCCCGCCATCGCAGTGGCCGGAGAAGCTGCAGCTGCTTGCGGGCGGGATGGACGCGCTCAAGTTGGGCGCCATCGCCGCGGTCACGCTCGTGGTCCTCGGATTCCTGTTCTCGTTTGCCCTCTTCCTGTACGTTCGAAGGAAAGGCTCGGCGGCGGTGGATGCCAAACTCTTGGTGGATGGGAAAGTTCAGCCGCCTGACGGCTAGCGTGGCCATGATCGTGTCGGCGACGGTGCTGGTGGCGCCGGGTGTCGCCGCTGCCGAACCATCACCGTCGCCGGCGTTGTCGACGGTCCTCGTGGCGCCCGCGGGTACGTACTTCGAGTCGACGGACCCGACGCAGGACGGACCGGTGACGCTGGGCGACTACGCAGGTACTGACTCGCTGGTCCTCGACGAGCTCAAGCGCGACGGATTCCTCCAGGCCTACGAGCGCACTTGGGTCGACCAGGATCGCAAGCACGTGGTCGTGGAGGAGGTCGTTGCCTTCAGCGGCCACCGAGACGCGGCGAGCTGGCTCAACACGTTCAAGGGCCTGACGACCTCGCAGTACCAGGTGCGGCCGATCACCGCCAACGGCGTCGACTCCTACTTCGGGAACCACTACGCCGACACGACCACACCCCTGTATTACGACCAGGGCGTGTTCATCAAAGGCAACGATTTCTTCGAGGTGGGCGCGATTTCCAAGGCGGACGATCTCGGCGACATCGCGACCGCGCAAGCCAAGCGCGAGTTCGATGCGGCGCCCGGCTATTCGATCTCGCCGAACCAGTGGCCGGAGAACGCGGGAAAGAGCTCCTTCAACCTTGCCGCCGCCGCCCTGCCTCTTGCGATCGGAGGGGGCTTCGTGTTCGTGATCCTGATCCTGGTGACGTTGGTGGTCGTCATCTTGCTCACTCGCAGGCGGCAACCTCAAATTGCGCCGTTCGCGCCGTTTGCGCCGTTCGCGCCGGTTCGCCCGACGACCACGGCGTCCGGCCCACTGATGTCGCAGGACGGCCGGTTCTGGTGGGACGGTCGCGGCTGGCGCGACGCCACGACTGAGGTACCGCCGGATGCGATGAAATCGTCGGACGGCTTCTACTGGTGGGACAGCCGAACGTGGCGGCCGATGCCGCCGCCGTCGCCGACCTCACCCAGCGAGCCCCAACCGCCTCCTGAGCTGCCAGGCCCGCAGACCCCGCCCGGCTGATTTACCTCACCAGCGGCCGGTAGTTGCGCCTGTAGTAGTCCCAGTACTCGCCTGACTTGAGGGGCCGCCACCAGTCCTGGTGGTCGCGGTACCAGCGCACAGTGGTTTCGAGCCCTTCTGCGAAAGTGACGCGCGGCTCCCAGCCAAGCGCGGTGATGCGTGAGATGTCGAGCGCGTAGCGGTAGTCGTGGCCCGGCCGGTCGGCGACGAACTCGATCAGGCCGCGAGGCTTGCCCATGATGTCCAGCACGGCCTCGGCGACCTGCAGGCCGGTTGTCTCAGCGGCGGTGCCGACGTTGTAGACGCCGCCGGCCGGCGCTTCGAGCAGGACGCGCTCAATCGCCAGGCAGTGGTCCTCGACGAAGAGGAAGTCGCGCACCGCCGACCCGTCGTTGTAGAGCGGCAGCCGCATGTCGTCGATCGCGTTGGTGATCAGTACCGGGATGAGCTTCTCGGGGTACTGGTGCGGTCCGTAGGTGTTCGATCCCCGGGTCACGAGCAGCGGCAGGCCGAAGCTTTCCGCGTACGCCCAGGCGATGTGCTCGCCGCCGGCCTTGCTGGCGGAGTACGGGCTGCGCGGTCGAAGCGGGTCGGTCTCGCGCGAACGGCCTTCGCGTACTTCGCCGTAGACCTCGTCGGTGCTGACCAGCAACAACACCTCGTGCTGATGCTTGCGAGCGGCCTCACACAGGACGGCGGTGCCTCGGACATCCGTTTCGATGAAGGCGTAAGGGTCCATGAGGGAGCGGTCGACATGCGTCTCGGCGGCGAAGTTGACGATGGCGTCGCACTCCGCGGCCAGCCGATCGACGAGGCTTGCGTCGCAGACATCGCCCTCGACGAACCGATAGCCATCGACTCCGGCAAGGTTGTCGCGATTGCCCGCGTACGTCAGCTTGTCGAGAACCGTGACCTCGATCTCCGGATGCGTCCGGCGAAGAAGGCGCACGAAGTTCGAGCCGATGAACCCCGCGGCGCCCGCGACCAGCAGGCGCCGGAATGAGCGGCTCACTTGATGGCCGGGCCTGCCGTCCAGTCGTAACCGATTGTCGGATCGTCGTGCGGGATGCGTCCCTCGTCCTCGGGGTCGTACACGTTGGACGTGATGTAGAGGAGGTGACTCAGCTCGAGCGCCTTGCAGCCGTGGGCCACGCCCGGCGGAATCGTCAAGCACGCCGGATGGCCATCGCCCATCAGGAACTCCATCAGCTGTCCCTTCGTGGCCGAGTCGTCTCGCGTGTCGTAGAGCGCGACCTTCATGGCGCCGATCACATACCACCAGTCGGTCTGCCGTTGGTGGATGTGCCACGCCTTCGTCACGCCCGGGTACATCAGCGAATGCGACCACTGGCCGAAATGGCCGGAGTGGACGTCCGTCTCGCGCAGGATCTCGCGAAAGAACCCGCGCTCGTCGGAATGCGTGACCAGGTCGGCGATGACCACGCCTTCGATGCTCATCGCTCTGCCTTGCCCCTGCTGGCGCGAACGAAATCGTTGACCGTGTAGTAGGCCTCGATCGATTCGCCCGCGTCGCCCCAGAAACCGTCGAGCACGTCGTACTCCATCAAGCCGTTGTCCAGGTACCAGTTGTTGACGTCGGTGATCTCGAGCTCGCCGCGCCCCGAGGGCGTCAGCTCGGGCAGCACTCGCCAGACCGTGTGGTCATAAAAGTAGATGCCGGTGACGGCGTATTCGCTCGGCGGATCATCCGGTTTCTCGACGATGCGCTTGATGCGGCGGTCGCCGTCGAACTGGGCGACGCCGAGGTGGCGAAGGTGCTCCTGGCTCGCTTCTCGCGCCAGCACGACGCGAGCTCCTTGTTTCTGCCTGCTGAAGGCTTCGACGCACGGCTTGATCGAGCTCTCGAACACGTTGTCCGCCAGCAGGACCGCGCACTGGTCGCCATCGACGAACTTCTCCGCCAGCGCCAGCGCCTCCGCGATTCCGCCCGCCTTGTCCTGGTAGGCGTAGGAAAGGCGCTTTATTCCGTACTCGTCGCCGTTGCCGAGCAGACGGAGGAACTCGCCGGCGTGTGTTCCGCCGGTGACCAACATCAGCTCCCCTATCCCGCCGCCGACCAGGGCCTCGATCGCGTAGCTGATCATCGGCCGGTCGTAGATCGGTAGGAGATGCTTGTTCGTGATCCGCGTCAGCGGGTGGAGGCGGCTGCCGGTGCCGCCGGCCAGGATGACACCCTTCATCGTCGGGATTATCGTTCAGCGGATGGGAACTCCCTCACCGCCCGGCGCGCCCCGCTCGATGTTCTCGCCCGACGGGCTCTGGTGGTGGGACGGCAAGGAGTGGAAGCCGGCCGTCTCGCCCGACGGCCATTGGCGTTGGGACGGCACGTCGTGGCAGCCTGCGCAGCCTGGGGCGGCGCGCCGAGGCGGTGGCGGAGCCACGGCCGCTGTGATCATCACGGTCGCGGTTTTTGGAGGGATCCTCGTCCTGGTGGGGCTCATCACTGTGGTCGTCCTTCTCACGATGGGCAACCAGTTCGCCAACGTCTTCTCGAACGTCGCCGCCGCCCTGGGCTCGTCACCTAGCCCCTGACCGTGGCTTAGACCACAAGTCCTTGCGGCATACTGGCGCCTGCAATGAGTCTCGCGGTCCCCGGGGTCCTGCGCAGATTCGCGGCATCGGCGGCCGGAGCCAAGGAAAGGGTGGCGCAAGGAGGAGCGCAGCCGAAGCTGCGTGACGACGAAGCGCCGGGCCCCTTGACGCGGGCTTCAGGGCCGCAGGCCCCCGGCCGCCTGGGACGCGAAGATGCCAGGAATCTCGGGGCCGCGAGACTCTAAGTGGCACGCCCTGAGAACTGGCCGCGAACGATCCTCCACGTCGACCTCGACGCCTTCTACACGTCGGTGCACCAGCGTGACGATCCGAAGCTTCGCGGGGTCGCGGTCGCAGTGGCGGGGCGGTCAAGGCGCGCGGTCGTCATGGGCGCGTCGTACGAGGCGCGGGCGTATGGCGTGCACTCGGCGATGCCGCTTCACGAGGCCCTGCAGCTTTCGCCGCAGCTCACGGTCGTCCCTCCCGACGGGGCCCGCTACCGCGAGGCCAGCCGCCTGGTCCATCAGATCTTCCGCCGCTTCACGTCGCCCGAGCTGGTCGAGGGGATCGCGCTCGACGAGGCTTACCTGGACGTGACGGCCCGGACGCGTCACGGCACCTCGACGGCGGAGGACGTCGCCCGCAGGATCAAGTTCCAGATCCACACCGAGGTCGGCCTGACCGCATCGGTCGGCGCGGCGACCTCGAAGCTCGTGGCCAAGGTCGCCAGCGGCACGAGAAAGCCCGATGGCCTCGTCCTCGTGCCGCCCGGCACCGAGGCCGACTTCCTCGCCCCTCTCCCGGTCGGCGTGATCCCGGGCCTCGGGCCGAAGACCGAGGAGCGCCTCCACGCGATGGGGCTGCGCACCGTCGGCGCACTTGCGGCCTACGAGACACAGAGACTCGTCCAGGCGCTGGGCACCAACGGCGCGGTGCTCCAGCGGCTGGCCCAGGGTCGCGACCGGCAGCCGGTCGATGGCAGCCGGCCGGCCAAGACGATCTCGGCCGAGACCACCTTCGAGAACGACGTCAGCGATCGCGGGCTGCTCGAAGATGCCCTCCGCGACCTGACCGACCGCGTCACCGAGCGCCTGAAGACCGACGGGGTGCGAGCGCGAACGGTCTACGTGAAGCTGAAGCTCCCTGACTTCAGGCTCGTGAGCCGCCAGGTGAGCCGGACGAGCCCGACCGACGACGTCGAGACGATCTTCCGCGCCGCCCGCTCGGCCCTTGAGAAGTCGCACGTGGAGTCGCGGCCTGTGCGCCTGATCGGGGTGGGGCTGTCCGGGCTCGAGCACCCTGACTCTGAGGGCCAGCAGCAGCTCGGACTCTTCGACTAGCGCCCGGCGTCCGGTCGATGACCGGCCTGGGCAGCGCTTCGATCACGTCACCCACCGTCTCCCAGCCGAGGGCTGACCGGGCGCGCGCGATCAGGGCCCGGAAGACCTTTGCCGTCGCGCGTGCATCGTCGAGCGCTGCGTGGGCGGGAGTGACGTCGACCCCGAGAACCTCCACGAGGTGAGCCAGGCCGGGCGTCTGACCCTTCGGCAGGTCGAGAACCAGGCGCGCGAGCGCCGTCGTGTCGACGATCGGGTGCTCCAGCGGGCTTTCGAGCCCGCGACCGACGAGCCACGTGTCGAACGCGTCGTGGCTGTGCTCGACGAGGACCGCGGCCTGCGCGAACCGCAGGAACGCGCGGCGCGCATCCTTGAACTCCGGTGCTCCGATCAGCATCGAGCGGTCGATGTGATGACGCTTGCGCGCGTAAGGGTTGATCGGCGCGCGGCAATCGACCAGGGTGTCGAAAAAGGAGAGCGTGCCGTCGAGACGGAACCGCTCGGCGCCGATCTCGAGGACGAGGAACGGAGCATTGCCGGTGGTCTCGACATCGAGCGCGACGAACTGGGCGTCCACGAGCGGCGTCTTGCGTCCGACCTCGGGGGCATCGACGGCGATCTCCTCCCACGGCACCAGCTCGGATGAGCCCCGCGGCTTCAGGTAGACGCGCTTGGACTTCATGACCGAGCCTGGGCCAGGGCCCGCCGTGCCCACTCGACCTCGTCGAACGTGACCGCCCGCAGCAATAGCACCGCCACGCCGTAAACGATGGCTCCGGCGACGATCGGGATGGCGACCGCGAAGCCGTGCAGTGAGTGGAGGGGGTAGACGGCGATACCCATCACCAGGCCGGCGGCGACGACTCGCCAGCTCAGTGACAGCACCGCAAGCTGTCCGACGTAGCGAGCGGTGAGGATCCAGCCGGCGAGCGCGAGCGTCAGCTCGGTCGCGACGGTCGCCCAGCTGGAGCCGATGTAGCCAAACAGCGGGATCAATGTGAGGTTGAGCACCGCGTTGGCGACCAGGCTCCACCCCGCCGCCCAGGTGAACGACATCTGTCGGTCGGAAGCGTTCAGGGCGCCGATGAAAGCGTTGTTGACGAAGGCGATCCCGAGTGCGATGGACAGGATGCGGAGCGCGGGCTCGGAGGGACCGAAGCCGGGCCCGAGCAGCAGCGGCGTCAGGGGCCCAGCGAGGACGAAGATGCCGACGCTGACAGGCCAGCCCATCAGCAGCAAGCCTTTGTAGAAGCGGCTGACCGCGTCGAGCATATCGGCGGGCCGGTCGCGGTGATAGACCGCCAGGACTGGGAACACGACCTGGAGAAACGTGATCGGGACGAAGAGCAGCGATTCGATCGGCTTGTACGCGGCCGCGTACCACGACGCCTCGGTCTCGCCGCGGATGGCGAAGATGAGCGGCTGGTCGATGCGGAAGTAGAGGACGGTGAGGACGAAGGTGAGCGCGAAGGGCAAACCTTTCCAGAACCACTCACGCAGAAGCTCGACCTCGAATCGCCAGCCCGGCGTGGCGATGCGCTTGATCGCGAGCACGACCAGGAAATAGGAGCAGCTGAACGCGTACTGGATCGCGTACGCCCAGACGTAGTAGGCGACACCCTGCCTGGTCAGCCCTCCGTAGAGGATCAGCAGCAGGAGCACCACGCTCTCGAGGACGACCGCGATCGCTTCGTACCCGAGCTGCTGCACGGCGTAGAGGCCGTTGCGCAGCAGGGTAGCGTACGACGTGAGGACCATGAGGAAGAACCCCGGTACGAGGTACGCGCCGAGACCGAGGGGATACATGACCGCGGCGAGCACGAGCAGGCTCACGACGGACATCAGGAGCCGGAGCGACATCACGTTTCGCAGGTAGCGCTGTATCGCGCCGTGGTCGCGCGCGCCTTCGCGGACGAACAGGACGTTGAAACCGAGGTCGAGGACGACGCTGACGATCGCCGTCAGGTTGACCGTCACGGTGAAGCTGCCGTAGTGGTCCGGCCCGAGCTTGCGGATCATGTAGAGGACGGTGAAGAGGGCGATCAGGCGCGCGGCGACCTTCGCCGAGAGCACCATCGTGGTGTTGCGGAGGGCCCGCGATCCGAGGCCGAGGCTGGTCGCCGGTGGTTCGACTGGTGCGTCGTTGGCTGACAACTGGGGCAATCCTAGATCTCGAGCGTAGCTAGACTCCTGCCCCATGGCAGTTCGGACCCGGATCTTGAGCGGAATGCGGCCGACGGGCCGCTTCCACCTGGGCAACTACCTCGGCGCGGCAAAGAACTGGGTCGAGCTCCAGGACAGGTACGAATGCTTCTACTTCATCGCGGATTACCACGCGCTGACGACTGAGCCCGACGGGCACAAGGCGGAGGACAAGGTCTTCGACCTGACCGCGGACCTGCTTGCGGTCGGAATCGATCCGAAGCGGAGCGTGCTCTATCTGCAGTCCAAGGTGCCTGAAGTTGCCGAGCTGACGCTGCTCCTGTCGATGGTGACGCCGTTGAGCTGGGTCCAGCGCGTGCCCACGTTCAAGCAGATGGCCAAGCAGCACCCCGACAACGTCAACCTCGGCCTGTTCTCCTACCCGATCCTGCAGGGCGCCGACATCCTGGTCGTCAAGGGCACCGGCGTCCCGGTCGGTAAGGACCAGCTCGCCCACCTGGAACTGGTGCGCGAGGTCGCGCGCAGGTTCAACCGCACGTACGCCTCCGTCCTCCCCGAGCCGCATGCGCTGCTCACCGAGACGCCGCTGATCAAGGGCACCGACGGCAAGAAGCGAATGTCCAAGACCGTCGGCAACATAGTCGGCGTCACGGACGATCCCGAGGTGATCCGCAAGCAGGTGCACAGCATGGTCACGGACGTGAAGCGGCCGCGCCGTTCCGACCCCGGTCACCCGCGCCAGTGCAACGTCTGCGCCTTCTACAAATACTTCTTCGACGACTGGCAGCACTACTGGGACCTTTGCCGCAAGGCCGAGATCGGATGCAACGACAAGAAGAAGATCCTGGCCGAGCGGTTGATCGAGCGGTTCGCGCCTTTCCGCGAGGCTCGCTCCGAGCTGAGCCCGGAGCTCGTGACCTCGATCCTCGACGAGGGGAGCGCCAGGGCGCGCGACGTCGCGCGCCAGACCCTGCGCGAAGTGCGCACCGCGGTCGGGCTTCCTGCCTGAGGCTCGGCCTTTCGGGCCGAGCCTCTACCTGGATCGCTAAGATTTGGGGCGGATGGCAGACGCCGCAGCGCCAAAGCTAGTCACCCGCCGGACCTTTCTCGGGTGGTGGATGGCATCGCTGTTGACGGCGACGGTCGTCGCCGGGCTGGCCCCGATCCTGGTCTATCTATGGCCGGCGCCTCCGAAGGGACAGAAGCGGGGCCCGATCAAGATCTCGCTGACGACGCCGCTCGATCAAATCCCGGACGGCAGCGCGACGCAGATCCTCTCCCCCACCAGCCCGAACTCGGCCTTCGTCATGGCCGACGGCGGCGGTGACAACGCGGCCGGCGACCTGGCCTTCGGCGCGTTCATCGTCAAGAGCCAGGGAAAGATCGCGGTATTCGCGCAGAACTGCTCACATCTCGGCTGCTCGATCGGGTTCAACAGAGATGCGCGGACCTTCGACTGTCCCTGTCACGGATCGCGGTTCAACCTCGACGGCACCGTCCTCCACGGACCCGCCGCCAATCCACTGTCGCACCTGACCTGGCAGCAGGGCTCGAGTCCCACCGAGCTGCAGATCGACGGCATCATCCTGGGGTTTTAGAAGATGGCGATTCCTCACCCACGTGACGTCCAGCTGGCGGCGGTCCGATGGCTCGACGAGCGCTACCCGTTCACCAAGGCGGTCGACGAGGCGCTGTACCAGCGCGTGCCGAACTTCGCCAACGCCTTCTATTACTGCTTCGGCGGGATGGTGTTCATCCTGATCGTCTTCCAGCTGCTGACCGGCGTGCTTCTGGCCCTGTACTACGTCCCCGACGCCAGCAGCAACCCGGCGCCTGCGTATCAGTCGGTGAACTTCATCCAGAACCAGGTGTTCCTGGGTTGGCTCATCCGGGGCGTCCACTTCTGGGCCGCGAACCTTCTGATCATCATGGTGCTGCTGCACATGGCGCGGGTCTATTGGACCGGCTCGTACCGCGCGCCGCGAGAGCTCAACTGGATCGTCGGCGTGACGATGCTGTTCATCATCCTCGCCCTGGCGCTGACCGGCTACCTGCTGCCCTGGGACACCAAGGCGTACTTCGCCACCGAGGTCACGATCAAGATCACCGCCGGGATTCCGATCGGCCCGGTGAGCGCGTTCATCAAGGAGCTTCTGCAGGGCGGCCCGGTCGTCGGCCCGCCAACCTTGCAGCGCTTCTTCACCCTGCACGTGTTCGTCCTTCCCGCGCTGATCGTTCTACTGATGTACGTTCACTTCCGGTTCATCCGCGCGCACGGAATCTCGGAGCCGCTATGAGCGAAAAGGATTCGTTGAAGGAAGGGCCAGGCGCAGCGACCGCCGCGCCGCCGAAAGAGATCGAGATCATCGAGCTCGACGGCCACGGCGGCCACACGCTCGAGCCTCAGTGGAAGCGCCTGCCGATCGGGCCGGACCACATCCTCTATCCGGTCTTGATCGGCCTCGCGATGTTCCCGATCCTGATGGGCGACGCCGGCCATCACCTGGCCGACGACATGCCCGACGACGAGACCCACCCGTTCTTCCCGGACCATTTCTGGCCCTACCCGATCATCGCCGTCGTCATGCTGATCGCGGTCGGTCTGCTCGCCTGGTTCGTTCAGAAGAACCTGCAGCTCGAGGCGTCGGCCGACCCGCGGGCGGTCTCGATCCCGCGGCCTGACTGGTACTTCCTCTTCCTGTTTCAGTTCCTGAAGCTGGGCAACGAGTTCATCTTCTCTATCGGCATCGGGACGGTCGTGATCATCCTGCTCCTGATCTTCCCGTTCCTCGACCAGGCGCTGGGGCGCAAGGTCGCCGTCCGGCTCGGATGGAAGTCGTGGCCCGTTCCCGGGCGCAACATCATCACCGGCACGATTTTCGTGGGGGCGCTCGTGATCATCGCGCTGCTGGAGCTCTGGGCCCTGGCCGGGCCGGGGTTCTGCTTACCCTGGTTCGTCAACAGCCCGGTCTGCGGGGCCTGATCCCATAGGTCCTCCCCATTCATGGGGAGGTGGCCCGCAGGGCGGAGGGGACTAGGTCCGGCTGTCGTACAGCTGCTTCGTCAGCTCGATCTGCGCGAGGTGCTCGCGCGCGTGCCCGTAGTTGGTGGCGATCCAGTAGATCCCCGGCTGCAGCGGCCGATCACCGCGAGGACGTGGATCGCTGAGGTCTGAGGGCGTCAGCGCGGCAATGTGCTCGCCCATCTCACGGTCGGCCGCATCGATCATCGCGAGCAGCGCCTCGGCGTCAGCCTCGGCTTTGAACTCGGCGTCTCGGTCGCGCTGTGTCGGCACCTGACGCACCGAGCGCATCATCTCCAGCTCCGAGCCGACGGTATGGGTCACCAGGACGGCGATCGAGTTGGCCTTCGGCAGCGGCCGCCAGTTGAGCGTTCCGGGGTCCAGGCCCTCGACCTGCTTGCGCAAGTTTTGGTGCAGCTCGTGAAACGCGCCGCCGTACGTCTGACGAACCTTCTCGTCCATTCCCCTAGACCTTCTCCGTCACGCGGTACTCGAGATAGCGTCCAAACAGTAGTCGTGTGTGGGCTTCGAGTGCAGGCAGCACGCTCATGACCAGGCCGACGATCGGGTAAGCGAGGTACTGGACGTAGATGACCGTCTTCTTCCACATCGGCCACGACGCCGGCTTCGGCGGCAGGAGCCGGATCTCGAAATAGAGGAAGAAGATCACCGTCGAGAGCGTCGTCCCGAGCAGCAGACCCGAGATCGTCCACAACGTCTGACCGAGATCCGTCAGTGAGAAGTCGACGCTGACCCAGATCGGCACGGACGCGCCGAACATCAGGAGCACCGGCAGGAAGATCCAGTTCAGGTGGTTGAGGAAGAGATTCATGAAGCGCCGGATGCGCAGGACGAGCGGGATCTCCGGGTGCTTGAACAAGCGCGCCAACACATACGGCACGTCGGTGATTCCCCAGGCCCAGCGCTTGATCTGGTTGTACTGGCTCATGTGCGTCGACGCGTAGTCGCGCGAATTAGGTGAGTCGCCGTAGATCGGCAGGTACACGGACTTGACCGAGAACTTCTTGCCGAAGGTGAAGAACGCCTTCCAGTAAAAGCGCGAGTCCTCTGGGATCACGTCCTTGTCCCAGTAGCCGACCTTGTGGACGAAGTCGAGGCTGCACGTGTAGCTGCTGAAGGCGACCAGCCGGTGCGGTCGCGAGTGCAGGAACATCTGCCACTGCGAGGTGCTGGCGGACATGATGCGCACCGCCATCGGCACCTCCCAGATGTTGTTGTGGAACAGCGGCACAGGCGGCCAGATCGTGTAGTCGCGCAGTGGCGTGCGTGCGTGATGCCAGCTGATCCAGGCGAAGTACTGCTTGTGCACCCGGTAGTCGGAGTCGAGGTCCGTGATCAGGATCCTCGAGAGGTCGTAGCCCTCATCGGTCAGCACGCGAACCATCCACCGGCCACCCCAGTTCATCGCCGCCGACTTGCCGATGACGATGCCCGGCTCGAGCGGATCCTTGATGTGGTAGAAGCCGCGCAATCGGGAGCCGAACTTCTCCTTCAGCCTGGCGACGTTCTCCCAGCCGGGCTTGTCGGTCTCGCGGGTGATGATCCCGACCATCTTCAGCTCGTCCGGGTAGTTCGCGTCGACGATCGCCTGGACCGTGCGCTCGAGGACGTGATACGGCTCGGTGTAGGTCGGGATGACCGACAGGTGGATGTACTGGAGCGGGTCGAACGTGCCGGCCGCGACATCCTCCCGGCAGAGCGCCAGCCAGTCCTTCTTCATGTCGCGGCGCATGCGGAGCAGGGTGCTGTAGACGCCGGTGACGACCGTCACCGCCCGAAGCACCCAGTAGGCGTCGAACAGCAGGACCGCCGACGCGACGAAGATCGCCCCTGGCAGCTTGAAGACGATCGGGATCCAGGCGGGCGCGGCCAGCAGGATCCAGGTCACGGCGCCGGGCAGCGCCTCGAAAAACCTGGCGCCGAACTGCCTTAGCGCCTGCTCCCAGGCGGGCGCCGGCGGCTGGGCTTCGAGCACGGCCATGCTCTGGATTATCCGGGGAATACCCCACGGGTCGCCGCCCTTCTATTGGGCGTGAGCACGGACCTGCAGCACTTCGACGGACCAACTTTCGAGGCCGACGTCCTCAATGCCGGCGTACCGGTCGTGGTCGATTTCTATGCCGAGTGGTGCCCGCCCTGCAAGATGATGGAGCCGGTCGTGGAACAGCTCTCGAGCGAGTTCGCCGGCCGGGTGAAGATCGGCAAGCTGAACACCGACGACAACCAGGAGATCGCCATCCGCTACGGCGTGATGGGCATCCCGACGCTCGGCCTGTTCAAGGCCGGCAAGCTGGTCGACCGCATGGTCGGCTACCCCGGAGGCGCCGGGCCGATCCGGTCCTGGATCGAGAAGAACTCGGAGACGGCCAAAGCCAACAACTAGCCGGTGAGTTGAGGGCGGCCGGGTGAGATGCCCAGCCGCCCTTTCTTTTTCTGGCGTGACGCCCGCGGCCGACTTCACGTCGGCCGCAACTTGTTCCCGAGCCTCCGTGGCGTTGAGACTGGAAGGCGTTAGATCAAGGCACGACCTTATACCGGAAGGTGAGCAGGCCCGGCGCATGGCGCCCGGCCGATGAGAGGAAACCATCCGGGTTTCCTCTCATAACGTCAGTGCCCCCACATCGCGCGTTCGGCGTGCTGCACGGTTTCCGGTCCATGCTCGCCGGTGCGGATCCGCACGGCGTCCTCGACACCGATCACGAAGATCTTTCCGTCGCCCACCTCGCCGTCACCGGTGCGGCCGGCGACCGCGAGCTTGTCCACGACCGTGCCGACGATCTCCGAGCGCATCACCGCCTCGATCTTCAGGCGCGGCCGGAGCGAGATGTGCACCGCCGCGCCGCGATACTTCTCCGTGTAGCCGCGTTGCGCGCCGCATCCCTTGACCTCCGTCACCGTCACGCCCGAGACCCCGCACTCGTCCAGCACGTCCTGAACCTCCTGCAAACGCTCGTGGCGGACGATCGCGACGACCATCTTCATCGCCAAACCGCTTCCGTTCGCGCTCATGCCGGCGACACCTCGTGATGCCCGGCCGGCGCGGGCTCATGGTCCGGATGGCCGTTGACCGTCGGCGTGTCCGGCTGCCTGTAGACGCCACCTGGGACGGGCATGAAGGATTCGGGGTAACCCCACATGCCGTGCTCGCTGATGTCCAGACCTTCCATCTCCTCGCGCGCGCTGACGCGCAAACCGACCGTCTTCTTGATGATCCAGAAGAGCCCGTAGCTCAGGCAGAACACGGTGATGAACGACGCGGTGACCGCGATCGCCTGCGCACCCAGCTGGTGGAAGCTCCCGGTGTAGAAGAGGCCGCCCTGGCCTACGCCGTTGAACTTCGCCAGCGCGGGAACCGTGAACAGCCCGCAGCTGAGCGTGCCCCAGATCCCGGCCAGGCCGTGCGCCGGCAGCGCGCCGACCGGGTCGTCCAGGTACTTGTCGATCGCAAGAACTCCGACGACGACGATCACGCCGGCGACCGCGCCGATCACGATCGCGGCCCATGGCTCGACGTAACCCGAGGGCGCCGTGATGGCGACCAACGCCGCGATGGCGCCGTTGCCGATCATGCCGACGTCCATCGTCTTGGTGATCAGGTAAATCGTCGCCAGCGCGGCGACAGCACCACCCGCGGCGGCAAGGTTCGTGACTACGACGATGTCGGCGAAATGCAGGTTGGTCGCATTCAGCGTCGAGCCCGGGTTGAACCCGAACCAGCCGAACCAGAGGATCAGGACGCCCAGCTGCGCAAGCGGCATGTTGTGGCCGGGGATGGCGTTGGATCTGCCGTTTCGCTCGTATTTGCCGATGCGCGGGCCGAGCAGCAGCAGGCCGGCAAAACCGGCGGTCGCGCCTGTGAGGTGGACGACTGTCGAGCCGGCGAAGTCCTGGGAGCCGAGCGTCGCCATCAGGAACCCGCCGCCGAACAGCTGGTGGCTGATGAGCGGATAGATGAAGGCCGCGAATGGAATGCCGAACAGGATGTAGACGATGAACTTGGTCCGCTCGAGCATCGTGCCCCAGACGATCGCGAGCGAGACCGCGCAGAAGACGAACTCGAAGAACCATTTCGCGGCGGCGGGCGCGGTGCTCGCGGCGATCGCCGGCAGGTTCATCTGCGACCCGGGGCTGAAGGTCGGGAAGAATCCCGTGGTGCCGATGATGGCGAAAATGCCGCCGGCGCCGAACGCGATGCCAAACCCGACCGCCCAGTAGGCGATCGAGCTGACGCTCAGGTTCGTGACCACCTTGGCGACCACCGTGCCCACGTTCTTCATGCGGCTGAAGCCGACCTCGAGCATCGCGAAGCCTGCCTGCATGAACATCACGAAGCAGGCGGCGACGATCACCCAGACTGTGTCCGCGGCCACGCCGGCGGCCTGCGTGGCCGTGTTGTCGTCGGCAAGGGCGACCGCGGGGAACAGTGCGGCCAGGAGCCCGAGCGAGATCGCGAGAAGGCGTAAGTGTCGGCGCAGCATGGGTCGCGGCAACGTTGTTACCTCCAGAGCGTTGATGCCGCTGAGCCTATGGAGAGCCAGGCCCCGCCAAATACGTACCACCCATACGGAAAAGTGGCGCCTTAAATCGTGTGAACCACACCTGATTGTCTCCAGGCTGCCTACCTACTCTGAATGTGCGGCCCGTCAAATCTCTCGTTTTCGTGGAGGGTGTTCATGGCAGTCGAAACAAAAGCGGTCAGCAAGACCAGTCCGCGCGAAGTGCTCGAGCGGGCGAAGGCGGAGGGCGTCGAGGTCGTCGACGTCCGTTTCGTCGATCTCCCCGGCACCTGGCAGCACTTCAGCCTGCCGCTGGGCGAGCTGGAGGTCGACAGCTTCACCGACGGCCTCGGATTCGACGGCTCGAGCATCCGCGGGTTCCAGTCGATCGATGAGAGCGACATGCTCCTCATGCCGGACCCGGATTCGGCGACGATCGACCCGGTCCTCTCGCACAAGACCCTGTTTCTGATCTGCGACGTGGTCGACCCGATCAGCCGCGAGCCGTACACGCGCGACGCGCGCTTCATCGCCAAGAAGGCCGAGGAGCACCTGCGCAAGTCGGCCATCGCGGACGTGAGCTACTGGGGTCCTGAGGCGGAGTTCTACCTCTTCAACTCGCTGCGCTTCGACCAGAACGCGCACAGCGGCTACTACTACATCGACTCCGAAGAGGGCATCTGGAACTCGGGCAAGAACTCCGAGCCGAACATGGCCTTCCGGCCGCGGCACAAGGAGGGTTACTTCCCGGTGCCGCCGACCGACAAGCTCCAGGACCTTCGCTCAGAGATCATGCTCAAGCTCATCGAGGCCGGCGTTCGCGTCGAGGTGCAGCACCACGAGGTCGGCACGGCCGGTCAGGCCGAGATCGACATGCGCTTCGACTCGCTGACGAAGATGGGCGACAAGATGATGGTCTACAAGTACATCATCAAGAACATCGCCGCCCAGCACGGATACGTGGCGACGTTCATGCCCAAGCCGCTGTTCCAGGACAACGGGTCCGGAATGCATGTTCACCAGTCGCTGTGGAAGGACGGCGCCAACCTCTTCGCCGATGCGAAGGGCTACGCGGGGCTGTCCGAGACGGCGGTGTACTACATCGGCGGTCTGTTGAAGCACGCGGCCGCGCTGCTCGCGATATGCGCACCGACGACGAACTCGTACCGCCGGCTCGTGCCGGGCTACGAGGCGCCTATCAACCTCGTGTACTCGAAGCGGAACCGCTCGGCGTGCGTGCGCATCCCGATGTATTCGACGGACCCGAAGACGAAGCGCATCGAGTTCAGGTCACCGGACGCGGCTGCCAACCCGTACCTCGCGTTCTCGGCCTGTTTGATGGCCGGACTGGACGGGATTCGGAACAGGATCACGCCGCCCGAGCCGGTGGACAAGGACATCTACGAGCTGGACGGCGACGAGAAGGCCAAGATCAAGTCGGTGCCAGGCTCGCTGGCGGAGTCGCTGGACGCGCTCGAGTCGGACCATGAGTTCCTGCTCGCGAGCGACGTGTTCACGGCCGACGTGATCGAGACGTGGATCGACTACAAGCGGAAGAAGGAAGTCGACGCGGTCGCGCTGAGGCCGCACCCGTGGGAGTTCATGCTCTACAGCGACGTCTGATCCGAAACTTCATCAAGGGCCCGGGCGGGTGCGCCCGGGCCCTTTCTTTTTGATTTGCCACTGACGCGTCAATCGAGACCACCCAAACGCTCGGACTACATTCCCAGCATCGCGCGGGCGCGCAATGCGATTGAGATCGCCACCCGTGTCTCCGGGTCGTCCAGCTGCAAGCCCGTCAGCGCCTGGATCCTCTCCACGCGGTAGCTCATCGAGTTGATGTGGATTCCCAGGTTGCGGGCGGCCGCGCGGCGAATCCAGCGTGCGGCGGCCAGTGCCTCGAGCGTCTCGAGCAGCGGCGTGTCCCGAGACTGCGCGTACTCCAGCAGCGGCCCAAGCAGCTCGTTGACGAACCGGCGCAGCGCATCAGGGGACTGCACCTCGAGCAGGAGCCGGAAGGCGCCCAGCGAGCGATAGGACGCGATCTTTCCCCGGCCTCCCGCCCGGCGCGTCAGGCGCAGCGCTTGCCGCGCCTCGACGTGCGAGCGAGCCAGCTCGCCGACGCCGTTCGCGACGTTGCCGATGCCCATTGACGCCGAGCCCGGCTTCATCACCGGTGCCGCCGCAGCCAGCACCTGACCCGCGAGCTTCTCCACCGCCGGAAGGTCTGCTGCCAGCTCGTCTGGCACGAGGAACACGGCCGACGCCGAGCGCACCAGCGAAAGCGCCCCGGGCATCCGCGAGCGGACCACCCCGCTCAGCGCTCGGTCCAATCGGTCCTGCTGGCCTCGTGCCCCGAGGGCCGCCTCGGTCGTGTCGTCGTCGGGCTCTAGCACCACGACCCACGCCTTCGCGGGAAGCCGGTGCCCGAGCTTCTCCGCCTGGCGGGCGATCCGCTCGGCCTCGTCCGCCTCCAGCCCACCCGCCAGCACCTCCTCCACCAGGTCGCCGCGCAGGCGGCGTTCGACTTCCGCCGCGGCACGCTCCTTTGACAGTTCCACAGCGAGCACGGTCGACCCGTGCTCGAGGGCGCGCCTTCGACCTTCCGGGTCAACTTCGTGAGTACCGAACCCCACCCCCAGCACGCCCAGCACGTCGGCCCCCGCGCGGACCGGCACAACTTCGATGGCATGGCTCGGGCGGTTAGGGCTGATGCGCGGCGGCATGCCGTCCGCGGCCTCCCTCACCCCGCGGATCCGGTAGCCATCCGGCGAATAGAGCGCGGCACGACCACCGGCGAGCGAGCCGATGACCTCGAGGATCGAGGGAATGCCGGCGCCGTCGAGCGACAGCCTGGTCAGCCGCTCGTGCGTTTCGTGGGAGAGGCGGATGTCGGCCAGCTGCACCTCGGTGCGCCGCTGGAGCTCGCTGCGCTCGAGGATGCCAGCGACCTGCGCGGCGATCGCGCGCAGAAAGTCGATGTCGCCCGAGTTGAACTCCCGGCGCTCGGTGCTCTGCACGTTGATCACGCCGACCAGCCGCGGACCGGCCTCGATCGGCACCGACGCCATCGAATGGAAGCGGTCCTCGTCGAGTCCGGGCACCCACTTCCAGTGGGGGTCCTTGCTCACGTCCGGGACGATCGCCGGACGGCGAGAGTCGGCGACCCAGCCCGTGATTCCCTCGCCGACCTTCATCTTGACCTTGCCGACCATGTTCTCGTTCAAGCCGTTCGTCGCCGTCAGGAGCAGCTCGCGGCCAGGCGGAACAAGAAGGTAGAGAGAGCAGACGTCGGCCCCGATCGCCGAGGTGGTCTCGCGGATGATCAGCTCGAGCAGCTCGTCCGGCCGCTGGGTGGATGCCGCCGCCTGTGCCAGGCGGACCAGGAAGTTGAGCTCCCGCGCGGCCAGGCTGGAATCGGGGATCCTGTTCTTCATCGTGTCAACAACACAAAGGACAACGCGTTCACTAGTGTGACCGATACAGACTCGACCCGCTCCAGGCTTGGAGGTAGATTTGCGTCCTGTGAACCGATGGCGTGAGCATTTCGCCGGGGTCGACCTGCCGGTACCGGTGGCAGGCGGCGGCAGCGTGGTTGGCATCAACTTCGACAACGCCGCCAGCACACCCCCGCTCAAGCGGGTCCGCGAGGCGGTCAACAGCTTCTCCGACCTCTACTCGAGCGTTCACCGCGGCACGGGCTACAAGTCGCGGTTCTCCACCGAGGCGTACGAGCACGCGCGCGAGGTCGTCGCCCGCTTCCTCGGTGTCAACGAGAAAGACCAGGTCGTGATCTTCGTCAAGGGCACCACCGACGCCCTCAACCGAATCGCGGCCGAACAGCTACGACAGGATGGTCGGAAGGTGCTCGTGACCGAGATGGAGCACCACGCGGACCTGCTTCCATGGCGGCACCGAAGCGGCCACGTCATGGTCGGCTTGACGCCGGACGGTCATATCGACCTCGACGCCATCGAGCACACGCTTCGAGAATTCGATGGTGCCATCGGGCTCGTCGCGCTGTGCGGCGCTTCGAACATCACGGGATTCGTCTCGCCGGTTCACGAGGTCGCCGAGCTTGCGCATCGGCATGGCGCTCGGGTCTCGGTCGACGCGGCGCAGCTGGCGCCTCATCACCGAATCGACGTCCTGCCACCAGACGATCCCGGCCACCTCGACTTCGTCTCTTTCTCCGGGCACAAGATGTATGCGCCCTACGGTGCCGGTGTGCTCGTCGGCCCGCGTGACTTCTTCGTCGGCCTGCCCGAAGTGATGGGAGGCGGAGCGATCGACATGGTCACGTGGGAGGACACATACTGGACCGACCTTCCCGACCGCGAGGAAGCAGGATCGCCCAACGTGGTCGGCTCGGTCGCGCTGAGCGTGGCCATCGATACGTTGCTGGGGCTCGGATTCGAAGCCATGCTCGAGGACGAGCTCGCGCTCGGCCGTCGCATGCTCGAAGGCCTTGGCAAGATCCGAGGGGTGGGGGTCCTCGGTGGGACCGACTCAGGCAGGCCGACGCGACTTGCGCTCGCCAGCTTCGTCGTCGAAGGACTCGATCACGGACTCGTGGCCGCCGCGCTGAGCCACGAGTGGGGCATCGCCGTTCGTCACGGATGCTTCTGCGCCCACCCTTACATGATCCATCTGCTCCACATGAGCAAGGACGAGGTCGGCGTGCTGGTGGACGAGGTGACCACGGGCGGGCGGAAGGCCATGCCCGGGGCGGTCCGGGCAAGCATCGCCCCCTACAACACCGAGGAAGAGGTGGACCGTTTCCTCGAGGCCGTCAATCGAATCGCGCGAGGTGAATTCAAAGCCGGCTATTCGCAGACGGCGGATGGCGAGTACGAGCCGAAGGGCGGCTGGGCGCGGATCGAGATCGCCATTTGATCAAGCTCATAGTCGAGATCCTTCTCGCCATCGTCCTGCACCCCGTCGCCTACATCCTTGTCGTCATCGACGTCGTCAACCGCAAGGACATGAGCGGCTTCTGGAAGGTGTTCTGGATCATCCTCGCCTTCCCCTGGGGCATCGGTCCGATCCTCTATCTCTTCTTCGGCGGCGGGGGCAAATTCTGGTAGCTCGGCCGGCGGTCTTCCCACCTGTTTCTTAGACAAACCACAGCACCGAAATTTAACTTTGCCCTGGAACCCGGCATGGGCTAATCTGGACTCGAAAGGGTGGGAAGCCGACCAGTGACGACTGGCCGTGTTCGCGCGCACCAGAACGGCAACGGCGCGCCTGCCGCGCGAACGCGAAAGGATGACCTCACCAGGCCGCGACCTGGGACGAACGGCGAGGCTGCGGCCACCCCGGCGGTGAAGCTCGTCTCCGTATCCAAGTCGTACGGCCGCAAGTCGGTCCTCAAGTCGATCAACCTCACGGTCGGCCAGGGCGAGCTGTTCGAGATCACCGGCCCGAGCGGGTCGGGAAAGACCACCCTGCTGCGGCTCGTCCACGGCCAGCTCCGGCCGAACGCCGGCGAGCTGTGGGTCCGCGGGCGCGCCCTTCACCGGTTCTGGCGACGGGGCCTCGGCGGGCTGCGCCGCGACGTCGCCTTCGTCTTCCAGGAGCAGCGCCTCCTCCCCCGCCTGACCGCGTTCGAGAACGTCGTCCTGGCCCTGCAGCTGCGCGATCCGCAGGTGCCTAACCGCGAGATCAAGACGCGGGCCCTTGCGGCTCTCGAGTCCGTCAAGCTTGCAGATCGCCGGGGCGCATACCCCCACCAGCTTTCTGCGGGCGAGCGCCAGCGGGTCGCCATCGCCCGCGCGCTGGCCACCCGACCGCGTGTCCTGCTCGCCGACGAGCCGCTCAACTCGATGGACGAGGAGAACGCGGCGATCATCACGTACCTTCTCGAAGAGGCAGCCGCGGCCGGCACGACCGTGATCGTCGCTTCGCACAAGCACACGTTCCCTGCGACGCGGATCCTGCGCCTGCCCAGCGAGAAGCTGATGACGAACGGGGCCCGGCGTCCATCGATCAACGGCAACGGCCACGCGGTGGTGGTCGCGAACGGCAATGGTCACGCCAACGGGAATGGCCATTCCGACTCCGTGAACGTGACCCGCGAGTGGTGGCGCCTGGTGATTCCCAGGCGTCCACGCCAGCCTCACGCGGTCGCGATTTCGCGCCTGCCGCTGTGGCGTCGCGCCGCCGCCTTCGCCGCGAACAGCTCCCGGCTCGTGGTCTTCAGCGGGCTGCGCAGCTGGAGCCGCGACCTGCGAGTGACCACGCCCGTGATCGGCACGATCGCTCTTCTTCTCGTCCTCTGTGGAACGCTGTCGCTCGTCGGCATCGCGGTCGGGAAGCAGGTCGCGGACCAGGCGGGCCAGGCCTCGATGGTCCGCGTTTACCTCGCGGATGGCGCCTCGCAAGACTCGATCTCTGGGCTCGAATCGAAGCTCCGCGCCGATCCGCGCGTCGCGTCGGTCCGGTTCGTCACGCCCGAGCAAGCCCTGGCCGAGGCGGGCAATCGCCCTGGCCTCGACAGCCTGGCAAGCCTTAGCTCGACCAATCCGTTCCC
Source organism: Candidatus Dormiibacterota bacterium (assembly GCA_024280995.1). Taxonomy (GTDB): domain Bacteria; phylum Chloroflexota; class Dormibacteria; order Dormibacterales; family Dormibacteraceae; genus 40CM-4-65-16. The sequence goes on from JAMXLM010000011.1 coordinate 75,588, forward strand.
GGCCAGCCTCGACGTCAAGGTCCGCCTCCCCACCCAGGTCTCCGCCGTGGCGAGCTCGGTCAAGGGCAACCCCGCGGTCGACCCGACGTACCCGACGTCTTACGACCCTGATACGTACTCGCGCCTGCGGCGCTTCGCGGTCATCGCGGGCGCGATCGCGGGCGGCATCGTCTTGATGTTCGCCGTCGTCGCGTACGTCGTGATCGCCAACGCAATGCGCGCCGTCGCGGCTTCGCGCCGTCACGAGGTCGCGATAACGCGCCTGCTCGGCGCGCGGACATGGATGCTGCGCGGGCCGTTCGTGGTGGAAGGGCTGACAACCGGCGCGCTCGCCGGCGCGCTCGCGGCCGCGGCCGTGGGCGCGGCCTACCTCCTCGCGGTGGGCTTTGAGAAAACCGTCTATCTGCAGGTGCTGCCCGGCGTCGACCTCACGGTCGTACGTTACGTGCTGGCGGCGGTCATCTCCGCGGGCCTCGTGCTCGGTGCCGCGACCGCTTTTCTCGGGTTCCGCAAGGCGCACGCCGCGTGAGGCGGGCGCTCGGGGCGATCGCACTCGTGGTCGCCATGGTGGCGCTGCAGGGCGCGAACGCCTCCGCAACCAACCCGAGCCCATGCCCCAGCCCGGTGGCGTCGAGCGCGCGCAATTCATGCACACCAACGCCGCCGCCCGATCCAAACCAGGCTGCCTACGACGCGCTGGCCACGCGGCTTACAGGCGACCTCGGCAACGCGCTCGCCGCCGAGCATCGCCTCGCCGTCACCCTGGATCAGTTCGCGGGCATCGAACAGGGCCTCACGGCGGAGGTGGCGCAGGAGGAGGCGACCATCGCGCGCCTGCAGGGCGAGATCGCAAGCCTGGACGCGCAGATCGCCGACACGCAGGCGCGGATCGACGTCGAGAAGCAAGAGCTCGCCGTTCTCGCGCGCGCGTTGTACCGGCAGCCCCAATCGTTCTGGATCTTGATCGCCCGGACCGGCAACCTGCACGAGGCGCTAATCGCCACCGCGGACGCGGTCGTCGCGGGCCAGCGCGCGCACGCGCTCCAGGACCAGCTCCAGGCCGACCTCATACAGGAGCAATCGGACCGCGACGCCAGGCAGGCGGACCTGGACCGCGAATCCAACACCCGCGACCTCCTGATCGCGAACCTCAACTCGCTGCAGGACGTGATGAGCCAGCAGACGGACGTCAGCGGCCAGTTGACGGTCCTGATGACTCAGCTGCAGGGAGCCAAGGCGCAGCTGAAGAATCAGCCGCCGAGCGTCACCTCAGACCTGGTGCAGCTGCTCGAGGCGCAGGAGCAGGACCTGATCCTTCGGTCCTACCAGACGGACTGGGCTCAGGCCGAGGTGGGCACAGGGCTCGCCATCGTCAACAGCACCTTCCCCCTCGGCAAGCCGATCGCCGGCTTGCGTTTGTCATATCCGCTGGCCCACTTCACGATCACGCAGGCGTTCGGCCCCACGACGTTTGCGTTGGAGCCGCCGTTCGGCCCGTACAAGCATTTCCACACCGGGATCGACCTCTCGGCGCCGCTTGGATCGCCGGTCATGGCCGCGGCTGATGGCGTCGTGGTCGCCGTCGGCCACGATCCGATCGGCTACGGCAACTACATCGTGATCGCGCACGGCGGCGGGGTCGCGACCCTTTACGGGCACCTGCTGGCGACCAACGTCACCGTCGGCCAGGTGGTCGGGCACGGGCAGGTGATCGGGCTCGAAGGGTCGACGGGATATTCGACCGGGCCGCACGTTCACTTCGAGCTGCGGATCAACAACAGCGTGACCGACCCGATGCCTTACCTGCCGGTTCCGGGAACGAACTTCAACGGCTAGGCCCGCGGGAGCCCGCGGGTAGACTTTCCTTTCCGGCTTGGCCCCGGGCTCGGGCGACTCGGTCGCGGGCAGGGCGCTCACATCCGGACTCATAGACTTCTTGCGGTTCATGCCCACGTAGCTCAGGGGCGCCGGGCGCGCGCAGGGCGCTCACATGCAGACTCTTAGACTTCTTGCGGTTCATGCCCCCGTAGCTCAGGGGATAGAGCAGGTCGGTCCTAACGACAAGGTCGGGGGTTCGATTCCCTCCGGGGGCACCATTCCTCCCAGCAATCTCTAAGCGGGTTCACACGCGCCGCTGCGACGCTGAACCCACGCTTCAGACCATGGACCACCGAGTACGAGCCCGCGACGCCGCGCTTCGACTGCTCAGCCGCCTGACCTACGCCGCCGCCTTCGCTTCGGCAGCCGGGGTCGGGGTCTTTGCGGTGGTCAGCGCCGCAACGATCCCAGGCACGAACGCGAACACGACCACGAACTCGAGCGCGAGCTCGACGAAATCCGCGACCTCCAGCGATTCGGCCTCGAGCACATCGGCGTCCGCGTCCAGCTCGACCGGCAGCCTGCAACCTTCGACCGGGGTAAGCGCCTCGACCGAGATCCCCCACGCCGTCACGGGCGCCTCCCGCTGAGCCGTGTCCAACAGCGTCCTCTGGTACGCGACGCGCGGCGCCGGCGCGGTGACCCTGATCCTGCTCACCGCGGTCGTCGTTCTAGGAATCCTCACCGCGCTTCGGGTCGAGGGCCGGGGCTGGCCGCGCTTTCTCGTCACCGGCCTGCACCGCAACCTCGCCCTGATGACGCTCGTGTTCCTCGCCCTGCACATCGTCACGGCGGTCGTCGACCCGTACACCAACCTCGGATGGGCCTCGGCGCTGATCCCCTTCTCGTCCTACTACCGCACCTTCTGGCTCGGCCTCGGCGTGATCTCGTTTGAGCTGCTGCTCGCGATCGTTGTGACCAGCCTGCTTCGCGGTTATCTCGGACACAACACGTGGCGCGTCATCCACTGGCTGACGTACGCGGCGTGGCCGATCGGCGTCATCCACGGTCTCGGCACCGGCACCGACGCGTGGTCGGCCTGGATGCTCGCGATCACCGGAGGCTGCATCGCCGCCGTGGTGATCGCGTTGCTCTGGCGCCTCGCCGCCGGATCGAGGGATCCGCTCTCTTCAGAACGCTCCACGTTTCGCGCTGCGGTCGATCGCCGAGAGGCGCGCTGAATGCGTCTGCTCGACGGTCGCGATTTGCTCGCGCCCCTTCCAACGGTCGGCCGGCGCTTCATCGACGACCTCGAGCGCTCGGGACTCGCCGGCCGAGGCGGGGCGAGCTTTCCAACAGCGACCAAGTGGCGCGCCGTCGCCGAGCGCTCGCGCGGTGACGCTGTGATCCTGGTCAACGGCGCCGAGGGCGAGCCCCACAGCAAGAAGGACCGGACGCTCATGATTGCGCGGCCGCACCTGGTCCTCGACGGCGCGTTCATCGCCGCTCGGGTGCTGCGCGCGCGGCGCATCGTCCTGTACATCGGCGAAAGACATGCGGCCGCGCGCGACTCGATGCTGGGCGCGCTCGCCCATCGGTCTGAGCCCGAGCGCGGCATCGTCAGTCTCGCGGCCGCGCCGCCGCGGTATGTCGCCGGCGCGGAGACCGCCGCCGTCCATTTCGTCGACGAAGGACTCGCCACGCCCACCACCACGCCGCCGTATCCCTTCCAGCGCGCGATCCTCGTCCAGAACGTCGAGACGCTGGCCCACGTGGCCGCGCTCGCCCGCAGCGGCGAGGCCCCTGACTCGGTGCTGCTGACGATGGCCGGCGGCGTGACCCGTCCCGGCGTGATCGAGGTCGAGCTGGGAACCACCGTAGGCGAGGCGATGGCCCGCGGGGGCGGACCGGTCGAGGCGCCGCGCGCGGTGCTCGTCGGCGGGTACTTCGGACGCTGGATGCAGGCCGACGAAGCGTGGCGGTTGCCGCTCACACGCGAGGCCGGCATCGGTTGCGGTGTGATGGGCGTCCTGCCGGCGAGCCGCTGCCCGGTGTGCGAGGTGGCCGCGATCATGCGGTACCTCGCCGCCGAGAGCTCGGCGCAGTGCGGCCCTTGCTTCTTCGGTCTGCGCGCCCTCGCCGAGGCGTGCGCAAAGCCCGCCGAGCTGGGTCGCCTGAAGCGCTGGGCAGCCGAGGTGCGCGGCCGCGGCGCGTGCAAGCACCCCGACGGGGCCGCGATCTTCCTTTCCTCCGCGATCGAGGTGTTCGCGCGTGAGTTCGAGCATCACGATGCGATTCACCAGGTGCGGCGCGTCGCATGAGCGACGAGAGGCACCTGGTCGTCGACCGGATCAAGTGCGACGGCCGCGGCCTGTGCGCCGAGATCCTGCCCGAGCTGATCCGGCTCGACGACTGGGGCTATCCCATCCTCAAGCCAGGTCCGATCCCGGAGCATCTCCGGCCGCTCGCGGAACGCGCGATCGACGACTGCCCCGTGCTCGCGATCGCGATGCGCCGCGCCGAGAAAAGGTCATGACGGCGAGCGTGCTCGGCATCATCGAGGACCGCGCCCTTGGCGGCTCGCTTCGGGTGGTGGTCAGCCGGCCGCAGTCATTGACCGCGGCCAAAGCCGCGGTCGACCACGTGGTGGCGGCGATGGACGTGGCCGCCAGCCGCTTTCGTGAGGACAGCGAGATCTCCCGGCTGAGCCGGGCGCCCGACCAGGTCGTGCGCGTCAGTCCGCTGCTGGCCGATGCGATCGCTGCAGGGATTCGTGGCGCCGAGCTGACAGAGGGCGCGGTCGACCCGACTGTCGGCCATGCGGTACGAGTGGCGGGCTACGACGCCGATTTCGCCTCGGTGCCGGCACATGGTTCGGCGCTGCGCCTCGTCGCCCGTCGTGTTCGCGGGTGGAAGGCGATCCGGTTCAGTCATGCCACTCGAACCCTTGTAGTCCCGAGCGGGATCGAGCTGGACCTCGGCGCGACCGCGAAAGCGTTGGCGTCCGACCTGGCGGCGTCGGCGGCCCTCCGCGTGATGGGCGGTGGCGGTGTCCTCGTGAGCCTTGGCGGCGACATCGCGGTGGCGGGCGAGGCGCCCCCCGGAGGCTGGGTCATCCAGGCGAGCGACGACAGCGCGAGCGCCATCTCCGACGCCGAGGAACGGGTCACGATCGAGTCTGGCGGGGTCGCCACCTCCGGCACGACCGTGCGGCGCTGGGTTCGCGGCGAGGTCGAGCTGCACCACATCATCGACCCGGCGACAGGACTTCCGGCCGCGAGCCCATGGCGAACGGCCACCGTCGCCGCGGGAAGCTGCGTCGACGCCAACATCGCGTCGACGGCGGCCATCGTCATGGGCGTCCGGGCGCCGGAGTGGTTGACGGACCGCGGCCTGGCCGCGCGCCTGGTGGGCCGGGACGGATCCGTGACCTACGTCGGGGGCTGGCCCGTTGAAGCAAAATCGAAGCCCGCCCTCACCATTCTCTGAGCAATTTCCCAGAATCCAAGATCAGCATGGTCCTGGTGAACAACGCCAACGGTGCCCGGGTGCTCGTGGTCGACGACGAGCCCAACATCACCGAGCTCGTCGCGATGGCCCTCCGCTATGAGGGCTTCACCGTCAAGACCGCAGCCACCGGACGAGGCGCGCTGAGCGCTGTCACCCAGTTCTCCCCCGCGCTCGTGATCCTCGACGTGATGCTCCCCGACATCGACGGCATGGAGGTCATGAAGCGCCTCAACAGCCAGGGCTCGAAGGTGCCGATCATCTTCCTGACCGCTCGGGACGCCACCGAGGACAAGGTTCACGGCCTGACCATCGGTGGTGACGACTACGTCACCAAGCCGTTCAGCATCGAGGAGCTGATGGCGCGAGTCCGCGTCGTCCTCCGCCGCCACGGCAACAACAACGAGTCGGGCAAGCTGACCCTCGCCGACCTCGAGCTCGACGACGAGGCGCACGAGGTCCGCCGCCAGGGCCGGGTGGTCGACCTGACCAACACCGAGTACCGGCTTCTGCGCTACCTGCTCATCAACTCCGGGCGGGTGCTGACCCGCAGCCAGATCCTCGACCATGTCTGGCATTACGACTTCGGCGGCGACGCGAGCGTCCTCGAGACCTACATCAGCTACCTGCGCCGCAAGGTCGACCGCTTCGACCCGCCTCTGATCCAGACCGTCCGCGGCGTGGGCTACGTCCTCCGACCGCCTAGAAAATGACCCTGTCCCTCCGCGGGAGGCTCCTGGTCGGCGTCATCGCGCTGGTGCTCGCCGGTGTGGTGCTTTTCGACATCGCGACCTACCTCCTGCTGCAGGGCTCGCTGATCGGCCGGGTCGACAGCCAGCTGACATCGCGAACGACTGTGGATTCCGCGGTCAATGTGATCCTCCACGACTGCCGACCAGGACCCGGTACCGCGGGTGGGTTTCCGACCAACACCGTGACCGAGCTGCTGGCTCCTGATGGATCCGTCCAGGTCGCGTGCCGCGTCGGAGGCGGCTTCGGAAACACCCAGTCGAACGCAGCCCCCAACCTGCCCGGCAGGCTGCGCACGGCCGGCTCGGACCAGCCCGTCGCACCGTTCACGGTGCCAGGGTCCGACGGCGTCAACCAGTACCGCGTGACCGACTGGGCCGAGAACTCCTTCTCAGGACAGACAGTCGTCTTCGCGATGCCCATCGACGACGTCCAGTCGACGCTCCAGCAGCTGCTGCGGCTCGAGATCTTCATCAGCGCGGGGGTCGTGCTCGGGACCGCCATCCTCGCCTGGCTGATCGTCAGGGTCGGCCTGCGACCGCTGCAGAAGATGGGCGCGGCGGCGGGAGAGATCGCGGCCGGCGACTACAGCCGGCGCGTGGAGCCCGCCACCACGAAAACCGAGGTGGGGCGGCTCGGGTTGGCGCTGAACGCAATGCTGACGCAGATCGAAGCGGCGTTCGCCGAACGCACCGCGTCGGAGCGCAGGCTCCGGCGCTTCATCGCCGATGCGTCGCACGAGCTGCGCACGCCGCTCACGTCGATCCGTGGCTACTCGGAGATGCTGCGGCGAGGCGCATCGGAGTCGCCGACCGACGCGGAGCTGGCGCGGAGGCGAATCGAAGAAGAATCGGTGCGGATGTCGACACTGGTCGATGACATGCTGCTCATCGCGCGCCTCGACCAGGGCCGCCCGCTCGAGTCGAAGCCTCTAGACCTCCAGGTCATCGCGCGCGACGCCGCCGCGGACGCGCGGGCCGTGGCGCCGCAGCGCGAGATCACCCTGAACGCACCGGACACCGCGATCGTCGCGGGTGATGACACGCGCCTGCGCCAGGTCGTCGGCAACCTCGTCCGCAACGCCCTTGTCCACACGCCATCGGCGTCGCCGGTCGAGATCGCCGTGACCACACAGAACGGGACCGCGCAGCTGTCCGTGATCGATCATGGCCCGGGCCTTCCTGCCGGCGACCGGGAGAAGATCTTCGAGCCCTTCTATCGCGCGGACGTCAGCCGCAGCCGCGACAGCGGTGGCGCGGGACTCGGTCTCTCGATCGTCAGCGCCGTGGTTGCCGCGCACGGTGGTCGGGTGAAGGTGAAAGACACCGCCGGGGGCGGCGCAACGTTCGAGGTCGAGCTCCCGACGGCTACGAAAACGAGCTGACGCGCAGCGCGATCACCTCGCCTGCAGCGTCGCCCACGAACACGTGGTCACCGTCGACCGCCGGCCCGCTGCGCACCGCCGACCCCGTCGAATAGCTCCAGAGCTCCCGGCCGTCGGCGGTGGCGAGCGCGGTGATCGAGCCGGCGTTCAGGTCGCCGAAGACGTTGCCGGTCCCGAAGACAACGGCTCCATGCGCCGGCACCGGCGCGCTGTAGACGGGAAGGGCGGTCGCGTGTCGCCACACGTCGTCCCCGCTTGCGGCCTGCAGCGCGAACACGCCATACGTTGGGCTCGCCGAGGCGCCGTAAACGAACGTGCCGTCGTAAGCGGGTGAGGCGATGAGCCCGTGCACCGCCGAGCCCTCGACGATCTTGCGCGCCCAGGCGGCACCGCCGTCGCCTGCGTCCAGTGCCGCGAAGGTCCCCTCGACCGCTCCTACCTCGATCAGCTCGCGGCCCGGTGCGGAGACGATCAGAGGCCTTGTGCCGACGTCGAGGTCGCGGTGGTCGTCCGGATACAGGCTCGACTGCCATTTGCGCGCTCCGGTCAGCGGGTCGAACGCGAGGACGCCGTCGTCGGGATTGCCGACCCCGATGAAGGCGACCCCGCTCGCGTCGATCGCGGCCGTGGACCAGACGCCGTCGCCGGGTGCGCAGCCCGGACGGAGGCAGAACGTCCATCGCACGGCGCCCGTCTCGGCATCGAGGCCGACGATCCTGCCCGGCACGAGCGGCGTGTCGCCATAAGGCGAGGAAACGCCGATGATCACGATGCCCCGATAGACGACCGGCGACGACCAGAAGGCCGCGTTCGGCGGTGCGGTCCAGTCCCACGCCGGAGCTCCATCCGATGCGGCGAACGCGAGCACGTGGCCCGACAGGGTGCCCACGAAGACCCTGCCTGAGGCCACCGTGGGTGAATCCGAGATCGCGCCCAGCCCGGACCGACGCCAGACAAGATGCCCGGTTTGCTGATCCAACCCCGCCAGATCGCCTCCTTCACTGCCCGCTATCACCATGTCGCCCGCGATGGCGGGCGTTCCGTCGATGGCACCCGGCAGATGCGTGCCCCAGGCGAGGCTGACCGGCGAGCTGGTCGGAGCGCAGCACGCGAGCAGGCCTGCGGTCAGAGCAAATCCCAAGCTTTGTCTCAGGTCGTTGTGAGGCCCGCGCGTCATCGTGACTGTAGCGCCCGATGCCACCTCGGGCCTTTCCCCACGGAGGCAGGGGCCGATCCCTAGCGGCCCCTACTCCGCTCTCTCAGGTCAGCTTCCAGTGCACGCTCGCAAGCACGGGTTTGGCCACGCTCAGGTAATGGCTGAGGTCGTCCTGCTGCGTCAGCACGATCACCACGTAGTAGACGCTGCCGGAGGAGTTGGCGCCCGTGAATACGGACGCGGCCGCCGGAACCGAGTGCGTGCCGTCGGTGAGCGTCAGGCACAGCGTCCAGGCGATCCCCTTAGCCCCGTTGAACGTGGCGCTGGAAGTCGTCGTCCCTGGACAGTTTCTCGTGTCGGGGTACTTGCCCTTCAGGCCCTGGTCGATCGACGTCTTGTTGTCCTGGGCGGTCTGCGCCGGGACCGACGCGCCGCTGGCGATCGTGATCTCGCCTTCGCTGTTGGGGTCGGTCAGCACCAGCGTTTCGCTGTCCTGGTCCGCGACCGTCCAGCCCGCGGGCAGGGTGACGCTGACGCCGTCGTTCGACTGGGTGGCGCTGCTGGTGGGCGTGGGAACCGGCGAGCCGACCGGGCTAGGACTCGCCTCCGGGCTAGGGCTCGCCAGGTCCGCGACGCTGCCATTGTTGGACGGGGAGTTGCGGTTCCCGAGCACCGCGATCAAGGTGCCGACGCCGGCCATGATCACGACGAGCGCGACGACCGCGGCGAGGATGACCATCCACGGCGTCCGGTGCACAGGAGGCGTGGCTGCAGCCGGCCGGTAGTAGGGGCTGGCGTAGCCGGGTGGGCTGGCGAAGGCGGGTGGCGCCATGCCGGGAGGAGGGCCTGGCGGCGGACCCGGCGGCGGCCCGGGCGGCGGGGGTGCGACCCCCACCGGTGCGGTCAGGGCCGTGCCGCAGTTCTGGCAGTAGAGGTTCCCGTCCGGGTTCTGCGCGCCACAGCGCGGGCACGTCATCGCCATCTACGACTTCGCGACTGCAGGTTTGCGGGCGCGCTTCACGGACGTCGGCGCAGCAGTGAGCGCCACGCCGCAGTTCGGGCAGAAACCCGAAGCGACGATATGCATGTGGCAGTTCGGGCAGACGGTCTCGGCAAAACCCATGTGGGCCGCTTCTTCGAGCAGCGCGTGATGAAGCAGGTACCGGACGTAGATCAACATCGCGCCGACGATCGCCGCCTGCCAGATCAGCACGAAGGGCTGGGCGACGCCGGCGTCGCTGAGGGTCCGCGTGCCCAGCGTGAACGCAACGTGCGCGATCACGGCCATGGCGACGCCGCCCAGCTCCCTCTGCCCCAACCGTCCTCGCCGGTAGCGCCAGACCGCGGCCACGACCATCCCTGTCGCGCTTCCCTGCACCAGCGGCTGAAAGATCGCGAGGGTGACGAGGTCGTAGATCCAGTTCCCAGGCGCCAGGTGCGCCGGCAGACCGGTCAGCGCGCCCGAGAAGGCGACCAGTGACTCGGCGACGCTGAAGCCGAGCCCGGCGGCGATGCCGAACACGAGACCGTCGACCGTCTCCGGGAACTCCGAACGCTTAGGAAGGAACAGCGCCGGCAGTGGCTTGACCGCCTCCTGGACGACCGGCACGAGCACGCCCAGGAAGAGGAGCAAACCGATGTTGATCGAGGTCGGGTGCAGCGGGTTCCCGAAGGAGGGATACGGGTTGTCGAGGGCGCGCACGATCAGCGACAGCACCAGGCCTACGACAGCGCCACCGCCGATGGTGAACCCCAGCACAGTCGCCGGCTCGTCGCGGTAGACCTGCGCCTCGTAGAGGTAGATCAGGTACAGGACCGGAACGAGGAAGATCGCGACCAGGATCGCCGCGGCGATCAGGCCTGCGACGTACAGGACCGCGATCCCCGCCAGCCCGACCACGAACGCCCATCGGAACTCATGGACCTTCTGGTGCCCGAGGTGAGGAAAGATCGTCGTGAACACCGACGGCTGCACCACGTGCTCGGCCGGATGCGCCGCGTAGCGGTGGGAACGCGTCTTGGCCTTGGCCAGCTCGCCGGTCGTCCCCTGGTGGGCTCCGCAGCGGGTGCAGAACACGCCGTCGGGGACGTCGTTGGCGCAGTGGTCACAGCGCACGGCCGGTAAGGATATCCACCGGGCCGTGGGCTTAGGCCGGCTTAGCTTCCTCCGTGGGGGCCGGCACCCAGCCCCGGATGAAGTGGCAGCCGTAGTGGCCCGGGTGCTTGTCGAAGTAGCGCTGGTGGTACTCCTCCGCCCGCCAGAAATCGGTCGCCGGGATGATCTCGGTGACGATCTTGCGGTCGAAGAACTTCTGCGCCTCCTCCTTCGACTTCAGCGCCGCCTTCTCCTGCTCGGCGTTGTGAAAGAAGATCACGCTCCGGTACTGGTGCCCGAAGTCCGGCCCCTGGCGGTTGACCGTGGTCGGGTCGTGCATGTTCCAGAACTGGTTCAGAAGCTGCTCGTAGGTCACTTTGGCGGGGTCGTAGGTCACCTCGACGGCCTCGGCGTGGCCGGTGCGCCCTGAGCAGACCTGCTCGTAGGTCACGTTGTCGACGTGCCCTCCTTCGTAGCCCGATACCGCTTCAATAACACCCGGCACCTCGTTGAAGAGGTGCTCGACGCCCCAGAAGCAGCCGCCGGCAAACGTTGCCTTCTCCATGTTTCCCTCCAAGGATTGTCTGGTCACACATGATGATTCCCGAAGATGAAGATTCGCTAACGCCGCGGCCGCCGCGGCGGTGGTGGCATGTGGCGACCGTGGACATCACCCCACTGCGCCGGCACCGCGACTTCCGGCTTCTCTTCATCGGCCGGTTCGTCTCTTTCTTCGGCTCGATGATCTCGTCGGTCGCCCTGCCGTACCAGGTCTACCAGCTGACGCACAACGTCCTGGTCGTCGGCGTGCTCGGCGTGGTCGAGTTCGGGCCGATCCTGATCTTCGCCTTCCTCGGCGGCGCGCTGGCCGACGCCCGCGACAGGCGGACGATGGTTCTGCTCAGCGAGGCGGCACTGCTCGTCTGCAGCGCCGTCCTCGTCGGGAACGCCCTTCTCTCCAATCCGCAGGTCTGGGTGCTCTTCGCGATCGCCGCGGCCTGGGGCGTGCTCGATGCCCTCCAGCGGCCATCACTCGACGCAATGCTCCCGCGCCTGGTCGATCGAAACGAGCTGCCGGCCGCGGCCGCGCTGGGAGGGTTGCGCGGGACGCTCGGCCAGATTCTTGGACCTGCAATCGGAGGGGTGCTGATCGCCGCTTTCGGCCTGCCGGTCACATACGGCGTGAACACGGCGACCTTTGTCGTGGGCCTGGCCTGCCTGGTGCTCATGCGGGCGGTTCCACCGCCGGCGGACGCCGAGCGGCCGAGCATCCGCCGCGTGGTCGAGGGGCTGCGTTACGCGCGCAGCCGGCAGGAGCTGCTCGGCACCTACTTCGTCGACATGATCGCGATGTTCTTCGGCATGCCGATGGCCCTGTTCCCGGCGATCGCCCAGAACCTGGGCGGGCCAAAGGTCCTCGGGCTCCTCTACGCGGCGCCGGCGGTCGGGTCCTTCGCGTTCTCGGCGACCAGCGGCTGGACCAATCGAGTCCACCGCCACGGGATGGGCGTGATCGTCGCCGCGACCATCTGGGGCGTGGCGATCGTCGGCTTCGGCTTCTCGCCGACGATCGAGCTCGCGTTCCTCTTCCTCGCGCTGGCCGGCGCGGCGGACATGATGAGCGGGGTCTTCCGCTCGGTCATCTGGAACCAGACGATCCCCGACGCCCTGCGCGGCCGGCTGGCCTCGATCGAGATGATCAGCTACACCTCGGGCCCCTCTCTGGGCAACTTCGAGGCGGGGATCGTCGCCGCGCTGTTCAGCGTCCGGATCTCGGTCGTATCAGGCGGCGTCCTGTGCGTGATCGGCACCGTCGTCGCCGCTGCGGCCCTGCCGCTCTTCCGCTCGTACGACGCCAGGCGTCACCCGCCGCCGCCAGATCCGCGCGCCGCCAGCGTCAAGCAGGAGAGTCAGTGAGCTCGGAAGCGGCGTTTGCCATTCTCGCGGCCGTGGCGGCCCTTTGGGCCGCGACTTTCGCCACCCGCGCGGACCTTGCGGTCCGGCGTGCGACGAGGCGCTGGGACGCCGCCACCAAGCCGGTCCCGAACGTGACGTTCACGGGCAACGTGGCGCCGGGAAACGCGATCGAGCTCGAGGTCGAGAACCTGGGGGGGACGCTCGCCGCCGGTGGCATCATCGTCCACGCCAGCGACGAGCTCTACGCCGGCGAGCTGACCATGCCGGAGCACGCGCCGGCCAGGCGCATCTCGCTGCCGTTCGTCGTCAAGGCATGGAAGCGCCAGCTCGAGCCTCAGTGCCTCGTTTTGATCGTCCGCGACGTCAACGGCCGCTGCTTCGACTACGCCGACGGCGGCAGGCAGATCGGAAGCCCGCGGCGCTGGCTTTCGAACCAGCTGCGCGACCTGCGGATGCAGGGCATGGTCGACTTTCCCGCGGTCACGGGAAAAGAACGGCGCTAGTGGACGTGATCTAGCTCGCTCTTCAACCTCAACTCGACGTTTCCCTTGAGCGCCTGCGATACAGGGCAACCGTCCTTCGCCTCTTCGGCGAACTTCTCGAAGTCCTCCGCGCTGAGTCCGTGTATGTGTCCGCGGACCGTGATGGTGCTCGAGACGATGCCCTTTCCTGGCACGAATTCCACCTCGGCGGTTGTGGTCAGGCGCTCGGGGTCATGGCCTGCTTTGGCCAGACCGTTGGAAAGCGCCATCGAGTAGCACGCCGCGTGAGCCGCGGCGATCAGCTCCTCCGGGCTGGTTCCGCCCTGCGTTCTGTCTGCGCGATGGGCCCACGTGACCGGAAACTCGTTGAATGTTCCGCTCGCGACCTTGACCCGGCCCTTGCCATGCATCAGGTCGCCTTCCCACGTCGCGTCAGCTCGACTGATCGCAGCCATGCGCCACCTCCCCAGTGAAGTACTCAACTTGCAGGATAGTTGTTGCCATGGATCCGGTCGGCGAGGTCGCTTCCAGGCTCGAAGCCAGGGCGGCAAGCTACGTCAAGGACAATCGCCTGCCGGGCGCCGCGCTCGGAGTCGTCCACGGCGACAAACTGGCCTGGTGGGCGGGCGTCGGGTTCGCCGACATCGCCCGGCGCCAGGCTCCCGAACGCACCACGCTCTATCGAATCGCCTCGATCACCAAGACCTTCACGGGGACGGCGATCATGCGCTTGCGCGACGCCGGCAAGCTGCGGCTGGACGACCCGATCGGCGTCCATGTTCCCGAGGTCGACCACCTCGAGGGAGTCACCATCGCCCGGCTGCTGTCACACGAGTCGGGGCTGCAGAGCGAGCCGCCCGGCACCGACTGGCGACGCGCGCGTTACGAAGGCCTGGTCGAGCGCAACCTGGAACGGGCGGAGGAGATCCAGACGCGGGTGCCGCCAAGCTCGCAGCACAAGTACTCGAACATGGGCGTGCAGCTTCTCGGCGAAGTCGTCTCGCGGGTCAGCGGCATGCCGTACGTCGACTACGTGCGCTCGCAGATCTTCGAGCCGCTCGGCATGAGCGGCACCGCCTTCGAACCCCTGTCCGATGTCCTCAGGAAGCGGTGTGCGACCGGCTATACGGGACGCTTCGTGTCAGACGACCTCGAACCTTCGGCGATCGCGCCGACGGTGTGGGCCGAGGGTGGCCTGTGGTCGTGCGTCGATGACCTCGGCCGCTGGCTTTCGTATCAGTTCAGCGACGACCCCACGCTGCGTGAGATGCATCGCCCGCGCCACCTTGTCGACGTCGGATGGACGCAAGCCTTTGGGCTCGCGTGGTACGGCATGCGCAGAGGCGAGCAGATCTGGATCATGCACTCGGGCGCGCTCCACGGCTTTCGCTCCAACGTCTGCTTCGATCCGGTGAGCCGGGTGGGGGCGATCACGCTCATCAACGGCGTCGGCGACGCTTCGATGCTCTCCATGGACCTGGCCGAGATCGCGCGCACCGCGGTGATGCAGTCGGCGCCGGCTATCGAGCCACCTGCACCGGCGCCGGTCGAGTATCTGCCCCTTCTGGGCATCTATTTCGACCACGACCTCGGGACGACGCGGCGCGTCGAGTGGCGCGACGGCCGGCTGGCGATAATCGCGCCCGACCTGCCGGCGTGGACGCCGACCCTCCGCCCCACCGAGGACCCGAACGTCTTTCTGATCGACCCGGGTTTTCGCGAGTCGGGCGAGAACGCCGTCTTCACCCGCCTTCCCGACGGGCGCGTCGAGTCGATCTTCATCGCCGCCGGCACATGGATCAGGCTGCTTCCCGCCCGATGAAGGCCTTCGAGGTCCCCCAGCTCGATCCCCAGCCACGTGACGAGCAAGGTCACGGATACGTCGATTTCCTCGCCTCGGATCTCTTGAGCGTGGGGCTCTCGGTCTGGCCGGCCGGCTCGGTCGACGGGCAGCAACCGCACGAAGAGGACGAGGTTTACTACGTGATCAGCGGCCGGGGATCGATCCGTGTCGCGGGTGAGGACCGGAGCGTCAAGGCGGGCAGTCTCGTGTTCGTGGCCGCGCATGTCGAGCACCGTTTTCACGACATCGTGGAAGACTTGCGCGTCCTTGTGTTCTGGGCGCCGCCGCACCGCGCCACGCGTCATTCTTAACGCCATGTCGCAGCAACCCGTCCTCGTCACGACCACCGAACGGCCCGCCGGCTACGAGGTCAAGCAGTCGCTGGGCCAGGTCTTCGGCGTGGTGGTACGGAGTCGGGGCCTCGGCGGCAACATCATGGCCGGGCTGCGATCGCTTGGCGGCGGCGAGATCGTCGAGTACACCCGGCTCGTCGAAGACACGCGGAGGCACGCGGTCGACCGGATGATCGAAAACGCCCGGGCGATGGGCGCCAACGCGGTGGTGATGATGCGCTTCGACTCATCCGAGCTCGGCCAGACGATGACCGAGGTGGTCGCGTACGGAACCGCCGTGATCATCGAGCGCAGCGCCACATGACGCTGGTCTGGTTCCAGCTCGGGTCCCTGGTGATTGTCATCCTCATCGCCGTCGTCGGCTACTTCGTCTGGGATCGTCGCTATCGCGGCGCGACGACCGGCCCATCTTTGAAACCCACCAGCGAGGTGTTCAGAGACCCGACTTCGGGCAAGCTGACCCGAGTCTACGAGGACCCGACAACGGGCAAGCGGGAGTACCGGGAAGAGCCGTAGCTCGAGCGTTTTCGTTCGATCGGGAGGGGAAGACTGAATTCAGGAACATGAGTGACTCAAAGGTCCTGACCTGCCCGTCCTGTGCGCAGAAGAACCGCGTCCAGATCTCGGCCGCGGGCGTCCCGCACTGCGCCAAATGCGGCAAGCCGCTGCCCTGGTTGGGTGAGGTGTCCGGAGCCGACTTCGGTCTGGCGGTCGAGTCGAGCCCTGTGCCGGTCCTGCTGGATTTCTGGGCCCCATGGTGCGGCCCCTGCCGGATGGTCGCCCCCGCAGTGGAAAAGGTCGCCGTGGACCTCGCCGGCCGCATCAAGGTGGCGAAGGTCAACACCGACGAGCAGCCGCAGCTGGGCGAGCGGTTCGGGGTTCGCAGCATCCCGACGCTGGTCCTGTTCGAGAACGGCCGGGAGAAGGAAAGAGTGGTCGGGGCCAGACCTGCCGCGGAGCTTCGCAGCTGGCTGGATTCGAAGCTTCACGCTCCCGCCCGTTAAGCCGGCTCCGCCAGCACCCTCCGCACCTCTCGCGCGACCTCGACGTCCTCCCGTGCTTTGACGACGAGGGTCGCCACCGCCGAGCCACGGGCGCTGATGTCGCAGTCCGCGGTGGCGCCGTCGTTCGACGCGGCGTCCAGCCGCGCGCCGAGAAATTCGAGCCCGGCGAGGGCCTGAGCTCGAACCGGCGCCGCGTTCTCCCCCACCCCGCCGGTGAAGACGAGCGCATCGAGGCCGTTCATGGCGGCCGCCATCGCGGCGATCAGCGCACGCAAGCGATGGACGTAGACGTCGAACGCGAGCCCGGCGGCGGCATCGCCCTCATCGCGGCGGCGAAGGACCTCGCGCATGTCACTCGTTCCCGCCAGCCCCAGCAGGCCACCTTTGCGGTCGAGCGCCTCCGTCAGCTGAGCCTCCGTGAAGCCTGCGTGGCGTTCCAGGTACAACAGCGCGCCCGGATCGACCGTCCCCGACCGAGTCGCCATGACCAGGCCCTCGAGCGGCGTGAAGCCCATGGTCGTGTCGACAGAACGGCCCCGATTCACGGCCGCCAGTGACGCTCCCGAACCAAGGTGGCATGTGACGACGCGCAGGTCCCGGGGCGGTCGGGCCAGGATCTCTGCCGCGCGTCGCGATGCGTAGGAATGCGAGAACCCATGGAATCCGTACCTCCTGATGCCGAAGCGACTCCGCCAGTCCTCGGGCAGCGCATACGTCGACGCCGCGTCAGGCATGCCGGCGTGAAACGCGGTGTCGAAGCAGGCGACGCCTGGCACGCCGGTCAGCAGCTCCTGTGCCGCCGCGATGCCCGCAAGCGCCGCGGGAAGGTGGAGCGGAGCCAGGTCGGTGATGCTCGTCAGGTAGTCGATCACGCCGTCGTCGATCCGCACCGACCGCGTGTAGCGCGGTCCGCCGTGCACGATTCGATGGCCGATCGCCTGGATCTCGGGCATGGATCGGATTGCGCTTGCAAGCTGCGACGAGTCGAGCTTTCCGTCGGTGAGCTCGAACTCGCGGTCGGCTGCGACCACGTCACCCTCCTCGACGACGCTGACCTTGAGCGAGCTCGAGCCCGCGTTGAGGGCTAGTACTCGCACACGCCTAGTCCCACGTCGCTATGGCGGCCGGGTTCATCCCGGCCGCGACTTGTTTTTTCTGACACCAGACGCCGCATGTGGAAGGCTTTAGAAGAGACTCAACCGTACACCGGAAAGAGAGCAGGCCCGTCGCAACGCGACCAACCCTATAGGGCTCCCGCGCCTCGGCGCGGGAACACCTCCGGGTTTCCTCTCATAGTTAATACGGCCAGGTCCAGTCGCTGACCTCGGGCACATCCTGGCCGTGGTCGCGCGTGTACTGACGGCTGCGGAGCCGGTTGTCGACCATCTCCTGCCGGATGCTCGCCACCTTCGATCCGAGCGACGGCACGCGGTCGATCACGTCCATCACGAGGTGGAAGCGGTCGAGGTCGTTGAGCATCACCATGTCGAACGGCGTGGTGGTCGTGCCCTCCTCCTTGTAGCCGCGGACGTGGAGGTTTTGATGATTGGTCCGCCGGTAGGTCAGCCGGTGGATGAGCCACGGATAGCCGTGGTAGGCGAAGATCACCGGCCGGTCACTTGTGAACACCTCGTCGAACTCGGCGTCCGGAAGACCATGCGGATGCTCGCTCGGCGGTTGCAGGCGCATGAGGTCGACGACGTTGACCACGCGCACCGCGAGATCCGGGAAGCAACGGCGGAGGATGTCGGCGGCCGCGAGCGTCTCGAGGGTCGGCACGTCGCCGGCGCAGGCCAGCACGACATCGGGATCGCGGCCTTCGTCGGTGCTCGCCCACTGCCAGATCCCCAGGCCTCGCGCGCAGTGGGCGACGGCTTCGTCCATCGACATGTAGTTGAGCGCCGGCTGCTTGCCCGCGACGATCACGTTGACGTAGTTGCGGCTGCGCAGGCAGTGGTCGGCGACCGAGAGCAGGCAGTTCGCGTCCGGAGCGAGATAGACCCGGATCACCTCGGCCTTCTTGTTGGTGACGTGGTCGATGAAACCAGGGTCCTGGTGTGAGAAGCCGTTGTGGTCCTGCCGCCAGACGTGTGACGAAAGCAGGTAGTTCAACGATGCGATCGGTCGTCGCCACGGGATCGAACGCGTGGTCTTCAACCACTTTGCGTGCTGGTTGAACATCGAGTCGACGATATGGATGAACGCCTCGTAACAGTTGAACAGGCCGTGCCTGCCGGTCAGCAGATAACCCTCCAGCCAGCCCTCGCACATGTGCTCACTGAGGACCTCCATGACTCGACCATCCGGTGCAAGGTGGTCGTCACCGGGCACCGTCTGGGCGTCCCACGCCCTGTTGGTCACCTCGAAGACCGCACCAAGCCGGTTGGACACCGTCTCGTCCGGACCCATGATCCGGAAGTTGTCCGGGTTCATCTTCACGATGTCGCGGAGGTAGGTCCCGAGAATGCGAGTCGCCTCGCTCGAGCTCTTCCCCGGCTTTGGCACGTCGACCTTGTAGTCGCGAAAGTCCGGAAGGCGCAGGTCCTTCAGCAGCTCGCCGCCGTTGGCGTGCGGGTTCGCGCTCATTCGCCTTTCACCGTGCGGGGGCAGGCTCGAGATCTCATCGACCACCTTGCCTGACGCATCGAATAGCTCCCCCGGGCGATAGCTCCGGAGCCAGTCCTCGAGGATCTTCACGTGGTCGGGCTTGGTCGCGAAGTCCGTCACGGGGACCTGGTGCGCCCGGAACGTGCCCTCGATCTGCTCGCCGTCGACGACCTTGGGGCCGGTCCAGCCCTTGGGCGTGCGCATGACGATCATGGGCCAGGACGGTCGGGACCCATGACGATCGCTTTTGATCCGAGAGATCTCGTCCAGCGCCCAGTCGAGCGCCGCGGCCATCAGCTGATGGACCTTTGGCGGATCGTCTCCGCTGACGAACACCGGCGTGTAGCCGTACCCGACGAGCAGCTCGCGGAGCTCTGAGTCGGGTATGCGCGCGAGGACGGTCGGGTTGGCGATCTTGTAGCCGTTGAGATGGAGGATCGGCAGCACCACACCGTCGTCGATCCGGTTGAGGAACTTGTTCGAGTGCCAGCTCGCGGCGAGCGGACCCGTCTCGGCCTCGCCGTCGCCGACGACGCAGAAGACGACCAGGTTCGGGTTGTCGAAAGCCGCGCCGTAGGCATGCACGAGGGCGTAGCCGAGCTCGCCCCCTTCGTGTATCGAGCCCGGAGTCTCAGGCGCGTTGTGGCTCGGGATTCCGCCGGGGAATGAGAACTGGCGGAAGAGCTTGCGCAAGCCCGTCTCATCCGTGCTCACATCCGGGTAGCGCTCGGTGTACGTGCCCTCGAGGTATGCATTGGCGACGCCCGCCGGCCCGCCGTGCCCGGGACCCATGACGTAGATGGCGTCGAGGTCGCGCTCCTTGATGACCCTGTTGGCGTGGGCGTAGATCAGGTTCAGGCCCGGCGTGGTGCCCCAGTGGCCGAGCAGGCGAGGCTTGATGTCTTCGAGCGCAAGGGCGCGCTTCAGCAGCGGGTTGTCGAGCAGGTAGATCTGGCCGACCGACAGGTAGTTGGCGGCTCGCCAATACGCGTCGATGAGGCGCAGCTCCTCGGCGCCAAGTGGCCGCGCGCCAGCGAGGTCAGGCGCTCCCTGGATACCTGTTTCGCCGGCGATCTCGCGCACCCCGACCACTCATGATGGCACTCACATGACACCTGCCGAAGCGGCCGCTGCCGACCCGCAAGAGGTCCTGGCGGCCGTCGGCTCGAGCGTCGACGGCCTTTCGGCTGACGAAGCACGTCGGAGGCTCGCGCAGACGGGCGCAAACGAGATCGGTCATGAGTCGCGGTCGCTCACGAAGATCATCGTCGAGCAGGCGCGCAACGGCATCAACCTGCTGCTCGCCGGAGCCGGCATCCTGACGATCGTCACCGGCGACCTGGTCGACGGCGCGATCATCCTGCTCCTGATCGTGCTCAACGTCGGGCTGAGCATCGTCCAGGAGTACCGCGCCGAGCTGGCGCTCGAGGCGCTTCGCAACTTGCTGCCGATGCAGACGCGCGTCGTCCGCGGCGGCTCCGAGATCGCCCTCCCCGCGAATCAGCTCGTGCCGGGTGACGTGGTGGTGATCTTCAGCGGCGATCTCGTCCCGGCCGACGTCAGGCTCTTCGAGAGCAACGGCCTGCAGGTCAACCAGGCGAGCCTGACCGGCGAGTCAGTGCCGCAGGAGAAGGATCCGAAGGCCGTGTCCAGCGACAGGCCGGTCGACTGGACGGACATGGCCTTCGCCGGCACGACCGCTGTCGGCGGCGAGGGCAAGGGCGTCGTCGTGGCGACCGGGGCGCGCACTCAGTTCGGCCAGACCGCGGCGCTCGTCAAGGCAGCCCACGCGCACAGCGACTTCCAGGAGAACCTGACGAAGTTCGCGGGTTTCCTTCTCCGGTTCGGGCTGCTCCTCGCCGCCGCGGTCTTCCTCGCGAACGCGCTGCTGGGCCGGGGTGTGCTCACGTCGCTGACCCTCGCGCTTGCGCTCTCCCTGGGCATCGTCCCGGAGGCGCTGCCGGCAGTCAGCGCGACGACCCTGGCGCTGGGGGCGCGCGTCCTGGCCCGGAAGAAGGTGCTCGTACGCAGGCTCGCCGCCGTCGAGGACTTCAGCGCCATCGACACGCTGTGCAGCGACAAGACCGGCACCATCACCGAGAACCGCACCCAGCTGATCGAATCGTGGTCGCTGGTCCCGAAGGACGAGCTCTTGACGAAGGCGGTGCTGTGCACGAGCTATCCAGAGCGCGGCGTCAACGTGATCGACGACGCGATCATCGCGGCGGGCTCCTACCTCGACCTGACGGCGGCGATGAAGGAGCCGCGAAAGCGGGTGCAGGAATTCAGCCCGGTGACGAAGCAGATGTGCGTTTCCGTCGGTCAAGAGCTGATCTTCAAGGGCGCCGCGGAGAAGCTTGTCACACGCAGCCGGAGCCTCCGCACCCCGGACGGCGACAAGCCCCTCGACGGCGACACCTCCAAGCAGGTGGCCGCTCAGATCGCGCGGCTCCAGGCGGATGGCTCTCGCGTGCTTGCGGTGGCGATCGCGCCCGAAGGCTCGGCGCAGGACTCAAACCAGCTGACGCTGATCGGCCTGCTCGCCCTTTCGGATCCGCCCCGCCCCGGGGCGGCGGAGGCGCTCAAAGAGGCCGGCAACCTTGGCGTCGAGGTCAAGATCGTGACGGGCGACGCGCGGCCTCGCGCCGCCGCGCTTGCGCGGGCGATCGGGCTTGACATACCCGACAGCGCCATCGTCTCCGCGAGCGAGATGCAGGGCGGCAACGTCGAGAAGGTCGCGCTCGGGGGCCGGATCTTCGCCGAGGTGGTGCCGGCGGACAAGTTCCACCTGGTCCAGGCGCTGCAGCACCTCAAGCGTCACGTCGCGGTCACGGGCGACGGCGTCAACGACGCGCCGGCCCTTCAGGCTGCGGACGTCGGCATCGCGCTTGCCAGCGGCACGGACGCGACCAAGGGCGCCGCCGACCTGGTGCTGCTCGAGGACAACCTGCAGGTCATCGTCGACGGGATTCGCGAAGGCCGGCGGACGTTCACGAACATCAATCGCTACCTGCTTTACACGATGGTCGGCAACTTCGCCAACGTGGTGATCGTCGCGTTTGCCTCGCTCGTGCTGCCCTACCTGCCGCTGCTGCCGGAACAGCTGCTGCTCCTGAACCTGCTCTCCGACCTGCCCATGCTGGCGCTCGCAACCGACGTCGTCGCGTTCGACGACCTGGCCACGCCGAGGCGCTGGGACGTGCGGCGTCTCATCGAGATCTCTGTGTTTCTCGGCATCCTCAACGCCGTCATGGCGTTTGGCCTGCTGAGGTTCTTCCAGCACCGGCCAGAAGAGGTGGTGCATGCGGTGTGGTTCCTTTTCCTCGGCTCGACCGGGCTCTTCATCCTGTTCGCGGTCCGAGGCAAGGGGTGGTTCTTCAGCAGGCCGTGGCCAAGCACGCCGGTGCTGCTTGCCATCGGCGCGGCCTTCGTCGTGACCGTCGCTTTCGTCAACGTGCCCGCGGTCAAGACGCTGCTGCACTTCGGCGACCTGAGCCCCCTCGAGCAGCTCGGCATCATCGCCTACTCGGTCGGCTACGTCGTCATCGCCGACCTGCTCAAACGTGAGCATGCCCTGATCCACGGCCATAGATAAGATGCCCGCGATGACCATTGCCTGATCGCCGGCGTGTGGCCGTCCTGGCGGCGCTCGAGGAGGAGGCGCACGCGACAGTGAGCCACCTCCCGCGTTCGGAGACGATCGGGCCGCGCCTGTCGATCTGGGAAGGCGACCAGCTCGTGGTCGTCGTCGGCGGCGTCGGCAAGGTCGCCGCGTCCCTGGCGACGCAGTTCGTGTGCGACGTGTTCAAGCCGCGGTGCGTGATCTCGATCGGCCTGGCGGGCGCGCTGGACAAGAAGGCGAAGCCGGGGCAGGTCGTGGTCGCCACGCGCGCGCTGCAGCACGATCTCGACGCGAGGCCGCTGACGCAGGCGCGCGGCATGATCCCCGCGCTCGGCATCGGAACGATTCCGGCCAACCCGGCGGTCTCAGAGACCCTGCTGCGCGCGGCGCGCTACAAGTCGGAGGACGCGCAGGCCGGGCTCGTCCTGACCGGGGACCAGATCATCACCACGCGCGCGGTGCGCGACGCGCTGGCGAGGGACTTCCCCGACGCCGCGTGCCTGGACATGGAGACCGCGTCGGTGGCGCAGGTCGCCTATCAGAACGACGTGCCGTGGTCGGCCCTGCGCGTGATCTCGGATGCCGCCGACGAGACCTTCGACCTCAAGGGCATCATCGGCTTCGGAGTCGACACCGCGGCCAACCTGTTCGAGAGCATCATTCAGACCGTGGTGGACGACCTGTGATCGACGCGTCCCCGCGGTGGCTGACCGCGGAGGAGGCGATGCGGCTGGTCCATCAACACGACCTCGATCCCCAGGTCGTGGTGCGCGCCCATCTAAACGCCATCGACCGTTACGACGACCGCATCCACGCGTACATCCACGTCGATGGCGAGGCGCAGTCGACGTCGGGAGTGACGCTTGCGGTCAAAGACAGCCAGCCGGTGGCCGGCATGCCGTACACCTACGCGACGCCATCGTGGCGCGGGCGCATCGCCACCGAGGACGCCGTAGCGGTGGCACGGGCGCGCCAGGCAGGCATGGCGGTACTCGGCAAGACCAACCTTCCCGAGCTCGCCGCTTCGATCGGCTGCACCAACACGCTGTTCCCGGCTACAGAGAACCCGTGGCGCGAGGGGATCACTCCGGGAGGCTCGAGCGGCGGAAGCGGGGCGGCGGTGGCGGCCGGCATGTGCACGGTCGCCCTGGGCGGCGACACCGGCGGATCGATCCGGATCCCGGCGTCGTGCTGCGGCGTCGTCGGGCTGCGACCCACGCCGGACCGCGTTCCGTCCGAGGAAGTCGACGTCACGGTGCTGCAGTCACGCGGTCCGATGGCCCGCTCTGTCACCGACGCGCGCTACCTCTTTGCCGTGATGACCGCGACCACGCCGCCGGCCGCCAGTGAAAGACGGCGTCGCGTCGTGGGCATGACGTACGAGGGTGCGGAAACCGCGCCCAAAGAGGCATGCCTGCTTGCCGCGGAAGCCCTGCGCGAGCTCGGTCACGTGGTCCAGGAGATTCCGTGGAACCCCGGACCGGTCACCGAGGGATATGGCACGGTGCGACGCGCAAGCATGGCGAGCTTCCCGGCCGACCTCTCGACGTTCGGCCCGGGCATCCAGAAGCTTGCCGCCGAGGGTCGCAGCCTGACCGCCATGGATTACTTTCACGCCTTCGAGTCGGCGACCGACGCGGCGAATCGCGCGGTAGGCGTCCCCCTGCTGACGCGCTACGACTTCCTCCTCACTCCCACCTTGGGGCTGCTGCCGATGCCCATCGAGGAGGTGCCGCCGTTTCTTGGGGAGGCGTGGGCGCGCTACGTCCAGTTCGTGCTCCCGGTGAGCTTCGCGCGCACGCCCGCGATCTCCATCCCCGCCGGCCTTTACGACGGGCTGCCGGTTGGGGTCCAGCTCGTGGGCCAGTTCGCGCAGGAATACGACCTGCTCGATTTCGCCGCTGAGCTCGAGCAGATGCCCGGATTCGGATATCGGCGACCGCCGGAGGTGGATGGATGAAGGCCCAGCGAGTCGACATGTTCGTGTGCCCGTCCGCCACGCCGTCTGACGTGTCCGGCCTTCAGAAGCTGGCCGACGAGGGCAAGATCAAACCCGAGACGCTGGTCGCGCTCGTCGGCAAGACCGAGGGGACGGGTGCACACGACGACTGGGGCAGGATCTGGGCGGACGCCGCGCTGCGCGAATGGACGGCGCGCTTCCTCGGCGTGCCCAAGGACGAAGTCGCCAAGCACGTGATCTTCGTGCTGTCGGGCGGCTGCCCGGGCGTGATCACGCCTCACATCGCGGCGGTGACCCGCGAGTTTGTGGACGTCCCCGATGGCGGGGATCGCGAGAAGCGCCTGGTCGTAGGGCGCGCCGGCTCGGAGGCCATCGGTCCGGAAGAGGTCGGACGCATGGGCATGATCCGCAAGGTCGCGGCCGCCACGCACGAGGCGATGAAGGACGCCGGCCTGACGGACCCGAAGGACGTCCACCTCGTGATGGTCAAGGTGCCGGGCCTGACCGTCGCGAGCATCAGGGACGCGGAGTCGAGGGGCGAGACGGTGGTGTCGCACGACCTGACTTTCGGGCCCGAGGGCGCGGGGGTCTATGCCAACGACGCGGCCGCGCTCGGCGTGGCCATGGCCCTCGGCGAAGTTCCGGAGTCCAAGCTGTCGGACGACGTCGTGCGGCGCGACTGGGACCTGTTCTCGGAGGTCGCGATGACGTCGTCGGGCGGCGAGAAGCGTCACGGTGAGGTCGTGGTCTTCGGCAACTCGACGGCATCCGCGAGCGCGCTGCGAATCGGCCACTCGGTTACGCACGATTTCATCGACGCCGAAGGGGTCCGAGCGGCGCTGCGGAGCGCGGGCCTGCAGTTCGACGGCGACGGCCTGCCGGACCAGGACGACTTGCGGCGGCTTGTCCACGTTTTCGCCAAGTCCGTGATTCCGGGCAACGACCATGTGCGCGGGAACCGGATCACGCTGCTCGACGACGTGCACGCATACGAGATCGGCAAGGCGCTGGGCGGGATGCTTGTCGCGTCGGTGACCGGGCGGACGACGAACTACGTCAGCGGCGGCGAGCGCAACTCGCACCAGGGGCCGCCGGACGGGAACATCGTCGCGGCGGTGGTGCGGGCGGACTAGGCGGTCGCGAACACCTCGACCGTCGGCTTGCCGTCCAGGCTGCGCTCGAGACTCGTGAACTCCGGCCGCTGGTGGAAGCTGCGCATCGCTTCGTCGGAGTCCCACCGCTCGATCAGCACCAGCTGATCCGGATTCCGGTCGGAGCTCGCGACCTGGGCGCCGAAGCAGCCCTTCGCGTCCCGCAACGCCTCAGCGGCGGACCTCAGCACTCCGGCGACCTCGTCGCGCTTGCCTGCGCCAGGTTGGTGGCGCTCAACCCTGACGACACTTGCATGTTCGTTCATGAAGCTGAAAACGCACATTCGGATGCAAACGGCCGAAATCGGGCGCCGATCGGCGCGTCTGGATCGTCAACAGCCGGCCTGGCTCAGCTCGAACAGCTTCAGCGGCGACAAGGGCATCTCGGTGATCGGCACACCCAGCGCGTCTTCGATCGCCGACGCCAGGACCGCGCCGACCGGGATCACACCCGCCTCCCCCGCCCCCTTCACCCCGAGCGGGTTCAACGGTGACGGCGTTTCGATGTGGTCGATCTCGATCGGCGGGACCTCGGTTGCGTACGGCATGAGGAACTCCATGAACGACGCATTCCGCAGCTGCCCGTCGTCGTCGTAGGCCAGGCGCTCGTAGAACGCTCCACCGATGCCTTGCGCGACGCCACCCTCGATCTGCCCCTGGAGGACGAGCGGGTTGATGACACGACCGCAGTCGTGTACGACCACATACTTGAGGATCTCGAGCCGGAACGTCCTGGGGTCGACGCGCACGTAAGCGGCGTGGCAGCCTGACGCCCACGTCGACCCCGGCGGGCTGTAATAGCCTGTCGCTTCGAGGCCTGGCTGCTCGCCGTCGGGGAGCGGAGGGCCAGGTCGCGATCGCCCCGCGAACTGCGTCGCCGCCTCCGTGCCGCCGCCGAACGCGTAGCGCACAGGATTCGAGAGAACGGCCACGGCGCCGAGGGGCATGCCTTTATCGGGCGATCCTTTTACGAATGCGCGCCCGCCGGCGAGCTCGATGTCGGCGGGATCTGCCTCGAGGTGATCGGCCGCGATCTTCTTCGCCTTTTCCGCCACCATCCGCGCGCCGGCATGCATCGCGTTGCCCACCAGGACCGCGCTGCGCGAGGCGAAGGTGCCTATTCCCCAGGGCATCCGCCGGGTGTCGCCGCTGGTGATCTCGACGTCCTTCACGTCGACGCCCAGCTCGTCGGCGACGACCTGCGCCCACACCGTGGCGTGCGCCTGTCCTTGATTCGGATTCCCAGTCGCGGCCATGACTTTTCCCGACACCAGTACCTGCACGTGGGCGCCCTCGTACGGGCCGACGCCGGTGCCCTCGACGTAGGCGGCGATGCCCATGCCCACGTTTTCGCCTTCCGGCTTCGGCCCGAGCAGCTTCACCGCGCGATCGAGCAGCTCGGGGTAGTTGCCGCTGTCGTAGACGGTCATGTTCCCGTCCTGCCACAGAACGCCGACTTCGTACGGGAAAGCGTCCGGCTGGATAAGGTTGCGCCGCCTGACCTCCACGCGTTCGAGCTTCAGCTCGCTGGCGATCGCGTCGAGCGTCCGCTCCATCACGAAGCACGCATGCGGCCGCCCCGCGCCGCGGTATGGCGACGTCGCCTGGGCGTTCGTGTACAGGTCGCGGAAGCGCACGCGGTAGTTGGGTATCCGGTACGGCCCGGGCAGCTGGGCCGCGCTGATGATCGGCAGGATGATGCCGTACGGCGTGTAAGCCCCGCCGTCATGGATGAAGTCGTCGCTCAGGGCGAGCAGCCGGCCATCGTCGTCGAAGCCGACCTCGACCTCGTGAACCTGGCCGCGCTCCTGGTTGACCGCCGTGAAGTGCTCCTGCCGGTCCTCCGTCCACTTCACCGGCCGCCCGAGCTGCATCGCGGCGAACGGGACCAGCAGCTCGTCGGGGTAGAAGAGCATGATCTTCGGCCCGAATCCGCCGCCGACGTCGGGCGCGATGACCTCGACGTTCGACTCCGGAAGTCCGAACAGCACCGCCAGCCCGCCGCGGATCGACGTCGGCGATTGCGTCGAGTCGTAGATCGTCAGCTTGTGCTCGGCTTCGGACCACCGTGCCCATACCGCGCGCGCCTCCATCGGATTCGCGGCGCCCCGCTCGTAGCGCAGCCGCAGCTTCAAGCGATGAGGCGCCTGCGCCATCGCGCCGTCGACATCTCCGGCCTCCTGCAGCATCTCCGCGGCGACGTTGCCGGGCACGTCGTCGTGGACCAGGTGCTCGGCGCGCAGGGCCGCTTCGGGCGTGATCACCACGGGCATCGGCTCGTAGTCGACCTGGGCGAGCTCGGCCGCGTCCTCCGCGACGTACCGGCTCTCGGCAACGACGAACGCCACCGCCTCCCCCGCGTAGCGCACGACCTCGGATGCAAGACAGCGCTGCGTGCGGCCGTGGGTCAGGTTCGGGTGCGGGATGAGCAGCGGCAGGTCACGGTCGCCAAACGGCAGGTCGGCGGCCGTGTAGACGGCGACCACCCCCGGGAGGTCGCGGGCCGCCGTCACGTCGATCGATGTGATGCGCGCGTGCGCGTAGGGCGAGCGCACGAAAACGCACTCGAGAGCGCCTTCGCCGATGTCGTCGGTGTAGCGGCCGTGGCCGCGCAGCAGGCGGTCGTCCTCCATACGCTGCACCGGAGCGCCGAACCACCGAGTGGTCACCTGGCGAGCTGCTCCACAGCCCGGCGGATCGACGCATAGCCGGTGCACCGGCAGAGGTTGCCGCTGATGCCTTCTTCAATCTCCAGCGCGTTCGGATGCGGGTTGCGCGCGAGCAAGCCGGTCACCGACATGACGAACCCCGGAGTGCAGAAGCCGCACTGCAGCGCGTGGTTCTCGTGGAATGCCTGCTGAACCCGGTGCAGCGGCTCGCCGTCACGAGCCAGGCCCTCGATGGTCGTGACGTCGTGACCTTCGGCCTGGACCGCGAGCATCAGGCATGAGCGCACCGGGGCTCCGTCGAGCAGAACCGTGCAGCAGCCGCACACGCCGTGCTCGCAGCCGACGTGGGTTCCTGTCAGGCCGAGGTCATGACGCAGGTGGTCGCTGAGGAGCCGGCGCGCGTCATGCGGCGCGGGATGCTCGACCCCGTTGACCTTCATGCCGCAAACGCCTTGTCGGTGAGCACACGCACG
This sequence comes from Candidatus Dormiibacterota bacterium, assembly GCA_024280995.1. GTDB lineage: Bacteria > Chloroflexota > Dormibacteria > Dormibacterales > Dormibacteraceae > 40CM-4-65-16. Next base: position 104,379 of record JAMXLM010000011.1, read on the forward strand.
AGGTGGAGGCGGAAGGCCGGTGTGGCCTCGAGGTCGCCGCTCGGGTCCAGACCCTTCACCGGATCGGCCGGGTCGGCGAGGACCGGAGTCGACGCCACGCCGAACAGCACCAGGCGGTCGTCCGCGCGCACCGCGCCCGCCAGCGCAAAGTCGCCATGCCGTCGCGACTCTTCGACGATCGCATGCTTGCCGCGGATCGCCGGAAACCACGCCTCCACGAGCAGCTCGTCGGGCGCCAGCGACGTCTCGAACACGCCGCTGAACAGGTCGTCCGCGGCGATGGTCCGCACCCCGCGCGCGGACCGCGCAACCACGCTGCCGCCGAGCGCAAGCAGGACGGCGGGAATCTCGGAGGCGGGGTCGGCGTGGGCGATGCTGCCGCAGACCGTGCCGCGGTTGCGGATCACGCGGTGCGCCACCAGCCGGACCGCGTCGCTCAAAAGCGGGCAGACACGCGCGACGAGGTCCGAGTCCTCCACCGCCGCCTGCCGCGCGAGCGCCTGGATCGCGACGCCGCCATCGCGCTCGTAGATCCGGTCGAGCGCGCCGACCCGGTTGATGTCGATGAGGTGCGCCGGCCGCGCCAGCCGGAAGTTGAGCAGCGGGATCAGCGACTGGCCACCCGCCAGCACCTTCGCGTCGTCCAGCGATGAGAGCAGCTCACACGCCTCCTCGACGGACTCCGGCGAGTGGTATTCGAACGGCGCCGGCTTCACTCTTCGGAGGAGTGTGGCCGGGCCCATGCTCGCCAAGGCGCGACATCGGCGGCCGGAGCCAAGGAAGGGGTGGCGCGACGAGGAGCGCACTCGTAGGTGCGCGAGGAGTGAGCGCCGGGCCCCCTGACGCAGGCTTCAGCGCCGAAGGCGCCCGGCCGCCTGGGGCGATGCATCGGTGAGCGCGGCCCGGCCATCACTCCTCCAGCATCGCCACCGCACGGCACAGGGCCGCCTCGCCGCCCTGGAAGCGCCAGGGGAAGCAGCCGAACAGGATCTTCCGATCGAGAACCTCGTCGAGCCGGCCGCCGAGGTTTTCGATGTGGATGATGTCGTGCGGAAACAGCAACGTGTGCATGATCTGGTAGTCGGCCCTGGGGAAGATCTCGTCGAGACTCCGGCCCAACTTCTTCTCCGCCTCCTCCGCCTCGTCGGCACGGATCCGGCGGATGACGGTGTTCATCGGGTGGTCGGCGCTCCCGGCATCGACCGCAAGCCAGCGGATGTGCCGATCGAGCACCCACTCGGCGAATCGCCGAGAGGGCCCTGGATGGCGGATGAAATAAGTCGTCTCGTCCACGCGTGAACGGTCGGTCCAGTTCTCGGGGTAGTAGCGGGCGTAACCGGTGCGGATGATCAGGATGTCCCTGGCGTCGATCTTGATGCCGGTGTCTTTCTCCCACTGCTCGAAGTGCTCGGGACCGTACACGTCGTAGTCGCCGATGCCATAGCGCTGGAGGTCGACCACGCACGCCGGCCCGATCAGAAAATCGAGCGGGAGCTCGCCGATGAACTTGCCGCCGGTCAGAAAATGCGCCGGCGCGTCCAGATGCGTGGTGACGTGCAGGGTCATCGTGATCTCCTGCCCGCCCGCCTTGTCGAACGCAAGGTGCTTGATCCAGCGGATCGCCGGGCCGGGATAGCCGGCGAAGGCCGGAGTGTGCAGGGAGAAATCCTGGGTGAGGTCGAGGAACCTCACTTCACGAGCCGCGACCGCTGAACCTTGCCCATCGCGTTGCGAGGCAGGCTATCAACCTTGACGACGCGCTTGGGGCACTTGTAAGCCGCGAGCCGCTCGTGGGCGAAGGCGATCAGCTCCTTTTCGTCGAGCGGAGCCGTTCCCGAGGGCACCACGAAAGCCGTGACCTCTTCCCCCCACTTCTCGCTCGGCACGCCGGCCACGGCCACCTCGTGCACGGCCGGATGGTCCTCGAGGACCAGCTCGACCTCGCGCGGGTAGACGTTGAAGCCGCCGGTGATGATCAATTCCTTGATCCGCCCGCGGATGGCGAGCGTGCCGTCCTCGCCGATCTCACCGACGTCCCCGGTGCGGAGGAAGCCGTCCGCGGTGAGAGCCTCCTTGGTCGCCGCAGGATTCTCCCAGTAGCTCTTGAATACCTGGCCGCCTTTGAGCAGGACCTCGCCCTGCTCGCCGATCTTCACCTCGACCCCGGGGAACGGATACCCGACGCGGCCCGGCTGGCGCGGCCCGTCGTAGGGGTTGGTGACGACGATTCCTCCCTCCGTGATGCCGTACCGCTCGACGGGCGCCTGACCGAGGAGCCGAGAGCACCGCTCGAACAGGGTCGGCGGCAGCGGGGCCGAGCCGCAGACGAACACGCGGACGTGCGAGAGATCGGTGGGATTCGCCTCCAGCCACTCGCACAGGCGCTGGTACATCGACGGCACGCCGAAGAACATCGTCCCGCCGTGCGTCAGCTCGTGGACGACATGCTCGGGCGTGAAAGAGACCAGCACCGCCTTGCCTCCGCTCAGCAGCGTGCCGTGGAGGCCCATGCCCAGGCCGTGCAGGTGGAAGAGCGGAAGCGCATGGACGAGGGTGTCGTCGCTCGTCCATCGCCAGACCTCGAGCGCGCCGCGGCCCTGGGCGAGGAAGTTGCCGTGATCCAGGAGCGCCCCTTTCGGCCGCCCCGTGGTGCCGGACGTGTAGAGGATGGCCGCGGGGCTGTCCGCGTCGAGGTCGGGCATTGGCGGAGCCTCGGCCCGCGGAAGTGCGTCGACCGGCACCACCTCGAAGCCGAGCGTGCGAGCGATCTGCGCGCGCGGTCCGTCCGCGATCACCCGGGCGGGCGTGGAGTCGCGCAGGATGTGCTCCGCCTCGGCGGAGTGATAGTCGGGGTTCATCATCACGGCGCACGCGCCCGCGCGCAGGACGCCGAGGTAACCGAGAACCCAGTCGAGCGAGTTCGCGGCGTAGATGGCGACTCGTTCGCCCGGCGCAACTCCCACATCACGGAGGCCACCCGCGATCCGTCCTGCCTCGTCGCGGAGCTCGTCGCGCGTGAGCACGCAGTCGCCCGAGGTCAGCACCGCCCGGGGCCCCGGCTTCAGCAGCTCCTGCGCCAGCGTCCCTTCGCGGAGCCTGCGAGCCACCTCATCGGTGCTCTCCGGCACGCGGTCAACGATAGCCGACAGTTACGTGGCGGCCGCCTCGGTCGGCTCCTCCTCCGTGTCGCGGATGTGGCCTGGCCGAAGGATCTGGTACAGAACGATCGAGCCCAGAGCGCCCAGGGCCAGGTTGTTCAGCTCGAAGTCGCCGAACTTCACGTCGGCGCCGCCCGCGGCCAGGATCAGCGGCACCGCCGCCACGGCCAGGTTGGCCCGCTTGCTGAAGTCCACCCGCGCGTCGACCCAGATCTTGGCCCCGATGATTGCGATCAGGCCGAACAGGTAGAGCTCGATGCCGCCGATGACGCTGCTAGGAATGCTGTCGACCAGCGCCCCGAACTTGGGGATGAACCCGAGCAGGATCGCGGCGATCGCGGCGACGATGAAGACCCATATGGAGAAGACGCGGGTCACGCCCATCACGCCGATGTTCTCCGCGTACGTCGTCTCACCCGCACCGCCGAATAGGCCGCTGACGGTGGTGGCGACCGCGTCGCCCAGGAAGGTTCGCCCGAGCAGCGGGCTGAGGTCGCGCTTCATGATCCCGCTGATCGCGAACACGTGCCCCGCGTTCTCGGCCACGAGTATCAGCGGGATGAACCAGAAGAGGCTGAACTGGTGCTCGAAGTTGCCGAAGCTCGGGAACGAGAACGTCGGCAAGCCGAGCCAGTTCGCGCTCTGGACGCCTGAGAAATCGATGTGGCAGGCGGTCTTAGCGCCGCAGTTCGGGTCGACCAGTGAAACGACATAGCCGACGATCACCGCGAACAGGATCGGCAGCAGGCGAGGGAACCCGCGCAGGTAGACGCTGACCAGGAGCGCGGTCATGAGCGTCACGGTGGCGGTCAGGAGGTCGCCCTTGTAGTTGTTCCAGGCCGCGCCGGCGAGCGCGATGCCGATCACCGCCACGACGGTGCCGGTGACGACCGGGGGCAGGAGATACCGGATCGGGTTTACGCCCACGAAGTGGACGACCACGCCGATGGCGATGTAGATCACGCCGGCGATGACGATGCCGCCGTAAGCCAGGTCGTGGTGGGACGTGCTGCCGCCCTGGATGGCAAGCACCGCGCCTAGGAAGGAAAACGATGACCCGAGGTAGCTCGGCACCTTGCGGCCGGTGATGAACAGGAAGATCAGCGTCGCAACGCCGCTGAAGAAGATGACGGTGTTCGGGTTGAAGCCGAGGATGATCGGCACCAGCACGGTGGCGCCGAACATCGCCATCACATGCTGCAGGCCCATGAGGATGGTCTGCGGCCAGGGCAGCCGATCCTCCGGATAGACGATGTCGCTTTCGCGACTTGCCTTGGTAGCTACCGCCATATTCGAAGCCCTCCCCTACAAGAGCCCGGGCCAACCGAGTCCGGCGCTAACTTAAGCCCGCCGTGTGGGCTTTGCAAGATGCACGTGCTGCCGGCGGCCGCGTGGTGGACGTGGTCGTCGAGGACGGGCGTGTCGTGAGGCTCGGCCCCGGGGAGGCCGCCGGCGTCGATGAGGTGGTCGACTGCGCCGGCCGGCTCCTACTCCCAGCCTTCGTCGATGGGCACGTGCACCTGGACAAGGTGCTGATCCGTGAGGAGCTCAGGGACCACGACGGCACGCTCGCCGGCGCGATCGGCGCGATCCACGAGCGGAAGCGCCGTTATTCCGTGGAGGACGTTCGGGCGCGGGCGCGAGCAGTGATCGAGGACTCGGTCCGCCTGGGCACGACCAGGCTCCGTTCGCATGTCGACGTCGACACGATCGGCGGGCTCGTTCCCCTCGAAGGCGTGCTTGCGGCGGCCGCCGACTGCGCCGACATCGCCGAGGTTCAGACGATCGCGTTTCCCCAGGAGGGCCTTCTCCGCGACCCGGGCGCCTACGCGCTGATGGAAGCCGCCATCGAGGCGGGCGCGGACGTCGTCGGAGGCATGCCTCACTGGGAAACCGACGATGCGGCCCGGCTCGAGCACGTTCGGCTTTGCTTCGACCTGGCAGAACGGTTCGACCGGGACATCGACATGCACGTCGACGAGACGGACGACGGGGGCGTGCGGACCCTGGAGATGGTTGCAGACAAGGCTCTGGCGCGCGGCTGGATCGGCCGGGTATGCGCGGGACACGTCTGCTCGCTGTCGGCGGCAGACGACGGCTATGCCGGGCGCGTGATCGAGAAATGCCTCCGCGCCGGTATCTCCATCGCGGCCAATCCCGTCACCAACCTCGTGCTACAGGGCCGAGGCGATCGAGGGCTCGTGCGCCGTGGCACGACGCGAATCGGCGAGCTGCGGGCCGCGGGCGTCAACGTCCTCTTCGGCCAGGACTGCGTCAATGACGGCTTCTATCCATTCGGGCGTGGCTCGATGCTCGAGGTGGCTCTGATCTCGGCCCACGCGGCCCACCTGACGTCCCGAGCGGACCTGGACTTCGACCTGCAAGCGGTCACCGACGCCCCCGCCCGCGCGATGCGACTCGACGACTACGGGTTGCGGGTTGGGGCGCGAGCTGATCTGCAGCTGTACCCGGTGCCGTCGTGGCGCGAGGCGCTGCGACTGCAACCGCCGCCAGACAAGGTCTGGTTTCGCGGCCGGCTCGTCGCCGAGAACTCAGCGAGCTCGAAGCTGCATCGCGCGCGGTCCTGACCGCCGGCGGCGGTGGACCAGGATCACCGCCCCGGCGATCAGCAGGGCCACAACCGCCGGAACCGCGATGGGCGCGAGCAGCGCTGCGAACGCCAGCACGGCCGCCGCCACATCCTCGAACAGCGACAGCCCCGGCCCCAGGAACGCAATGTTCACAACCGGGCGGAGGCCCGAGCGCGCGGCGTGGATGGTGCCGGCGAGGCCCGCGCCGATGAGGACGCTTGCCACCACGCCCAGACCGGGGTTCACCCAGGTCACGGTCCCGGTTTGCGAGGCGAACAGGATGCCGCCGGCCGCCGCCGAAACGGGGAGCATGACGATGTGCCCCACCGAGTCGATGAACGGGATCTTGTCCATGGCGAACTCGATGACAGCCAGCACCAGAAGGCCGTAGAAGGCGAAGTCCGACGCCAGCGCGTCGTACGGCGAGCCCAGATGGATCAGGCCCAGCCGGGCCAGGAGGCTCACGATCACAAGTGGCAGGGTCGCGTTCAAGCCGCTGGCCCCCGCCAGCCCAAACGCCGCCGGCAGGGAGAGCAACGCCGGGTTCACCTCAGCCTCAGTTGTACCACCCGCTAGACGGAGCCAATCACCAGGACCGGCACCTGGCGACCGACGCCACGGACCTTCTGCTCCCGGATCACGCGCAGGCCGGAGGCGGCAAGCATCGGGTACAGGTCACGACGCTCGCGAAACCTCGTCAGCCGGAAAACACGCCGGACGTACTTCATCACGCCCGACGCGATGAAATCCGCGAGCAGCCATCGCCCTCCCGGCGCGAGCACCCTTGCGACCTCGGCGACGCCTTTGCTCTGGTCGGCCCAGTGATGGAAGGTCATGGTGCTGAAGACCAGGTCGAACTCGCCGTCGCCGAACGGAAGCGATTCAGCGCCCGAGAGGCGAAAGGTGATGCCGGCCCCGGCCGGGGCGATCGCTTGCGCCACGCGGACCATCTCAGGGGCAGCGTCGACACCGTCGAGCCGCGCGCCGGGAAACCGCGCGGAGGCCGCCCGCAGGAGCTTGCCTGTTCCACAGCCGACGTCGAGGATCGCGCGCGGATGCGGAACCTCCGCGGAAGCCAGTTCGAGCAGCGACTTCTGGATCGGCTCGAAGATGAGGCGCTGCAGCGGATGCTTCTCGTAGTCCGCGGCCCAGCGGTTGAACCTGTCGACGTCCTCGTTCGCTCTGTCCGCAGTCATCGGGTCAAACACTAGACTCACAACGGGTGGCGGTTAAACAACGGGTTCGTGGGTCGAAGCGCGCGCCGGGCCGCGCGATGATCTCCTCCGAGCGCATCGCCAAACGTGTCAGGCAGCTCGGCCTCGAGATCTCCGAGGTCTACGCCGGCACCGACACGCCGCTGGTCCTGGTCGCCATCCTCAAGGGCGCGACGGTTTTCGCCGCCGACCTGCTGCGCAGCCTCTCCATCCCCGCCGAGCTCGAGTTCGTGCGCGCGGCAAGCTACGGCGCCGGGACGAAGAGCAGCGGGCGCGTGAAGATCGCGCACATGGTCGAGGGGTCGCTCGAGGGACGGCACGTCCTGCTCGTCGAGGACATCGTCGACTCGGGACGCACGATCGACACGATCCTCAAGCGGTTCCGGCGTTTGAAGCCTGCATCGCTTCGCGTGGCGGCGCTGCTCGATCGTCCTGCGCGCCGTGAGATCGAGGTCCAGATCGACTTCGTCGGCTTCGTCATCCCAGACCGATTCGTGATCGGCTACGGGCTGGACTACGCCGGCCTCTATCGGGAGCTGCCAGGAATCTACTCCCTCAGCTAGACAGCCTCGCCTCGACCACCTTGAACACGCCGCCGCTTGGGATCAGGCGAACGTCATTGAACCCCGCGCTCTTCAGCAACGACCGGAACTCGTCCAGCGTCCTTTCCCGGCTGCCGAGCTGAACCATCATCTGCAGGTCGGTTATGACAGCGTTGAGGTCGGCCGGGCTGTCGGTCACGGGAGAGGGCACGAGCCGCTCGACGATGACCAGACGGGCGCCGGCCGGCATCGCCTTCCGGCAGACGGCGAGGATCTTTGCCGCGGGGGCATCCTCCAAGTCGTGGATGATGTCCTTCAAGAGGTACACGTCTCCATTTCGCGGAACGGACTCGAAAAAGTCGGCTTCGACGATCGTGCTCCGGTCAGCCACACCAAGCTCGGCTAGGTTTGCCGCGGTCTCGGTCAGGCCCGCCGGGAGATCGCACACCACCCCGCGAAGGTGTGGATGCGCGCGAAGAATCCCTCCGACCAGCCCCCCTTTGCCGCCTCCGACGTCGACGACGAGCTTGGCGCTCGCGAAGTCAACCGAGGCAGCGACGAAGTCGACGGTATCGTTCGAGTTCGACACCATCGCCTGGTTGAAGCGGGCGGCGTAATCCGGATCCCGCGCGACCGTCTCCCAAAGCGTGCCGCCGTGGGCGACGACGTGGCCCACGGCGCCCGTCTTGAGAACGTCCATGAAGAGACCCCACGAGAGGTAGCTCTCGGGGATCAGCATCATGGTGGTGGGGCGCCGTGAACCAACGGTGTCGCCTCGGAACAAGTGCCCGACCTCGGTGTTGGCATAAGTGCTGTCAGGACGCTGCTCGAGAACGCCAAGTCCAACCAACCCGCGAAGCAGTCGCTCGAGCCTGGACGCATCGATTTGGGTCGCCCTACTGAGTGCGTCGGCACCAAACGCTGAGTCGGCAAGCAAGTCTGGGATCTTCAGCTCGCATGCGGCGTGCACGATCTGCGACGCACGGAAACCGTTGAGGAGCTGATACGCGCGGTCGCTAGGGGTCACGCAGTTGGTTTCGGGGTGGGTTCAGGAAGTCGACCATCTCCTCACGGCCGTCCCACGTCACTGTTGTCCGCGCGGGCTCGGTCCGGGCGACGATCTTGCCCCCACGGAGGACGAGCTTGCGTGGAGCTATGAGCCGGATCGCGTCCATCTCGGTCGGCGCGTCGAACGCGCAGAGGTCGGCGCGACATCCGGGCAGCAGCCCGTACTTCTCGAGGCCGAGCGCGCTCGCCCCATTCCAGGTGATCATGTCCATCAGCGTCCGCAGCTCGGAGTGGCCCGACATCTGGCCGTAGTGGGCGAGCACGAACGCCGACTGCATCGGGTCGCCGTAACCCAGCGGATACCACGGGTCCATGACCGAGTCGTGGCCGATGCAGACGTTGATGCCCGCCGACAGCAGCTCTTTCACGCGCGTATGCCCTCGGCGGATCGGATACGAGTCGAAACGTCCCTGCAGCGTCGAGTTGTCGAGCGGGTTGGTGACCATGTGCATCTGCGCGCGCTTGAGGTTGTTTATCAGCCGGTACGCGTAGGCGTTGTTGTACGAGTGCATCGCCGTCGTGTGTGAGGCGGTGACCCGTCCGCCCATCCCCAGCCGGATCGTCTCGGCGGCCATGGTCTCGATGAAGCGCGAGTGGTCGTCGTCCGTCTCGTCGCAGTGGATGTCAACCCGCAGGCCCTTGTTCGAGGCGAGCGCGAAGGCGAACTTGACCGAGTCGACGCCGTACTCGCGCGTCAGCTCGAAGTGCGGGATCGCTCCGACGACGTCGACGCCGAGGTCGACCGCCTTGCGCATCAGGTCCTGGCCGCCGTCGAACGACATGATTCCCTGCTGCGGGAAGGCGACGAGCTGCAGGTGGACCTGGTCGCCGATCTCCTCGCGGAGCTCGACCAGGGCGCGCACGGCCTTCAATTCCGGGTCACACACGTCGACGTGAGAGCGCACGAACTGCACCCCGTTGGCCAGCTGCCAGCGGAGGACTGTCCGCACCCGCTGCTTCACGTCCTCGACCGTCAGCGTCCTGACTCGCTCGGCCCAGATGGCGATCCCCTCGAACAGGGAGCCCGTCTGGTTGTGCCTGGGCTCGCCTACCGTGAGCACCGCGTCGAGGTGGATGTGGGGTTCGACCAGGGCCGGGGTGACCAGCGCCCCGCCGAGGTCGATGGTCTGCTGCGCGTCGGGCTCCAGCTCGCTGATCAGCCCCTCCTTGATGCCGATCTCCCGGGTCTCGGATTCCCCGGGCAGGCGGGCGCCCCGGAGGAGCAAATCGAGCATTCGACGAAATCCTAACTTGACCTTAAACTTCCGATCCGTAGCTGACGGCGTCGCTTTTTTGAGGGGGAAGCGCCTATGCAGTCGGTCCAGGAAGTAGAGACACACGTACCCGTTAGGGAGGGCGACTACGGGGACAAGGTCGCCACCGTCGAGCCCGGAGGCGTCGAGTTCATCTCTCTCAAGGAGCGGCACGGCAAGCCGATCCACCTCTTCTGGACGTGGCTGTCGCCGAACCTCGAGTTCGCGACCGTCTTCGTCGGGGTGCTCGGGATCGCCGTGTTCGGGCTGAGCTTCTGGGAAACCGCCGTCGCAATCGTTGTAGGTACTGCGCTCGGCTCACTGACGCACGCGATCCTGTCGTCCTGGGGACCGCGATACGGCGTGCCGATGATGGTGAAGAGCCGCGGGGCATTCGGCTTCCTCGGCAACATCCTGCCGGCCGGGTTGAACGCGTTCACCGGCTCGATCGGCTGGTTCATCGTCAACAGCGTCAGCGGCGCCTTCGCGCTGCAGGCGCTGGCCCTGCTGATTCACTGGAACGTCCCGTTCTGGCTTTCGTTCCTGGTCATAGTGGTCGCCCAGGTCGCCATCGCGACCCTCGGCCACAACTTCATCCACTTCTTCGAGCGGTGGGCGCTCCCTCTGCTCGGCATCGTGTTCGCCGCGGCGACTCTGCTCATCTTCAGTCACGCCAACCTGGGCGTGGCGAGCAACCCCGGCTCCGTCGGCCATGTCGGTGCGTTCCTACTCCTCTTCACCGCGGTGTTCGGATACGCCGCCGGCTGGAACCCGTACGCCGCCGACTACACGCGCTACCTGCCGCCCGACACGGACCGGCGAATGGTCGGCTTCTGGGCCGGCGCGGGCGTCTTCGTCTCGTGCGTCGTCCTCGAGCTCGCCGGCGCCGCGCTGGCCACAGTCTCAGGGACCAAGTGGGGGCCGAATGACATCCCGACCGTGCAGCTCCAGAAGGGCATGCCGGACTTCCTGTACTACCTGACGCTTCTGTCGATCGCCGTGGGGGCGGTCGCCGCGAACGCGATCAACATCTACAGCGGCACCCTGTCGCTGGTCGCGGTGGGCATCCGCGAGATGGGTATGACGCTGAAACAACGCCGCGCCGCGCTGGCCATCGGCGCCGGCGTGCTCGGGTACATCATCGGAGTCGCCGGCCAGGCCAACGTCGGCCCTGGCAGCAAGTACGAGTCCTTCCTGCTGCTGATCAGCTACTGGATCGCGGCGTGGCTCGCGGTGGTACTCGTCGACCACTGGCTGCGACGCGGCGACTATGGCGACGAGTCGCTCTTCTTCAACACCAGGTACAACCGCTGGCAAGGAGTCGTGGCGATGGCCCTCGGGGTCATCGTCTCCGTGGGGCTATTTGGCAACGTCTTCGGCGTCTACGTCGGGCCGATCCCCAACAACAACCCGGGCATCGGCGACATCACCTTCATCGTCGGCTTCGTCCTCACAGCCGTCCTGTACTACGCCTTCTCGATGGTCACGCGAACACAGACGACGACGGCCGCTGCCGGTTCCAGGGCTGCGTAACTCCATCGATTCCATCAGCGCCGCTGCCCGCGTGGGCGGCGGCGCTACTTTTATGCACGCGTGGACGTAGAGATCAAGGTCGGCAACCTTCGGTTCGTCGCCCGGCTCGAGACCGAGACGGCGCCGAAGACCTGCCACGCGTTTCAGAACATGCTCCCCCTCGAGGCCCAGCTGATCCAGGCGCGATGGAGCGGGGAGGCGGCCTGGATCCCGTTCGGCGAGCTCGACCTCGGGCTGGGATATGAGAACCACACGAGCCATCCCGCGCCGGGCCAGCTTCTGCTCTACCCCGGCGGCATCAGCGAGACCGAGATCCTCTTCCCATACGGCGCCACGCTGTTCGGGAGCAAGATGGGCCAGCTCGCGGGCAACCACTTCGCCACGATCTTCGACGGCAACGACCGCCTGAAAGACCTGGGCGAGCTCGTGCTGTGGCGGGGCGCGCAGGAGATTTCGTTCAGCACCCTGTGAGCTGCGCCGGTGCTTCGCAGCGGATCCGCGGCATCGGCGGCCGGAGCCGAGGAGACGACGAGCACGCGAGGAAGCGCATCAATAGAAAGATGCGTGCCCGAGCGCGCGCAGGGGTCGACGCAGGCTTCAGCGCCGAAGGCGCCCGGCCGCCTAGGCCGCGCAGCCGCAAGTATCAGCCGGCGCGGGTCACAGCTGAATGACGCCTGCGGAGACGGTCATGAAGCGGTGCGACGTGCTCGCGGCATGCACGGAGGAACCAGGTTCCATCACCCGGCCCTTTGCGTCCGAGGCGATGCGCTGCGCGCACCGGTTCGTCGAGCAGTGGATGCGTGAGGCCGGGATGACCGTGACACGCGACAACATCGGCAACCTGCGCGGACGCTACGAGGGCGCCGGCCCCGGGCTGCTGCTCCTCGGCTCCCACCTCGACTCGGTTCGCGACGCGGGCAGATACGACGGCCCGCTCGGCGTGCTCGTGGCGATCGCGGCCGTCCAGCGGCTGCACGACGCCGAGAAGCGACTGCCCTTCGCGATCGAGGTGCTGGCCTTCGCGGACGAGGAAGGCCTGCGCTTCGGGTCGACGTACCTCGGCAGCCGCGCGGTCGCCGGAAAGCTCGAGGACGCAGAGCTGCGGCGCACCGACCCGGATGGGGTGACGATGGCGGACGCCATTCGCCGATTCGGCGGTGATCCCGAAAAGCTAGGCGATGACCGCTGGTCAGGCGCCCGACCGATCGGCTATGTCGAGGTCCACATCGAGCAGGGCCCCGTGCTCGAGGCTATCGGACTCCCTGTCGGCGTCGTCTCCGCCATCGCCGGCCAGAGCCGTTACGAGATGACCTTCAGCGGGGAGGCGGGGCACGCCGGCACGGTGCCCATGGCGCAACGCCGCGACGCTCTGGTGGCGGCGGCGACTTTCGTTTCCGCAGTCCCCGCGGCCGTGCATGGTGATGTCGTCGCCACGGTCGGCAAGCTGTCGGTCAAGCCGGGCGCGGCCAACGTCATCCCTGGCAGAGTCGAGGTGAGCCTCGACGTGCGCAGCCCGGACGATCGCACGCGCGAATCGGCGTCGCATGCCCTGCTCGGCCTGGCCCGGCGACAGTCCGCCGATATCGCGGTCCAGATAACCCCGGTGAGCGAGCGCGCGGCCGTCGCGTGCTCCCCGCGCCTGACCGCGCTGCTGAGCGAGGCAATTGGCGAGGGCGCGGTGTCGGTGGCAAGCGGTGCGGGCCACGACGGTGTCTACATGTCGGAGATCACGGACATCGCGATGCTGTTCGTGCGCTGCAAAGGCGGCATCAGCCACAACCCCGCCGAGTCGGTGACCGAGGCCGACGTCGCTGTGGCGCTCGACGTGCTGAGCAGGTTCCTCGACCTGTTGTGATCGTCCGCGGCGGTTCGGTCGTGACCGCGCGCGGCATCGATGTCGCCGATCTGCGGATCGAGGACGGGTTGATAGCGGAGGTGGGCCGAGACCTGGACCAACAACCGGATGAAATCGACGCCAACGGACTGCACGTGTTCCCCGGCGGCATCGACTCCCACGTCCACTTCGACGAGCCGGGACGGACGGAGTGGGAGGACGTCGCGCACGGGACGGCGGCGTTGCTCGCCGGCGGCTACACGGCATTCGTCGACATGCCCCTCAACAACCTGCCGGTGACCACGACGGCCGAGGCTTTCGAACTGAAGCTCGCCGCGATGCGGCGCTCAGCACGGTGCGATTACGGGCTCTGGGGCGGGCTAGTGCCGGGCAACCTCGACCAGCTCGGCCCTATGCACGAGCAAGGCGCGATGGGTTTCAAGGCCTTCATGTGCCCGAGCGGCATCGAGGAGTTCCCGGCATGCAACGAGATGACGTTGCGGGAGGGCATGAAGCGGATCGCAGAGCTGGATTCGATCCTGCTGGTCCACGCCGAAGATCCGGCGCTGTTGCGAGAGCCCGCCGGCCCCACCGCGCGCGACTTCGTCGAATCACGTCCCGTCGATGCCGAAGTGCGCGCGATCGAGACCTGCGTCGAGCTGTCGCGGGAGACCGGCTGCCGCGTGCACATCGTCCACGTCAGCACCTCCGCCGGCGCGGCCTTGCTCGGAGGCGGCGTCAGCGGCGAGACCTGCGCGCACTATCTGCTGTACACGGCGGAAGACCTCGAGCGGCTTGGCGGCCCGGGGAAGTGCGCGCCGCCCTTGAGAGGCGAGCGGATGCAGCTGCTTCCGATCATCGTGTCCGACCATTCGCCCAGCACGCCCGACCTGAAGCAAGGGAACGACTTTCGCCAGATCTGGGGCGGCATCTCGGGGTGCCAGTCGACCCGCGGGCTGCTGCTCGCGATGGGCATCGAGCCACCCACCGTCGCGGCGGTGACGGCGACCAACATCGCCGAGCGATTTCGGATCGCGCGGAAGGGCGACATCGCGCCAGGATTCGACGCCGACCTGTGGCTTGTCGACCTGGGCGACGAGGAGGTGGTGCGCCGCGAGGACCTTCTCTACACGAACCCGTTCAGCGCCCACGAGGGACAGAAGGTCCGCGGCCGTACGGTCAAGACTCTGACCCACGGGATGCCGCGGTTCATCCGGCCCGCCGTTGCCAGCTAGCCGGCGCTGAAGAGCGGTGCGCCTCCGAACACAAATGGCTCTTCGGGCTGGAACACGTCCGCCTTCTCGTTGAAGGCATGGAAGCCCGGATCGTTGTCGTGCTCGTGATGGCCCTCGCCTTCTGACTCGACCACGATCACGTAGTTCGCGATGCCGTCGTCTTCGTGGGAGCCGAAGACCGAGCGGAATATGCGGGCGCTTTTGAAAAGTCCGCGCTCGACGTAATCGCGCCAGCGTGGCAGCTCGTCCTGCTCGAAAAGCCGCTCATAGTCCGCGGCGTGATCCTTCTCGATCCTGATCACCAGCACAGCCATCTCGCTCATCCGATCCTCCTTGCCACAGCCGCGATCTCGCGAGTGATCTCGCCCTCGTCGGCGGTCAGCAGACGCGCGCCACGGACGACGACACGACCGTTGACGACCACGGTCTGAGCGCGCGAGGGAGGCGCCAGCGCCAGCCCCGCGAGCGGGTCTTTGATGCCGGCGTGCGCCAGGTCGTCGATGCGAAAGCACGCCACGTCGGCGCACTTTCCCGCTTGGAGCGACCCACAGTCCTCGCGACCGAGGCATTGCGCCCCGCCGCGGGTGGCCAGCCGCCAGGCGGCGCGGGCGTCGAGCGCCTGCGGAGACTCCGCATGCACACGCGCGAGCAGCAGCGCCTGGTGCGCCTCCATCGCGAGGTTGGCGTCCTCGTTGCTGGCCGAGCCATCCACCCCGAGGCCGACGCGCGCGCCCGCGCGCACGAGGTCGGCGACCCGGCAGGTCCCCGCGCCGAGGCGCATGTTGCTCGATGGGCAGTGCGCGATGCCGGTCTCGAGCTCGGCGACGCGAGATACCTCCGCGTCGTTCAAGTGGATCCCGTGCGCGTACCACACGTCGTCGCCCGTCCAGCCGAGGTCCTCCATCAGCTCGTGCGGCCGCATGCCGAACTTCTCGATGCAGAAGGTCTCCTCGTCCAGTGTCTCCGCGACGTGCGTGTGCAGCCGAGATCCATGCTTGCGCGCGAGCGCCGCCGAATCGCGCATCAGCTCCGGGGTGACCGAAAAGGGCGAGCAGGGCGCGACGACCACACGGCACATCGATCCTGTTTCATGATCGTCATATCTCATGATCATCGCCTCGGTGTCGGCGAGGATCGCGTCGTGCTCCTCGACCACGCTGTCCGGCGGCAGTCCCCCCTTCGACTCCCCCAGCGACATCGAGCCACGGCACGGGTGAAACCGAATGCCCAGCTCCCGCGCCGACTCGACCAGGGCCTCGAAGATGCCCGGCTTGCCATGCGGGAAGACGTAATGGTGATCGGTGGACAGGGTGCAGCCGGACAGCAAGAGCTTCGCCATCGCGGCTCGCGACGCGACGCGAACGGTGTCCGCGTCGATGCGTGCCCAGACCGGGTACAGCGCGCGCAGCCACTCGAACAGGGTGCCGTCGGGCGCATAGCCGCGAGTCGCCCACTGGTACATGTGGTCGTGGGCGTTCACCAGCCCCGGCATCGCGACGCAGTTGGGCTCGTCGATCACGTCGTCGGCGTGCGGAGCCTGGCCCGAGCCGACCTGTTCGACGAAGCCGTCGCGGGCGAAAAGCCAGCCGCCCTCGATCTCCTCCGTGCCGGTCCACAGGAGGCCCGCCTTTAGAACGAGGGTGCGCGGCCTGAGGCTCCTCGCATCTTCGCGGCCTCGGAGAGTCACAAGGTCAGGTCGTGAGGCCGCACGGGCACCCGGTCGATCTCCCGCCCGGTCGCGGCGCGGATCGCCGCCACGATCGCCGGGCCGGACGAGATGGTCGGAGGCTCGCCCACGCCCTTCAGCCCGTACGGCGAATTCGGGTCGCCGAGCTCCAGGATGTCCATCTTCACCGGCGGCATGTCGAGCATCGTCGGCAACAGGTAGTCCGTGAAGGAGGCGTTGCGGATGACGCCGTCTTTGAGCTGGATCTCCTCCATCACCGCGAGGCCGAGTCCCTGCGCCGCTCCGCCTTCCAGCTGCCCCTCCACGGCGAGGGGATTGATCGCCTTGCCCACGTCTTGAGCGGTCGTGAGCTCGACGACCTTCACCAGCCCGAGCTCGGTGTCGACGTCGACGATCGCGCGATGCGCGGCGAAGGCGAACTGCATGTGGGCGTCCGACTGCCCCGTCTCGGGATCGAGATGATGCGTCGCTCGCGGACGGAATTCACGCGTCTCCTCGATCACGGCGTCGCCGAGCAATGTGGCGAGTGCGGCTTCGTTCCCGACGGGGAGCTCGCCACCGAGCTCCGACTCGCCGAGCTCGATGACGCGCGCGCGCACTGCCTCCGCCGCGGCTTGCACGGCCCCACCGGTGATATACGTCTGACGAGAGGCCGACGACGATCCGGCCGAGCCTACCCCGGTGTCGGCGTTGAGCACCACCACATCGTTGACACCGAGCACCGATCCGGCGATCTGAGCCTGGACCATCACCACGCCCTGCCCCACCTCGGCGGCGGCCGAGTGCACCTCGACCCGTGGTCGGCCCTCATGGACGAAGAGCCGGACGCGAGCGGTCGAGTAGTCGTCGAAGCCTTCCGAGTAGCCGATGTTCTTGAAGCCGGCGGCGTAACCGACGCCACGCTTCACTCCTTCGCCGTGCGTCGTGTTCGAATATCCGCCCGGCATGAGCCCGTCGCCCGCCGGTTCGGGAAACGCGCGGACCCGTCGGAGCAGCTCGGCCACCGGAACCGGCCCGTCGATGATCTGCCCGGTGATCAACCGGTCGCCCGTCTTCAAGGCGTTCTTGATCCGCAGCTCGACCGGGTCCATCCCAAGCGCTGCCGCAAGCTTGTCCATCTGCGCCTCGTGCGCGTAGCAGTTCTGAACCGATCCGAACCCGCGCATCGCCCCGCATGGCGGGTTGTTGGTGTAGACGACGATGCCGTCGATCGTCGCGTTCGGCATCAGGTACGGACCGCACGAAAAGCAGGTCGCGTTCGCGATCACGGCGGTCGAGCTCGACGCGTACGCGCCGCCGTCGAGAAGGATTCGCGCCTTGACGTACACCAGCTTGCCGTCGCGGTCGGCGCCGTGCTCGTAGACGAGCGTTCCGGGGTGGCGGTGGACGTGGCCGACGAAAGACTCCGGTCGCGAATACGCGATCTTCACCGGGCTGCCGGTCCTGATGGCGAGGAGGCATGCGTGCGCCTGCATCGACAGGTCCTCGCGCGATCCGAACGCGCCACCAATGCCTGCCATGGTGAGCCGCACCTTCTCGCGCGGCAGGGCGAGGATCGACGCCAGCTGCTGCTGATCGACGTGAAGCCACTGCGTGGCGATGTGGAGGTCGACACCGCCCGCGCCGTCGGGTATCGCGAGCCCAGACTCCGGCCCCAGTGGCGCCTGGTCCTGCATCCCGATCTCGTAATCGCCGCGCACGACCACCTCGGCGTGTGCGGATTGGTCGCCGTGCCGGATCTTGACGTGACGCAGGACCCTGCCGTCCTCGGCACGAGTCACCGGCGGCAGAACCTCGTACTCGACCTTGACCGCGGCGGCCGCACGGCGCGCCTGCTCGGGATGATCGGCGGCGACCAGCGCGACCGCCTCGCCCCAATAGTTGACCTCGTCGATCGCCAGCACCGGCTGGTCGGCGATCTCGAGGCCGTACAGCTTCTCGCCCGGGACGTCCGCGTGGGTCAGCACCGCATGGACGCCGGGCATCGCGCGGGCCGCGGCGGCTTCGATCGAGAGGATGCGCGCGTGCGGATGTGGGCTGCGGACTGTCGCGCCCCAGAGCATGCCGTCGACATGCAGGTCGGACGAATAGACGAATGACCCGTGGACCTTGGCCTGTCCGTCGGGGCGGCGGACGCTCTCGCCGACTTTCACCGGCGCGCCGCCAGGTTCACGGCGTCGATGATCTTGGCGTAGCCGGTGCAGCGGCAGACGTTGCCCGCGAGCGCCTCGCGGATCTGCTCCTCGGTCGGATGCGGAACTCGGTGGAGCAGGTCGTGGGTGGCGACGACGAGCCCAGGCGTGCAGAAGCCGCACTGAACGGCGCCCGCCTCGACGAACGACTGCTGCACACGATCCCCGTCGAGCCCTTCGACGGTGACGACCGAGCGGCCGTTGGCCTGGCCGCCGAGGACCAGGCACGCGCAGACCAGCGCGCCATCGAGATATACCGAGCACGAGCCGCACTCGCCCTGCTCGCAGGCGTTCTTGGAGCCGTAGAGGCCGAACCGCTCGCGCAAGACATGCAGCAGGCTCTCGCCTTCCCACACGTCCTCGACGACGCGCCGCCCGCCGTTGACGGTGGTCTCGATCCTCAATTCCAGCACCAAGAAAGGCACCGCCGCGCCATGACGGCGAGCGCGTGCCGGCGGTAATCGGCGGTGCCGCGAACATCGTCTATCGGCTTCGCGGCGGCCGCGACGAGCTCACCGAAACGGGCAAGCGTCGCTTCGCTCGGCCGCGTGTGGTTCGCCCAGTCGAGCTCGCCGGCGATGAACTCGTCCGCCTCCGTCGCCCGCAGCGGCGTAGGCCCGGCCGATCCGATGCCGGTGCCGGCGATGCGGCGGGTGGGGTCGAGTGCAAGCGCAAACGAGCAGACGGCGATCACCATCGCGTTGCGCGTGCCGACCTTGGCGAACTGCTGCGGTCCCGGCGCCGAGGCAACCCAATAGGCGGCGATCAGCTCGTCCTTTTTCATCGCGTTGCGCTTGGGACCGGTGAAGAACTCGCGGACCGGGACTCGCCGAGCACCGGATGTCGATGCCAGCTCGACCTGAGCGTCGCAGGCCAGCAGCGGCGGGAGTGCGTCGCCCGCCGGCGAGGCGGTGCCGAGGTTCCCTCCGACGGTCCCCCGGTTGCGGATCTGCGGCGATCCCACGGTGCGCGACGCGATGGCGAGCGCCGGCAGCCGGTCGCCAAGCTCGTCGACGAGCCGTGTGTAGGTCACTCCCGCGCCGACGCGCAGAAGGCCGTCCTCCATCCCCCATTCGGTCAGCTCGCCGATGCGGGTCAGGTCGATGAAGGCAGGCGGGCGGTTGTGGTCGAGGTTCAGCTCCACCATCACGTCCGTCCCGCCGGCGATCGGCACCGCCTCGGGGTGCGCCGCCTTCGTCTCCAGCGCCTCCACCCAGGTCGCCGGCTGGAAGAACTGCATCACCAGGCGAGGCCGGGCGGGGGCGCATCGTCACGGATGACCGTGCCCTCGATGAGACCGTACGGCCGGTCGGCCGCGTAGAAGACCTCGTTCGGGTTGGTCATACCGAACGGCGAGAGATCGACGACGAAGTGGTGCTTGTTCGGCATCGAGAGGCGCACCTCGGCGATCTCCGGCCGCGCCCTCAACACCGCCTCGCCCATCGCGTAGAGCGTCTGCTGCAGGGAAAGGCTGTGCTTCCGCGCGAACGTCTCGAGGAGCGCACTCCTCGCCTCGACAAATGATCGGCCCCAGTCAAGCCCGGCCGAGTCGCTGTAACGCCACCGCGCCGACAGCGAGGTGGCCATGATCCGGTCGTTCGTCTCGGGCAGTGTCGTGTACCGGTCCTTGATGTAGCCGTGGAACTCAGAGCCGGTCGATTTGAGGACGACGAGATCCGTCACGCCCGCAACGACCCATGTGCCATCGTCGGTGCCCGTGACGGTGGCCACCCGCTTCTCGGACCCGGTCCGAACGAACGCGTGGTTGTGAAGGCGGTCCCACGCGAACTCCTCGATGTCGACCCGCGCGCGGTAGACGGAGGCGAAATCGCCCACGAAATGGCGCGCAAGTCGGATGCCGAACTCCTCGATCTCGCCGATGCCGTCCTTCGCGAAAGCGAAGACCGTGTTCTTCTGGGTGTCGGTCGGCACGACCTTGGAGTTGTCGCCGGTGAGGTGCGTCTCGGCGAAGTCGCCGGCGAGCGCGATGCTGACGTTGAGGTCCTTGATGTCGTGCGCGGTGCCCTGCTTGATGATCCGCACGACGTGCGTCTCCGACTTCCCGTACTGGTTGTCGCCGAGACGGAACTTCATGTCCCTTTGTAAGTGGTGTAGCCGAAAGCGCTGAGCAGCACCGGAACGTGGAGGCGCCCGCCGTCGAAGTTGAAGACGACGGCGATCGAGGGATAGAACGGGTTCAGGCCCGAACGTTCGAAGTACGGCCGCGTGTCGAACTCGAGCCGGTACTCCGCGGCTTCGAGCTCGTCGTCCGTGAGCTGGCGGACGCGGCCGTCGGCGTCGGTGGTCGCCTTTGCGACCTCCTTCCAATCCCCGTCGGGCTCGCGCCTGTGGAGCGCCACGTCGAGTCCGGCGGCCGGCGTCCCGCGCATCGTGTCGAGCACATGAGTCGAGATGCTCATCGCGCGTTCGCCATGCGGAGGTGCGCGATCTTCCGCAGCTCGCGCTTGGCCTCGACAAGCTCCTGGGCAGGGTCGTTCTTCATGCGCCGGCGCAGCTCCCCAAGGATCTCGTCCGCGGTGCGGCCGCTGGCAAAGATGAGAAAAACGTGGCCGAAACGGTCCTCATACCGTCGATTTTCGGCGGCCAGCTCCGTCAGCGTCGCGGCCGCCCCCTGCATCGCCTTGCTCTGCTCCCTAGCGGAATCCGCGCCCCCGCGCTCGCCGATCCGCGGATGGGCCTTCATCGCGCCGACCCACTCGTCGTCGGTCAAAGCATCCATCGCCTGGTCCGGGTCAGCCCCCGCGGCAACTGCGTGCGCCCACCTCCTGCTCGCGAGACAGGCGTAGAGCTCGTCCTCATTCAACGCCGAGCGACACCAGCTCGAACCTGCCGACGTCCACGAGCCCTCGGTCCGTGATCTTCAGCTCGGGGATGACGGACAGCGCAAGGAAGCTGAGCGTCATGAACGGCGACGCCATGGTCGCGCCCATCTCGCGCAGCCGCCCCTCCATCGATCGAAGCCGCTCATGCACCTCGCCAAGGGGGCGGTCGCTCATCAGCCCCGCCACCGGCAACGGCAGCTCCTCAACGACCCTCCCGCCCTCGGCGATGACGATGCCGCCGCCAATCTCCGCCAGGCGCATCGCGCACGCGGCCATATCCTCGTCGTCGACGCCCAGGACGACGATGTTGTGGGCGTCGTGCGCGACCGTCGACGCGAACGCGCCGCGCTTCAAGCCCACGTTGGTCGCGAAACCGATGCCGACCCGACCACTTGCGTGGTGGCGTTCGACCACCGCGATCTTGATGAGGTCCCGCGCGGGGTCGGCGACGACGCAACCGTCCTCGACAGCCGGCGCGACGACGTCCACGCCGGTGACCAGCTGCGCCGGCACGACCCGCATCACGCGGATCTTCTGCGGCCCCGCCGCGACCCGAAACGAAGTCGCGGCGAGAGGCGCCAGGCTCACGGTCTGGCGCACCCACTCCGGGACGTCGAGCTTGACGTGCCTTGGCTCGGCGCCCCGCTTCAGCACCTGTCGCGGATTGAACGATTTGAGGTCGTCGAGGACGAGAATGTCCGCCTGATAGCCCGGTGCGATGGCGCCAAGGTGCCACAAGCGGTGGCAGGTCGCGGGGTTCAGGGTCGCCATCACCAGCGCGTCCTCCGGGCTGATGCCCTCTTCGACCGCGACCCGGACCATCTGGTTGATGTGCCCCTGCTCGACGATGAAGTCGGGCTCCCGGTCGTCGGTGCAGAACGCGCACCGCTCTGTCCCGAAGCGCTTGATCAGCGGCAGCAGGTCGCGCAGGTTGCGGGCGATCGACGCCTCGCGAAGCAACACCCACATCCCCAGCCGGCGCTTCTCGAGTGCCTCCTCGAACGTCATCGCCTCGTGGTCGGATGTGATTCCCGCGCTGATGTACGCGTTGAGGGCCGGCCCGCGCACGCCGGGAGCGTGACCGTCGACGTGATCCGTCAGGCCGGTCTCGAGCTTGGCGAGCTCCGACTGGCTGCCGGCGATGACGCCGGGAAAGTTCATCATCTCTGCGATTCCCAGCGTCCGGCTGCGGCGCAGGAGGCTCTCGATGTCGCCGGTCGTGAACGGCCGCCGGGGTGACTCGAAGCGCGACGCCGGCACGCATGACGACGCCATGACGTAAACGTCGAGCGGGATGTCCTCACAGCAGTCGAGAAGCCAGTGGATGCCGTCGGTGCCGAGCACGTTCGCGATCTCGTGCGGGTCGGCGACCACCGCGGTCGTGCCGTGGGCGAGAACCGCGCGCGCGAACTCGTCGACCATCAGCTTCGATGACTCGATGTGCATGTGGGCGTCGATGAAGCCCGGCACGAGGTACGCGCCTGAAACGTCCAGCTTGTGCGGACCGTCGTAGCGGCCCAACCCGACGACGTGGCCGTCCTTGACGGCGACGTCCACGTCGAGCCACTCCTTGGTGAAGACCGAGAAGACGTGGCCGCCGGAGAGCACCAGGTCGGCGGGCTCGTCGCCTCGCGCGACCGCCATCCAGTGTGCGTCGATGACGGAGACTTTAGCGGCATGACGGCCGTGATCGGGCGGAGCCTCAGGCGGCTCGAGGACCCACGCCTGCTTCGCGGCGAGGGGCGGTTCGTCGACGACCTGCAGCCGCCAGGCTGCCTGCACGTGGCGATGGTGCGCAGCCCGTTCGCCAGCGGCCGCCTGGCCGGCGTCGAGGCGACGTTCACGGCCGCCGACCTCGAAGGATCGTGCCGGCCGCTCGGGGTGCACCTGACGACGCCGGGCGTCGTCTCGCCCGCGCGACCGATCCTGGCCGCAGAGCGCGTTCGGTTTGCAGGCGAGCTCATCGGCGCGGTCGTGGCGGCGACGCGCTACGAGGCGGCCGACGCCGCGCAGGCTGCGGCCTTCGAGATCGAGGCGCTACCCGCGGTGATCAGCTTCGAAGACGCCCTGGCGGACAGCGCCCATCTCGTGCACGACGCGGTGCCCGGCAACCTCTACTTCACAGGACATCGCAGCTACGGCGAGGTCGCGGCGGCATTCAGGAAAGCCGACCTGGTGGTCGAGGGCGAGGTCACCCATCCCCGGGTCGCGCCGGCGCCGATCGAGCCACGTGGCGTCCTCGCGATGCCGAACGATGCGGAGGGCGTCACGGTCTGGACCTCGACCCAGGTGCCACATCTGGTCGCTGACGCGATCGCGGAGTGCCTCGACCTGGACCGACAAACGGTCCGCGTGGTGGCGGCGGACGTCGGCGGCGCGTTTGGCGGCAAGGCGCAGGTCTACCCCGAGGAGATCCTCCTGGCCTGGATCGCCCGACGCGTGAAGGCGCCGGTGAAATGGATCGAGACGCGCTCCGAGCACATGCAGGCCGCGTCCCATGCGCGTGATCAGCGTGTGCGATTCGAGGCCGCGATTCGAAAGGACGGACGCGTGCTGGGACTGAAGGCGACGGTTTATTCGAGCGTCGGGGCCTACGGCGTCCGGCCGTTCGGTCCGCTGCTCGACCCCCTCGGCACCGCCGGCCTGATGACCGGTCCCTACGACATCCGCGATTACGAGTACACGACATACGCGGTCGCGACGAACAAGTCTCCCGAAGGCCCGTACCGCGGGGTCGGAATGGTGACCGCCGTGCTCGCGCACGAACGGCTGATCGACCTGATCGCGGCTCGAGTCGGCATCGACCCGCTGGAGGTGCGCCGCCTCAACTTCGTGCCCCGTGAACGGATGCCCTACCGCACGGTCACCGGCCACCCCTACGAGTCGGGAGACTACGCCGCCGCCCTCGACGCCGCGGCGCGCGTGTTCGGCTACGACGAGATGAAGAAGACAGGAGCGACCGGCATCGGCGTCGCCTCGTACGTCGAGTACACGGGCGCGGGATCGGCGACGTTCAAAGGTCGCGGCATGCTGGACATCCCCGGTGTGGACACCGCCCGCGTGTCGATGGCGGACGACGGCCGGCTCCGGGTCCAGACGTCCTCGCCGGCGATCGGCCAGGGAATGCATACGACGCTGGCCCAGGTCGCGGCGGAGGCGTTCGGCACCGAGCCCGAGAACGTCGACGTCGAGCAGACCGACACCGCCAGCGTGGGGTCGGGGACGGGGACCTTCATGAGCCGGGGATCGGTGGGGGCGGCGACGAGCGTGTTTCGAGCCGCATCCTTGCTGCGCGAGCTCGCCCAGGAGAGCGGCGAGCTCGACGTCACCGTCATGTACGACGCGGCTCAGGCCTCGCATCCGTACGCCACCCACATGTGCGCGGTCGAGGTCGATCGGGAGACAGGCGCCGTCCAGGTCGTTCGCTACGTCGTCGCCGAAGACTGCGGGCCGCTCATCAATCCGAAGGTCGTCGAGGGTCAGGTCGAGGGCGGCGTCGCGCAAGCTGTCGGCGCGGCGCTTCTGGAGGAGGTCGTGTACGGACCCGACGGCGAGCTGCGGACCGGAACCTTTCTCGACTACATGGTCCCGTCCATCGCCGAGGTGCCTGGCATGGTCATCGAGCACCTGGAGACGCCGTCGACGGTGCACGAGCTCGGCACCAAAGGCGCTGGCGAAGGCGGGACGATCGGCGGGACGGCAGCCATCGCCGGCGCGGTCGCGGATGCGATGTCGCTTGCCGAGCTGCGGCTGCCGCTGACCCCCGACCGGCTCGTGTCCGGATGACGCCCTACCGGCCGCTCAGCTACCTCGAGGGGCACGACGGCCTCGCGATCTGGGAAGAGGGCGCCGAGATGTCGTTTCCAGAGCTCGTCGCGCAGGTCCGGCGTGCGCAGCGGTCGCTCTGGGCTCGCGGCGTCCGCGCCGGCGACGTCGTCGGAGTTCAGCTTCCGAACGTGTGGCAGTACGTGGCGCTCGAGCTCGCCCTGCCCGACATGGGCGCGGTCCTCCTGCCACTGCCGCTGAGCCTCGGCGAGCACGAGCTGCGGTGGGTCGAGGAGAAGGCACGGCCGAGGCTGACGATCCGTGAGCTCGATCTCGGCGAGGGCGATGACGGCCCGATGCCCGCAGCTCCCGATCCGGAGCGCATCGTCGAGATCGCGTTGACCTCGGGCACGACCGGGATGCCGAAGCTCGCGTCGCTGTCGGCGCGTCTCAAGCAGGTCACGTTCGAGGGCTTCACAAGCCGGCTCGAGATAACGCCGCGGGACCGCGTCCTGCCCATGACCCCGCTGACCCAGGGCATCGGCGGCATGTGCCTTTACTGCCTGCGCATGGGCGCCGCGCTGGTGATGCTCCGCGAGCCGCACTGGACGGCCGAGCGCTGCCTGCGCATCGCCGCCGAATCGCGGGCTACCGTGTTGGTCGGCGTGCCGACCAACGTGATCCGGATGCTGAACCACCCGATCTCGCTTCCCGACGTCCGCGCAGTCGCAGTCGCGGGCGCGCCGCTGCCCCCCGAGATAGCAGAGCGATGGGAGACCGCGACCGGGATTCCAATCTCGAGCTTCTATGGCTCGATGGACGCCGGCCAGCTCGCGGTGGGCCGGCCGTCCGACCCGCGGGACAAGCGCTGGACCACCGTCGGGCGCCCGCACGACAGCGCCGAGTGGCGGATCGTCGACGGCGAGATCTGCATGCGCGGCGACCTGGTGCAGCGGCGCTATTGGGGCGAGACGTTCGGCCCTTACGCGGCTGACGGCTGGGCGCACATGGGCGACCTCGGTTTCGTCGACGACGACGGCTACCTCCACGTCGTCGGCAGGGTGAAGGACATCATCATTCGGGGCGGAACCAACATCAACCCGTACGAGGTGGAGTCGATGCTGCGCATGCACTCGGCCGTGCGCGACGCTTGCGTCGTGGGGCGAACGCATCCCGAGCTTGGCGAAGAGCCGGTTGCTTTCGTGGTCGGCGACATCGACAAGGCGGAGCTCGACGGCTTCCTGGCCGAGCGCGGCCTCGCCCACTACAAGTGGCCGGCGGCGGTCTACGTGGTCGACGAGCTGCCGCTGTCCGGACCAGGCAAGGTGAACCGAAAATCACTGCGCGAGATGGCCGTTGCGCGCGCGGTGTGATGACATCGAGGTCGCCTGGTTCGAAGCCGGCCGCGGCGAGCCACTCGTGCTGGTGCATGGTCTCGGCGATGATCACCGCGCCTGGCGACGAACGCTGCCCGATCTCATGCTCCGCCATCGCGTCGTCCTATATGACCTGCGAGGCCACGGCCAGACGACGCTCGGCAATCCCGACGGGACGCTGCGCCAGCTGGGCAATGACCTGGTCGGCCTGCTCGACGTTCTCGAGGTCGAGCGAGCACGGATCGTGGGTTTCTCGCTGGGCGGAACGATAGCGATGCGGGTCGCGATCGACCATCCCGGCCGCGTGGACAGGCTCGTCCTCGTCGCGACGTCGAGCCGCGTCGGGCGTTCGGCCGCGGGTTGGTACCGAGAGCGGGTCGCGATGGTGAAGAACGAGGATTCCTGGCTGCGCGAGACGCTCGACCGCGACACCGCCGACGTCTACGCGCAGGCGCCCAACGAGCTGGAGGACGGTTTGCTGATCAGGCGGCAGTCGACCGAGGACCCGCGCGGCTACGGCAACGCCTGCGCGGCGATGGCCGCGCTGTTCGAGCGGCCGCTGGATCCCGAGCTCGGCGAGATAACGGCGCCGGCGCTGATCATCGCCTCCGACCTCGACCAGCACTGCCCGCCCAAGGCGGCCGAGATCATCCGCGAGGGCATATCGGGGAGCCGGCTGGAGCTGATCAAGGGCGCGGGACATGCGATCCCGGTGGAGAGAGGCTTCGAGCTGGCGGCATCGATCAACCGGTTCCTCGGTTGACCGAGTCGCTCCTGCGTGAGTGGGGCGTGCACGACGTGCTCACGCTCACGATCAACCGCCCCGAGCGCCGCAACGCCGTGGATCCCGAGCTGCTGTCGGCGCTGGCGGAGGCGCTTCGGTCCGACGGCGAGCGAGCACGAGCGGTCATCCTGCGCGGGGCTGGAGACAGAGCGTTCTGCGCCGGCTACGACCTCTCGCGCCTGAAGGGCACAGCCGAAGACCTCGAAGCGGACCACCACATCGGCGAGGCGGCAACGGCCATCCGCGCGTGCCCAGCACCGGTGATCGCGCGCCTGCAGGGCCACTGCCACGGCGCCGGGGTCGAGCTCGCGATGAGCTGCGACCTGCGAATCTCCGCGGACCAGCTCCAGCTGTCTGTGCCGGCGGTCAGCCTCGGCGTGGTCTACCGGTTCCCGTTCGTCGCGCGACTGGTCCAGATCTGCGGCAGCGCCCGGACGTCAGACCTGCTTCTGGGCATGCCGACGCTCGATGCCGAGACGGCGTACCAGTGGGGACTGATTTCCGAGGTCGTGCCCGCCGCCCTTCTGGACGCGCGGGTTGCGGCGATCGCTGAAAGACTCGCGACTTCGCCGCGAGCAGCCGTCCACGGCACCAAGGCGAGCTTGAACCTGATCGAGCGGCGCGGAGTCGCGGGCGAGGACTTGCTCGAGGCGCAGCAGCTGCGCGCCGAGGCGGCCTCCAGCCCCGAACGCAAGGAAGCTCTCGAACGCCGCCGCAAGCGATGAAGGGCCGGGCGCGCGCAGGGCGCACCTCCGGCTACGACGTCAGCGCGGGCATCAGCTCCAAGCAGTCGTTCGACAGCTGGGCGAAGTTCGTCGCGGGCCTCGAGGCGGAAGGCGTCAGTCGCATCTGGGTGATCGACTCCCAGCTGGCGATGAAGGACGTGTACGCCGGGCTCGTGGTCGCGGCGCTCAACACCAGGACGCTCGGCCTCGGCACCGGCGTGACCAACGCTGTGACAAGGCACCCTTCGGTCACCGCGAATGCGATCGCCGCCGTCAATGAGCTTTCCAACGGCCGCGCCATCCTTGGTCTGGGCGCGGGCGACTCGGCGCTGTATGGAATCGGCCTGAAGCCGCAAAAGGTTGCCGAGGTCGAGGAGGCCGTCGCCTACTTTCGAGCTCAAGCCCCTGAGATCCCGATCTATCTTGCGGTCAGCCAGCAGCGAATGTGCGAGTTGGCGGGGCGAGTCGCGGACGGTGCGATCGTGATGGGCCCTGCCCAGCCTGAGATGGTGCGCCGCCAGGTCGAGTGGATCGCTCCGAAGAAAGGCTTCGAGGTCGCGTTCATCTCCCCCACCTCGACCGAGATCGAAGACGTGCGGTCGTGGGCCTCGACGCAGGCGAGGCTGATGTCCCATCACAAGGACCTGCCGCCGAGCCTCGAGCCCTTTCGCGGTGAGATGACAAGAAGCGCGGAAGCCTACGACTACTCGGAACACCTCTCGACCGACGCCGGCCACATCGCAGCCGTTTCCGATGAGCTGGTGACCGCGCTGGCCGTCGTCGGGTCCGTCGAAGAATGCAGAGCACGGCTGCGCGACCTGCAAGCCGCGGGCGTGGACAGGTTCATCTTTCCGTTGGCGGGCAGGAACCGGCTCGAGCGGTGGCGGAGGCTCCGCGATCAGATCATCGTGTAGCCACCGCTGACCGACAGCGTCTGGCCGGTGACGTACGACGCCCGATCGGAGGCCAGCAGCAGAACGGCGGGAACGACGTCCTCCGCGGTGCCGAGGCGCCGCAGCGGGTAGTTCTTGGCCGCCTTCTCCCGGACCTCTGGGGTGAACTTGTCAAGCTGCTCAGACGACCACATCGAGTTGGCCCCCGAAGTCTCCGGGTCACCGACGATGAGGCCCGGACAGACGACGTTCAGCGTGATGTTGTATTTCCCGACCTCGCGCGCGATCGCCTTGGACATCGCGATCACTCCCGCTTTCGTGCCGCTGTAGACGGCCTCCCGCCACTCTCCCATGCGACCCGCGTCGGAGCCGATCGAGACGATGCGGCCGTAGCGCCGCTCGACCATCGGGTCGAGGACCGCGCGCACGCAGTTGATGAAGCCCCACATGTCGATCGCGATCTCGCGTTCCCACTCCGTGCGCGGCTTGTCGACGAACAGCCGGTCGATGGTCCAGCCCGCGCAGTTGACGAGCACGTCGACACCGCCCATCTCGCCAGTCGCGAACCGGACGGTTGATTGGACCGACTCCCAATCCGTGACGTCTGTGTGCCTGGCGACGATCGTGCCCGAGGGCGCGTCGGCCTCGACCTTCCTGGCCTGGGAATCGTCGACGTCGGCGATGACCACGCGCGCTCCCTCGGCTGCGAACCCCAGCGTGATCGCGCGCCCGAGGTTCGAGGCACCACCGGTGACGATCACGGTCTTGCCGCTGAGCCCGAGGTCCACGCCAGGACGAATTCTCGGACAGTCCGGACTGTCCGCGGTTCTGAGGGCCCAAACGGACCGACAGTGGCGACCATCCGCGCGGGTGACACGGCGAAGTTTGTCTCGGCCCTAGCTCGCCTGCGGCAGCGCCAGCGGCGATGCCCCGAACTTCTCCTCCAGGAACTTCCCATTGGCCAGAAGCGCATCGGAGTCTTTCTTGTGCACGGCGTCCGCGACCTCGTCCATCTTCGAAGCAAGCAGCGTCAGCTGGTCGTCGAGCACCTGGTCGGCGGTCTTGCCGTTGGGCATCTTGTGGAGCGTGGCGTAGGCGCGCGGCAGGTTCAGATACGCCTGCAGCGCCGAAGGAAGATAGTCCGTCGCCGTGCGGCCCACAACGAAGAGGTCCGGCGATCCTGGCGGGAAGTCCGAGTAGTGAGGAAGGATGCCCATGATCGTGTCCGAGATCTCCTGGACCTTCGCCATCAGCGGCGGGGAAAGCTTGCCGTTGGCCGTGCCGAGGAGGTGCTGCAAGCTCTTCCGGATGCTGTCGGGATCGAACGACGTGCCGGCCAGGGCGATGTGCGGCGGCCCGGGCGCGAGCAGCGCACCGATGCCGTACATCGCCACCACCACGAACGGCCAGAAGAACACCATGATCACGTGGGTGAAGAAAAGCAGCAGCCCAAACAGCGCAAGCGTGCTGCCGACGATGTTCTTGCCGCTGTAGAGATACCGCAGGACGGGGCTTACGTCGATGCGGCCGGGATCACTGGTAGCCACGGATCACCTTGAAGACGGACGGTAGCGAAACGTTGCGGCTGTCGAAGGTCTGGCCGCCCGTGAGCGAGGCGATGTCGTTCAGCTCCTGCGGGCTCGCCTCGCCAAAGATGATGGCGAAGGTCGGGATGGCCTTCACGTCGGTGGACTGCGAGTTGTAGAAGCGCTCGAACCCGTTGGCGTCGTTGCCGGAGTTGTTCTCGCCGTCCGTCATCAGCACCACGGAGTAGAACCGGTCGGGTTCGCCAGCCTTCGCCGCGGCGGCGTCCTGATAAGCGCGAATCAATGCGTCGTAGATGGCCGTGCTGTCGTTCGCACGGAGCCCATCGACGTACCGTCGGACCGCGGCAAGGTCCGGGCTGGACGCGCTGACGTCGTTGATGCTGAACGATCTGTCGTCGACGACCTGGCCGTTGAACGGGATGATCGTGATCTCCTCCCGGGAGCGCAAGCGCGCGAAGCGGCCTGTGATCGACTGGTCCGCTCCGGTCAGGTTGTCGAACGTCTTCTTGACCGCGTTGAGGCGGTCGCCGTCCATCGATCCGCTGATGTCGAGCACGAAGTACGTGTGCGCGGGCGGCCGGATCTGGTCGAGGTAGGCGAGGATCAGGTTGTCGATCACGTCGAGGTTGGATGGGAAGGGCAGCTCGACCAGCAGCTGCGTGGAGAAGCGAGAATCCGGCTGCACATCGGGAATCGACGGCCGGCGCCCGGTCTGGGTCATTATCCGGCGCTGCGCTTCCGCCGACTTCAGGTAGGAGACGACTTTGTCGTACGCGTCGCGCTTCGACGCGTTGAGCAGCATCAGCGGGTAGTTGGCGGTGATGATCCCGTCCTTGGGGTAGATCAGGTCGAGCGGCTCGTGCAGCTTGCCGCCTGCGTTCAAAGACAGCAGCACCGACTCGTAGTTGATCATCCCGTCGATCGTGTCCTGGCGCCGGACGTAGGTGTCCGCCAGGAAACCTGAGCTTCCCGCCGTGAGTGTCTGGCCGCTGAAGAAGTCCTTGAGCCGGTCGACCTTGATCGACGATGAGTCGACCACGCCTCCCGTGCCGGCGAAGGCCGACGCCACTCCGACCAGCGCGACGAACCCGCTGTTCGAGGCGGCGGGGTTCGTCATCGCGAAGTGGAACTGGCCCGCCTTGGCGGCGTTGGCGATGTCGGCCCACGTCACCTTCGTCGAACCCGACCAGCCGAGGCTCTGCGCCACCGAATGCTTCACGCCGATGACGACGGGCGAGAGCATGATCGGCTGCTGCGCGGTGATCTTCCCGCTCTTGCCCTGAAGCAGCGTCAGGTAGTTGCCGCTCGAGAACCAGGCCATGTCGCTGTGGTCGCTGCCGTCGACGATCGCCTCGGCGCCGTCCAGGGAGCCCGTGTACTTGAGCGACAGCTGGTAGCCCGTCGCCTTTTTGATGTCGGGCAGGATCGGCTCGAGGTCCTTCAGCTCCGACCCCGCGAGCACGGTCAGCGTGTGCGAGGTGTCGACGGCGGGCCCTGCGCCGGTGCAAGCGCCCGCGAGCACGAGCGCGGCGAGCGCCAGCCCGAGCAGCCTGGTTCGCATCAAATTCAGCCCTTTGCCGCCGGCACCGTGAGAGTGGTGACCATCTGCTCGCCGGCGGACGGCCCGGCGTGCGCTCTCTGCAGATAGCTCTGGGCCTTTTGGATCTCGGCCGACAGCGCGTCGACCGTCTGCTGCATGTTGCCCAGCGCCTGCACCTTGTAGGTGTCGATGGCGTCGATGGACGAGTAGATGTTGTTGAAGGCGGCCTGCAGGCTCTGCAGCTGAACGGTCGAGTCGGCCGCCTGCTCGTAAACCTGGCCGGACTGCTGCTTCAGCATCTCGGAGGTCGACTCGATCAGGTTGCTCGTGGTGGTGTTGAGCGCGTTGATCTGGTTGAGCACCAGCTTCTGGTTCGCCAGCGCCTGGGCCACGATGATCGCCGTGCGAAGGGCCGAGACCGTGGTCGTGGTCGCGCGGTCGACGCCCTTGATCAGCTCTCGGTTGTTCTTCTCGACCAGGTCCATAGCCAGATAGCCCTGCGTGTTCACGGCAAGCTGGGTCAGAAGGTCCTGCCGCTTCTGGCGGACGTAGAACAGCACATCGGTCTGGAGCTCCTTGGCGCGGTCGGGATCGGTCGCCTGGACGGACGCGATCTTGGCGCTCACCTGCTGGTCGAGCGCGCTCGCCATGTAGATGTACTGCTCGAGGCGGCCTTTGATCGCCCACACGTTGGCCTTCTCCTGCTCGAGCGCGGCGTCGTCCTTCTGCAGCTCGTCCTGCCCGGAGTAGAGCGCCTGGATGATCGCGTCCAGGTTCTTCTGTCCGGATTCGTACTTGTGGAAGTAGTCGCGCAGCGTGTTGCCGAACGGCAGAGTGCCCCACAGGTGCTTCTTGCCGAACAGGCCCTGCTGCGTCGGGTCGAGGTCCTCGACCGTTCGGCGCAACTTGACCAGGTTGTTGGAGATCTGCGACTTGGGGTCGAACACGCCAGACGACATCGCGGCCGCCGGGCGCTGGAGCAGCGCGTTGGAGACCGATGCCGACGCGCGGATGTCCGCATCGCCCATCGAATGCACCGCGTTCAATTGCTGGTCGAACGCGGGCGAATGCGGGTCGGCGCTCATCAGCGTGTTGACGTACTGCGTGACCGTGGCATCGATCTGCGACTTGACCGCCGGGTCGATCTGCTGCGCCTGCGCCGCCGCCTGGTCGTCGGTGACCGTGGGCACGGCGGCGGGCGGCACGAGGGCGAGGGCCGTGCTGGCGGAACTGGTGTCGGTCATTGGATCAGCCTCCTTTCACCTGCGTTTGCAGTTTTGCAATGCCGTTGATGAGCGCCTCGAGGTTGTCGTAAGTCGGTGGGTCGATCACGTTGACGAGCTGGGGCGGAGGCGCGACGCCCCGGTCGGTGAGGTACTTGCTGAAAGCGTTCGGGTCGCTGGTGCGGAACCCGTACTTCACGGCCAGGCTCTGCAGCTTCGCGTCGTTGGTCAGCAGCCTGCCGATGGCGTCGCCGCTCGCGCTCAGCGGGACGAGCGTGTGCTTGGAGTAGACGGTCGGATTCGGGTACATCATCACCTTGTCGCTCTTGATGCTTCCGTCCTTCGCGGCCAGGTGAGCGAGGTACTGGGCCTCGTAGATCATCACCAGCGGGTCCTTGCCGATCCCGATGGACAGGTAGTCCTCGAACGGCGCCTCGGTCGACGAGAGGGTGAATCCCTGTCGGGTGAAGAGAGGCGCCACCGTGGGCAGCACCTTGTCGGCCTGGCTTGGGTCCTGGACCACGTTGTCGCTGTTGGCGACGTATGACGCGATCGAGAGGTACATCGCCGCGGAGTTCGACGTCGTGGGATCGGTCGACGTGATGACGATGCTCTTGCCCGCAGGGTAGGTCGTGTTGTTCGGGATGTCGGTCCAACGCTTGTTTGCCGCCACCAGCGCAAGGAACTTGTGCATGTCGAGCATGTCGGCGCCGTTGACGGTGGTGACGACGCCCTGCGACTTCAACAGGTCGTCGATCACTTTGAAGGAGGCGATGGCCATGGGCGTGTAGAACGGCTGGTAGATCGCCTTCGCCTTGTGGTCCTTCTGGATCTTGATGCCCGCCGGTTCGCCGGCCGGGAACGCGAAGTCGTATTTGGAGAGGTCGACGGTGGTCGCTATCGCCCGGGATCCCGCGGTGTCCACCTGGACGTCGTAGCCGCGGGCGTGGAACTCGGCGATCACGTCCTGGTCCTGGAAGAAGGGCAGCTTCTCGGATCCGATGACCCCGTGGACGACGGTCAGGTGGGTCGACGCCTGGTTGTGGTTTTGGGTGAACGAGACCACGATCGCCACGACGACTCCGATCGCAAGCACGACCGCTAATCCAATGCCGAGAATGCGGCTCACCTGACTCCCTCTTCAGATCCGGATGGGCGCCCTGCGCGCGCCCGGCGCTTCCGGGGGGAATTCTGCGTCAACCGGGTTAAGCGGAAGGGCGGTTTCACCGCCCTTCCTTTTCCGGTTCGTGGCCGTTCAGCGACCGCATGAACGTGGCCGCCAGCCCTTCCAGCGCGCCGCCACCGCCGGTGACGAGCACCTCGGGCACGACGTCGAGCTTGCCCTCCGAGAGGGCGTTGGCGATCGCCACCGCCGCGGTGGGCGTCGAGCCGAGGCTCGCGACCTGGGCCTGGTAGCCCTTGGCCTTGGCGAGGCCCAGCGCCTCGACCGCGGCCGCGTCACCCAGACCGATCGCCCGGCGCCGCGTGCCCTCCGCCTCGCCGGTCACCCGGACGTAGGCCGCCTCACCGTCCGCCTCCGCCTTGCGGGCGTTGGCTCGCGCGCGATTGATGTCCACCGAGACCTGCGCCTTGGCCAGCTCGGCCTGCATGTCCGCGGTGCCGCGGGCCTTCTCCAGGTCGATGCGGACCGTCTGCGCGTCCTTCTGCTCCTCGAAGGTCGCCTTCTCCTGGTTGGCGATCTCCCGGCGCGTCAGAACAGCCACCAGCTCGGCCGGGAACGCGACGTCCTGGATGTAGACGCCTCGCGTCTCCACCTCGTACGCCGCCAGGTAGCGCGAGATCGCGTCCAGGGCGGCCGCCTGGACCTGGTCGCGCGTCTCGATGAAGCGCACGGCCTCGAGGCCCTGGAGCGTGTTGCGGAAGTGGTTGCCGACGGCGGCCTGCAGGACCTCGTTGACCAGGTTCTGCATCGAGCCGACCATCGAGATCACTTTCGGCGCCCTCGTGTCGGGAACGTGGATCTGGACCTGCAGGTCGATCTTGAACACGAAGCCTTCGCGGCTCTTGCCCTCGATCGGGCTGAGCTGCGCGTCCAGGTTGTGGGCGACCGAGCTCGCCTCCGCCCAGTTCAGGGTGAGGATGAAGGTCGGCACCTTCTCGGCCGCGTAGATCCGCGGGTTCAGCGGGTACTTGCCCGTGCGCAGGGCCTCGCGCCATATGCCGCGGTGGCCTGGTTGGACGATCGAGCCGAACTTGAACTCCGGCCCGGAGGTGTCCAGCGTGGGCAGTCCCACGTAGCTCTTGATGACCGCGACCTCGCCCTGGTTTACGACCAGCATGGGGGCGAGCTCGACGCGGACCAGGAACGGGTTCAGCAGGTAGGCGCCGTACAGCAGCGGGTCGTGCTGCAGGCCGATCCTGCCTCCGCTGTCCAGGAACGACTGGAAGTCCTGGTAGTTGTTGTGGAGCTCGTTCTTCTTGCCCAGCAGGGCCTCGATCAGCTCCGAGTCGGTGATGGCCGGCTGCTTCTCGAGCGCCTCGATGTCGCCGAAGCCGCCGATGCGGCACGCGATATCGGCGGGCCCGAGCGGCTCGCCTTCGAGGGTGGTCACGATCCCGACCGTGTCCTGGTCGCCGTTCGGCGCGATGACGGTCACGCGGAACTGGTCCGGGTGCAGACCGAACGAGGCGGGAGACAGCGGTCCCTTCGCCACCAGTTCGCGGTCGACGGGCAAGCCGTACGCCCTCGTGGCGGTGACGACGAGGAACGCGACCGGGTGAATCGGCGCGAGGGTGCCAGGAGGCAGCACGGGACGCTGGACTCCCTTCTGGCCCTTGCCCGATACGAACACGTTCAGGTCGGTGAAGTTGCCGAACTCCGGCCGGTACATCGCCGATTTCGCCCCTGTGGGCAGCGGCTCGCCGATCTGCGAGATCACCACGCCGATCTCGCCGGCGGGAACCTGCACCCACGGGTAGCGGACGACCATGTAGGTCGGCCACAGCTTGAAGCGCACCCCCGGCATGAGCAGCTCGGCCTGGTAGCCCGCCTCACCGCGGAATGCGATCGGCGTGTCGGTGAGGTTGTGGCGCGCCGACACGCGCTTGACGACGAGGCCGACCTCGGCCGGCCCGATCACAACGATCGAACGGAGAACGACGTACGCCGCCACGATGGCAAGCGCGAACGACAAGAGTTGGACCCAAAGCAAGACACTCATCGGTGCCTGCCTCCTGAGGGCACGAACCTTGCCCTTGAACCGAGGCTCGCCCTAGTCGCGGGCGATTGACTTAGTTCTTACCCAGGTGTCGCGAAAAACATGCGCAAGATTTCTGGACTTCCCTAAATCTTGCGCACTGCGCTCCCGACTCCCAGCTTCGGAAACACCTCTTCGGCGAAGCGCTGGAAGACCCCGCCTTCTGCCGAGTTCGGCAGGTTGACAATGAAGTACTCGATCCCGGCGTCGGCGTACTGACGCATCGCCTCGGCCACCTGATCGGCGTCGCCGACGTGCTCCTGCCACTGGGAGCGGACGAACTCCTCGTCCCGGCCGATGCGGCGAGCGGTGTCCTTCACCACCCGTTCCACCTCACGCCGGTCGCCAACGATCGCGTAGAACTCAGCGGTCTTCAAGATCGTGTCGTAGTCGCGCCCCACCGTTTCGCAGTGTTCGCGAAGCACGCCGAGCTTGTGCCGCACGGTCTCGAGATCGGCGCGGAGGTTGCAGCCGTCCCCGTATCGGGCAACCAGCTTCAACGTCACCTTCTCGCCTGCGCCGCCGATCCAGATCGGCGGATGCGGCTTCTGCACGGGCTTCGGCTCGTTGATCGCACCGCGGACTCTGTAGTAGCGGCCGTCGAACGAAGCCTCGCCGTCCGTCCACATCGACTTGATCACCTGCAGCGACTCGCGCAACATCCGCAGCCGTTCCGGCGTGTCCGGGTACTCGTATCCATAGGCCTCGTATTCGTGCTGGTACCAGCCGGCGCCGATACCCAGGATCAGCCTGCCATGGCTCATGACGTCGATGCCGCTCGCCATCTTCGCCAGCAGCGCCGGCGGACGGTAGCTGTTGCAGGTGACCATCTGGCCGAGCCGGATGGTCCTGGTGTCGCGCGCCAGGGCGGCCATGCTCGTCCAGCACTCGAAGACCGCTTCCGGCGTGGGATCGGGGACGGTGTGGAAGTGGTCGTACAGGAAGACGGCATCGAAGCCGGCTTCCTCCGCCTCGCGCGCGCAGCGGCTCATGGCCTCGTACTTCTCGACTGGGTCGGTTACGTCGACCAGGTCACGGCGCCAGCCTTGAGGCAGGAAGACCCCGACCTTCATGGCCTGATTGTCGGCGATGTCACAGGGGCGCGACGGGGATGCAGACCTCGCCTGATGACCCGGTGCATCCGCGCCGCGTACTCGTCACGGCTGTTCGTCGGTTTCAGCCGGTCGGCATCTCGTCCGGCGTGGCCGTCTTGTCGAGGTCTGACTCTTGGGGCGTCCGTTTGGGAAGCGGCATGCTCGCGGCCAGCACCAGCCACAGCAGCATAGTCAGCACCACCGCGCCGCCGGCGCCGGCCAGCGCGTACGGCAGATAAGGCGAAAGATCCGGCGGTGTACGGTCCCTGCCCGCGGCGATCTGCTTCTCGGTGTCGTCGATGTCCTGTCTGATGTACGCGTCGAACGTCGTGCGCGCCAGGATCGATTTGAGCAGCGGGAGCTCCGTCTTGTAGCGGTGGATGTCACCCTCGGCGAACGCGTGGTAGTAGGTGTTGGTGATGTCTGTCGGCGAGTCCTGCGGATGGACCTTGGCCGCGGCCAGGTCGTCGCTGATATACGCACTCGGGATGAAGAAGCCTCCGCCGTACACCTGGTTTTTCGCGCTGTCCACCCGTGAATAGCTGACGATTCCCATCACTTTGCCGGAAGCGTCGATGACCGGGCCACCGCTGGCACCCGGTCTGAGGGTGGCCGTCGTTCCGTACGCCGTCCAGCTGCCGTGGTCGTCTGTCTTCTGCACACGCCCGGACGTCATCGACTCGGAGATGACCGCGTCGCTGCTGCCGTTGAGGCCTGGATAACCGATCGCGTACGTCGCCTCGCCCATCTGAGGAAAGCCGCCCGCGAGAGGCAGCGTCGGCACGCCGCTGATATTGGCCTTCATGATGGCGATGTCGCGGCCGGTGTCGCTCGGGTCGACAGACACGATCGATGCGTCCAGACCGCTCTTGTCCAGTTGGTCCCCGACCTGCACGGTGCCGCTCTCGATGCGAAAGGTCGCGTCCACGCTCTTGACGGTGAGGTACCTGGCCACCCACGTCTGCCAGAAGGCTTCAAGCCTGTCCTGTTCCGCCGCAGTCACCGCGACGCCGCTGTTCGTCAGGCCGAGCTCGGCCAGCAGACCCTTGGCGAGGTCGGCGCGATCCTGGTCGGCGTTCTCCGGATCCTTGTAGGTCGCCACCGACTCGTCACGCGCCTCTGATTTGCTCGATGTAACGACGTGGGCTGCCGTAACCAAGTAACCGTGATCGGTGACGAAAAAGGCCGACCCAGTGCCCCCATAGTCGATCTCCGAGGTCAAGCTGTCGCCGGCGGCGTAGTAAGCGCCCGGGTTTGAGGCGACGAGGTCGATAGCAGCGCGATCCACCTGGGCATCGGACGTCAGTTGGCCGGCGTTAACCATCGCCTGAAGCTTGTCGACGAGCTGGTTGTACTTGGCGTCGGGGATGATCACGTCCGGCACCGACACCGACGCTGCGAAGTCCGACTGGATGAGCATGATCGCCGGCCGCGAGGCGGCCTCGATTCGATCCGGCGTCAGACGCTTCGGAGCCGGCTCGCGCGTCGCGATCATCCAGGCGCCGAAGCCCTCGCCGGCGATGATCGCGATCGCAAGCAAGACGATTGCGACTACGTGGACTGCGAGCTTCACCCCTCCCCCAACCGGATTGTGAAGCCTTTTGTCAACCCGTGGGAAGCTGGCGGCGCGGGGATCAGATCTGCGTGGGCGGCGGCGCTCCTGGCGGTGGTCCCGGCCACTGTACGTCTGGCGGCGGCACGGCGGGAGGCGGAGGAACGGCCGTCGGCGGCTGAGCGACGGCGGCCGCGACGGGCACGCGCCGTCGAAGGCCGCGCCAGGCGAGGAACAGACCGAGCAGGAATCCAAGGCCGAGGGCGATCAGCGTCGAAGCCCCCAACAGGCGCATGTCCGGAGCCGAGGACACGTTGGCGACCAGGCCCGTATCGGTCGAGCTGGTCGTGGCGGTGAACGTTTCGTCTTTCGCCCAGTTCACCTTCCAGATGGCCGTCTTGCGGTCGAGGGTGAAGAGCGCGCCGGGGGCAGAGGTGATCACGTGGGGGACGGTCAACGCAAAGGTGACCGTGAAGATGGAGGCGACCTCATCGTTGCTTATCACCTGCTGGGAACCCGGCGACGGCGACGGCTGCTGCTGCGCCGCCGTCTTGAACGTGTAGGTGTCCGTCCCGCCTTCGGTGGTGTGGGTGGCGCTCGTGAACAGGCCACCGGTGTTGCCGAGGTTCACCCCGGCGCCGCCACCGGAGGTCGCGCCCGACGGATTCAGCGTCGAGGGCTGGGTCAGGAAGGCGAACGCGTCCTTCTCGGTCTTGAACGGGACCGAGATCAGCGCACCTGTCTCGTCGCCTTCGTTGACAACGGTGGCCTTGGCGCCTGGGTACTTCTTCTGCAGCGCAGCGTTGGCGTTGGCGATGTCGGAGGCCGTGAAGCCTGTGACCGTCGTTCCGCTCGTGCCCTGCATGAGCGACTTGGGAAACAGGAACTTCAGGCCGACGTTGACCGACCCGTCGGCGTTGAAGGTCGCGCTGGTGTCGTAACCGCAAGCGGCCAGCGAGAGCGCAACAGCGCCCGCGACCACCGTTCGGGCAACCATCTTGAGCACGGCTCGATATGTTGAGTGCCCGGACCCAAATTCGAGCCGTGTTAACCAACATGGACGTGGTTACTCTGTCCGCCATGGCCCAACTCGCCGAACCGACCTTCACGGACGTGCTCGAAGCCGCGAAACAGATCCGCCCCTACCTGTCCCCCACGCCCCTGCGCCACTACCCGGCGATCGACAGGCTGGTCGGCACCGAGGTCCACGTCAAGCACGAGAACCTCAACCCGACCGGCGCGTTCAAGGTCCGAGGTGGCGTCAACCTGGTCAGCCGGCTGGGCGAGGACGAGCGCCGGGCCGGGGTGATCGCCGCCTCGACCGGCAACCACGGCCAGTCGGTCGCCTACGCAGCGCACCTGTTCGGGGTCAGCGCGATCATCTGCGCGCCGGCGGCGGCCAACCCGGTCAAGGTCGAGGCGATGCAGGACATGGGCGCCGAGGTGATCCTCCAGGGGGAGCGTTTTGACGACGCCCGGCGCCACGCCGAGGGCCTGGCTCGGGAGCACGGCTACCGCTACATCCACTCGGGCGACGAGCCGCTCCTGATCGCCGGGGTCGGAACCCATACCCTCGAAACGCTGCAGGAGCAGCCGCGCGTGGACACCGTGATCGTGCCCATCGGCGGCGGCTCGGGCGCGGCCGGCGCGTGCCTCGCCGCCAAGGCCCTGAACCCCGAAATCCAGGTGATCGGGGTGCAGTCGGACCAGGGGCAGGCCGCCTACCTCAGCTGGCGGGACAACAAGCTCCAGGAGTCGCCCAACCGAACCCGCGCAGAGGGCCTGGCCACGGCGACGCCGTTTGCGCTGCCGCAGCGCGTCCTCCACCGCCTGCTCGACGACTTCGTCCTCGTGTCCGACGACGAGATCGACGCGGCGACGGTGGCCATGATCGAGAAGACGCGGACTCTCGTCGAGGGCGCCGGGGCGGCCGCGCTGGCCGCCGCCTTGAAGCTGCGTGAGCGCCTGCGCGGCCGTCGCGTGGTTCTCATCTGCAGCGGCGGCAACATCAGCCCGGCCCAGCTCAAAGCACTCTTTTCATAGGGAGGTAAGGACGATGGCCTTTCGTGAAGC
Source organism: Candidatus Dormiibacterota bacterium (assembly GCA_024280995.1). Classification (GTDB taxonomy): domain Bacteria; phylum Chloroflexota; class Dormibacteria; order Dormibacterales; family Dormibacteraceae; genus 40CM-4-65-16. The sequence continues at coordinate 145,319 of JAMXLM010000011.1, forward strand.
GTCGCTGGAGACCAGCGCGCCCGCGGACAAGGTGTGGAGTGTCTGGTCGGACGTCAACTCCTGGCCGCAGTGGAACCCCGACATGAAGGCGTCACGCCTCGACGGCCCGATGAAGCTGGGAACGACGGGCAACATCGACACCCGCTCGGGCGGCAAGCACGACGTGGTGGTGACGCACTATGAGGAAGGCCGCTCGTTCGAGCTCGAAAGCACTGCGCTGCCTGGTACGAAGATGGGGATCCGGGCGACCATCGCCCCGAGCGGTTCAGGGAGCCGCATCACGCAGGGATTCGAGCCACGCGGCCTCCTGGCCCCGATCGTCGGCCCGATGATGGGCGGCGCGATCCTGAAAACGTTCAACTCGGTCCTTAACGGTCTCAAGCAGAAGGTCGAGTCGAGCTGACGGCGATGGCGGTCCTCAAGAAGAAGGCCAAAGGGCGTTCTCGCCAGGCCGGTCCGCTCACTCGCAAGCAGTACGAGAAGGAGCTGCGCCGCCTGCAGGAGCAGATGGTCCAGCTCGAGGACTGGGTGCGCTACAGGGGACAGCGCCTGGTCGTCATCTTCGAGGGTCGGGACACCGCCGGAAAGGGCGGCGTGATCAAACGGATGACCGCCCTTCTCAATCCCCGCTTCGCCCGCGTCGTCGCGCTCCCCGCGCCGACCGAGCGCGAGCGAACGCAGTGGTATTTCCAGCGCTACGTTGCCCACCTCCCATCAGCGGGCGAGATCGTGATCTTCGACCGCAGCTGGTACAACCGGGCGGGCGTCGAGCACGTCATGAAGTTCGCCACCGACGCCGAGTACGACGACTTCATGCGCACGTGTCCGCAGTTCGAACGCATGCTGGTCCGCGCGGGCATCGTGCTGGTCAAGTACTGGCTGTCAGTCAGCGATGCCGAGCAGGAGCGGCGATTCCTCGCTCGGATCAACGACCCCAGCAAGCGATGGAAGCTGAGCCCCATGGACCTCCAGGCCAGGGCACGCTGGGTCGACTATTCGGAGGCGAAGGACCAGATGTTTGCCTACACCGACATCCCCGAAGCCCCCTGGTACGTGGTCGAGGCGGACAACAAGCGCGCCGCGCAACTGAACCTGATCAGCCACTTTCTCTCCCTCATCCCCTTCGAGGCCGTTCCCCACGACGACATCGCGCTTCCGCCACGGCAGAGGCGCAACTACGTCCGGCCGCCGAAGAGCTCGCAGCGCATGGTGCCGGCCAAGTACCAGGTCGAGTGATCGACGACCCGGTCCTCATCGAAGACTGGCATCCGGTCGCGCGCGTCGAAGACCTGGCCGCCGGTGGACCGAACGGGGTGCGGCTGCTGGGCGAGGACGTGGTGGTGTGGCGATCCGGCGAGCGGTTCCATGCCTGGCGCGACCTCTGCGTCCACCGGGGCACGAGGCTGTCGCTGGGCCATGTGGTCGGCGGCGACCGCCTGGAGTGCCCGTACCACGGCTGGACATACGGTGCTGACGGTCGTTGCGTGCTGATGCCGGCCCACCCCGAGCAGACCCCGCCCGCCAAGGCGTGCGTGAGCGTCTACCACGCGCGGGCCGGCTATGGCGTCGTGTGGGTCTCGCTTGGATCCGGCGAGGCCGACCTGCCTCGGTTCGAGCTCCTCGACGACCCGGAGCACAACGTCCTGATGGCCGGCCCCTACCCGGTGCGGGCGAGCGGACCGCGGGTCGTCGAGAACTTCCTCGACGTCGGCCACTTTCCTTTCGTACACGAAGGAGTCCTCGGGGACCGGGCGCGGCCCGAGATCGCCGACTACGAGGCCGAGGTGACCCCCGAGGGCGTGCTGGCCACCGGTGTGAAGGTGTTCCAGCCCGATCCCTACGCGACAGGCCACGGCTCGACCGTCACATACACGTACCGGGTCCACCGGCCCCTCGCCGCCTCGTTCATCAAGCACGGCGAGCACTCGTTCGGCATGCTGCTGGCGGTGACGCCTCACGAGGCGATCGAAAGTACGGCGTGGATGTGGATGGCCATGGACTACGAGCCGACCTATGAGATGGTCGAGTTCCAGGACCGGATCTTCGCCCAGGACAGGCCGATCCTCGAGTCGCAGAGGCCGGAGCTGCTCCCTCTCGACCTCCAGGCCGAGCTTCACCTGCGCAGCGACCGCACGGCAATCGCCTACCGGCGCTGGCTTCGCCGGCTCGGCGTCAACACCGGGACCGCATAGAACCCACTTAACGCGGCTGAATGTCGCTTTGCGGGTGGCAAAATGCTCGCCGCCACGAATACCCGCCGCGCCGCAATCCGCACCTTGATCCGTTTCGGGCTGCTCGCCCTTCTACCCGTGCTCGCGCTGGGTGTCGCCCTGGGCGCTTTGATCAACCAAGACATCCAGCAGCGCTATATCGACAGCTCCAAGACCAGCGCCATTCTGATCGCGCAGGTCGGCGTTCAGCCGCTGCTGAACAATGATCAGCTGGCGAACGGACTTGGTTCGGCCGACCTGATAGTGCTCAACGCCCGGCTGAAGGGTGCATCGCTCAGCAAGCAGGTCTCGCGGCTCAAGGTCTGGAACCGCGACGGAACGATCGTGTACTCCGACAACCCATCCCTGATCGGCAGGACGTTTCCGATCGACGACGACCTCGGTGACGCTCTCCACGGAACCGCGAGAGCAAGCATCACCGACGGGCACGATGAGGAGAACTCCGGCGACAATCTCCAGGGCCCGCTGCTGCAGGTTTACGTACCGATCGTCTTCGCGGGCAATGCGATACCCGCGGGCGCCTTCGAGATGTATCTGCCTTACGCACCGGTGCAGGCGGCGATCGACCACGAATCGCGGCAGGTGTATCTCCTCCTGGGGCTCGGCCTGGCGCTCTTCTACGTCTCCATGTTCCCAGTCGCACTCATCGCCGACCGCTGGAGGCGCAGCGCTGAGTCCACCGCGCGGGCC
>JAMXLM010000012.1 GCA_024280995.1 Candidatus Dormiibacterota bacterium
AGCTCGTGGCGCTTTAACATCGGCTGGTGATCCGAGCCGTCATGGCCGACGCGCTTCTCGACCCGGCGAGCGGAGGCACGACCCGCGACGCCGTGGTCCTGATCGAGGACGGGCGCGTCACAAAAGCCGGCAAGCGCGATGGCACGAACGTCCCGCGCGATGCCGAGACCATCGACGCCACCGGCCTCACCATCCTGCCCGGCCTGATCGACTGCCACGTCCACCTCACGAGCCTCGGCGAAGGTCTCGACCTCGCCCGCGAGCTGACCACTCCGCCGACCTTCGAGCTGATGCGCGCCGTGCGCGCAGCCAGGCGAACCCTAGACGCCGGGTTCACCTCGGTCCGTGACGCGGCCGGGTCTCCCGCCGGCATCAAGATGGCCATCGAGCAGGGCTACTTTTCCGGACCGCGGATGTTCGTCACGGTTACCGGTCTCAGCCAGACCGGCGGCCACACCGACGCGCACTTCATGTGCGGCGCGGACCTCGACATCCCGCTGCCCGACCGGCCCTACTCCGTGGTCGACGGGGTGGAAAACATGCGCCTGCGTGTGCGCGAGGTGCTCCGAGCCGGCGCCGACTGGATCAAGCTGTGCACGTCGGGTGGGGTGCTGTCTCCGGGCGACCAACCCCATCACGCCGCGTTGTCGCTCGAAGAGATCAAGGCCGCGGTCGAAGAGGCGCGCGTCCAGGGCCGCAGGGTCATGGCCCACGCGCAGGCGAACGCGGGCATCAAGAACGCCTTGCGCGGCGGCGTCTCGACCATCGAGCACGCGATCTGGCTCGACGGCGATGCGATCGAGATGATGCTCGATGGGCGCAACGGGCTCGTTCCGACGCTCGTCGCCCCGCACTGGGTCATCCGCCACGCGGAGGCGGGGAAGATGCCGTCGTACGCGATCGCCAAGGCGAAGGCCGTGATCGACGACCACAAGGCAAGCATCAAGATGGCGATCGAGTCCGGCGTGAAAGTCGCCTTCGGCACCGACACAGGCGTCGGACCGCACGGCTCCAACGGCGAGGAGTTCCTCCTGATGCACGAGCTTGGGATGGAGCCGCTCGAATGCATCCGCGCCGCGACGAACGTCGCCGCGGAGACGATCGGCATGCAAGGTGTCGGCAGCCTCGACCTGGGATCGTGGGGAGACGTGATCGGCGTGGCAGGCGACCCCGTCGCCAACCTCGAGCTGCTCTCGAAACCCGAGAACATCCAGCTCGTGATCAAGGGCGGCGACCTGGTGAAGAGCACGCTCAATTGAGACTCGACTGGGCGCTGCTCGCCAACGCCGCCGAGGCCCCGCCCAACGGCCTCGTCTACATCCTCGGCGCCGGCTTCGACACTCTGATCCGCGACCAGTTCCCGACCCCGTTCGGCGGTGTGATCGTCCTGAGACTTCAGACGACGCGACTCGAGACGGAGCGTCCACACAAGGTGGAGGTGCACGCCACCGACGAGGACGGCAAGCCGATACTTCCGCAACCCATCGTGCTCAACCTCCCCGCGCGCCAGGTCCCGGCCGAGTATCCGCACGGCTGGGATCTTTCCGCGAGCATCGTCATCAACCTGACGAGCGTGCCCATCAACCGGCCCGGCTTCTACAACTTCGAGATCCTGATCGACGACCAGCAGGTCCGAACCCTGCCCTTCCGCGCGGTGAAAGCAGCTCAGGTCCAGACCGTTTGACCGCCGCGGTCAGCAACTTCATCGCGAGCTACGGCCTGCTCGCCGTGTTCGTCCTCATGGTGATCGAGAGCTGCGGCATTCCGTTTCCGAGCGAGGTCATCATGCCGACCGCCGGTCTATTGGCGGCCGGCGGACACATGAGCCTGGTGGCGGCGATCATCGCCGGCGCTTTCGCCAACCTCGTCGGCTCGCTCATCGCATACGGGCTCGCGGCTCGATTCGGAAAGCCGCTGTTGCTCGGCCCCGGCCGTTACGTCGGCATCCGGCGCCACCACCTGGAGATCGCCGACGGCTGGTTCCAGAGATGGGGTCTCTTCGCCGTGCTCGCAGGTCGGGTGCTGCCGGCCGTCCGCACCTACATCTCGTTTCCGGCGGGCCTCGCGCGGGTCGACCTCGTCCGGTTCTCAGTGCTCACGTTCGCCGGCGCTCTGCCCTGGTGCGCGGCGCTGGCGCTCGTCGGCTTCGAGCTTGGCCGCAACTACCAGAAGGTGAGCGACCCCATCGGCAAAGCGGCGATCGTGCTGGCGCTACTCGTGGTGGCCGCGGTGGTCGTCTGGTACTTCCGAGGCAGACGCGAAGCGGTCCAGTGAAAAGTGCGCGATATCGCGTCGCGTGCCGCCGTCCAGGACCATGTCGGCAGCGATGTCGCCAATGATCGGGCCGAACTTGAAGCCGTGCCCTGAGCACGCGCTGATCACCACCACGCGCGGGTCATCGGGGCTGAAGTCGATGACGAAGTCGTCGTCGGGCGTGTTGCTGTACATGCACGTCAGTGTTCGCTCGACGTGCCCGCTCACGCCTCGCAGATGGGTTGCGGCAAGCAGTCGCAGCGGGTCGAGGTCGCGCTCGTCGACGCGCCGGCGGATCGTCTCCGGCGTCGTGATCTCACCTTCGTGATGGCGTCCGAGCTTCAGCGTCTTTCCGTCGAGCGATGGGATTCCGTACATGAACTTGGAATCCGGCGACTCTCGCATGAACGCCGGAAAGTTGTCGGGCCGGAACCATTCGGCGTCGCGAGCGATCGAGAACCAGCCATGAACCTGGCGCTCGATCCGCAGCGGGATCCAATCGACCAGCTCGGGTGTCCACGGGCCGGCCGCGACGACTACCGCGTCGACGCCTGAGCGCACGCCGGCGATCGATTTGACCAGCGTGTCGCGACGGACGTCTGGAACCTGCGCGAGCATCGCTCTCACCGCGGCCTCGGGGTTCAGAAACCCCGCCTGGTGATCGAGGACCGCAACCTCGCCGTCGCGGACCAGGTGCCCGCGATAGCGGCGGCGGAAGTCCTCGGTCTCGAGGTAGTCGACCGCAAGGCCATGCTCCCTCGCCGCCTGAGCCGCCCTCGTGACCAGCCCGGAGGTGGCAGACCCGATCATCAGCGCGCCGTTCATGGTCAGGATGTGCTCTCCGCTCAGCTGCTCGAGCTCGCGCCACAGCGGGAAGACCTCGTTGAGGAGCGGGACGTAGAACGAGCCCTCGAAATACGCGGACCGGATGATTCGCGACTCGCCGTGCGACGAGCCCTGCGCATGAGGCGGAGAGAAGCGGTCGTACAGCGTGACTTCGGCGCCGCGCTTCGTCAGCCGCCAGGCGGCGGCCGCGCCGGCCACGCCTCCACCGATGACCGCGACCTTCACCACGGAGGCTCGCTACTCGGCGGCGATGCGCGCGATCGCCTGCCCGGGTGTCACCGGATCTCCGACCTCCAGCAGCAGCGCGTCGACGACCCCGGAGATAGGGGAGGGGATCTCGGCGTTGACCTTGTCGGTGTGAGCCTCCATCAACGTCTCGCCCTCGGCGACATGGTCGCCGCGCTGCTTGCTCCACGCGCCGACGGTGATCTCTTCCGCCCCCTGCAGCTCCGGCATCACGACCTCGCGAACCTCAACGCTCATCGCCTCAATTCTCCAACGTCATGCCATCGAGACGACGTCGAGGAGGTCCTCCTCCCAGTAATCGACCCTGCCCTCGGGCATGAACATGACGCGACCCGGCTGCAGCGCCTCGACGAACTCCGGGTCATGGCTGACGATCACCATCGTGCCCGGCCACGCCGCGAGCGCGCGGGCGACGCCGGTCCGCGAGGGCGGGTCGAGGTTGTTCGTCGGCTCGTCGAGGAGGAGCAGGTTGTGCTTGCCCGCGACCAGCTGCGCCAGGGCGAGCTTGGTCTTCTCGCCGCCTGACAGCGTCCCCGCGTCCTGCCGGGCGATGTCGCCGGTGAGGCCGAACATGCCGAGCAGCGAGCGCAGCGACCGCTCCTCGACGTCCGGAGCCTGCTCGCGCATGTGAGTCAAGACAGGTACGCCGGCGCGGATGCCTTCGTGCTCCTGCGCGTAGTAGCCGAGCGACACTCCATGCCCAAGGCGATACGACCCGGCGTTCGCCTCGCTCTGGCCGGCGAGGATTCGGAGCAGAGACGTCTTGCCGGCTCCGTTCAGACCCATCACCAGCAACCTGTCCTGGCGCTCGACCTCGAACGTAACGCCGCTGAACACCAGCGGTCCGCCGTACCCCTTGGCCAGCCCGTTGCAGTGGAGGGTGATCCTCCCGCTGTGCGGCGGCTCCGGAAAGCTGATCTTCACCTTCCGCTCACGCCGGGGTGCCTCGACCCGGACCGCCTTCATGCGCTCGACGCGGGTGAAGATCGACTTCGCCTGCCTGGCCCGCTTCGAGGTCTGGCGCCGCATGACCTCGGCGAGCAGCGACAGCCGCTTGATCTCCGACTCCTGCCGGGCGGCGAGGGACGTCAGCCGCTTTTCCTCGAGCGCGCGGGCGGCCTGGTACTGCGAGTAGGTGCCGCGGTACTCGATCAGGCGGCCGGCGTCCAGGTGCAGCACTCGCGTGATCGAGGAGTCGAGCAGCGCCAGGTCGTGGCTGACCACGATGACGCAGCCCCGGTAGTCGCGGAGGAAGTCCATCAGCCAGGCCTTGGCGTCGCTGTCCAGGTGGTTGGTCGGCTCGTCGAGCAGCAGCAGGTCGGCCTCGGCGAACAGGACGCGGGCGATCTCGACCCTGCGTCGCTCGCCGCCCGAGAGTACGGCCAGCGCCAGGTCGACACGGTCGAGGCGCAGGCCCAGGCCGGTGACGATACGCCGGGCCTCGGACTCGGCGGAGTAACCGCCCGCGTGCCGGTACCGCTCCTCGGCGTCCGAGTAGCGCTCGATCATCTTTTGCGAGTGGTCCGTCTCGAGCCGGCGATGGAGCTCGGCGAGGTGGGCGGCGGCGCGGTCAAGGCCCTTGCCGGACAGGATGTGGGAAAGGGCGGTCGCTGCGGCCTCAGCGCGAGGACGCGGGTTCTGCGGCACGTAGCCGAGCGTGCCCCGGCGCAGAACGACTCCCGCCGCGGCGTCGTCCTCCCCGGCGAGGACTTTGAGCAGGCTCGTCTTGCCGGCGCCGTTGCGCCCGACCAGGCCAACCTTGTCGCCCTCGGCCACGGTGAAGCTCGCGTCCGAAAGGACGCGTCGCGCGACGACGTCGATGGCCAGTCCTCGTGCTTGAAGCAAGGCGTCGCCATGTTACGTCCCGACCCTCCGCGCGTTTGGTCAGCAAATCTTTCGCGCAGGAGGCCGACTCACATGAGGAAGCTCGTCGTCACCCTTTTCGTCCTGGGGACCCTGGCGGCGATGGCCGCATGCGGCGGATCCGCTAGCGAGAGCGCCGGCCCGACCAACACCAACCAGTCTCGCGGGGCCGGGCTCAGCAACGGGGCGGGCTCCTCCTCCGGAGCGCCTTCCACCAGCACCGGCGCGCCCGCGCAAACCGCACCCGGCGGTGGAACCCTGCCGGCCGACACCGTCCCGGCGCTCCAGGGTCCGCCCGTGATCCGACAGGCGCAGCTGAGCATCATCGTCGGCTCTGGCACCTTCGACACCAAGCTGAGCGACGTGCGCACTCTGGTCGAGGGCCAGGGCGGCTACATCGCCGGCACCGACGCGCAGGCCAACCCGACGGCGTCTGACCAGCCGTCCTCGATCCGCACCGGCGTCATCAACTTCATGGTCCCGGCCGCCAACTTCGACGCCACCATCGACGCGCTCTCCAAGGTCGGCAAGGTGCAGGGCGAGCACATCACGGGCACCGACGTCAGCGCGCAGTACGTCGACCTGCACGCCCGCCTGGACAACGCCGAGGCGCAGCGCAGCGCCATGCTCGCGCTCCTGGCCCAGGCCAAGAACATCAACGACATCATCGCGGTGCAGAACCAGATCGGCCAGATCACCGCCCAGATCGAGCAGCTGAAGGGGCAGATCAAGTACCTCGACGACAACACCTCGTACAGCCAGGTGTCGGTGACGCTGACCGAGGCAGGCGCGCCAGCACAGTCCACCACGACGTCAGACAGCTGGGGCTTCGCCACCGCGCTCAACGACGCGGCGCACAACTTCGTCGCTACCATCAACTACGTCATCAGCGGCCTCGGGGCGGTCGGTCCGCTCCTCGTGCTTGTCGGCCTTGGATACCTCGTCTGGCGCAGCAGGCGCCGCCCCGCGGCGTCGACCCCGCGCCAGGCCTGACTCCTGAGCGGGCCGGTTTCCAAACGCCGGCCCGCTTCAGTAACCTTCGGCGGTAATGCTGAAGACACGGTGCTTCACCGCAATGCCGCCCGCCAGAATCCCCGCCTCGACGTACCTGGCCGCGCTGGGACTGGCGACTTGCGGCGGCCCGAAATATCTCCTCTGCCGGGATCTGTTCCATCAGGTGGGGCATGACGGCCGAAGAGAAGGCCGGTGACGAAGGCCAGATCGTCGAGCTGCCGGCGGCGTCGCGCGCAACCGACATAGCGCTCGACGAGCTGGAGCTGGTCTACGCCTTCATCTACGCACGGGTCGGCAACCGGGCCGATACCGAGGACCTGACTCAGCAGGTGGCCTTGAAGGCGATCCCCCGCCTGCGCCAGGGCGCCCCGGCGAGCGCGATCCGGGGCTATCTGTTCGCGACCGCCCGGTCCGTGCTTGGGGCGTTCTGGAGCACTCGGCTCGGGCTCTCCGAGGCCGAGCTGCACGAGGACCTGGCCATGGTGCTTCCGGCGCCGCCGCCCTCCGAGGAGGGGGTCGAGCGAGTGCAGGGCATCCTGGAACAGCTTTCGGACAACTACCGCAAGGTGCTGGAGCTGCGTTTCCTGCACGGGTATTCGTTAAAGGAAGTCGCTGCTGAGATGAACTCCACGGTCGGAGCGATAAAGGTGATGCAGCTGCGCGCGCTGCGCGCGGCCGCCAAGTTGAGGCCCCCTGAATGAACGACAAGCCCGAAAATCGAGTCGAGAAGATAGTCGCCGACCTGCTCCATGGCCGGCGCCTGAAGCTGCGCGCCGGTGACGCCGAAGAGAAGTCGGCGATCACGGCGGCGGCGCAGCTGGCTGGAATGCGCCAGGGTCCGCAGAGGATGCACCCTGCGTTCCGCAAGCGCCTGCAGCGTGCGCTGGAGGAGGCGCCAGGCGACGCCTGGATCTCCCGGCGCGCCGCGCTGGTGGCGGGCCTGGGTTTCGCAGCCGGCGCGGCCGGCGGCGTGCTCCTGGGCCGGGACGTCCGCCCCCAAACCTTCCAGGCATCGTCGTCGCAGCCGATCGAGCCCTTCAACGCTCGCTGGGTCGACGTCGGGGCGCTGACGGACCTTCCCGACGGAGGTGGCGCTCGGGTCACCGCAGGCGGCGTCGGCGCGTACGTCTTCCGCAGCGGAGACAAGGTCAACGCGGTCTCCTCGGTCTGCTCGCACCTTCCTTGCGAGCTCTGGTACGACCAGCACGAAGCCAACCTCGCTTGCCCATGCCACCCGGCGAGATTCACCTCCACGGGCCAGCCGATCGACTCCTACACGCTCTCCCCGCTGAGCACCGTCCACGCGCGCGTCACGGCCGAGGGCCGGGTGGAGGTGCTGGGCACCGAATGAACGTGCCGGTGCACAGGTCGAGGCAGGTTGCCCTCGACCGCTGTCTACTGCTCCTCGAGGAGGCGCAGGTGCGCGGCCAGGCCCGGATCGACGGCGAGCTCGGCGCGGCCCTGCGCAAGAACCTCGAGCACGCCGGCGTGATCGCCGACCACCGGCTGGAGGGGCGAAGGATCGACCGCGTGCTCGACGACATCTTCGCGCTGCAGGCCAGTTTGCTGGGCCAGGAACCCGAGGACTCGCGGCACCACAACGGCGCTTAGCTATCATGCCCCCTTGTGACTACGAGCTTCAGTTCCTCGCGCTCTTTCCTCCTCACCTCTGAGTCGGTAACCGAAGGGCACCCCGACAAAGTCTGCGACCAGGTCTCCGACGCGGTCCTCGACGGCATGCTCACGCAGGACCCGCACGCGCGGGTGGCCTGCGAGACCGCCATCACAAAAGGCCTGTGCGTCGTCATCGGCGAGGTGACGACCCACGCCGAGCTGGACATCCAGCGGACGATCCGCGACACCATCCGGTCGATCGGCTACAACGACGAATCGATCGGCTTTGACGCCGACCACGCCCTGATCCAGGTCTACCTCAAGGAGCAATCGCCGGACATCGCGGCCGGCGTCGACCGTTCGCTCGAGCTACGCGAAGGTCCGCTCGGCGAGGACCCGTACGACCTACAGGGAGCCGGCGACCAGGGCATGATGATCGGCTTCGCCTGCAGTGAGACGCCGGAGCTGATGCCGCTGACGATCTCGCTGGCGAACCGGCTGGCCCAGAGACTGGCCGAGGTCCGCAAGACCGGCAAGCTTCCCTTCCTGCGGCCGGACGGCAAGACGCAGGTCACCGTGGAGTACGAGTACGGCAAGCCGAAGCGCATCGAGGCGATCGTCGTCTCGACCCACCACGCGGCGAGCGCGACGCAGAAGGAGATCGCCGAGGGGGTCAGAGCTCTGGTCATCGACCCGGTGCTCAAGGGCCAGGTGGTCGACGCCGCGACGAAGATCATGGTCAACCCGAGCGGCTCGTTCGTGATCGGCGGCCCGGCCGCCGACGCCGGCCTCACCGGGCGAAAGATCATCGTCGACACCTACGGCGGCGTCGCCCGGCACGGCGGTGGCGCGTTCAGCGGCAAGGACCCGAGCAAGGTGGACCGCTCGGCCGCGTACGCCGCGCGACACGTGGCCAAGAACCTGGTGGCGGCGGGGCTGGCCGACAGGTGCGAGGTCCAGGTCTCGTACGCGATCGGTCGGGCGCATCCGACCTCGATCGCGGTCGAGACGTTCGGCACCGCGACCAAGAGCGAGGAGGAGCTGCTTGCGCTGGTGCGGCGGCACTTCGACCTCAGGCCGGGCGCGATCATCGCCGGCATGGACCTGCTGCGGCCCATCTATCGGCCGACCGCGGCCTACGGACACTTCGGTCGTGACGACCTGGGCGTGCCCTGGGAACAGACCAACAAGGTCGAGGCGCTCCGCGCCGACGCGACGCTGGCCGCCCCGCACAGCTAACAAGCCACGGTCCGCCTGCGCGTCCGCGACACGCTGACCCGGCGGAAAGTCGCCGTCGGGCCGCGGCCGGGCAAGCCGTTGACGCTGTACGTGTGCGGCGTGACGCCCTACGACTCGGGGCACATGGGCCACGCCTTCACGTTCTTGATGTTCGACGTGCTCGTGCGGTTCTTCGAAGCCGGCGGCACGCGCGTCAAGTACGTGCAGAACGTCACCGACGTCGACGACCCGCTGTTCGAGCGTGCGCGGCGTGACGGAGTCGACTGGCGTGAGCTGGCCGACCGGGAGACGAAGGTCCATGTGCGCGACATGACCGTCCTGGGCTGGCGGCCGCCGGACAAGATGCCGCGGGTCTCGGACGAGATTCCGCGCATCGTTTCCGCCGCGACCAGGCTCCAGACCTCGGGGCACGCATACAAGACCGACGCGCTCTACTTCGACACGAGCACGTATCCGGAGTTCGGCCGGCTGTCGCATCGCAGCCGGCGATCGATGCTCCGCAAGCTGCGCGAGGAGGAGCTGCTCGGCACCGTCGGCCCCGGCGCGAAGCACGACGCCCTCGACTTCACCCTTTGGCGTGGATCGCGCCCCGACGAGCCGGCGTGGCCGTCGAAGTTCGGTGCCGGCAGGCCGGGATGGCACATCGAATGCTCGGTCATGGCGATGCGCTACCTCGGTCCGCAGATCGACATCCACGGAGGCGGCCGCGACCTGGTCTTCAGCCACCACGAGTCAGAGCGCGCGCAGTCCGAATCGTTGACCGGGAAGTCGCCCTTCTCGCAGGCCTGGGTGCACACCGGGATGGTCCGGTACCAGGGCCGCAAGATGAGCAAGTCCCTGGGCAACCTGGTCAAGGTCAGCCAGGCGCTCCAGCGGGCTCCGGCCGCGGCCTTGCGCCTTTACCTGGTGTCGCATCGCTACCGGAGCGACTGGAACTTCGAGTGGGCGGGCCTGACGCGGGCGGCCAGGTTCATCGAGCGGATGCGCAAGCTGCTCGCCGACGAAGCGCGGGCGAAGCGACCAAAGCGCGCGCCCGGCCGCGCGCTCATGGCCGAGTTCAATGCCGCCCTCGCCGACGACCTCGACACCCCGCGCGCGGTGCGCGCGCTGCGCGCGGCGGTGCGTCAGAAGGACGTGGCGGCTGTGCAGGCGATGCGGGAAGTGCTTTTGGGAACGGCCGCTCTCAGCTAACCGACTTCGAGCGGAGACCCGCAGTTCGGGCACTCCATGCCGGCGTCGAGCTGGACCATCGTTTCGCATACCGGGCACAGCACGTCGGCCGTGACGATGCTCGACGCCTCATCCTCGCGCGCCTCCTCCTCCAGGGCTGCGGGCACCTCGCCCAGGTCCAGCGCCGGCGCGCCGCAGTTGAGGCACACATAGCCCGGCTGGGTCACGCGGTGGTCCTGGTAAATGCCGGTTCGGTCCACGTCGACCTCCGCGAAGAGGGCGCGGAACAACGTCCCGCCGCATTTCCGCGAGCAGACGAGCAGCATTTCGCGTCCAGACTACGCAACCCTCCGTCGAAGGGTCGCGGTCCCCGCGACCAGGAACAACAGGAAGAAGCCTGCTACGACCGCCACATCGACTTGTAAGGAGGACCACGTGAGGTCCGCGCCCTTGACCATGATGTCTCGCATCCCGTTCACCGCGTAAGTCAGGGGAAGCACGTTGGACAACCACTGCAGGGGTCCCGGCTCCGACGAGACCGGGAAGATGACACCGGACAGCAGCACCTGCGGCACGATGACGAGCGGGATGAACTGCACCGCCTGGAACTCCGACCGCGCGAACATGCTGAGGAAGATTCCGAGGTTGACGGCAGCGATGGCCATCAGCGCCTCCATGCCGAAGATCAGAAAGACGTTGCCCTCGTTGTGGATCCGCAGCACGGCGAGCGAGAAGACGAGGACCTCAATCGACTGGATCACCGCGAGCACCGTGAATCCGAGCATGTAACCGACCACGATCTCGCCGCGGCGCAGAGGGCTCGCCATGAGGCGCTCGAGCGTGCCTTGCGTGCGCTCGTTGAGGAACGCGACGATCGTGATCACGAACACGAGAAAGAAGACGACGAGGCCGATGAACGCCGCGCCGAAGTAGTCGAGCGTGTCGAAGTTCGGTCCGCCGTAGAGGTAGTGGATGTTCGGCGCGAAGTGAATGTTGTTGCCCTGCCCCGCGATCGAGATCAGCGACTGCTGGAGCGCCTGCAGCACCGGCGAGTCCTGGCCCGGCTGGGATCCTTCGAGATGGACCTCGGGTGCGATCGTTCCCGCCTGCGCCTGCTGGCTGAAGTTCGCGGGAAGCACGATGTACGCGACGAGGGAGCCGTCTTTGAGCTTCGAGTCGCCGGCGGATGCGTCGATGTCGGTCGCGTCGATGTGGCTCGACTGGTGCAGCGAGCCTGCGACAACGGCACCGAGCGGGCCGGTGTCCTCGTTGGCGATGCCGACGTTGGGCGCGGTCGACGACCCGCGCAGCAGGTAGCCGAGCAACGCGAGGATGACGATCGGCGCGACGAAGAGCAGCGCAAGCGTGCGGCGGTCGCGGCGGAATCCCTGCAGCAAGCGTCGAGTGATCGCGCCGACGCGGCGGCCGCTCACGACTCCCTCCTTCCCGCGAGGTTGAGAAACGCTTCTTCCAGGTTCGGCGACCCTCCCTGCGCGCGGATGTCGGCGGGTGAGCCTTCCGCCAGCAGCCGCCCGTACTGGATCAGGCCCAGGCGCTGGCAGCGGTCGGCCTCGTCCATCACGTGGCTCGACACGATCAGCGTCGTGCCGTCCGCGGCCATCTGCCGGAAGTAGTCCCAGAACTGCACGCGGAGCTGTGGGTCGATGCCGACGGTCGGCTCGTCGAGCAGCAAGAGGTCGGGCCGGTGCACGAGCGCGCATGCGAGCGAGCAGCGCTGGCGCATGCCGCCGCTCAGCGTCGACACGACCGATTTCCGGCGGTCGTAGAGATGCACCAGCTCGAGCGCCGCCTTCACCCCGGCTTCGGCGCTGTTGATCGCCGCGAAGAACGCGACGTTCTCCTCGACCGACAGCCCTGGGTATAGCGCCGCCTGCTGGGTCATGTACCCGATGTGGCGCAGCACCGCGACGTTCGGCATCCGCTGACCGAGCACGGTGACCGATCCGTCGTTTGCCTCGACCAGGCCGCAGATCGCGCGTATCAGCGTCGTCTTGCCCGCGCCGTTCGGGCCGAGCAGGCCGTAGATCTCACCCTGGCGCACGCGCAGCGTGACGCCGTTCAGGGCCTTGAAGGATCCGAACGACTTCGAGACGTCGTCGACGTTGACCGCGTAGGTCTCACTCAACTTCCTTCCTCCTCTGGTGACATGGCGCGCAGCCATGCTTCGGCGAGCTGCGTCACGGCAGCCTCGCCCTCGACGTCAAGACTCAGGACCTTCTCCGCCAGCGGGCGCGTGATTATGTGGAACAGGACCGGGCCGACGAGCGACTGGAGCGCGAGCAGAGGATGCATGCGGCGGAGCCGGCCCGCCCCCATCTGCGCCATCACGTACATCACGAGCCGGCCGACCACCCTGTTGATCGCCTCCGCGGCCACGGCCTCGGTCTCGGCGGAGAGCCCGCTGATTTCGAAGAACAGCGCGCGAATCAACCCGACGCGGCCCACGCTCGCGCGGTAGGCGGCGCGCGCGACCTCGGGCACCAGGACCTCGGGCGGTTCTTCCCCGCGCGCGGTCAGCACGTGCAGGACGGGCTCGAGCGGTGAGTAGCCCTCGATGAGCGCGGCAAGGAGCGGGGACTTGCCGGGGAAGAGGCGATAGACCGTGGCGCGGGATACGCCGGCGCGGTCGGCGAGCTCATCCATCGACAGGCTCGCAAGTCCCTTTTCCCCTACCAACTCCACCGCGGCCGTGAGGATCCGCTCGCGGGCGTCGGGCTCAGGGGAAACGGCGAGCGCCTGGAGCAGGGCCTCTCTCGACTTGAAGTGGCGGTAGAAGCTGGCCCGGGAGACTCCTGCCGCGGCCGCGAATTCGCTGACGGTGGGCTTGCCGCCGCGGGCGAGCACCTGGTGCGCGCGATCGAGGATCCGGCCGCTGACGTCCACTCTGATTCGAGACTAGACAAGACGTCGCATCTTGTCAAGTTCCATCATGTCCGCTTTCGCGTCGTCCGGCGGTACTTGGGCTCAGGATGGTGGCCACGCTGACCGCGATCGCCGACCGGGCGCCGACCGCCGACGAGCTGTGCCGGCTTTACGCGGCCGATGTCTGCCGCTTCGCCGCGCTGATGTCCCGGAGCCCGGCCGACGCGGAGGACCTCGCGCAGGAGGCCTTGCTGAAGGCCGTGCGCGGCCTGCCCGGCTTCGATCCCTCGCGAGGATCCGTCTCGGGCTGGTTGTGGCGGATCGTCGCCAATGCGGCAAGGGACGCCGCCGGGCGGCGGAGGCGCTGGAGCGACCTAGTCATCCGCGCCGGCATCATGACGCCGCGCGAGTCCCAGTCGGTCGAAGACGTCGCGCTCGCCCGCATCCGCGACGGTGAGCTTCGCCGGATGCTGGCGACGCTTCCGCTCCGTGACCGGACGCTGGTGGCGCTGCGCTACGGCGCGGGCCTCGACGCCGGTGAGGTAGGGCGGGTGATGGGAATGCAATCGGAGGCCGCCGGAAAGGCGATTCGCCGCGCCCTCGCCCGCCTGCGGGCGCGCATGGAGGAGACACCGCGATGACGACAGAGCTACTCGAAAAGAGGCTGGAGAGCCTTGCCGCCGATGCTCCGGACGCGGGTCGCGTGTCGGCCCACGTGCTCTCGGCGTCGCCGGGACGGGTCCGGCCGGTGTGGCCGCGAGTCGGCCTGAGCCTGGTCGGAGTCATCGTGCTGGTCGCGCTCGTCGCCTACTTCGTCCCGGCCGCGGACACCGCGGTTGCTTCGAAGGCGCCGTGGGGCGGCGACATCCTGCAGTGGGCCGGCCTGGTCGGAGCCCGCGATCGAATCACCTACGTCGACTCCGAGGCAAGCTCCTCCGGCTACAGCATTCGGTTGGAAGGCGTTTACGCCGACTCGACGAGGACGGTGCTTCTGCTGCACGCCGAACCGGTCGCGGTCTTTCCGTTTCGGGCGAGCCTTACGGACCAATTCGGGCGCTCTTATGAGCCCAATGGCGGCGTCGCCGACACGCGGACCGGAGATTCGTCCGTCGAGTTCGAGCCGCTGGCGTGGCCCGATCAGTACACGGGCGCCAGGATCACGCTGCGGGTGTCCCAGCTGCAGACCGTCCCAGGCGCGTTCGTCAACGGGCTCTGGGCGGTGACGGCCACGATCGGGGTCGATGTCGCGAAGCCGCTCCCCGCGCCGGCTGACGGTCAGCTCGGTCCGGCCCACTTTCACTTCACATCTGCGAGCTACACACCGGCGACCATTCAGGTCGACTTCGAGGTGACTGGAGTCTCGCCCGAGGACCTCGGCCGGATTGTGCCGGATGGCGGTAAGGGCGGCCCGGCCCTCATCGTGCTCGTGCTCGATCCTTCAGGGCAGGTGATCAACGGCAACAGCGCGGCGTCCGGGGCTCCGTACAGCTACCACGCCCTCGGGTTTCGTACGGGCGGAGGTGGCGACTACGTGCTGCGTGTCAGCTACTACGGCTACGGCAGCTTCGACCGCGTGATCCGGATCCCTTAACAGGCTGGATTGTCGGCTGCCGCCCAGCCGGTCATCCTGTCGATCGAGATGGCGACGACCGGGCCTGGCGGCCTCGTCCTTCGGTACTGCTCGTATTTGCGCGCGAGCACCTCGAGCGCCGGCGCGGTGTCTTCGACGATTCGCGCCGTCCCGTCGACGCGCACCCACCACAGACGGGTCCAGTCGTCCTCGTAATGGTCGACCAGCACCGAAACGGCGGGGTTGGCCGCGATGTTGCGCAGGCGTTTGAGGTCGGTGGTGCGCTTGGGCTTGGCATCGACCGCGAAAAAAAGGGACTCCCCGTCGAAAGCGAAGGTGATCGGAACGACGTGCGGCCGGCCGTCCGTTCCGGCTGTTGCCAGGCGGCCAACCCGCGCTTCAAACAGGCGGGCTCGCATGGATGCGCCGTCCATCGAACGAAGTATCGTTGACCCGTGCAGCGGCTCCGGACGTACACCGTCGACGAGGCAAATCGCGAGCTTCCTCGCGTGCGTCCGATCGTCGCTCAGATCGCAGAGCTGTCAGCTCTCCGTCCTGACCTCGAGGAGCAGCTGCGGATGGCGGAGTACAGCGCCCAGCGGCCGAGCGCCAACGGCTCGGACCACGAGCGCGAGCAGCAGGCCCGCGACGCGGTCCAGGGCGCCGAGGAGGAGCTGCTCAAGGCGGTGCTAAGTCTCAACGCCATGGGCATCCAGCTCAAGGGCCCGCTCGAGGGATTGATCGATTTCCCGTCGTATCGGGACGGCGAGCTGGTGGAGCTGTGCTGGAAGCTGGGCGAGGAGCGGGTCGAGCACTGGCACCGGGTCGGCGAGGGCTTCGGCGGGAGAAAGAAGCTCTAAGCCAGCCAGCCCTGCGCGAAGGTGGTGGCGTCCTGCAGCGACATACCTGCGCCTTCGGTCCACGCGACTTCCTCCTCGGGCGTTGTCACCGACTCATGCCAATCACGGCCGTCGTTGAGGCCCGCGTTGCCGGCGAGATCTGTGCCCGTCTTGTTGCGGCTCGCGAGGGCAGCCGCGGCCAGCCTTAGCGCCGCCGTTTTGTCGCGCTCGTACTCCGCCACGGACGCGACGTCGTCCAGGAAGATCGTGATCCCGCTTATGTCGTTCGCCTCGGCGAAGATCTCCAGACCCTGCCTGGCGCAATCATGTGCCCTGGTCACGTCGCCGAGCTTCAGCGCAGCCAGGCACCTCGTGTGCAGAGCCCATCCGTGTCCAAACCTGTTGTCCACCTTCCGGTTGAGCTCGATGGCTTCGTCGAGCGCCACCGCGGCTTCGGCATTGCGCTCCTGGAAGTAAAGCGCGTTGCCGATGGCCCACCCGCTGCGTGCCGCGCCCGCGGCGTCGCCCAGCTCCTTGAAGATGGCGTTCGCCTCCTGGACCATCTCGAGCGCACTGACCAGGTCGGTCCGTCCGACCAACCGTGGGAAGCTCGAGTTGTAGAGGGCGTCCGCGAGCTTGGCTTTGTCGCCTGTTGCCCGAACCAGGACGATGTTTTCGTCGTACCAGCGCTGCGAAGCCTCCATGTCGGCCTGCCAGTAGGCGATGCCGGCCGCGGCCTCGAGTGCGCGGGCCCTCTCCTGGGTCGGCGCCGTCGACATCGCGAGGATCGCTTCCATGCGCGCGCGACCCTCGCGCAGCTGGCCGCGCATCTGCCAGAAGCGCCAGAAGGCTGCGCCCAGGCACATCGCTCGCGACGCGTCGCCAGTTGCGGCCGCCCAGTCGAAGGCGGCGCGGAAGTTGTCGTGGTCGCGCTCGAGGCGGTCGAGCCAGTCCTTGCGCTCGGCGCCGAACAGGTTGGGCGACGCGGCTTCGGCCAGAGCCTGAAACGCGGCCGCGTGCCTGTCTCTGATGGCTTGTTCCTCGCCGCTTTCACGCAATCGCTCCCCCGCGTATTCGCGCACGACCTGGAGCATCAGCAGACGCGGTTCCTCGAAGTCCGGCATGCGCCGCAGAAGGCTCTGGTCGGCGAGCTCGTCGAGGCCGGTGAGCACGTCGATCCCCAGGTCGTCCGAGCCGCAGACCGCTTCGATCTGCTCCAGGCTTGCGCCGCGCGCGAACACCGAGAAGCGGCGGAAGAGCCGGCGGTGCGGCTCGTCCAGGAGGTCGTAGCTCCAGGCGATCGCGCCCGCCAGGGTCTGCTGCCGCCCGGGCAGGTCACGCGCGCCGCCGGCGAGGACCTGCTGCAGGCTCTTGTCGAGCCGCGCAAGGAGGGCCTTTGGCGCGAAAAGCTTCACGCGCGCGGCGGCAAGCTCGATCGCGAGGGGCAAGCCATCGACGCGCTCGCATATGCCGGCGACCGCGGCAGCGTTGTCGTTCGTGACCTGGAAGTCCGGTTTGACCGATACGGCGCGCTCGATGAAAAGCTGAACGGCTTCGAACTGGGACAGAGCCGCCAGCGGCGGCAGGGCTCTTGGATCAGGTAGGCGCAAAGGGCGGACAGGCATCTCCTGCTCGCCATAGACGCGCAGCACTGCCCGGCTGCTGACGACTGCCTTGATGCCGGGGCTCGCGTGCAGCAGCTCCGACACCACGCCCGCCCCGTCCGGAAGCAGCTGCTCGTAGTTGTCGAGGACGAGCAGCGCCTTGCGGTCATGGAGGTAGTCGTTTACGACATCGAGCGGCATGCGATTGCCCGCGACCCCGACTCCGAGCATGTTGACGATGACGGCTGGGATGACCGTAGGGTCGGTCACTGCCGAAAGTGGGACGAAGAACACACCGCCCGGGAAGTCGTGGATCACGTCGGCGGCGAGCTGCAGGCTCAATCGCGTCTTGCCGATGCCGCCCGGACCGGTCAGCGTGAGCAGACGCGTGCCCGACAGCAGCCGCCGCGCCTCGATCACGTCTTCCTCACGACCGATGAAGCTCGTCAGCTGAGTCGGGAGGTTGTTCGGAGTCGAGTCGAGCGTGCGCAGCGGCGGGAAGGCATCGCGAACGCCGGGTATCACGAGCTGGTACAGGCGCTCAGGTCGCGCCAGATCCTTGAGACGGTGCATGCCGAGGTCGCGCAGCGTGACTCCGTCGTCCAGGTGCTCATCGACCAGCGCACGTGTCGCCTCCGATATGACGACCTGGCCGCCGTGCGCGGACGCCGCGACCCGTGCGGCATGGTGCACGTCCAGACCGATGTACTCGTTGCCGACGAGCGGAGCCTCGCCGGTGTGCAGCCCGATCCGGACGCGGATGGTCACGCCTTCCGGCCACTCGTTAGTGGCGAGGTCGGTCTGGGCAGTCGCCGCCGCATGGCACGCGTCGACCGCGCTTTCGAAGACGGCGAAGAAAGAGTCGCCTTCGGTGCGGAGCTCGCGCCCGCGGCTGCCGGTGAATGCCGCGCGGAGTATCGCGTGATGGTCGGTCTGTGCCTTGACGTAGCGGTCGCCCACCTCCTGCATGAGGCGTGTCGAGCCTTCTATGTCGGTGAAGAGGAAGGTGACGGTGCCGGTCGGCAGGGTCATGTCGCTACGCGCGTCAGGTTGGGGTCGAGGAGTGGCTCGAGCGCGGCGCCGAGCTCGCGCTGGTACGAGGGGCCCTCGAAGTCGAGCAGTGGATCCGGCGCCAGCGAGCGCTCGCGCAGCGTCTGGCCGCGCCTGCGCACGTAAGCCGTCGGATACGGGTCGTCGTGACCGTTCGACTCGAGCGTGATCGCCACGGCATCGGGGCCGTGCTCGTCGTCGACGAAATGCGCGAGCGGCTGGATGCCTTCGCGAAAGATCTCTCCGTCACGGAAGCTCACGACCTGGGCGAGGTATGAACGCTGGTTCCAGAGCTCCGGGCCACGGCTGGCCTCGGCGAGCAGGAATGGAATTACCTCGTCCGCGCCCATGGGTGTTCTCATCGGCACCGCGCCGAATCTCTTCTCGGCGATGTGCCGCGCCAGGCATCGGGCGTTGTAGCGATAGCCCTGCACGGCACCCGAGTTGCTCGGGATCCCGTGCTTGCGCAGCCCCTGCGCGCCCTGGTTGATCGTCCCCGCGAAGTAGATTCCGGGCACCGTCGCGCTCTCCCAGAACGGAGTCTGCGCGGGCAGGCGGCTCTGGCCGAACGTCGCCACCCCGATGTCGGCGAGGTCACGCAGCGGGCAGGTGAAGCCCGTTGCCGCGATGACGTCGTCGACCGCGAAATGACGCGGGCGGTCCTCGTGTGCGCTTTTCGTCGTGACGTGAAACACGGGCCCATCCCGCTCGACGCTCTCGATCGAAGCGTCGAGGATGACCACGCCGCCCGCCAGCGCCCAGTCCTCGTACGGCTGGACGTATCGGGCGCGCACGCCGACGAGCGAGTGAGTCTGCACGGACAGCTGAGCCGGGCTCGGCGAGGAGAGGACGATCTGGCGCGCCCACGGCAGGAGTCCGGTCGCGATCTCGAAGCCCGAGTTCTGTTTGCCGACGATGAACACGCGGCGGTCGCGATAGGTCTCGATCGGGCGCAGCTGACCGTATTCCTGCACCCCCTCGAGGTTGAGGACCTTGGGCCGCCAGGGCTGGGCGACTCCGACCGCGAACACGACGGTGCGAGCGCGGTACTCACCGTCCGACGTCTCGAGCGCGAACTCGCCGTCGTCGAGCCGTTTGGTCGACAGCCACTCGCACCCGTAGCGCACCTGGAGCTTCGCGCGCTCGGCGAAGGTCACCAACCCTCGTTCCATCTCCGGTCGTGACGGGAAGTACGAGGTCCCGTCCATCACAGACGGCATGATCGCCCGGGTCTCCTCGTCATCTCCAAGCAAGCTGTTCCAGTCGTAACGCTGGTAGGCGGACGTGCCTCGCTCCTGGTCCGCGTAGGGCTTGGTCCAGCTGAGCATGCGCTGGAAGATCGGCCACTTCCGGAACATCCCGCCGGGCGAATCGTCTCTGGAGATGACCGCGTGGTCGATGCCGAGACGGCGCAGCGAGTACGTGAGCTGCAGCGCGCCAGGCCCGCTGCCGACGACCACTAGCTCGTACCGGCCCGGCGGGAACGGACGGTCCGTCAGCCCAGCCACCGAGTCGTGGTTCGAAGCTTGCGCGCCTCCCCCTGGAGCACGCGGTACATGACGTGCGGGTTGGCGACGAGGAACTCCTCGACCGCCGCCGGAGGCAGCACCAGGCACCGCAGCGCCTGCCTGGCGATGATGTCCGCCGTCGGCGGCTCGCCGAGCAGGCACGAGATCTCTCCGAAGAAGTCGCCCGGCCGCAGGCTGGCGCGCTCCTTGCCTCCCACGCTGATGATGGCGCCCCCCTCGACGATCACGTAGAAACCGGTGGCCGTAAGGCCCTGCCGGATGACCCGCTCGCCCTCGGCGAAATAAACCTCGCCGAATGTCTGGACGATGTTCTCGAGCTCGGGCGTGGAGAGGTCGGCGAACAGCGCAAAACCGGAGAGGATGTCGACGACGTCCTGGCGTACCTGCATTGGGGAGGAAGCTTAGTCTGTCGCCTTCTCTTTGACGGCGGGACCGCGAACCGCCTGGTAGACGGCCGCCGCGACGCCCGCCGCATCAAGCCCATGCTCGCGGAGGATGTCGGCCGCCTTGCCCTGGGGAAGGAAGGCATCGGGCAACGCCAGCGTGCGTACCCGGCCGGCAAGCCCGTGCGGCGCCAGCGCCTCGAGCACCGCGCCGCCGAACCCGCCGGTGCCGACGTTGTCCTCGACGGTGATGACCGCCGGGTGCGACCGCGCCCAGTCGACGATCCGCGGATCGACGGGCTTGACCCAGCGCGCGTTCACGACCGCGCAGACCACGCCCTGGACCTCCAGACGTTCGGCCGCTTCAACCGCGACCTCGACCATGCGTCCGACCGCGAAGATGACCGCGTCGCCGCCCTTGCGCAGCTCTTCCCAGCGACCTACGGGCAGCGGCTCGACCGGAAGGTCCGGAACGGCTGGGATAGCGCTGCTTGGGAAGCGGATCGCCACCGGACCGTCGGTCGCGAGCGCGGTCTCCAGCAGCGCGCACAGCTCGGTCGCGTCGCGGGGCGCGGCGATCTTCAGGTTCGGGATCAAGCGCAGGTACGAGAGGTCGAAGATGCCGTGGTGGCTGGCGCCGTCGGGGCCGGTCACACCGGCCCGGTCGATGATGAAGGTCACCGGCAGCTTGTGCAGCGCCACGTCCATGATTGTCTGGTCGAAGGCGCGCGCAAGGAAGGTCGAATAGATGCAGACGACCGGGTGCATGCCCGCCAGCGCAAGGCCTGCCGCAAAAGTGACCGCGTGCTGCTCGCAGATCCCGACGTCGAAGAACCGGTCGGGAAATTCCTTCGCAAAGTTCAGCAAGCCCGTCGACGATGCCATCGCCGCGGTGATGGCGCACATGTCCGGGTGGGTCGTCGCCGCGGTCATGATCGCGTCGCCGAACACGTCCGTGTACTTCATCTCGGTCCGGCGCGGCCGGCCGGTCAATGGGTCGAAGGCACTGACGCCGTGCAGCTTGTCGACGTCGTCGTCGACGGCGGGGCCGTAGCCGTGTCCCTTCTCGGTGACGACGTGAACCACCACCGGCTCGTGCAGCTTCTTCGAGCGCTGCAGTACCTCCTCCAGCGCAGGCTCGTCATGGCCGTCGACCAGGCCCGCGTACTTGATGCCGAGGCTCTCGAACATGGTCGAGGGCTGGAGCAGCTGCTTCAAGCCTTCCTTGACGCGGTAGGCGGCCTGGTCGGCGGTCGACCCGACGAGAGGAAGGTCGCGGAGGAGACGTGAGATGTCGTCCTTGATCCGCTCGTAGCGCGGGTCGACCCGAAGCTGGGCGAGATGGCGGGCCAGGCCGCCGACGGTCGGCGCGTAGGAGCGCCCGTTGTCGTTGAGGATGATGATCAGGTTCGGCGGATGCAGATGCGCGATCTGGTTCAGCGCCTCATAGGCCATGCCGCCGGTGAGGGCACCGTCGCCGATGACCGCGACCACGTACCCGCCGATCTTCTTCCGCAGGCGGGCCTCGGCGATGCCGAGCGCGTAGCTGAGCGATGTGGAGGCATGGCTGTTCTCGACCAGGTCGTGCTCGGACTCCTTGCGCGAGGGATAGCCCGACATGCCGTCCGCCTGCCGCAGGCTGGCGAACTGGGCGGCCCGGCCGGTTACGAGCTTGTGCACGTATGCCTGGTGGCCGGTGTCCCACACGATCGCGTCCTTGGGGCTGCTGAACACCCGATGGAGCGCGAAGGTCAGCTCGACGACCCCCAGGTTCGGCGACAGGTGTCCGCCGGTCCGCGAGGTCTGCTCGACCAGGAACGCACGCACTTCGCCCGCGAGCTCGTTGAGCTGGATCTGGGTGAGCGCCTTCAGGTCGGCCGGGGAGTGGATCGTCTCGAGGATGGCCACTTCTTACTACTAACGCCCGGCCCTTGTCACTCGTTCCGAAGTGGCAGGCGGCCAGGAGTCGGTCGCTTTGCGGGACATCATTTCCGCGAGCTCGATGCACAGCCGGGTGCCCGCGCCGCTGGGGCCCCGGAGCACGGTGGTCAGCTCGAGGTTGGTGTTCCAGGCGGACGCGGCGATGTCGATGTGCGCCCACGGCTTGCCGCCCGCGAACTCGGCGATGAACATGCCGCCCATGATCGTTCCGGCCTCGCCGTACTCGGAGTTGCGGATGTCGGCGATGTTGCTGCTCAGCAGGACTCGGTAGTCGGCGTAGATCGGCAGCCGCCACACGCGGTCACCCGCCTCGCGCGAGGCTTGCTCGACCAGGCGCCAGAACTCGTCGTCGTTGCTCACCGCGGCGCTGGCGGCGTGGCCGATCGCGACGGTCGCGGCGCCGGTGAGCGTCGCAAGGTCGATCAGGTGAGTGGCGCCGTTGCGTAGAGCGTGGGTCAGCGCGTCGGCGAGGACGAGCCGGCCTTCGGCGTCCGTGTTCAGGATCTCCACCGTCTTGCCGTCGGCGCTGACCACCACGTCACCTGGTCGTTGCGCGGTCGGACCGGGCATGTTCTCGGCGGCGGCGACCACGGCCATCACGTCGAGCGGGAGCTTTCGGGAAGCGATCACGTCGATCGCGGACAGCACCGCCGCCGCGCCGGACATGTCGTCCTTCATGCGGCTCATGTGCTCGGGCTCCTTGAGCGAGATGCCGCCGCTGTCGAACGTGATGCCCTTGCCGATGAGTGCGAGCACCGTACTGTCGGCCGCGCCCTGTTGATGGTTGCCGTGGTAGCGGACGCGGATCATGCGCGGCGGGCGGGCTGAGCCGCCGCCGACGCCGAGGAGAAGGTTGTAGCCGCCGCTCTTGAGCTCGGCCGGACCAAGCACCTCGACCTCGAGGTTGTGGCGTTGGGCGATGCGAGTGGCTTCCTGCGCGAGCGCGTCGGGCGTGAGCTCGTTGCCCGGAGCGTTCTGCCACTCTCTCGCCCGGTTGGTCGCCTCGCCGTTCTCCTGCGCGGCGATCACCTCGGCCTCGCGGCCGGCGCCGAATCCGACCAGCACGATCTCCTGGATCTCGCGGCGCTCCGGCGCCTGGCCCGTCTGGCGCGAGCGGCGCTCGAAAGTGCCGAGCACGCTGCCCTCGACCACCGCCTTCAATGAATCGGGTCCCAGCGGCTCGACGCCCATGATCGCGAGTCGTTTGTAGCCCCACGTGCGCGAGGCGCGGACGAGCTCGTGGTGCGCCGAACGCAGGCGCTGTCCGTCGAGGTCGTGCAGAGCGCCGAGCCCGTAGAGGATCACGCGCCGCGGTCTGATCCGGCCCTGCGCCGGCATGGGGAGGACCTCATGGATGCGGCCGCGAAACTCGGCGTTCGTCACCATCTCGCCGAGCACGCCGCCCATGGCCACGTTGAGCTCCTGGGCGGCCGCGCCGAGCTGCTGACCGGTGGCGATGGGGATCGCCAGGGCGTCGACCTCCAGCTCGGTTGCCGGCGCCGAGGCCAGGGTGATCTTCACGGCGCCTTAAGCCTAAGCGACGTTACGCCAATCGCTCCGCCACTAACTCGAGGACGTGAGCGACGCGGAGGTCGAGACCGCGCTTACGGGCCGCCGCCGCGATGTGCATCAGGCAGCCCGGGTTGTCGGAGGCGACCACCGCGCACCCCGTCTTGGCGATCGCGTCGAGCTTCCACTCCGCCAGCCGGTCCGCCACGCGCGGCCACTCGAGGCTGAAGCTCCCGCCGAACCCGCAGCAGTTGGCGATGTCGGGAAGGTCGACCACCTCGTAGCCGGCGAGCTCCAGCACCCGGCGGGGCTCGTCTTTGAGGCCCAGCTGGCGAAGCGTCTGGCACGAGTCGTGGTAGGCGATCTTGAGGCTCATCCGTTCGCCGTCCACCAGGTCGGGATTGGCCTCCAGGAGCTGGAGGACGAAGCGGGTCGAGTCGCGCATTCGATCGCGTACCGCTTCGTCGGGCGGCGTCGGGCCCCACTCGAGCGCGTCCATGGTGAAAGCGCCGAAGCATGACGCCGACGGTGTCACGATCAGACCCTTGGAGTTCCGAAGGCTCGCGGAAAGGGCTGTCGTCAATTTGTCGGCGGTCTTGAAATCGCCCGCATTGGCCGCAACGAGGCCGCAGCACCACTGGTCCTTGGGAAATCCAACGTCGAAGCCGGCGGTGGTCGCTATCCGTTCCAGCGCGACGACGGCGCCAGGCCATGCGCGGTCGCCCAGGCAGGAGGCGAAGATGGTCAGCGGCTCGCCGTCGACCTTGTGCGGGCGCACCCGATCGCGGTAGGGCGTGCCGGCAAGCTTCGGCGCGCCGGGCACCAACCCGCTGAACGGCGCGGCCGTGCGCATCAGCGTGTCCGCAAGCCGCGGCCGCTTCCACATGCCAAGCACCGCCTGCTTGCGCAGCGACTTCCGACCCTGGCGCCGGTGCTCGAGGATCAGGCGCGGCAGCGGGATGCCGACGGGGCAGATCTCCTGGCACGCGTTGCACTGAGCGCACAGGGTGTTCGCGAGGTCGGCGTCTTCGATGCCGTGGTGGAACGGCGTGAGCACGAGCCCGATCGGCCCGTTGTAGATGTGACCGCCGAACTGATGGCCTCCGACCGCCATGAATGGTGGGCACGCGTTGGAGCACGCGCCGCAGCGGATGCAGGTGAGCGTGTCGCGGAACATCGCGTCCCCGAGCATCTCCTCGCGGCCGTTGTCGAGGATCACGCAGTGCATCTCGCGCGGCCCGTGAACGCCGATGGTCAGCGACTGCTCGATGTCGGCGGATCGCGACGGACCGGTGATCCAGTTGACGTAGCTGCTCATGATCTGGCCCGTCCCGCTGCGCGGCAGCATCCGCAGGACCGCGACCGCGTCGTCGAGTGAAGCCACCAGCTTGTCGATGCCAAAGAGCGCGATGTGCACCGGTGGCAGCGTCGTCGTCAGGTCGGCGTTGCCTTCGTTGGTGACGAGGACGATCGTCCCGGTCTCGGCGATGGCCATGTTCGCTCCCGACACGCCAACGGTCGCCTCGATGAACTTCTGGCGCAGCGAATCGCGCGCGTGCTGCTGGATCGCCTGCACCGTGGGCTCGGTGCCGAAGACCCTCGCCGCATCCTCCTTCGTCAGATGGATCGCCGGCGCGATGAGGTGCGAGGGGTGCGTGTGCGTCAGCTGAACCATGCGCTCGCCGAGGTCGGTCTCCACGACCTCCATCCCCATGGACTCGAGGTGCTCGTTCAGGCCGATTTCCTCGCTGGCCATGGACTTGCTCTTGGTCACGATCATCTGCTTGCCGGCGGGCAGGTCCTTCGCCGCCTCCGAGCAGATCCCGCCGATGATCTCGCGCGCCTCGGCCGCATTCCGCGCGATGTGGACCACGCCACCGACGGCGGCCAATCGCTCCGCGAACTGTTCGAGCAGCTCGGGGAGGCGGTCGAGGTTGGCCTGGCGGCGGCGCTTCAGGTCCTCACGGCCCTGCTCGAAGTCGAAGGACGCGAAGGCGGCGTTGCGCCGTCCGCGAAGGCCGGTCATGGCGCCGACCAATGCCTTCTGGAGGCTGGGGTCGTCTAGTGCGCGGTTGACGCGCCGCGAGAAATGGCCCCGACTTTCAGGCACGTGATCTATCGATTTCTTTGGAGGCTTCTTTGATCGCTTCTTTGACAGCGTGCGGAGTCGACACCGGCGCCAAGCATATGGTTCCGACACACACGACCGCGCGGTCGTCCCCAGTCGTGTCGATCACGGCGTAGGGATGCGCGGCCCGGGCGGCGCCGGCAAGCTCCCGATTCCGCGTCGTGATCTTCAGCGCGTGAGGCAGCCGGTCGAGGGCGCGAGCGAAGACCGCCGCCATGAGTCCGTACGAGCGTGGAAGCGCGGCCACGGACTCGAGCGCTCGTCGTGCGCGATCGCGGTACGGCGCCTGCGGGTCGCCGACGAGCGTGTCCAGCTCGATGAGGGCCATCGCCGCGACCGAGTTCTCGGCAAGCGGTTTGATGCGCTCGCCCAACCGACCGAGCTCATCGCCTCCGGCGTGGTCCAGGTAACCACCGAGCTCGCGGTCCGCGTAGCGCTCTTCGAGAAGCGAGGCGAGGTCGAGCGCCATGTCCATGCGGTGCGAGCGGACCGCCGCCCACAGCGACCACACCTGATCGCCGAGCTGGCCGCCGACACCCTCGGTATGTGTCATTCCCTCGCCCTTCTTGTAGAAGCGCTCGAACAGCGAGTCGAGCGTCCTTTCGCCATCCAGGCCGGCGTCCATGTACGCGATCGCCATGGCCGCGTTCCAGGCCGTGTAGACGCGCCGGTCGACGTATGGCGCAGCCGCCGTCCTGCGTTCCTCAGCGTCAAGCGAGTAGTAGTGCTCGTCTGCGTCCTGGCTGCCGGCGAAGAGGCCGCTCTTCGGGTCGCGAAGCACGCGGTCGAGATAGCCGACCGTCTTCTCCAGCTGCTCGCTCATCCCCGCGAGTGCGAGCGCCTGCACGAGGCCCGCGTGGTCCTCGAGCATCTTCTCGAAATGAGGAACGCTCCAATCCTGCGTGGTCGAGTAGCGAAAGAACCCGCCTTCGACGTGGTCGTAGGTCCCGCCGCCCGTCATTTCCTCCAGCGTGTGCACAGCCATCCGCTGGAGCTCGTCGTCGTTGCGAAGCACGGACTGCTCCACTAGGAGGAGCAGGGCGTCAGTCTGAGGAAATTTGGGAGCGCCGCCGAAGCCGCCGAACTCCGCGTCGTACGCGTTCTTGACGGCGTCGAGGATCTCGTCGACGAGGCCCGGCCGCAGTTCGCCCGCGCCGCGCGCCACGCCCGCGGCGGCCCGCTTGCGCGCCTCGAGCGCACGCGTGGCGATCTCGGTCTGGTTGTTGCGGTAGTAGGTCGCGATCTGCGCGAGCGCGCTCGCCATCTGGTCCGGCGGCAGGTAGGTCGCGCCGGTGAGGATGTCGCCGGACGACGTCAGAAAAGCGGTCGTCGGCCAGCCGCCCATGTTGTAGCGCTGGTTGATGTCTGGGCGGACGTCGTTGTCGACGCGCACCGGCACGAAGTCGTTGTTGATCAGCTCGATGACGCCCGGGTGCGAGTAACTGGTCTCGTCCATCACGTGGCACCAGTGGCACCAGACCGCGGAGATGGAGAGAAGGATGGGCCGCCCGGTCCTGCGCGCTTCGTCGAAAGCCTCTTGCGACCAGGGGCGCCAGCGGATCTCGGACGCCCGGTTGGGCCGCGGCGAGAAGTGAAATTCGCTCCCCTCGTGCCTCACTTAGAGCGTCCCGCCCCCGACGGTCCGCGCGGCTTCGCGGTCTCGACGGCCGGGCGCCTGCGGCGCTGAAGCCGGCGTCATGGGGCCCGGCGCCTCCTCGTCACGCACCAACGGGTGCGCTCCTCGACGCGCCACCCTTTCCTTGGCTCCGGCCGTCGATCCTCGCGAATCCATCGCGGCCCACGGGGTCGGCACACTCTGGAAGGTTACGATGGGGCTGTGATCTCAACCAGCGCGGTGGACGCGTACGTCGAAAAGAACACCCGTCGCTTTGTCGACGAGCTGAAAGAGCTTTGCTCGTTTCCAAGCATCTCCAACCACGGCCTTGACGCCGTGCAGCCTGCACGCGATTGGCTGGCCGACCGCCTGGCGAAGTTCACCGATCGAGTCGAGACGCTCGAAGCGGGCGGCATGCCCGCGCTGTATGCGGAGGTGAAGGGCACCGGGCGGCGCAAGCTCCTCCTCTACGAGCACTACGACGTCCAGCCGGTCGATCCGATCGACCTGTGGACGTCGCCTCCATTCGAACCCGCGGAGGAAGACGGTCGCATCGTCGCGAGAGGCATCGCCGACGACAAGGCAGACGTCATGGCGCGCATCCATGCACTGGAGACGCTGAAGCAGCTCGGCGACATTCCGGTCACTCTCCGATTCCTCATCGAAGGCGAGGAGGAGATCGGCTCGAAGACGTTCGAGAAGATCGCGCACGTCCACGCCGACAAGCTGAAGGCGGACGGCTGCCTCTGGGAGTCGGGCTCGTCGTTCGACGACGCGGGCCGGCCGACCCTGCAGTTCGGGTGTCGCGGACTTCTCTACGTGAACCTGCGCGTCAAGATGCTCGACTTCGACCAGCACTCGGGCTTTGCGTCCGTCTATCCGTCGGCGGCGATGTACATCGTCGGCGCGCTCGCGAGCCTGCGCGACCAGGACATGAACGTCAAGATCGACGGCTTCTATGACAGGGTCGTCAACCCGACGGAAAACGATCGCCGGATGATGGCGACCATCGACCCTGAGGTCGAGAAGCGCCGCAAGCTCGTCGGCTTCGACAGGATGGTGCGCGACCCGAAGGCGGAGCAGGTGGTCGAGCAGATGCTCTTCCTGCCGACGTGCAACATCGCCGGCGTGACGACGGGCTACCAGGGGCCAGGCTCCAAGACGGTGCTTCCGGCCGAGGCCACCGCGAAGCTGGACTTCCGGCTGATCCCGAACCAGGACCCCGACGACGTGCTGCAGCTGCTGCGCAAGCACCTCGACTCGCATGGTTTCGACAAGGTGGAGATCGTCGGCGGGGAGGGCGAGAAGCCCGCGCGCTCGGACCCGTCGTCGGCCATCGCTCGGACCACCATCGATTGCGTGCGGGACATGTACGGCGAACCGGTGCTGTGGCCGTTCATGCCCGCCACCGGTCCGATGCACCCGGTCGTCTCGGATCTCGAGATCCCAACGGTGCTGCCGGTCGGCGTGGGGCGGCCCGACAATCGCATCCACGCGCCGAACGAGAACATCCTGGCCGCGGACTACATCAACACGGTGAAGCTGATGTGCCGCATCTGGGAGCGTTTCGGGGCGAGCTGATGGAGAAGCTGACCGACAAGCTCTTCACCGTCAAGTACAACGAGGACACGGGCAAGCCGCACATCGAGGTCGTCGACCAGAACGTGTGCTTCAAGAAGTGCACCGGCAAGTACTGCAACCACTTCTGCCCGGCCGGGGTCTACGAGTGGAACGAGGAGCAGAAGAAGAACCTGGTCAGCTTCGGCAACTGCATCGAGTGCGGGGCGTGCTCCATCGGCTGCCCGTTCGACAACATCTCGTGCCACGCGCCGAGGGGCGGGTTCGGGGTCCGCTACCAGGTGGGCTAGAAAGGGGTCCCGTGTTCTCGGATGGTCGCGACTGTCCGGGCGGACCAGGAATACAAACCGAAACGGGAATACTTCCAACTAGCGCATGAAGGAATACGACGTGATCATCGTGGGCGGGGGCCCCGCCGGCCTGGCGGCGGCGCTCTACACCGCCCGCATGGACCTGAAGACGGTGGTGCTCGACCGCGGTCCCCTGGGCGGCCAGCTCCTGAACACCGAGCTCGTGGAGGACTATCCCGGCTTCGAGTCGGTTCTCGGCTCAGAGCTCGCCTTGAAGATGGGCGAGCACGCCCGCAAGTTCGGCGTCGAGGTGCGCGACTTCGAGCCGGTCCAGGAGATCGACGTCGACGGTCCGGCCAAGGTGGTGCGGCTGGAGTCGGGCGAAGAGCTCCGTGCTCCCGCGCTGATCATGGCCGCCGGCGGGCTTCCCCGCTATCTCGAGATTCCCGGCGAGAAAGAGTTCTGGGGCCGCGGAGTGAGCTACTGCGCCGTCTGCGACGGGGCTTTCTTCAAAGGCCAGGAGCTGGCGGTGGTCGGCGGCGGCGATGCCGCGGTCGAGGAGGGGGATTTCCTCACCCGATATGCCTCGAAGGTCTACGTCATCCACCGCCGGACCGAGCTGCGAGCACAGCCCATCCTGGTCGACCGGGCGAGGTCCAACCCGAAGATCAAGTTCATCCTCGACGCGCGCGTCAAGGAGATCGGCGGGAACGAGAAGGTTCACGTCATCCGGTACGAGCAGGGGGGCGAGGACCGGGAGCTGAAGGTCGGCGGGGTGTTCATCTTCGTCGGCTTTGTGCCGAACTCCAAGCTCCTGAAGGTCCACGTCGACCACGACGCGGCCGGCTACATCCTCACCGACCGGAACATGCAGACGTCGGTCGAAGGGATCTGGGCGGTCGGCGACGTGCGCGCCCAGCTGACCAAGCAGATCGCCACCGCGGTCGGCGACGGCACGACGGCGGCGGTCTCTGCCTCGATGTACATCACCGCGTTGAAGGACGCGTCTCGAGCCTCGGCTTAACCGCTCCCGACGTCGACCTGGACCTGGAACGAATACTTGCCGTCGGCGGACGTCGCCTCGACGCGCGCCACGCCGTCCTGGTGGGCGCTGAACTTCGCCAGCGGCTTGGACGGGTCTGAGGTGTCGAGGCTCAGAACGCTCGGGTTGCTGGTCTTGAACGCGACCCGGCTCCACTCCGACGAAGGCCAACCGGTGAGGTCCAGGGACACGTCGCCGCCACGCGTCACGTAGATCTCTCCGCCGTCGTCGGCGAGCGTCGCTTTGACGTGGGTGTAGTCGCCTTTGAGGATGGCGTTCGCCTGCGTGCGCTCGAGCTGCGGGAGCACGCCGTCGTAGACGACTGCGAGGCCGAGCATCGCGACGATGTATGCGGCCCACGCGATGTTGCGCACCCCCGCGGTCGGGCTTGAAAACCCGGGCGTTGCGTACGCCATGTTGCGGAAGTTGAACAGCAGGCCCGCGCCGAAGACGATGCCGGCGAGAAGGACGACGCTGAGGATGATTCGCAGCGTCTGGTAGGACATCACGCCGGGTCCGCCGTTGAGGACGCTCGGCAGGGCGAGGAGGCTGCCGAGCCCGCCGAACCCATAGCGCAGCGCGAAGAGCAGCAGGAGGATGCCGAGCCCGGACCTCAGCGTGGGCGAAACCCCGAGCATCCGCATCTGCATCACGCCTCGCTCAGCCATGTCCAGCTCGCCCAACGGCGGCGCAGGCACTCCGCGCATCAGGTTCGCCGCGGCGCGCTTGATCTCCGCGGCGGGAGGTGAGCCAGGTGGCTTGCCTGCGATGTCCACCTTGCCGGTCGCCGAGTCGACCGTCCAGATGGCGGCGGGGACCGCGGCGCCGGCGACAGGTCCGGCCGGCTGAAGCTGGTTGCCCGGAGCAACGTGGACGGCCACGACCCCGGGCCTCACGGTGCGCTGGATCGCGTTGGGCCGCCAATTGGCCGCAGCCCATGAGGCCGCCGCCGTGGCGGCCGCGTTGGGGTTCTGGCCCGGTCCCGAGAAAAGAAGAAATGCGGGAGTTGCGCCCTGCTGCCGGTACGCGATGCGGGTGGTGTTTCCGGCGAAGGACAGGAACCTTTGGTCTGTCTGCGCGGCCAGGCGGTAACGGCTGCGCGGCAGGATCTGGACGAGGGCGGTGACGGCGAGCTCTTCTGGTGTGAACGACAAGGCGGGCCGATTCTAGGTCGAGCCACCGCCATCGGGTTGTCATCTCTGCAGTCGGTCGAGTCCCAGCGCACGGACGAAAGGTCCCATTGGCCACGTCGATGTCCGCCGCTAGCCTTCGAAGCACCGAGAGGAGGGATATCGATTTGAAGCGTGTCGTCGCACACGTCGCCGCAAGCTTTGTCCTTGCGTCAACCGCCGCCCTGATGCTGTCGTCCGTGGCTGCCTTCGCCCAGATCTTGCCGGGAAACCCCGGCCACCACTATGGCGAGATCAGCAACCCCGGCCACCACTACGGGCAGCAGAAGCATCATCAGCCGGCGCCGTCCCCAACGCCGAACCCGGTGCCGACGCCGAACCCGGTGCCGACGCCGAACCCCGTCAGCAAGCCGAGCCAGCCGCCGACTGGCAGTGGCGCCCACGGCACCGCCGCGGGTGCTGCACCGTCTCACGCCGGCTCAGGTGTCGCCAACGCCGGAGTCGGCAGCATCGGCGTCCCGGCGCAGGACCAGAAGAAGGTTCGAGCCGTGTCTGAGATCCCTGGTTCGCCGATCGGGCTGGACTGGCTGATCCTGCTGGTCCTCCCGGTGCTGCTCGCGATCTGGGCGATCGTCGCGTCGAGGATCGTCCGGAACAGCCTGAGAACTCTGAGCCCGGTCGCCGCTTAGCGGAGCCTGATCCAGCTCACCTGGCGGGGAGCTGGATCCGGCCGAGCCGGTCGTCGTTGTACTCCGTGAACCACGCACGTCTGTCGGTCGTGATCGCGAGGTGGTCGGGCCAGCTTCCAGTCTGAAAGTCCTGCTCCAGCGCCGAGCCCCGCACGCTGGCGAGGCGGTCCGCGCCGCTCTCGGTCACCCAGATGACACCGGACGGGCCGAGCGCCAGACCTTGCGGCTTGGCGCCAGAAGGCGCGGTCCAGGACGTTTGCGTGCGGTCCGTCGCAACCCGAATGAGGCGGTCGCCACCGAAGTCGGCGACCCACACCGCGCCGTCGGCAGTCTCGAGCAGCCCGATTGCGCTTCCCGAGCTGGAGATCGGAATTCGCTCGATCGCACCCTGCGCGGAGACGTGTCCGAGGAATTGACCGCCCATCACCGAGAACCAGGCGCCGCCTCCGGGATCCGCGATCACCTCGACGCCTTGCACTCCGTTCTGGCCGATGGCGTATTCGGTGAACTTGCCGTCGACCAGATGCGCGATCGCACCACCCGCGGATTCGCTCACCCACACTGAGCCGTCCTGGGCCACGGATGTGGCCGCCGGCTGGTGGTTGCTCCCAGGGAGGAAGCACTCCTCGTCGCCGGCGGCGTTGGCTGCCAGCGCGACGACCGCGTCCCGCGACTGCTCTGGAACCCAGACGGTGCCGTCCGGCGCCTGTGAGAGCTGAAATCCAAGGCCGCTCGTTTGAAGCTGGTAGACGGTCGCGTCTCCGGTGGGCATGACGTGAAGCACGGTGTCGAGGCCGCTGCCCAGGACCCAGACCGATGCCCCGTCGTTGTCGCGCACGATCCCGACCGGCGACGTGTTGGAGGGGAGCTTGAATCCGGCCGTTGGCTTGTCCGTCGGGTCGAGCTTCATCTGCTGCGACGGCACGGTGATGGACTTGCAGCCCTGACGCGACAGGGGCGATGTCGCCGCCGTGGGCGTGGCGCTCGACCCGCAGGCTGCCTGCGCGAGGAGTGCGATCATCAGCAGTCCCCTGAGATGAACGAGCTTCGACATCAAATCTCCGCGGCCTTGACCGCAGCGCTCCGCGCACGAGACGCCATCGCCGTTTCCGTCCTCCGGTCTACGCTGGGCGCGATCGACAACGCCACTGCAATCCCTGGCCCCGACCGGTATCGACCCCGGCTGGGCGTCGGCGCGGGCGAGGCCGAGAGGCGCGAACTGTCCGTCCAAGACATCCGGGCAATTGTGCGCTCCGAGATCGCGGATCGAAATTCCGCGGCGGCAGAGCTCCAGAGGCTGGGGCGAGTCGCCGATGCGGAACGGCTGCGCGCGGAAGTGGCGATCCTCGAGCCGTTTGCCGGCTCCTAGATTGTCGAATTCGCCTGCCGCCGTTCGTCGTCTGGGTGAAGTCAAAACTCCTGGAGGTCCAAATCTGATGAGCAGCGAAGTAGTCCACGTCGAGGTCACCGGCAAGAATGGAGAGGCGCTTCAGCGCTTCTATTCGGAAGCGTTCGGCTGGAAGCTCGACACCAACAACCCCGGCGGATACGGGATGCTGCGCCAGGACGGGCAGAAGATCACCGGCGGTATCGGCGGGGCGCAGCAGGGGTCGCAGGGCGGCGTGACGTTCTACGTCCACACCGACGACCCGAAGGCGACGCTGGCCAGGATCGAGAAGCTCGGCGGAAAGGTGCTGATGCCACTGACGCAGGTCGCGCCCGAGACCACCATCGCCCTGTTCGCGGACCCGGAGGGGCACGTCGTCGGCTTGATGTAAGCCGTAAACGCGGGCGAGAGGAGCTCGGTGATGCTCCTCTCGCCGGTTTTGTTCTAGCGGTCCAGCTCGGTGCGCACGTACTCGAGGAACTGGCCTCGCGGGCCCTCACTGTGAAACGTCTGGAAGGAGAACAGCTGCGCATCGGCCAGGAACTCGGATTTGGCCGCGTCCAGCTTTTGGCCGAGGCTCCGCTCCTGTGAAGCGAGCTTCTCGGCCTTGCGCCGCAACCGACGCGCCTGACCCTCGGCGACGGAGACCGGCCGCGACCTCGTGAAGCTCAGCACGAGCACGCCGAGCCACACCATCATCGTCGTGAAGACCGTCAGCGCCACAGCCTCGAGCACGGCCGCCAGAGGATCGCCAGCGGTGACCCACAGGAACCAGAAGCGGAGCGCGCCGATGGAGGCGAGCCCGACGGCGATCGCCGTGATGGCGGCGGCCCGAGGCCAGCCGCTCTTGTAGTGCACGACCGCCCACATGCCGGCCGCCAGGGCGCCGATGATGACCGCGGTGATGCCCCACGTGGGACCCGGGCTCAGGCCGAACGTTTGGGCGGCTAGGTTGGCCGGAAGCGCGTCGAGCGCGACAAACAATGTCGCCAGGAAAAGGCCGACTGGAAAGCTGAGGCGGTGGTGCCGATGTTCGTCGTTCGCCCGCGCCCTTCGGCCCGCCTCGAGCTCGGCTTCGGCCGCCCTCGCGACGAGCATCTCGCGCTCCCTTGCCATCGAGGCAAGCTTCTGCGCGTCGGCCTTCAGGTCCTGGAAGTCGCGCGCGATGCGGGTCTTGGCAAGGAAGTCGCGCATCGTCGCGATGTAGCCGTCGCCGTTGGGACTCGGCTCATGCTGCGGCGGCGCTCCAATTCGTTCGATCGACTGCATTGCTCCCTCCTAGTGGTTGATGACCTGCGCGAGCTGCAGCCGCGTCAGCGCCGGGTCGAGCGCCCTGACGGACGCGGCACCGGCGGTCGTGGCGGCCGAGCTCCAGGCTGCGGCGGCATTGCTGTCAGAGAGGTTGGCGATCACGAGATTCACGTTCGCGAGGCTGCGAGGCGCGAGCGTCTGCGGCACGTTCTCGCCGCCACCGAGAAGCACGAGCATGCGTCGACCGTCGAGCCCGTTCAGCGTCGTCAGGCCCGCTACGAGCGATGCCGACATGATCTGTGTGTCGGGCGTATGCGCACCGGAGACGGGTGCGGCCGCCTTGTTCGCCAGCTGGTCGACGACGGACTGCTGCCACGGCGCCAGCTGTCGAGCCGCGTCTGCCTGCCACG
The DNA here is from genome assembly GCA_024280995.1 of Candidatus Dormiibacterota bacterium. GTDB lineage: Bacteria > Chloroflexota > Dormibacteria > Dormibacterales > Dormibacteraceae > 40CM-4-65-16. Next base: position 35,074 of record JAMXLM010000012.1, read on the forward strand.
CGGCGATTCGAGCGTCGTTGGTCGCCTTGTCCGACTCGACCGTGTGCCGGTATTGCGCGCGCTGATAGTCCGTCGGGTTGTCCGGCGCCGGCGGAATGCGGATCAGCTGCGGCACCGGAGGTCCTGCCGGCCCCCGGGACACCAGGAGCAGTGAGCCCTGCGTCGCTCCGTCCGGGATCGTCACGCGCTCGTCGGGATGGATCAGCTTCCAGTTCCGTCCGGACAGCGGGCCGAGCTGCGGGTTCGCGGCTTCGAGCGCTGCCAGAGACATGCCATGAGCAGAGGCGATCGAGCTGAGGTTGTCGCCCGGACGCACCACGTATGACTGTCCGTAGGAGGGCTGCAGGACCATCACGACGAGCGCCTCGCCCGGGCTCGCGCCGGTGCGGATCACGTCCTGGAGCTGAGGCAGCTCCACTGCCATCCGGCCAGGAGACGGATCGACGAGCACCACGAGCGCGAGCGGAGGCGGTGGCTTGTACGTGACCGTGTTGGCGAGCGGGGTCGGACCGCATCCGATGATGAGAAGTGCGACCGCGGCCGCGAGGCCGAGCCGGCGCGAGCAGAAACGCACTGCGGAATCCATGCCTTCGTGGCTTTGCGGCTCTTAACCCCCGGACCGCTCTACCGAAGCATCAACGCGCCGTCGAAACCGCCTACGCGATGCTGAGAATTTCCTTGGCTTTACTGCGTGACGTCGATCCAGACCAGGCCTGGCGGCAAAGTCAGCGCCTGCCCGTTGCTCAAGGTGAAGACCAACGGCTGATGCGAGTCGACCGACTTCCACGTCCCGGTGTAGGCGAGGCCTTTGTAGTACACGTTGATCGCGCCGTTCGAGTCGAGGTCGAAGTCGTGGATGTGCGCGCCGTGCCCATCGCCGACGTTGAGCAGCTGCTCTTGAGTGTGGAGAACGATGAGCATCTCGATCCGCAGCGGTGCCTTCAGGCTCACGTCGCTGTAGGTGTGACCGGCCTCGGTTTTCAGATACGTGCCGGTCGCCGCGTCGTAGGCGTACGTCGAGTAGTGCTCGGTGACGCTGACCGAGGTGGCGGGGGACCCACCGCTCAGGTCAGGCCGCGTCTTCGTGATCGTGAACGAGCCGATCCCGAACAGGTTCTCAGCTGCGGCGACGCGGTCGCCGTTGATCATCAGGTTGTCAGGCGCCACCCGCGCGCCGGTGCGGAACTGGTAGCCGACCGTGTCGAAGAACTGCGGCGTCGGATCTGACGCCTCTCGCGCACGCGTCGCCGCCGACTCACCGGACTGGAAGAGCAGACCGCGATAGTGGCGACCCAGCTTCAGCGAGATGAAGCGCGCCGAGCGCATCGGGCCGATCAGGTCTGGTGCGTACTGGTAGACGGCGGTCAGGCGGGTGATGCCGCCCTCGGCCAGGTACTCGAATACGATGCTCGCCGCCTGCAGCCCGTTCTGATCGACCGCGAACTCGTCGTTCGGGATCTGGATCAGAGCCGGATAGCGCAGCCCGACGACGTGCTCGCGGTCGTGCCAGTAGATGCCGGTTTTCACACTGAAGTTCGACGCCACCGCGTGCCCGGTCTGGTCGCGACCTCCGGGCGCGATCTGGACAGTGAGCGGACCCGATGGAAGGCCGGCGGTCGAGAAGGTCGCGCTGCGGCCGTCGCCCGCCCAGGTCAGGGCTGCCGGTTGCCCGCCGACGGTCGCCTTGATCGTCGACGGCTGCATCGCGTCGTTGAACACGACCCTCAACGTCGACGACGGGTCGATCTCCATGCCGTCTTTCAACTGCGAGCCGTCCGGTGCGGTCAGGCCGATGACGCGCGGGACGATGATCGTCGTGAAGCTCCAGTGACCACCGCCGATCCGGTGATGGCTCGTGTCGACGACCGCCTGAAGCGCGACCGTGTACGTGGTCAGCTCGGCGAGCGGTTTGCTCGGCGTCCACGCGTACTCCGTTTGGCCGGTCACCGAGTACAGCTCGCCGTCGGTCGCGGGCGAGACGGAGAACGCGGCCTTGACCGCGTCAGGCGACACGGACCGCGAGAACGTGAGCACGAAGCTGCCGTCCGTCGGCACGTCCTTCTGGCCGGTCTTGATGTTGGTAGTGACCGTCGTCGGCAGCGTGCTCTGGTACCAGAGAAACGCGCCCGCGCCGATGAGCAAGACGAGAACCACCATCCCTACGGCCGCCCAGACGTGGCGATCGATTCCTCGGCGGCGACGCGCTGGACGCCTTTGAGGAATAGGCCCTAGTGATGTGGGCTCGAGCGAAGGCGGCGACGTGGAGATCGACAACGGGCCGCGCGAATTATTGCATCAAGCGCCGCAGCATTGAAAAGCTGTACAGGCCGGTGGCGTGGCCGCTTTCGAACGCAATCTGCAGCGCGTACTGACCGATGAGCGTCACGTCTTTGACGCGCAGCTCTTCATCGCTCAGCGTTTTGACGCGCGACAGACGACCCGGTGAACCACCCTCGCCGCGACATTCTGCGCACGGGCACGCCCACCGCAGCTGCTTGCCGGTGTACGCCGTGCGCGTGCCGTCCTCCCACGTGATCTCCATCACCTGGCGCTCGCGGTCGACGTCGACGTTGGTGGGAAACGGGTCGGGGTCTTGCGTGTCGCCGACCTCTCAGTGGACGTTGATGACCGGGAGCTGGCGGTACGACTGGATCGACGTGCGCGCGGCGACCTGTGACGCGATCTCGACAAAGGCTTTCGCGCCCGCCGACTCCGGACGGGAGATCACGACCGGTGTTCCGGAGTCAGCGTCTTCGCGGATCGTCTCCTCGAGTGGGATCGCGCCGAGGAAGGGAACACCGAATCTCTTCGCCGCCGACTCGGCGCCACCGTGGCTGAAGATCTCATGGCGGTGGCCGCAGCTCGGGCACACGTACCAGCTCATGTTCTCGATGAGCCCGAGCGGAGTGACGTTGAGGCGGCGGAACATCTGGAGCGCCTTCATCGCGATATCGGTGGCGACGTCCTGAGGCGTGCACACGATGGCGACGCCGGTCAGTGGCACGGCCTGCGCCAACGTCAGCGACGCGTCGCCGGTGCCCGGGGGAAGATCGATCACGAGGTAGTCGAGGCGGCCCCAGTCGACCTGGATCATCATCGCCTCGATCGCCTTGCCGACCATCGGCCCGCGGTAGATGGTCGGCTCGCTGCCAGGGTTGAGGTGGCCGAACGACATGAGCTTCATGCCGTGGGCCTCGATGGGCAGCAGGTGGCCGTTCGACTGCTGCGGGGTCGTGAGCGAGCCGGTCATCACCGGCACGGACGGGCCGTAGATGTCAGCGTCCAGAAGTCCGACCGAGGCTCCGCTCAGGCGCAGCGCAGCCGCGAGGTTGACCGCGACCGTCGACTTGCCGACGCCGCCCTTGCCGGAGGCGACGGCGATCGTCTGCTTCACCCTGGGCAGGATCTCGGAAGGCTTCGGCCGCATGAACGCGGGGCGGACGTTGGCCGACATCCGGACGTCGACGCCTGTGACGCCTGCCAGCTGCCCGACCGCGTCTTCGGCTTGCGACTTGAAGCGGTCGCGGACCGGGCACGCCGGAGTGGTGAGCTCAAAGGTGAAGCTGACCCTGCCTTCGGAGCTGACGTCCAGCTCCTTGATCATGCCCAGGCTGACGACGTCCCGGCCGAGGTCTGGGTCTCTGATCGTCGCCAGTGCCTCGAGCACCTGATGCGTGGTTGGCGCGTCCATCCGGCTCCGGATGTTACCGAGGCTGCTAAGTTCAATGCCGCGATGAAGCAGGCGACGGCGACCAGCGCTTCGGCGGAGCTGATCGAGTACTACGGCGGCCCTGCCTCCGACGTCTACTTCCAGCGCGCGCGGAAGACCCTCGCTCACGCGCACGTCGACGCCGTCGTCGCCATGGACTTCTTCTCCAGCAAGGCCGGGACCCTCTGCGGCGTGGCGGAGGCGGTGCGCTTGCTGGGCGGAATCCTTCAAGACGGCGACGAGGCGTACGCGGTGCCCGAGGGCGCACCGATGGGCGTCAAGGAGACCGTGCTGCGCGTGCGCGCGCCCTACTCGCGGTTCGGCGTGTACGAGACGGCTCTGCTGGGCATGCTCTCGAGCTGCTCGGGCTGGGCGACCGCGGCGCACGAGATCGTCCAGGCCGCGAACGGCAAGCGTGTGATCAGCTTCGGCGCGCGCCATGTGCATCCGCTCGTGGCGCCGACGATGGAGTACTCGGCGGTCGTCGGTGGATGCGCAGGCTGCGCCACGCCGCTCGGCGCCCAGCTCGCCGGCCTGCAGGGGGCATCCGGCACGATGCCGCACGCGATGATCCTGTTGTTCGGCGACACGGTGAAAGCCGCGGTCGCCTTCGACGAGGCGATGGGCGAGGACGTGCTGCGGATCGTGCTCGTGGACACATTCAAAGACGAGGCCGAGGAGGCTCTGCGTGTCGCCGAGGCGCTCGGCAAGCGCCTACGCGGGGTGCGCCTCGACACCCCAGGCGAGCGCGGCGGCGTGACCATCGACCTGGTGAAGGAGGTCCGAGCCCGGCTCGACCTGGCCGGCTTCGATCATGTCGGGATCTTCGTGTCCGGCGGCCTCGACGCGGCGCGGATCAGGGAGTTCGAGGCGGCGAAGGCGCCCATCCATTCGTACGGTGTCGGCATGGCGATCAGCTCTGCTCCGCCGATCTCGTTCACGGCCGACATCAAGGAGATCGACGGCAAGCCGAAGACCAAGCGCGGGCGCATTCCTGGCGCAGCGCCCAGCGAAAGGCTCGTCAGGGTCATCTGAAGAGGAAGGCGCTCGGCGAGCTCCAGGCCGCGTGCCGCGCGTGCCGGGTCTGCGAGGAGCAGGGGATCATCGCCGAGGCACGACCGACGTTCGAAGGCGCGTGGGGAGCGCCGTTCTTCATCGTCGGCCAGGCTCCGGGTCCCGCCGAGCGCGAGTCGCGCCGGCCGTTCTCCGGGCGGGCAGGCAAGGAGCTCGACCGCTGGATGTTGCGGGCGGGCTTTCGCGACCCGATGGAGTTCCGCCGCATGACCTATATCGCGGCTCTGATGCGCTGCTTTCCGGGCCGCAACAAGTCGAACACCGGCGATCTGCCGCCATCGCCGAGGGGCATCTCCAACTGCGCGCACTGGCTCGACTCGGAGCTGCGTCTGCTGAAACCGAAGGCCCTGATCCTTGTCGGCCAGATGGCGATCTCTCGCTTCCTCGGCCCGGCGCCCCTCGAGGAGAGAGTGGGGAGGAGCTTCGGCGGCCGGCCGGTGATGATCCCGCTGCCGCATCCCTCGGGCCAGAGCCGCTGGCTGAACGACGCCGCAAACCGAGAACGGCTTGCGACCGCGCTCGCCCTGATCGGCGAGCAGCGCGCAAAATTTGCGCGGTGAGGTATGTCCTTATCTATTACGGCGGGACGATGCCCGACTCGCCGGCGCAACAGGCGCGGGTGATGAAGCAGTGGACGACGTGGTTCAACAAGCTGGGGCACGCGATCATCGATCCAGGCAATCCGTTCTCGGGCAAGGTGAGCAAGGTTCGCGCGGACGGTGCCGCCAAAGGCCCGGTCGGCCAGCGCGCGTCGGGCTACAGCATCATCGAGGCGCCGTCTCTCGACGCAGCGACGAAGCTTGCGAAAAGCTGTCCGGTGATCAAGAGCGGCGCCCAGGTCGCGGTCTACGAAACGTTCAACGTGATGTAGTCGATCCTTGCCAGCTTTCTATGGCCGCCGGGAAGGCGACCGCGTCGTCATCGAGGGCGCCGACGCCCGCCACCTTGCGCGCTCGCTGCGCGCGCGTCCGGGCGAGACGATCCAGGTCGTCGACCCCGAAGGCTGGATGCTGAGCGTCCGCCTGGCCTCGGTCAGCGACGCGAGGATCGAAGGCACGGTCGCTTCAGAGCGCGAGCATGCGCCCGAGCCGGCGCGTCACATCGTCGTCGCGATCGCACACCTCCCGTCCAACGCCCTCGAGCTGGTGCTGTCGCGCTGCACGGAGGTCGGCGCGTCGGCGTTTCACATCGTCCAGGCTCACCGCAGCGTCGCCCGCGGCGCGCGCCAGGAGCGCTGGCAGACGATCATCCGGGAGGCCGCGATGCTCGCCGGCCGGATCCGCGTCCCGATAGTCGCGGGGCCTTCGCCTCTCGCCGAGGTGATCGCCGAGCGGCCCAACCCGGTGATGCTCGTGCGCGGCGCTCCGCAGCCGCTGGCGACGATGCAGCTGGCCCGCGAGGTGACGCTGTTCATCGGCCCGGAGGGCGGATGGACCGACGCCGAGCTGACGCTGGTGAAGGACCACGCGGGGTTGGGGCCGCGCAACCTGCGCGCGGATACAGCGGCGATCGTCGCCACGGCGCTCGCGGTCAGGACCTAGCTACACGGGGTCCCGAATGATCGGGCAGGTCATGCAGTGGCCTGCGCCACGGCCACGGCCGAGCTCCGCGCTGCGAATCTCGATTACCTCGACACCGGCTTTGCGAAGGTCACCGTTCAGCTGCGTGTTCCGGTCGTAGGCCATGACGACCCCCGGCTCCAACGCGACCAGGTTGTTCCCGCTATCCCACTGCTGCCGCTCCGGGTCGTAGAAAGTGCCGGCTGACTCGACGACTCGCAGGTTTCTAATACCCAGGGCATCGGCGACCACATCGACGAACGGACGCGTCTCTTCGATCACTTCAACGCCGGGTGCTCGATCGGACGGCACCAGGGTGAACGGGTGAATCCCATCGACGATCGGTGGGTACGACGTGGCGACCTCGCGGTCGGCGAACGTGAATACGGTGTCGAGGTGCATCGCCGCGCGCAGCTTCGGCATGCCGGCCACGATCACTTTCTCCGCGGCGCCGTTCTCGAAGAGTGCCTTTGCCACCTGGCTGATCGCCTGGCGCGAGGATCTCTCGCTGTCGCCGATCAGCACGACGCCGTTGCCCGGGACGAGGACATCCCCTCCCTCGAGCGTCGCCTGGCCCCACTCGAGCTCCGGATCTCCCCACCAGACCGTCGAGCCCTTGTAGCTGGGGTGGAACTCGTATATCGCCTTCTGCAGAAGCGTCTCGTCGTGCCGCGCCGGCCAGTACATCGGGTTCATCGTCAGCCCTTGGTACATCCAGCACGTGGTGTCGCGGGTGAAGATGGTGTTCGGGAGCGGCGGCATCAGGTACTCGTTGACTCCGTGCGACTCGCGGGTCAGGGCGAAGTAGCCCGGCCGCAGGTCCTTTGGCAGATCGCGAGTCGACAGCCCTCCGATGAGGAACCGGGTCAGTTCCTTGCTGCCGAGGTCGGCGAGGAAGGACCGAACCTCCTCCACCAGCCCCAACCCGACTTCGTTCGCGGTGACCTTGCGGTCGAGAAGCCACGATCTGGCATCGGGAATGTCCATGGTCTCGGCAAGCAGCTCGTGCAGCTCGACGACCTCGGTACCGCGCTCGCTCATCTTCCGCACGAAGTCGGCGTGATCCTTGATCCCTTGCTCGACCCACATGATGTCGTCGAAGAGAAAGTCGTTTCTGCTGCTGGGAGTAAGCCTTTCGTGTGCCAGCCCTGGTGCGCATACGAGCACCTTGCGCAGCTTCCCGACCTCCGAGTACACGCCGTAGTCGTTGGGCATGGTCTTGCTCCTCAGATCGAGACTGCGCCGGTGGCGAGCGCCACCACCCCGGCAATTCCGGCGAGCACGAGCAGCGCGCAAAGCACCGCCTCGTATGTGCGAAACATCCGCTGGCCGGCCTCGCGGCGCGCCCATACGTAAAGGACGGTTCCGGAGGCGTAGATGATGGCGGCGAAGAGGATGAACTTCACCCCCGCGGTGTAGACCAGGAACAACGTGAAGATCGTGGCGAGCGCGGCCACGATCATGTGCCCGGCTATCGATCGGCCGTCCGCATACGCCTCCCTCGTCACCGTCAGCTTGAGCGCGAAGGCGGCCGCGAGCAGATACGGGAACAGGTTGAGGCTGGTGGTGAGGTCGAGCAAGAAGTTGAACGCATCGTCTGAGAACAGCGTGACGATCAGGAAAACCTGGACCGCCGCGCTCGTCATGATCAGCGCCGCGATCGGCACCCCGACCTTGTTCTCACGGGCGAGGAACCTTGGCATATCTCGATCCGTCGCAGGTATGAAGAGGACCTCAGCGGCCATCAACGTCCACGCCAGGTACGCGCCGAGAATCGAGACGATGAGGCCGACGCCGATGAAGGCGGATCCCCACGCGCCGACGACGTGCTCCATAACGGTTCCCATCGAGGGCTGCCGCGCGATCTCGAGCTGATCGCGGGGAAGCACGCCGAAGGAGACCAGGGTCACCGCGGCAAAGACGCACAGCACGCTGAGGAAGCCGATGACGGTGGCACGCCCGACGTCCTCGCGGCGCTTCGCGTAGCGCGAGTAGACGGTCGCTCCCTCGATGCCCAGGAAGACGAACGTGGTGATGAGCATCGTCGCCCTGACCTGCGAGAACAGCGTTCCAAACGATGGCGTCTCGCCGCCCCAAAGGTTGAGCCGGAACTCACCGTTGCTGAATCCGATGGCGGCCACGCCGACGATCAGGATGAAGATGACGATCGGCACCAGCTTCGCGACGGTGACGATGCGGTTGATGGCCGTCGCCTCCTTCACGCCGCGTGCGATCCCAAAGGCGAACAGCCAGACGAAGACGGTCGACAGGCCGACCGCCAATATCGTGTCCCCCTTACCGAATCCAGGGAACACCCGGCCGACGGTGGTCATGATGAACACCCAGTAGAAGGTGTTGCCTGCGGCCGCGCTCGCCCAGTAGCCGAACGCGGAGTTGAACCCCACGTAGTCACCGAAGCCCGCTTTCGCGTAGGCGAAGATGCCGGCGTTGAGGTTGGGCTTCAGCACAGCGAGGTTCTGGAAGACGAAGGCGAGCATGAGCATCCCGGTTCCGGCGACGATCCAGGCCGCGATTGCGCCATAGACGCCGGTCGCGACGCCGAACCTTGCGGGCAGCGAGAAGACCCCGGCGCCGACCATCGAACCCACGACCATCGCGGTCAGGGTCGGCACACTCACCTTGGCCGGTGCGCTTGCTGGCTCCCCTTCGCCGGCCCTCGCAGCTTCGAGTGTTGCCATCTCGCCCCCACGGCCGCCACCGGAGTGGGCGGCTGCCGACGATTCTAGCCGTGAGTTGATCCGCTGTCGATTAACGGTTGCTTAGCAACGGTTAAACGGACTGTGAAGGGGGTTTGGGGTAGGGCTTGGTTGCCTGTCAGGCGGCATCTGGCGGGATGGTTTCGAATATAAATAGCCTCGCTGACCCTTGACATATGAACGTTTGTTTGATATGATTCCAATGTGGTTCAGCTCCAGCCTCAGGTCGCCGACTACGGCTCCCTCCTGCAAGCCTTGAGCCACGCCATTGACAACATGCAGCTCGAGTTCTCCCGCGCCGCCGTCCTCTTCGCCGAGAGCAGCCAGTGGGAGGAGGAGGGCTTCAACACTCCCGCCGACTGGATCCGCATCAACTGCCACATGAACTCCAACGCGGTCTGGAACGCGCTCCAGGTCGGCGAGCAGCAGGACAAGCTGGCCGCGAGCCTGGCGGCGATGAAGGAGTGGGAGATCGGTTTTGCGCACCTGGCGACGATGGCCAACACCGCCGACAAGGTGAAGGGCTTCGAGGAGTCGGCCCTGCTGCCGATGGCCAGGGAGCACTCGCCGGGCAAGTTCTTCCACAAGGTCCGCCACTACCGGCACGCGCTCGACGCCCAGGGCTACAACCGGGAGCAGGAGGAGCTGCAGGAGCAGCGCTACCTGCGCCTGAATACCGCCGAGGACGGCTGTCTCCTGGTCAGCGGCCTGCTCGACCCGGTGCGCGGCGCCGAGGTCCGTGGCGCGCTGGAGCCGCTGGCTCAGCCCATGGGCGAGCACGACCACCGCACCCGGGATCAGCGCATGGCAGATGCACTGCACGAGCGCGTCACGGCTGGAGCGAAGACCAACCTACAGGTGACAACGACCATGGAGACGCTGAAGGCAGCTGCGGGTGCTGCGGGCGGCGAGATGGAGTTCTCGCTCCCGCTCTCGCAAGAGAGCGTGCGGCGCGTCGCCTGCGACTGCAGCGTGACCCGGGTCTTGCTCAGCCAGGAGTCGCTGGTCATCGACGTCGGACGTTCCAAGCGGCTGGTCGACGGGGCGCTGCGCAAGGCGCTGGCAGTGCGAGACAAGCAATGCCGGTGGCCGGGCTGCGAACGCCCGGCGTCATGGTGCGACGGGCATCACCTGGTGCACTGGGTGGATGGCGGCGAGACCAGCCTCGAGAACTGCGTCCTCCTTTGCAAGCGCCATCACCGGATGGTGCACGAGGGCGGGTGGAAGTTGATCAGGGCAGAAGGCAAGATCGTCTCGATCGCGCCAACCGTCACGTTCGGACTTGCGAGAGGACCGGACTAGGGTTTCGTCGCGCGGACGGTCATGATCTCGCCGCGGATGGCCACGACCGAGAACACGACAAACCCCACAGCGCCGAGCGCAAACAGTGCGATCCCAACGGTGATCGAGGATTCCGCCTCGCCGAACCCGGCGAAGAGCAGCCCGATGGCGATCACGAGCAGCGCGTAGACGCGGAATCCGGCCAGCGAGGCCGCGTACCCGGGCGGCAGCGAGCCCAGGTAGCGCGAGGTCAGGTTGCGCATCACGAAGGCGCCGGCCCCGAGCAGGTTCAGTACGAGCACCAGTCCGATCAGCACGATCAGCCCGCCGATGATGAGGGTCGCGCTCACGATCCCTAGCATTTTCAGCGATGGCGGTTGCGACCAAGCAGGCGTTGGTGCGGAACTTCTGCATCATCGCCCACATCGACCACGGCAAATCGACGCTGGCCGACCGGCTGCTCGAACGCACCGGCGCGATCAGCCAGCGCGACATGCAGGACCAGGTCCTCGACACGATGGACCTGGAGCGCGAGCGCGGCATCACCATCAAGCTCCAGGCCGTCCGCATGACGTATCCCGCCGGCGACGGCCAGAGCTACGAGCTCAACCTCATCGACACTCCGGGCCACGTCGACTTCGCGTACGAGGTCTCGCGCTCGCTCGCCGCGTGCGAGGGCGCCATCCTGGTCGTCGACGCGGCCCAGGGGATCGAGGCGCAGACGCTCGCCAACCTCTACCAGGCGGTCGAGGCGGGGCTGACGATCGTCCCGGTCGTCAACAAGATCGACCTCGACGCCGCCCAGCCCGAGATGGTGGCCGAGGAGATCTCCGACGTCACCGGCATCGCGCGTGACCAGGTGATCTTCGCTTCGGCGAAGCTTGGCCTCGGAACCGACGACATCCTGGAAGCCGTCGTGAACCGTGTGCCGCCGCCACGCGGTGATCCCTCAAAGCCGCTTCGCGCGCTGATCTTCGACTCCCACTACGACACCTACCGCGGTGTCATCACCTACGTGCGGGTCGTCGACGGCGAGATCTTGCCCCGGACCAGGATCCGGATGATGAACACCGACAAGGTCCACGAGGTCGACGAGGTCGGCTGGTTCGCGCCGCGACCCCGGCCCGCGGAAAAGCTGAGCGCGGGCGAGGTCGGTTACGTGACCGCGGCGATCAAGAACGTCGTCGACGCGCGCGTCGGAGACACCATCACGACCGCCGAACATGGCGCGACCGCGCCGCTGCCCGGCTACCGGCGGGTCAAGCCGATGGTGTTCGCCGGCCTTTTCCCGACCGACTCCGACCAGTTCGCCGACCTCAAAGAAGCGCTCGAGAAGCTGCAGCTCAACGACGCCGCTCTGTCCTACGAGCCGGAGAACTCGGCCGCGCTCGGCTTCGGCTTCCGCTGTGGATTCCTGGGCTTGCTCCACCTGGAGATCGTCCAGGAGCGCCTCGAGCGGGAGTTCGAGCTCGACCTCATCACCACCGCGCCGACCGTGGAGTACCAGGTGATGCTGAAACGCGGCGACGTCGTCGACGTCGACAACCCGGCGCTCTTGCCCGATCCGACGACGATCGAGTCGGTCTCGGAGCCGTTCGTGAAGCTGTCCATCATCGTGCCGTCTTCATTCGTCGGTCCGATGATGGAGCTCTGCCAGGAGCGGCGTGGTCAGTTCAAGCACCTCGAGCACCGGCCCGGCGACCGCGTGGTCCTCGAGTACGAGATCCCGCTCGGCGAGATCATCCACGACTTCTACGACCAGCTGAAGTCGCGCTCCAAGGGCTACGCTTCGATGGACTACGAGATGATCGGCTTCCGCGAGGGCGACCTCGTGAAGGTCGACATCCTCGTCGCGGGCGAGCCGGTCGACGCCCTGTCGGTCATCTCCCACCGCTCGAAGTCCCAGGCCCAGGGCCGGCGCCTCGCGGAGAAGTTGAAAGCGATCATCCCCCGACAGCTCTACGAGGTCCCGATCCAGGCTGCTATTGGCGGTAAGGTGATCGCCCGCGAGACGATACCTGCGATGCGCAAGGACGTTCTAGCCAAGTGCTACGGCGGCGACGTGACGCGAAAACGCAAACTCCTGGAGAAGCAGAAGGAAGGCAAGCGAAGGATGAAAAGGGTGGGGTCGGTCGAGATCCCGCAAGAGGCATTCATGGCGGTGCTGAAGCTTGATTAAGGCCGGCCGCGCGCTCGGCCTTGTCGTGCTCGGCGCGGTCCTCGCGGCATGCGCGTCGATCGGGGGGAGTACCTTCAACGGGAAGCCGGCCGACCTCTGGTCGGTCATCCCAAGCCAGGCGGCCGTCCGAAGCGTGATGGGCGACACCAATTGGTACGCGGGCCCGCCGACGTTCCAGGTCCTGCCCCTGGACGCGGCCACCACGCCGCCGACCGAGAAGTTCGGCATCAACCAGATGTACGAGCACCTCGGCAGCGACGAGCAGCTCCTGGCCCGCTACACCGTGTACGACAAGGTTTCCTCGGCGACGACCGCGATGACCGACGCCCAAACGATCTTCGGTCAGTCCGCCGCGACGTCGCCAAAGGTCGGAGACCAGACTCTCTATTACCTGACGTTCAGCGGCGGCGGTGCGCCGTACGTCACGCGGACATTCGTGCGGGTCGGCCAGATCGTCCTCGAGCTGTTGTGGTCGAAAAAGGACTCACAGGTCACGACCCAGCAGCTGGGCAACCACGCCAAGCTCTTCGCCGATCCACTGCGGAATCTGAGCAAGGCCCACGCCGAACAGACCAAGGTCGACCCGAGCCAGCTCCCACCGGCAGGTCTAGACATCACCCCGCTCGGCGCGGCGAACCTTCCCCTGGAGAGCTTCGTTGTGATGATCAGCGCCGCCATCCCCGGGCCGCTGCTGACCGACATCCAGGGAATGGGGGCCACGAGCTTCACCTACGGGGACTACGCGCTGAACCTCGACACGCACATGGAGGTGCAGACGGCGGCGTTGAAATTCGCGTCGCCGACGGCGGCCGCGAGCTTCGCCGCGGCCCTCTCGCCGACTCCGCCCGACTCCAACGGGATCGGCTCGGGATACATCAAGACGGGTGGCACCCCTGCCGCCGGCCTGTATCAATATGTCTTCGACTCGGGCTCGTACGCGGTGCTCTTGATCTGCAAGGCAAGCCTCGAGGGCGAAGCCGCCACCCGCGAGTGCGAGGAGCCGATGGAGAGAACTGCTATCGCCTGGAAGGGAACGCTGGGCACCGCCGGCTAGAGCGGCGACACCTCCGGCCTTCTCGCCGACGCGGCGAGGAACCATTCCCACTGCTTCGCCAATCCCTCGCGCAGTGAAACGCGCGGCTCCCATCCCAACCGGTCCCGCGCGACGTTGATCGATGCGCCCGTGTGCCGCGGGTCGCCGAGAGCCGCCGGCATGTACTTGCGCCGGGGCTCGATACCGCTGATCTCCGCCAGCGTGTCCAGGACGCGGTTGACGGATACCCTGCTTCCGCCGCCGAGGTTCACGACCTGGCCGACGACGTCGGCCGACGCGGCCTTCACCGTCCCGTCGACGGCGTCGGAGACGAATGTGAACTCGCGCGTCTGCTCGCCGTCGCCGTAGATCTCGATCTCGTTACCGTCCGCGAGCGCCTCCATGAAGCGGCAGAACGCCATGTCGGGACGCTGGCGCGGACCGTAGACGGTGAAGTAACGGAGGGACGTGGCGGGAATGCCGAAGTTGCGCATGTACACGAACGTCAGATGCTCTGCGGCGAGCTTGGTCATGCCGTACGGCGAAACGGGGCGGGGAAGGGCGGTCTCTTTCGTGGGGAACATCTCCGCGTCGCCGTACACCGACGAGCTCGACGCAAAAACCAGCCGCTTGACCGGGTGCTCGCGCAGAGCTTCGAGCAGCCGCTGCGTCGCCACTATGTTGTCCTGGACGTACTGGTCGAAGTGGTCGCCCCAGCTCGGCCTCACGCCAGGCTGGCCCGCCAGGTGAAACACAACCGCCGCGCCGCGAATCGCCCGGGCAACGTCGCCGTCCACGAGGTCGAGCTCGACGAGCCTGAAGCCGGACTGCTCGCGAGCAGACTCCAGGTTCTGCTTCTTGCGCGCCCGCTCGTAGTAGTCGCTGAACGAGTCGATGCCGACCACCTCGTGGCCCATCCCGAGGAGGCGGTCGCACAGGTGCGAGCCGACGAAACCCGCGGCGCCGGTCACAACCACCCGAGTCGGGGAGTCCAGCATCGCGAACAAGACTACCTATCGTTGTGTGGTGCCATGAACCGGTTCGAAGCCTGGCTGCGTGGTGCCGAATTCGACGTGCACGTAAAAGAGTTCCCCGCCGGCACTCGCACGGCCGTCGACGCGGCGAGCGCGGTGGGGTGCGAGCTGGGTCAGATCGTGAAGTCGCTGGTCTTCGTAGCCGCCGGGAGGCCGGTCGTTGCGCTCGTGAGCGGCAGCAACCGGCTCGATGAACGGAAGCTGGCGGCGGTGGCGGGCGAGCCTGTCGCCAAAGCGGAGGCTGCGATCGCGCGAACCGCGACCGGGTACTCGATCGGCGGCGTGCCGCCATTCGGCCACGCCACCGAGGTGCCGGTGTTCATGGACCGCGACCTGCTCGGCTACCCCGTCGTGTGGGCGGCGGCCGGCCGCCCGGACTCGGTCTTCGAGATCGATCCAGCCCGCCTGCGCGAGCTCAGTCGCGCGGAGGTCGCGGACCTCAAGTGACCGGGCTGCAGCCGTTCCGGCACCTGTACGTACACATCCCCTTCTGCCGCCACAAGTGCGGGTACTGCGACTTCAACGCGTACGCCGGAATGGACCGGCTGATGCCGGACTACGTTGAGGCCCTCGAACGCGAGCTGCTCTCCGCGCGCGAGCGACATCAGTTTCAGCAGCTCGAGACGATCTACTTCGGCGGCGGTACGCCGAGCCTCCTCCCGGCCGGGCTGGCGACGCGCCTGCTCGGCTTCGTTCGCTCGACCTTCGACGTCGCATCTGACGCCGAGGTGACCCTCGAGGCCAACCCCGCGAGCACGGATGCGGAGAAGGTCGCGGCATGGCTCGAAGGCGGTGTGAACCGGCTGAGTCTCGGCGTTCAGGGCTTCGACCCGAAGGCGCTCGCCGTCCTGGAGCGCCGAACGGACGCCGCCCAGGCGACACGCGCCTTCGCGCTTGCGCGCGAGATGGGTTTCGCCAACATAAGCATCGACCTCATCTACGCGGTGCCTTACCAGAGCATGGACACCTGGATCGAGACCCTGCGTCGCGCGGTGGCGATGGGTCCGGACCACGTCTCGACGTACTGCCTCTCATTCGAGGAGGGGACGCTGCTCTACCGGCGGCGAGCCGAAGGCCGCGTACCCGAGGTCGAGAGCGACCTGCAGTGGGACCAGCTCGACGCCGCGTGCGCGGAGCTGGAGGCGGCGGGCTTTCACCGCTACGAGGTCTCGAACTGGGCGCGTTCGGAAGGTTTCGAGTCGCGGCACAACCACGCGTACTGGCGGTGCCGGCCGGTGTACGGCGCGGGCGCGGGTGCCCACTCGTACGCGACCGACGGCTCGGAGGCCTCGCGCTGGTGGAACGTCGCCCGGCCGAAGGACTACATCGCCGCCGCGCCGGCGTCCCGCGCGGATGGGGAGGAGCTCGAGCCGCGCAAGAAGGTCGCCGAGTCGTTGATGCTCGGTCTCCGCACAGCCGAGGGAATGGTTGCGCCGGCCGGCTTTGACCGCGAGCTCGCGACGTTGACCGAGGCGGGGCTGGTCGAACGCCGGGACGGACGGATCGTCCCAACCCGCAAAGGCATGGATCTCCACAACCAGATCGCCCTCGCGGTACTGTAGTTGGCACTCTCCGACGGAGAGTGCTGAAACGAGATGGAGAGCAGGAAGCAAGACATACTCCGCGCCGTCGTCCACGAGTTCACGACTCGGGCGGTGCCCGTCGGCTCCCAGGCTCTGCAGAGCCGCTACTTCGTCAACCTGTCCTCGGCCACGATCCGAAGCGAGCTGGCCGAGCTGGCCGATCTGGGCTACCTTGCCCAGCCCCACACCTCGGCGGGGCGCGTGCCGACCGACTTCGGCTACCGCTATTTCGTCGACTTCCTGATGGACGTCGAACCGATTCCCGACCGGGTGAGGGCGTACATCACCGACGAGCTGCATAAGGCGCCGGCCGACGTCGAGGGCATGGTCGAGCGGGTGGCCATGACGCTCGCGGAGGTCACTCAGAACGCCTCGGTGGCAAGCGCCCCGCAGGGCGCCCTCGCCAGGATCAAGCACCTGGATCTCGTGTCCCTAGAGCCAAGGGAGGTGCTCCTGATCCTCCTGCTCGAGGGCAATCTCCTGCGCCAGCAGGTCGTGACTACGACCACCGCGGCGACGCAGGCCGAGCTCACGCGGTTGGCGAGCCGCCTGAACACCGCGCTCGGCGGCAAGGCCAGCGACGAGGCGCGCAGGCGATATGACGCCGCGGCCCTCGGCCTGGAGAAGGAGCTGCTCGGCCGCGTGATCGCCGTGCTCGACCTGTACGAGAAGGGCTCGGAGAACCTGGTCGTGCACGACGGTGTTCGCAATCTGCTTCGGCAGCCGGAGTTCGCCGAGTCCTCGCGTGTGCACCAGGTCCTCGAGGTGCTCGAGGAGACCCGCTACCTCACCGTCCTGCTCCGTCAGCTGATCGGTGAGTCGGACCTCCAGATCGTCATCGGCTCGGAGAATTCGTCGAGCCAGCTGCAGGCGTGCGCGGTCGTGCTCACGACATACGGCCCATCGGACCGCCTGAAAGGAGTCCTCGGCGTGGTCGGCCCGACCCGCATGGCATACAGCCAGACAGTCGCCCGGCTGCAGGCCGTGGCACGAAGCGCCAGCGAGCGCATGGCCGAGCTGGGAGTTTGATCTCTTGGTCCAGCGCGGTATCTAGAGACCGATGACCACCCGCAAGCATCCTCGCGACCCGGAGGAGTTCGAGGCCACGATCTCCCTCTACGAGGGCAAGATCGCCGAGCTCGAATCCGCGGTCGCCGAGGCGAGGGACAAGTACCTGCGCCTCGCCGCCGACTTCGACAACTACAAGAAGCGCGCTCGTCAGGAGCAGCTCGACACCATGCAGCATGCCTCGTCGGAGCTCATCCACAGGCTGCTGCCCGTCCTCGACGACCTCCAGAACGTGCTCGAGCACCGGCCGAAGGGGGTCGACGAATC
The DNA here is from genome assembly GCA_024280995.1 of Candidatus Dormiibacterota bacterium. Classification (GTDB taxonomy): domain Bacteria; phylum Chloroflexota; class Dormibacteria; order Dormibacterales; family Dormibacteraceae; genus 40CM-4-65-16. The sequence continues at coordinate 52,578 of JAMXLM010000012.1, forward strand.
GTGGGCCAAGGGCCTGGAGCTCAGCGTCCGCAAGCTCGAGGAGGCGCTGGGCACGCACGGCCTCGAGCCCATCGACGCCGTCGGCACGCGGTTCGACCCGAAGCTCCACGAGGCGGTCGGCCACGAGGAGTCGAGCGACCATCCCGAGGACACGGTGGTGTCTGAGCTCCGCCGCGGCTACCGCGTTCGCGACCGCGTGGTCAGGCCCGCGCTCGTCAAGGTCTCGAGGCGTCCAGCACTGCCGGCAGAAAACGAAGAATCCTGAACTGACTATCTAGAGAGTGGCGGTCAAGCGCGACTACTACGAGGTCCTCGGCGTCGGTCGCCAGGCCTCGCCGGATGACTTGAAGCGGGCGTTCCGCAAGATCGCCATGGACTCACATCCCGACCGCAACCCGGACGATGCCGTCGCGGCGGCCCGGTTCAAAGAGGCGAGCGAGGCCTACGCGGTGTTGTCCGATCCCGAGCGGCGGCGGAGCTACGACCTCTTTGGGCATTCGGCGGTCGGCGCCGGCGGACCGGCCGTCGACTTCAGCGACATGCCGTTCGCGGACATCTTCGACACCTTCTTCGGCGGAGGCTTTGGGGCCCGCAGCCGGCGGCAGGCCTCGAACCGTGGGGACGACCTGCGCTACGACCTGACCATCAGCTTCGAGGAGTCGTTCATCGGCGTCGAAAAGGCGATCGAGGTGTCGAAGCTCGCGATGTGCGACCGCTGCGCCGGCAGCGGCGCCGAGCCGGGCACCGGCCAGGAGACGTGCCCGGGGTGCGGCGGCTCGGGCGCGGTGCGCAGGCAGGTGCAGTCCTTCTTCGGCCAGGTAGTTACGACGTCCGCGTGCCCGACGTGCGGAGGCGCGGGGCGAATCCTTCGGCATCCGTGCGCCGAGTGCCGTGGACAGGGTCGACTCAATCGGGGCAAACGACTCGCCGTGCGGATACCGGCAGGCGTCGACACCGGTTCTCAGATCCGCCTGAGCGGCGAGGGGGAGGCCGGGGTGCGCGGCGGCCCGCCCGGCGACTTGTATGTCGTCATCCGGGTCAAGCCCCACGGCCAGCTGGCCCGGCACGAGCAGGACATCGTCTATGAGCTGCGGGTGAACATCGTCCAGGCCGCGCTCGGCGACCGGATCGAGATCCCGACCATCGAAGGACCGGTCGAGATCGCCATCCCCGCCGGGACCCAGAACGGCCAGTCGTTCAGGCTGGCCGGGCGCGGGATGCCGGACGTCCGCGGCGGCCGCCGCGGCGACCAGTTCGTCGTGGTCCAGGTGGTCGTGCCCAAAGACCTGACCCCGGAGCAGAAAGCACTGCTGCGAAAGGTGGGCGGCCTCACCGGCAAGCCGGAGAAGGTGGCGAAGGGCTTCTTCGACAGGCTGCGCGATGCGATCTCGCTTGACTAGATGAAGTTCCTGTAAAGGGAAATAAACTTCGCGTCGCATCAAGCCGTGCGTAGTGAAATAGCGAGAGGAAGGTGGCTGGCCGCTGTGGCGGCCGTTTTTCTGTCTGTCGCCGGCTGCACCCTGCCTTCGCAGGGCAGGTCGGGCAACAACCACGACATCTCGATCGCCTCGCCGTCGCCGCCGGCAAGCCCCTCGCCGTCGCCCACGGCCGCACAGGCCTTCGCCGCCATCACGCCCACCTTCCACGCCGGTGAGGTCGGGGTCGACTACCCGTCTGTTCCGCTTGGCGCGACCGGCGGCGTCCAGCCCTACCACTGGGCGATCAGCGGGGGCGCGCTGCCAACCGGATTGACGATCGGTAACGACGGAGCTCTGTCGGGCAAACCGACCACAGCCGGGAAGTTCTCCTTCTCGATCGAGATCACCGACTCGTCCGCCGGCAAGGCGGCGATCACGGGAACGATCACGATCGCTTCGGCGCTCAATGCCGCGCTTGTCCCTGCCTGCGCCCAGCAGTGCAGCGTGGAGCTCGGCTGCACCAACGCCTGCGGCAACTTCGGCGCGGTGACCGGAGGTCTGGCGCCGTTCACCACCCAGCTGGTGCAGGGTCAGCTCCCGGCGGGCACCTCCCTGTCGGGGCTGTCGCTGCTGGGAACGTTCACCGGCCTGACCGGCTTTCTCCAGTTCACGGTGAGGGTGAACGACTCCCTCGGCGGCACCGCCACGGTGTCGCCAACGTTCTGGATGTACCCACACATCTCCCTGGCCGGCGGCGCCACCTGCTACGGCAACTACGTCACCGGCTGCAGCGCGACGCTTGGATACAGCGGCGGGACCCCGGGCTCCGTCGTTTCGGTCACCCTGGTCGCGCTGGCCACCAACTCCACCTCGAATCCCCCGAACAACAACCCTGGAATGTGCTGGTCGTCACCGCCGCCAAGCCCGGGTGCGGGCTGGCTCTCCGCCGGTGGAGGCGCGGTCAGAATCGCGATCCCGCCCGCGCCCGAACCAAACGCCGACGGTTACGGGGCGGTCTGGACCGTGGAGGTGACGAGCACAGACGTTTGCGGCCCCGGGACCAGGTGCGCTTCGAACAAGGCATCGGTGGTGATCGGGGTGCAGTGCGGTTAAGGCACCACGCCGCAACTTGCGGGGAAGTTGACCCGTTCAGTAGCTTTGAACCGTATAAATGAGGCAACCAGTGTCCAAAACCATCGATCTAGAACTCACCCGAGCCGAAGTCGAAGTCCTCGAGCTGGAGGCCCGCCTGCGGGTGGTCCCCATGAACGACACCCAGCTGTCCGACGCCCTCAAGACCGCCCTCGCGGCCAAGAAGGAGCGCCTGGCGAAGCTTCGCACGCTTCACGCCACCGCCGGTCGCCGGTCGTCGAAGGACGGTGACGGGGAGAAGGTGAACCCCCTCCACGCCGGCCGCCGGCCACCCCTCAAGCGGACCGTTCCGCAGCGGCCTCAGGCCAAAACGAGCAAGTAGCCGGCACTAAGCCGCCAAGTTCGGACCTGATCTCAAACCCGGGTCCCGAAAGGTAATGTTCACCCCGTTGGCTAAACAGCTGAACGCGCCCGCGAACTCGGCGGCGGCCGATCCTTTGTTCGGGGCCGCGCTTGCGTCGTCCTCGCCTCCGACCCCCTGGGACCAGCCGGTCGTGACCGGCCTGGCGGTGGCGGCCATCATCGCGGCGGTCGCCTGGCGGATCTGGCAGGCAAACCCGCCCGCCTCAGTCCTCAGCCAGGAGGCCGTCCTGATCGGGATCGGGGTCGTCTTCGCCGCGGCCTCCGTGGTCGTGAAAGGCTCCCGCTACTCGACCAGCCTGGCCGCCCAGGTGCCGATCATGCTGATCGCCGCCGCCCTGACCGACCTCATCCTCGCGGGCGCGGGCAGGTGGCTCGGCGACGACCTGCCGCCGCTGGCCGCGGTCAGCTTTGCCACCGTTTTTCTCTACTTCGAAGCCGGCCTGCACTCCCGTTACTTCGCCTGGGTCTTCGGCATCGCCATCCTCGGCATCGCGGCGCTCTGGATCTACGCGGTCTCAGCGCTGATGGTCTCGCTCGGCACGGTGATCATCTGGACGCTCGTCCTCGTCGGGCTGGGTGTGCTCGCCTACCTCACCTCCCGCTCCGTGGAAAGCGACCTGGCCACGCAGGTGGAGCGGCAGAGCTCGCTCCTCGCGACGTTGAGCGAGCTCGGCGAGGGCTTGATGATCACGGAGAAGGGGCGCTTCGTCGCCGGCAACGACGCGTACGTCGAGCTGACTGGGTACTCGCGGTCGGAGCTGGCCGCCATGGCGACGCTGATCGACCTCGCGCCGCCCGAGCAGCGCGAGGACTTCGAGAGAAACCTCGCCAGGCGCATGGCGGGCAAGGAAGCCCCCGACAAGTACACGTCGACGATCCTCAACAAGTCCGGGCGGAAGGTCGACGTCGAGGTTGCGATCCACCAGATGGGCCGCCGCAGTCATCAGCAGCTGTCGCTGGTGAGCGACATCTCAGGGCGTCTGCGGGCGGAGGCGGGCGAGCGCGAGATCGAGGCGCGTTTCCGCACCCTCTTCATGCAGGCGCAGGCGGGCATGGCCTTCGCCTCCCTGGACGGCCACATCACGACCGTCAATCCGGCCTTCTGCGAGCTCGTGGGCTACACCGAGGACGAGCTGCGAACGGTCTCGCTCGTGGACATCACGCACCCGGACGACGTCGTCGCGCTGCAGGAGGTCATGCACTCGATGCTCGCCGGCGAGGACGAGGGGCGGCGCATCGAGAAGCGCTACACGCGAAAGGACGGAGAGCATGTCTGGGTCGACCTGACGATGCGGTTGGTCCGAGGGGCCGACGGGCGTCCCAGCTATTTCCAGACCGTCGCGGTCGACATCCGCGACCGCAAGCGCGCCGAGGTCTTGCAGGCGGCTCGCTTCGCGGTCACGCAGGCGCTCGTCACCTCGCCGGGCTGGAAGAAGGCGGCGCCGGGTGTCCTGGAAGGCCTCTGCCGCGCGCTCGACTGGGAGCTCGCCGAGTACTGGGAGGTCGATGCCGAGCGAGAGGCGATGCACTTCGTGACCTCGTGGAAGCGGCCCGGCCGCGACACCGCCGCGTTCGAGGCCACCGCCGCCGGTCAGGCCTACAAGCGCGGCGAGGGGCTGGCGGGCAAGGTCTGGGAGGCGGGCAAACCCATCGCCATGCCCGACCTCGCCGGTGACACGTCGCCACGCGCCGCCGCGGCGGTTGCGGTCGGCCTGCACGGGATCGTCGGCTTCCCGGTCCGCAGCGGTCGTCGCGTGGTGGGCATGATCTCGCTTCACACGTGGGCGGCCCGCGGCCTCGACGAGGGCTTGATCGCGGTGATGGTCGACGTCGGATCGCAGATCGGCGAGTTCGTCGAGCGCAAGCGCGCCGAGGTTGCGCTGCAGGAGAGCGAGAAGCGGATGCGCTCGGTGCTCGACAACGTGTCCGACGGCCTGGCGACCATCGACCATGCCGGCATCATCGAGTCCGCCAACCCGGCGGTCGCCAAGCTCTTCGGCTACTCCGACCACGAGCTCATCGGAGAGCAGGCGAACATCCTGATCGCGACCACGCACCGCGCCGCCTTCGACAACTACCTGCAGCGGCGCCTCTCGATGGAGGGACAGGGTGGCGGCTCCCACGAGACGATGGGCAAGCGCAAGAACGGCAGCCTGTTCCCGCTCGAGTTCGTGGTCAGCTCGATGCAGGTCGGTTCGAGACACCTTTTCATCGCCACCCTGCGCGACATCTCCGAGCGCAAGGCGCACACCGACGCGCTCGAGTACCAGGCGCTGCACGACGCGTTGACCGGGCTGCCGAACCGCAGCCTGTTCGGCGACCGGCTGCGCCAGGCGCTGCTCGCGGCGCGCCGCAACCAGAAGATGTTCGGCGTCCTGCTCCTCGACCTCGACCGGTTCAAGGACATCAACGACGCACTCGGTCACGACCGCGGCGACAGCCTTCTCCAGGAGGTGACGGCGCGTCTGCGCGGAGTGCTGCGCGCGACCGACACGGTGGCACGCCTCGGCGGAGACGAGTTCGCGGTGCTGACGCTTGACGCGCGGCACCCGGATGACGTGATCGGGACGGCGAAGAAGATCCTTTCGTCGCTCGAAGGGGCGTTCGCCATCGCCGACCAGATCGTGGAGACGGGCGCGTCGATCGGCATCGCCCTTTATCCGGTGCACGGCGACGACCCCAGCACCCTGCTGCGCCGCGCCGACGTTGCGATGTACGTGGCCAAGCGATCAGGGGGCGGATTCGCCGTGTACCAACCCGAGCACGAGGCGCAGACGCTTCGCCGCTCCGGCCTCGCGGGCGAGCTCCGTCGCTCGATTCCGCAGGGCGAGCTCGTGCTGCACTACCAGCCGCAGGTGACGCTCGCGAGCGGAGAGATCCGCACGGTCGAGGCGCTGGTCCGGTGGAATCACCCGCGCGAGGGCTTGATGCCGCCCGACCGCTTCATCCCGATGGCCGAGGAGACGGGGATCATCCACCCGCTGACCGCGTGGGTGATCGACGCGGCGCTGGAGCAGCTGTGCAAGTGGCTCGCCGAGGGGATCGACGTGAGCGTTTCATTGAACGTGTCCCCGCGCAACATCGAGGACCACTCGCTCGAGGAGATGGTCGCCCGGGCGTTGAGCAACTTCAAGGTCGAGCCCGCGCGGCTCACCCTCGAGATCACAGAGGGCGTGGCGATGGCGGCGGCCGCAGCCAAGGCGCTGCATCGCCTGCACGAGATCGGAGTGCGAATCGCGCTCGACGACTTCGGCACCGGCTACTCGTCGCTGCTCTACCTGATGCGCCTGCCGGTCCATGAGATCAAGATCGACCGCTCGTTCGTGTCGGCGCTCGGGTCCGACCCCGACTCCGGCGCCATCGTGCGCTCCGCCATCGGACTGGGCCACAACCTCGGGCTGCGCGTGGTCGCCGAGGGGTTGCAGGACCGGATGGCGGAGACGATCCTGGTCGAGGCCGGTTGCGACGCGGCCCAGGGATTCCTCGTCGGCCGGCCGGTCGATGCGGCGGAGGTGACGGCGCGACTGCGCCGGCTCTCGGGCATCGCTGAGCTCGCACCGCAGGCAGAGACCGTCGAGCACGCGGACGAAGCCGCGCTCTGACACCTGCTTAACGCGCTCATCTTCGGCGCTGAGGGTCAGCTCGGGACCGAGCTGACGAGGCTGCTCGGCCCGCAGAGCGCCCTGACGTACGAGCAGGTGTCGATCACCGACGCCGGTGCGGTCTCGGCGGTCATCTCCGAGCGCAAACCCGACGTGGTCTTCAACTGCGCCGCATACAACTTCGTCGACCGCGCCGAGACGGAGCGCGACAGAGCGTTCGCGGCGAACGCGGATGGGCCGCGCATCCTTGCGCTCGCATGCCGGCAGGTGGGTGCCTCGCTCGTCCACTTCTCGACCAACTTCGTCTTCGACGGTGCGCACGACGAGCCCTACATCGAGGCCGATCACGCTGAGCCGATCTCGGTCTACGGCGCGTCGAAGCTGGCCGGCGAGCGCGCGGTCATCGAGGTGGGGGCGCACGTGGCCGTGCTGCGCACCGCGGCCCTTTACGGCGGGCCGCACAGCTTCCCGATGCGCATCCTGGAGCGGGCGCGCGCCGGCGGGGACCTCAGCGTCGTGTCCGACCAGTTCGTGAATCCGACCTATGCCCGGGACCTGGCGGCCGCCGCGATTCGGGTGGCCGAGGAGGGGACCGCCGGAATCGTTCACGCCGTCGCCGAGGGCTGCTGCGGGTGGGACGACTTCGCCCGGGCGGCGCTGGCTGAGGCAGGCATGACGATCGAGGTCCGCTCCGTGTCGACTTCGGGTTACCGGTCACCGGCCCGGCGACCCGCCAACGGCTGCCTGGCGTCTACGCGGATCGCGCCGCTACGAGCCTGGCGCGAGGCGCTTCACGAGGCGCTGAACCCCTAAAAAAAGGCTCGGGCCGGGCGATTTCTCGACACCGGCTCCGAGCTTGGCTGCGGGGGGTGAGGTTCTAAAAAACGATGAGGTCCCTTGTTCCTTTCTGAAGGCCCGCGCACGCTTTCGCGCATTGAAATTCTGGCACGGGCTCTAACTGCGAGTGTCACGTTACATGCACATTTTCAACGACATTCCGACTACCCTGCTCTGGAAAATCCAAGCACCTCTGTCAACCTGATCGAAATAGGCAGCCCAACCCCGACTGCTTTTTGATATGGGTTCGTTAGTCGCAGCAGAACGTCCTTGCAAAGATTGATCAGTTCGAGGGATGTGGCAGCCCGCCTTGGCGTGAGCCAGGCGACAGTCGCACGCGCCGTGGCGCGAGGCGTCCTCCGCGCTGCGCTCGTCACGCCGGGCGGACACCGCCGCTTCAACGTCGCCGACGTCGAGCTCTACGCCGCCTCGCTCCAGGACGAGCCCGAGGGCGCAAAGCTCATCACCACCGGCCAGGCGGCGCGTCTGCTCGGGGTCAGCCAGCCGACGCTGAACCGCGCCGTCCGCCGCGGGAAGCTGCAGCCGACCCTCACGACACCGGGCGGCCACCGCCGGTTCGACAGCGCTGAGCTGAGCGCGGCGCTCCTGTACGAAGACGCGCAGTGATTTCGCAAGGAGAAGATCCGACTCACGTTTCCGGGCCACGCACCGGGCGCGGCCTGGGCAGCCTGACGTGGAGCGTCGTCCTCAACGCCGTCCTCGTCGCCGCGTTTGTCGTCGGCGCGATCCCCATCGTGGCCATCGCCCGCGGCTTCGTCGAGCTTGTGCAGCAATCCAGGATCCGGAGCGGCGCCGACTGGCTGGCGTACGGCCTGGCCTTCACCGGCCTGTTCCTCGGCGCGATCTTCTTCGCCTACGCGCTCAAGTACTACCTCAGCACCGCGATGGTGTTGCTGACCACGCTGGTCGGCGCGCCGCCGCGCAACGGCAACGGCACCAAACCTGCAAACGGGCGCATCAACGGCAACGGCCACGGCCACGGCATCAGCCTCGACCTCGGCCATCACCCATTCGTCTCGGTGCACGTCGCCGCCTACAACGAGAAGCGCGTGATCGAGCGACTGCTCGAGGCACTTCGGCAGCTCGACTACCCCGAGTACGAGGTCGTTCTCGTCGACGACTCGACCGACGAGTCGGTGGAGATCCTCGAGCGGTGGAAGACGTGGCCGCGGCTGAAGCTCATCCACCGGACGTCGCGCGCCGGGTACAAGGGCGGCGCGCTGCGGGAAGCGCTGAAGGTCATGGATCCGCGCACCGAGTACGTGGTGATCTTCGACGCCGACTCGGTTCCGTTCCCCGACTCGATCGAGCGGCTGCTTCCCTATTTCTATCGGGTCGGCGACGGGTCTTCGTCGAGCCGCCGGTTCGAAGCGGCGTTCGGCCGCACCGATGCTCCATCGGAGCCGGGTCAGATCAAACGCCGGCCTGAGGTCGCCGCGGTCCAGAGCTATCAATGGCACGTCCTCAACAAGTCCGAGAGCTGGCTGACCGAGGCCGTGCGGGCCGAGTACGCGGGCAGCTACATGATCGAGCGTCCTTTCCAGGACGCGATCGGCTCGCTGAAGATGATCGCCGGCACCGCGTACATGATCCGCGCCGACGTGCTGCGCCAGGTCGGCTGGGGGACGAGCATCACGGAGGACTGGGAGCTCACCCTCAAGCTCTACGCGCGCGGCTACAAGGTCGTGTACACGCCGTGGGCGGAGACGCCGGCCGAGTGCGTCAGCACCTTCTCGCGGCTTGCGCGCCAGCGCATGCGATGGGCCGAAGGCCACACGTACAACGTGCGCAAGTGGTTCCTCGAGATCATGCGGTCGCCTTTCGTGACGCCGCTCGAAAAGCTCGAGTTCATGTACGACTCCACGTACTACCTGCAGGCGGGGCTCTTCGTGATCGGCTCGATCGCGTGGCTCATCTCCGAGCTTGTGTTCCGCACGCACGTGCCCGGTTGGACGGCGCTTCTGGGCTGGTCGTTGCTGTTCTCGAACATCTTCGCCCTTCCGCTGATGAACCTCGGCGGGCTGATCCTCGAGGAGGCGCCGGCGCGCGACGTCCAGGGAGCGTTCGGCGCCGTGGTGCTGTCGTTCGCGCTGGTGCCGTTCCAGGGTTGGGCGGCTTTCAAAGGCCTCATCAGCAAGGACGAAGGCCCGTGGTTCCGGACACCCAAGACCGGACGCGTCACGGACAGCGTCCGCCACCTGCGCCGGCTGTACATGCTCCAGCGCCTGCTGCGTGGCAGGCGCCCGCGCGGACCGCAATGGGTCGCGCCGGCCACGCCTCTGGCAACGTCGACGGTGCGCCGCGCTCCGATGCGCCGGCGTTGGGCCGGATGGCTCGCGGTCGTGATCCTGGCGCTCGTCTTTGGCGGACTGGCAGCGATGTCGGTGCACGCGCCGACGGTCAGCGCCGCCGGCAACCCGCTCTACCTCCACGGGACCGGGACCTCGCCCGGCTGCACGCCGAGCACGATGGATCCGAACGCCGGCACGCGCGCGACTCCATGCGCGATTCAGTCGGCTGCCGGCGGCGCCACCAGCACGTGGACGTTGACGAGCTCGACCGCGCAGACGGTCGACCCGGGGACCTGGACCTTCACGTTCTACTGGACCGGCGGCACAGGCGCGACCAACGACGTGGTGAGCATCGCGGCGGGCGTGTCCGCGACCGCGAGCTGCGCCGGGTTTGTCGCGACGGTGCCGAGCGGCACGTCGACCTGGTCGGCGAGCTACGGCGGCAGCACCGCCAATCCCAACAGCCCGCTGACCGTCAGCACCAGCTCAAGCCAGCTGGCATTGGTGATTCCTCCGGGCGGCTCGCTCTGCCTGTCGGTCACCCTCACGCACAACACCGGCGGGAAGCCGTCGATGCTCTACGACGGAACCGCCGGAATCGGCAACACCGGAGTGGTGCCGCCGAGCATCGTGGTGCCTGAGAGCCTGGTCGGCCTGACCGGCGTGGCCTTGTTCGCGCCACTGCTGGCCGGGCGCTTCGTGCGGAGACGACGGTCGTGACGCGCACGCGCGCCGACGTCAACCTCACGTTGATCGCGATGGCCTGCGCGCTGCTGATGGTGATGCCGCTGGTGACGACGTTCAACGACCTGCTGACGGCATGGGCGATGGTCCTCGGCGCCAACAACCCGCTCCAGGCGATCGTCCCCGCAGAGTCGCGGATGGTGGTCAGCCTGCTGAGCGTGCTCGGTGTCCACGCCGCGGCGTCAGGCAGCCACATCGTGGTTTGGGACGGCTCAGGCTCGATGCACACGCTGTTCATCTCGTGGAACTGCATCGGCTGGCAGAGCGTGATCCTGTTCGGCGTGAGTATGATCTCGGGGCTTCGCGGTGGTGGCGGGGTCGAGGCGCGCGCGCAGGTCATCCTGATCGGAGTCGCCGGGACCATGCTGCTAAACCTGGTGCGCGTGTCGCTCGTGGCCCTGATTGCGGCGACGATCGGCGTCGGGCCCGCGATCCTCTTCCACGACTACGGCGGCACGATCATGTTCGTCGCCTTCCTGTTCGCGTTCTGGGCGATGGCCCAGCGGTGGATCCTGGAATGAACCGCTGGCTGCGTCTCGGGCTGCAAACCGCCTTCGGGCTCGCGCTGCTCTGGCTGTGGCTGCGGACGGTCTCGCTGCCCGAGATCTTCGCCCACGCACGCGTCCACCAGTGGTGGGCCGTCGTGCTGATGGTGGCCCTGTTCCTCGTGACCAGCGTGCTCCGGGCGAGGCGCTGGCTCATCCTCCTTCGCCCGCTGGCGCCGGTCGGCATCGTCCGCGCCTTCGCGATGAACGCAGGCGCGAGCCTTCTCAACTACGTCGTGCCGATCCGCCTCGGCGACGCGATGCGCTACTGGTGGCTGTGGCGCCGCCACCGAGTGCCTTCCGGATCCGCCCTGGCGACGATCGTGGTCGACAAGACGTGCGACCTCGCCGGCGTGGCGGCGGTGCTCGCGGGTCTCACGGTCGTGGCGTCGACGGGCCTGGTCGTGGCGCCGCGAGGTCTCGTGGGCGCGGCCGCCCTGGCGCTGGCGCTGCTCGGCCTCGTCGTCGCGACCTCAGTGCTCGGGCCGCGAATCGCCGCGTTGCCGCGCGTTCGCAGGATCCTTCCTGCGTCGATCGCGGCCGGCATGGAGGGTCAGGCTTTCGCGTTCCGCGCGGTCGCTCGCGGATTGTGGACGCGATCGGTGGTGGGCCGGCTCGCCGGGCTGACCGCTCTCGCGCTCGTGATCGACGCGTTCAACTTCAGCCTGCTTTTCTGGGCCCTGGGCGTTTCGGTGCCGACGTGGAAGGCGATGGCCGCCTACCCCGCGCTGCTGCTCACGTTTGCGGTGCCCGCCGGCCCGGGCTATGTGGGCAGCCTCGAGTTCGCGGGCTCGCTGGTTCTTGGCGGCGGCCTCGGCTTGAGCGCAGCGGTGTCCGCGGGTGCGATCGTCCTCTACCACGCGATCACGGCGGGCTACTCGCTCGTGCTCGGTCTGCTTGGCCTGGTGCTTCTCGGTGGCAGGCGCAAGGCGCAGGCGGCCGGCCCGCGCCGGATCGCCGTTTTCCACTGCGGATTCACCTACTCGGGCGGAGGCGAGAGGCTCGTCATCGAGGAGGTTCTCGGACTGCGGCGGCGCGGCTACAAGGTGGAGTGCTTCGCGCCCACGGTCGACGCCTCGCGCTGCTACCCCGACCTGATCGGCGACGTGGGCGTGAAGACGTTCCTGCCGCAGTTGCCCGGCTGGCTCCCCTTCCGCGAGGCGGTGCAGATGGCGGCGACGTCGCTTCTCATGCCGCTCTACGCATGGCGGTTCCGCGGCGTCGACGCGATCGTCGGTTGCAACCAGCCCAGCGCGTGGATCGCGTGGTGGGCGGCGCGCTTGATGGACGTGCCGTATGTCGTCTACCTCAACCAACCCAACCGTCTGGTCTATCCGCGCAACATCGATCGCCAGACCGGCTGGGTCTCGAACGCCGACTACAGGCTGCTCGCGGCGATAGTCCTGCGAGCGACGCGCTTCGTCGCCTGGGCCGACCGCCGGTCGGTGCAGGAAGCGGATCGCCTGCTCGTCAACGGCGACTACATCGGCGACATCATCCGCAGGACGTACCGGCGCGACGCGATCGACTGCCCGGCGGGCTGCCACGTCGCTTCATCGGGTTTCCCGCTGCCCGTCGCGTCGAGATTCTCAGGCGGTTTCACCATCAACGGCTATCCAATTCGCCGGCCCTACGTGCTCCTGACGAACCGGCACTATCCGCAAAAGCGTTTCGACCTTGCGATCCGGGCGATGCTGGACGTGCGCAAGAAGCACCCTCGGGCACAGTTGGTCATTCCCGGTCCGTCGACGTCACACACCGCATCCCTGAAGGCGCTCGTCACCGAGCTGGGCGTCGAGGACGCCGTGCTGTTTCTCGGCCCGATCAGCGAAGAGGAGCTGCAGACCCTCTACGAGGGCGCGGCCGTTTACGTCTACCCCGCGCCGGAGGAGGACTTCGGCATGGGCGTGATCGAATCGATGGCGAAGGGCGTGCCCGTGGTCGCGTGGAACCAGGCCGGCCCGACGGTCACGGTCGCCCCGGGCACAGGTCATCTCGCTGAGCCTCTCGACGTCGCCGACTACGCGGCGGGCATCACCGCCCTGCTCGACGATCCGGCGAAGAACCAGCTCACGGGTGAGCGCGCCTTCGAGTGGGCGCGCCGGTTCGACTGGGAGCGGCACGTCGACACCATGGAGGGAGCGGTGCTCGACGTCGCGCGGGCCCACGTCCAGATGGCGGCAGAAGCGGCCTCAGCGTGAGGCTTCTGCCCCGGATCCTCGCCGATGAAGACGAGGAGGACGAGGCGCCCGAAGCTCGGGATTCGCGCGCGCCCGTCGAGAAGCCCCGACTCCACTGGGCGTGGACCGCCGCGATCGCCGTCATCGCCGCGGTGCCGCGACTGCTGTACGTCTTCGTCTTCACCGACCCGGAGAACCCGGGCGTCCGCCGCTACGGCGACGTCTGGCACCACTGGCAGATCGCGTATCTGACGAAGGAACTGGGGCTGTCGGCGCCCGGCGGGCCGAGGCTCTGGGACCTGAAGGGCCTCGATTACTTCTGGGGAATTCTGCACCCGCTTCTGATGGTGGCCGTGTTCGACGTCACCGGCTCGGTCGACATCGTGCTCGACCGCCTGGTGAGCCTGGTTTTCGGCGTGCTGGTCATCGTGCTGTTGTTCCATCTGGTCCGGAGACACTGGGGTACGCAGGCGGCGCTTGGCTCAGCGCTCATCGCCTCGTTGATCCCGACAGCCGTGATGAACGACGCGTCGGGGATGCTCGAGCCTATGGGCGTGGCCTTGTGCCTCGCCGGGCTCGTGGCGTGGCCGCGCCGTGGGTTTGCGTCTGGCCTGGCGTTCGGCCTCGCGACGATGGCTCGCGCGGAGGCGTGGCTGTTCGGGCTGGGCATGGTCGTCGCGGCCTTCCTCAAACGCGAGGGCCGCCAGCAGCGGATCCTGCTGGTCGCCGGCTTCGGGGCCGTGATGTTGATCTACATGAAGATCCTCGAAGACAGGACCGGCAACCCGATCTACCCGCTGTGGTGGAACTTCTTCGCCAACGCGGCCGGCAAGTGGGAGTTCACGCCGATCAGCGCCGAGCAGGCCGGGGTGCGACCCGTCCTCGGCGCGGGCCTGGTCATCTCGGCGGCGGGCCTGGCCTGGAGCCTGTGGAAGCGACCGCCGTCGTACATGCTCCTGACGTTCGGATTCGGCTACTGGGTCTTCGTGTGCGGGATGCTCGGCTTCACCTCATACCTCGCGAGCTGGGTGTGGTGGATGCCGATCACGCGCGTCTTCGCGTTTCCGTACGTGTTCGGGGGCGTCCTCTTCGCCGCCCTGGTCTTGTGGCTGGCGCCACGGCGCTTCGGGCCTCGCTTCGTGCCGGTGGGATGGGGAGTGCTGGTTGCCGCGGTGCTCGTCAGCCAGCTCGCGTGGATTCCCATCCACGCCGAGTTCGCGCCGTCGGAGGCGGACTGGCAGGCGATCAAGGCCGAGGGCGTGCAGCTGGGAGCCTGGTACAACACGTCGCCGTACGAGGGACACGCGCTGGCCGTCCCGAGCGACCGTCCGGACATCACATATGTCCTCGCGCGCTACGGGAACGTCGAGGGCAAGCATCTGATCAGCGAGATGTACGGGCCGGATCGCGTCGACGCATGCTGGTTCGCGAAGACCGATGTGAAGTTGATCGCAGTCGATACCGGCTTCATGCCCAGGCTTGCCGAGAACCCGACGTGGTTCACGCACGTCGGAACGATGGACGAGGCGCACTGGGAGGTGTACGGCGTGAATGCGCCGCCGTGCACGGGCTCGTGAGCGAATCCGCCGCGGCGTTCGACTACGAAGCAAAGAAATGGGGTGCGGGGATGTTGCGGCCGCGGCCGTGGTTCATGAACGGGCTCAAGCTGCGATACCTGCTCGAGGACCTGGCGCCGATTCGCGGGCGTGTGCTCGACGTCGGCTGTGGGGCGGGGCAGGTCGCGAAGGCCGTGAAGCGTGAAAGGCCGGACCTGGCCGTCTTCGGGTGCGACGTGAGCCACGCGGCGATCGACTCGGCATCCGCCTCGCCCGAAGGCGTCGACTTTCGTCTGGCCAAGGCCGAACGCCTTCCATTCGAGGACGGGGAGCTCGATTTCGTCTGGATCTTCGACGTCCTCGAGCACGTGGAGGACCCGGAGGCCGTGCTGCGCGAGGTGGCGCGGGTGTTGAAACCCGGTGGGCGTTTTCACCTCGTGCTGCCGCTGGAGGGCCAGCCGCGCACGCTGTATGCGCTCGTCGGCACGGGGAAAACGTGGACGGCGAAGGTCCGCCACGGCGGGCATATTCAGATCTTCTCGGCGGAACGTTTCCGGACGATGGCTGCCACCTGCGGCCTGCCCGTGGTGAGGACGCGATGGTCTTACCACGCCACCTTGCAGGTGCTCGACCTTCTGTATTTCACGTGGCTCGATCGACGCGGGCCGGTCGGCGGTTCCGTCGAGGACATGTCGGCCGCGCGCGGCGGCGTGTCCGGTGCGGTGATGCGGGGCGTGAGCCGCGCGGTCGCCACGACGGCGTGGGGGGAGGCGAGGCTGCTGCGCGGGCTACCCGGCGGGTGTGGTCATTTCACCTGCCGCCGAGCAATCGGATAGACCGGAGTATCCGGGTATCGAGGCTTCTAGTCGACCGACTCCGCCCACGCGATCAGCTCGCGCAAACCTCGGTCGAAATCGATCCTCGGCTCCCAACCCAGCTGCTCGCGCGCCTTGGCGTTGTCGCTGACGTAGTAGGCCTGGTCGCCCTCGCGCCAGTCGGCGAACGAGAACTGCGGCTTCTTGCCCGTCAGCTCCCCGATCTGGTCGATGACCTCGAGCAGGTTGCGCTGGTTCTCGGCTCCGCCGCCGACGTTGTAGACCTCTCCGCGCGTGATTGCGATCTTGTCGACCACGAGCGCGTACAGGGCGCTGAGGTCGCGCGCGTCGAGCAGGTCGCGGACCTGCGTGCCGTCGCCGTAGATGGTCAAAGGCCGGTCCTTGAGGATCGAGTGGACGAAATGCGCCACCCAGCCCTGGTCCTCGGTGCCGTACTGGTGGGCTCCGTAGATGCAGCTCTGGCGTAGGACGACGGTGTTCATGTCGAAGCAGCGCGCGTAGTCCCGCACGTACTGGTCAGCCGCGCCCTTGCTGCAGCCGTACGGGCTGTGGAAGTCCAGCGGCTGCGTCTCTTTACAAGCTGAGTTGTTTTTCCCGAGCTTTCCGTAGACCTTGTTGGTCGATGCGAAGACCAATGGCGCCTCGGGGTTGTGGTTGCGGGCCGCTTCGAGGACGTTGAGCGTGCCCCGTGCGTTGACGTCGAAGTCCGTGTTGGGGTCGACGAGTGAGGTGGTCACGGCCACCTGCGCGGCGAGGTGCAGGATCGCGTCCTGGTTGCTCACGTGCTCGGCGAGCGCGCCGGCATTGCGGATGTCTTCCTTGACGAAGGTCACGCGGTTCGGGTACCGCGTGAGGAGCCACTTCAGGTTTCGCTCCGTGCCCGGCCGACTCAGATTGTCGAGAAGGGTCACGTACCAGCCGTCCTTGATCAGATGGAGGGCCGCGTTCACGCCGAGGAAGCCGGCGCCGCCCGTGATCAGGACATGCCGCTCCGGAGCGGCGGCCAGGCGTTCCTGCCTGTCGGTTATGTACCTGGCGTTCGGATCCATCGCGCTGCGTACGTTATCCGGTCGCTATGCCCCTGAAGAACGCAATGGCGACAATCCAGGACGCGCCGGCCAGGACGAGAGCTTCGCGACGGGTGTCGTTGCCGCGCGAGTAAAGGTATGCGCCGGGGATGAACAGGACCGCGAACGCGCCATAGACCATGTGGAGGATCCCCTCGCGGGGGCTGTTGCCCGAGATCAGGCCCCCGACGCCGAGGAGGCCCTGGAGCGGGATGATCCCGGCCATGATCAGGAATGTCGACCTGAATCCTCCGCTGACCCTCTGGTTGCGGAAGTAGTAGTAGGCGCCCCACAGGCCGAGCAGGATCGCGAAAACGATCAGGACTCGGGCGCCGTACGCGTGGAGAAAGGCGAATGTGTCGCGCAATCAGGTTCGCAGCCGCGCGATCTGCTCGCGGAAATAGTCGACGGTGAGCCGAAGGCCTTCCTCGAGCAGGATGCGCGGCCGCCAGCCGAGCTGCTCGAGAGCGCGAGAGTTGTCCAGCGCGATCCGGTACACGTCACCTTTGCGCGGCGGTCCGAACCGCGGCTCGTCCTTGTACTCGGTGACCAGCGCGAGCTTGCGGAACAGGTCGTTGATGGTCACCGGGATGCCGGAGCTCACGTGATACGTCCCACCGTCGCCCGTGTCCAGGGCGGCGAGGTTTGCGATCGCAACGTCGCCGACGTGGAGCATGTCGCGTGACTGGCTGCCGTCCCCGTCGATGGTGACCGGCTTGCCCTCGATCATCCGGCTGGCGAAGATGGCGATCACGCGTCCTTCCTCGGCGAAGAAGTCCTGCCGCGCGCCGTAGACGTTGGCGTAGCGCAGAACCGTGAAGTTCAGGCCGAACGTGCGCTGGAACATCGCGAGGTACTGCTCGAACGCGTACTTGCTCGTGCCGTAGGGCGACAGCGGGCGGATGGGGTGGTCCTCATCGGCGGGCACGATGTCCGGCTCGCCGTAGAGCGCGCCGCCCGTCGAGCTGAAGACGATCTTCCGCACGCCGTTGTCGACGGCTGCTTTGAGGACGTTCAGGCCGCCGACCAGGTTGACCGAGGCGTCATAGCCAGGGTCGGCGACCGACTTCGGCACCTCGGACTGGGCGGCATGGTGATTGATGACCTCCGGCTGGAAAGACGCGACCGCGGCCTGGACGTCGTCCATATTGCGCACGTCAACTCGGTGGATGGTGGCGCCGGAGTTCACGTTGTCCTCGCGGCCGGTCGACATGTTGTCGAGCACGGCCACCTCATGCCCGGCGGTGAGGTAGGCATCGACGACGTGAGAGCCGATGAAACCCGCGCCGCCAGTGACGAGAATCTTCACCGGTCGTGACTGTACTCGAAGTCGAAGTCGTGAAGGCCGTGCGCGCCGGCGTTGCGCCGGCGTTCGTGCGCGCCGTGATGCAGCGGGCTGCCAGGGTGCCGGAGGTGGCCGCTCGCCTGCCGGACGGCAATGCGACGGTGGCGGTGCGGATCATCGACGACGCCGAGATGGAACGGCTCAACCGCGAGTTTGCGGGCGAGGCGCACACCACCGACGTTCTCTCGTTCGAGGGATCCGGCGAGCACATCGGCGACATCGCCATCTCCTGGCCGCGCGTCATCGCACAGGCGGAGGAGTGGGGTCATGGCGAGAAGGACGAGCTGTCGCTGCTCCTGGTGCACGGATTGCTGCATCTGCTTGGCTGGGATCACGCCACGGCGGAGGAAACCGAGGAGATGTGGCGGTTGACCTATATTCCGTTGCACGGTCTGCGGCGCTCGCCGCGGGCCTAGGTGTGCTGTTTCGGAGGTCACGAGATGCCGTGACCTTCCGGAACGGCACACCTGACTGCGTCTGCATGGAAGAGATGGACCGGGGCAAAGAGCACCTCATCGTCGGCCTGGGCAACCCGGAGTCGGAGTACGCCGACACCCGGCACAACCTGGGCTTCGCGTGCGTACGTGAGCTCGCACGCCGCCTCGACGTGCGGGTCGACAGGAAGAGGTGGCAGTCGCTGGTCGGGCGGTCGGAGACCCACGGCGTCTGGCTGGTGATGCCGCAGACGTACATGAATCGCTCCGGCCAGGCGGTCGTCAAAGCGATGAAGGACACCGGCCTCGGCCTTGCCGACGTCTGGGTCGTCTACGACGAGCTCGACCTCCCGCTGTGCCGGATGCGCATCAAGGTCGGCGGCTCAGCGGCCGGCCACAACGGAGTGCGCTCGATCCTCGATGCGCTCGGCGGCAGCGACGACTTCGTCCGCTTTCGGGTTGGCGTCGGGAAGCCAGGCGGCAAGGGCTCGGCGGCGGGCATCAGCCACGTCCTTGGTCGGTTCAACAAGGCGGAGAAGCAAGTCCTGCCCAGCGTCGTCAACGGCGTCGCCGACGCGCTCGAGCTCGCCCTCGACCGGGGCGTCGAACGCGCGATGGACGTCTACAACCGGTCCGGGGCTCTCGGATGCGAGGTGGCAGGATGACCGCGCTGTGGGAGGGAGTCCTCGGCGCCGAGCCGCGCCTCGAGCGCTGGCTCAAGAGCGCCGCCGCCGAGCTCGAGGTCGCGCGCCTACCCCGCCCTGCATGGCCGATCGTCGCGGGCTCGCTCGCGAGGGCCGCGGCGCGCGACCACAAGGCGCTTCTCGTCCTTGTCCCCGGTCCCGACAGGTTCGCGGACGAGCTGCGCATGTGGCTCGGCGGCAGCCAGGCGACGCACGTCTTCGCCGAGGTCGCGGTCTCGTTCCTCGACCGGCCGCCCGCCTTCGACGAGGCGGTGAACCAGCGTCTCGAAGCGCTGGTCGCGCTGTCCGACGCGGACCGAGGGCCGGTGGTCGTGGTCAGCTCGCGCCGCGCGATCACTCGCCAGACCATCTCGCGCCATGACCTCGTCGAAACGACCGTCGCGCTGCGTCCGGGTGAGGGGCCCGACCCGGTGGCGGTGGCGGGCCGGCTGGTCGAGCTCGGCTACACGCGGGAGCCGCTGGTCGAGGAGCGGGGACAGTTTTCGCTGCGCGGCGGCATCCTGGACGTCTTTCCATCCGCGTCAGATGCGCCCATCCGCGCCGAGTGGTCGGGCGACACCGTCGAAACGCTTCGCCTGTTCGATCCAGACAACCAGCGCTCGGTGATGGCGATCCGCGAGGCGGTGATCCGCACCGGACGGGAGCTGCTGATCGGACCTGACCGTGGCGAGGAGGCGATCGAGCGGCTGCACGCCGCGGTGTCTCTCTCCACCTTGCGCGGTGACGTCCGCTCCGAGTGGGAGGACGAGCTCACGCGCCTGGGCGCAGGCTCGGCGTTCGCGGGCATCGAGTTCTACGCCGCGTACCTCGACCCGTCGCGCCCGTCGCTCATCGACCACCTGCCCTCGAACGTCGTGGTGCTCGACTTCGAGCCCCGACGCCAGCTGACCGACGTCCGCGCGCTGCTCGACGACACGGCGATGCTCGCGGCGGCGGAGGCGGGCGGTGGCGAGCTGCCGAAGGGTTTCACCCTCCCGATCGTCGAGAGGTTCGACGATTTCGGACACCGGCCGCGGCTGACGCTCACAGCGGGGGAGGGCGAGGCCGAGGCACTCGACCTCGGGTGGTTCGCCGGCGAGCCGCTGGTCGGCCAGGCTCGTGCTCTTGCGGGATTCGCCGCGCGGGCCGACTCCGCGGCCATCGTTTTCACCACGGAGCAGGACGAGCGGCTGCGAGCTCTGCTCGACGAATCCGGCGTCAAGGCGCCACTCGAGGAGGTAGAGCTCGACCTCGACATGACGCTCGGGCCGGCGCTCGGCCACGCCGCGATCGACCTCGCCGCCGGTTGTTCGCAGCCGTCTCTGGGTCTTTTCCTCGCGACCGACGCCGAGCTTTTCGGCCGTGTCCGGCGGCCGTCTCGCGGCGGCCGCGCTCGCACGAAAGCCGAGGACCTGACGCGCGAGTTCACGCTCGACTTCGCGACCGACGAGCTGGTCGTCCACGTCGACCACGGCATCGCCCGGTTCAAAGGCATGCGCCTCATCGAATCGGAGGGCGCTCACCGCGAGTACCTCGAGCTCGAGTACGCCGAGGGCGACAGGCTCTTCGTCCCGGTCGAAAACCTCGACAGGGTCCAGAAGTACCTCGGCGGCGAGACCGCGCCGAGCCTGCATCGCCTCGGCACCTCCGACTGGACGCGTGCGCGCGGCCGCGCGCGCAAGGTGGTCCAGGACGTCGCCGAGGACCTGCTGAAGATCTACTCGATGCGCGAAGCGCGGCCCGGCATCGCGTTCGCGCCCGACACCGCCTGGCAGCAGGAGCTCGAGGCGTCGTTTCCTTACGAAGAGACCCCCGATCAGATGGCGGCGCTGGCCGAGATCAAGGCCGACATGGAGTCCGACCGGCCGATGGACCGCCTTCTCTGTGGCGACGTCGGCTTCGGCAAGACGGAGCTCGCGCTGCGCGCGGCATTCAAGGCGGCGATGAGCGGCAAGCAGGTCGCGGTGCTGGCGCCGACGACAGTGCTCGCGCAGCAGCACTTCCATGTCTTTCGCGAACGTTTGAAGAACTTCCCGGTCGTCGTCGAGATGCTTTCGCGCTTCGTCGACGACGAGACCGCGGCGCGAACCGTCGAGGGCCTCAAGTCAGGCCACGTCGACATCGTCGTCGGCACTCATCGCCTGCTCCAACGCGACGTTCGCTTCAAGCGGCTGGGGCTGCTCGTCGTCGACGAGGAGCACCGGTTCGGCGTCATGCAGAAGGAGCGCCTCAAGAAGCTGCGCACGCAGCTCGACGTTCTTTCGCTCTCTGCGACCCCGATCCCGCGCACGCTGCACATGGCGGTCGGCGGGATTCGCGACATGAGCGTCATCCAGACGCCGCCGGAAGAGCGTCAGCCGATCAAGACGTACGTCACCGCCGACGACGACGCGCTCGTCCACGAGGCGATCAGTCGCGAGCTGGGCCGCGGCGGGCAGGTCTACTACGTCCACAACCGCGTCCGGACCATCCAGAAGGCGGCGGAGCGCGTGCGCCGGCTGCTGCCGGACGCGCGGGTCGCGGTCGGCCACGGCCAGATGTCGGAGGACGAGCTCGCGACCGTGATGGTCGATTTCGAGTCGGGCAAGTTCGACGTGCTCGTGTGCACGACGATCATCGAGTCCGGGCTCGACATCCCCAACGTCAACACGATCGTGGTCGAGCGCTCCGACCGCTTCGGTCTCGCCCAGCTCTACCAGCTGCGTGGGCGGGTCGGCCGCTCGGGCCGCCGCGCGTACGCGTACTTCCTGTACGACCCCCGTCGCTCCCTCACCGAAGAGGCCGACAAGCGGCTCGACGTGATCTCGGGCCTGCACGAGCTGGGGCAGGGATTCAAGATCGCGCTTCGCGACCTCGAGATCCGTGGCGCCGGCAACCTGCTGGGCACGGAGCAGCACGGCGCCATCGCCGCAGTCGGTTTCGAGATGTACCTGCAAATGCTGCAGAGCGCGGTGTCGAAGCTTCGCACCGGCCACGAGGAGACGGCGGTCGCGGACGTCCTGTCGACCGCGGAGATGAACCTCGACCTGCCTCTCGACCACTTCATCCCGCGTTCCTACATCCGCGACGAGAAGCTGCGGCTCGGCGCTTACCGGCAGCTTGCCGGCGCCGAGGACGAGCCGGAGCTCGAGTCGACGCTGCGGTCGTTGAAGGACCGCTACGGCACCGCGCCGGCGCAGCTGGACAACCTCGCGTATTCGCTGCGGGTCAAGCTGCGCGGTCAGCGAATGGGCTTGCGCGGCGTCATCGCCGAGGGCCATGACATCGTCATCCGCGTGGATCCCGAGCGCTTCCTCGACGTCGAGGAGCTCTCCAGGCGGATGACCGGGCGCATCGCGGTGGGCCCCAACCGGATCAAGATGCGCCGCCAGGGGGAAGGCTGGCGCGACGACCTTCTCTCGTTGCTGGACGAGATGGCGAGCCTGTATGAAAGCGGCGCCCCGGTAATGTCTCGGCAATGAGCGAGCGGCCGTTCTCCGGCGGGATCGACGCGATCTTCGAGGTCGTGCACCGCCTGCGCGCCCCGGGTGGCTGCCCATGGGACCGTGAGCAGACGCACGACTCGCTGCGGCCGTACCTGCTCGAAGAGACGTACGAGCTGCTCGAGGCGATCGACTCCGGCAACGACGCCAAGATGATGGAGGAGCTCGGCGACCTGCTTCTTCAGGTCGCCATGCATGCCGAGATCGCTGACGAGGAAGGGCGGTTCGACGCCAAGCAGGTCTCGGAGGCGGTTGCCGCGAAGATGGTCAAGCGACACCCCCACGTCTTCGGCGACGTGTCGGTGGCCAACGCCGACGAAGTTCTGCGCAACTGGGAGCACCAGAAGATGCAGGAGTCGCGCCTGGCGGGCGACGATCAGTCCGTCGTCGACCGTGTGCCGGCGACGCTTCCCGCGCTCGCCTGGGCGCTTGGCCTGCAGAAGCGCGCGGCGCGTGTCGGCTTCGACTTCGCATCACCCTCGGCCGCCGCCGAGTCCGTCGCCGAGGAGGCACGCGAGCTGGCCGCGGACGCGGCCGACCACGACCGCGCTTTCGACGAGATGGGGGACATGCTGTTCGCGATCGTGTCGCTGGCCCGAAGTCTCAAGGTGAATCCCGAGGACGCGCTGCGGGTCGCGGGACAGCGTTTCCGAAAACGGTTCGCAGCGGCGGAGGCCGAGCTGACCCGCGAAGGCAAGAGCTTCAACGACCTCGGCGAAGAGGAAAAGCTCGCCCTCTGGGAGAAATCAAGACCCGTTTGATATAGTCGGCGCCTCCGCCGTCCTTCAAAAACGTCCCAGCATGAGACAAACCAGAGCTTTGACTGTCGCGGGCAGCGTGCGCACGAACGCGTTCGGCGTGCGTCAGGTCATCGTCGTCATCGCCGTCGGCGTCGGCCTGGTCTGGGGCGGGATCGCCTTCGCGCAAGAGGCGTACATCAGTCACCAGCTGAGCAAGCAGGTTGCCGACCTCAAACAGCAGAACGCCGACATCGCGGCTCAGAACGCCGGGTACAAGAAGGACGTGCAGGCGCTGCAGTCCGGCACCGCCGATGAGGAGGTGGCCCGCCTCAGCGGATACGCGAAGCCGAGCGAGAAGCTGTACCTCGTGACCGCGGCACCGAGCCCGTCGCCGAAGGCCTCACCGAGCCCATCCGCCTCGCCGAAGAGCCACTGAACCGCGGGTATACTGGAGCCGCGGAGTGGAGCAGCGGCAGCTCGTCGGGCTCATAACCCGAAGGTCGTCGGTTCGAATCCGACCTCCGCAACCAACCCCCACCAGACGGATCAGCGCGACTGATGGATCGCTACTGGGTTCGCGAAGGAGGTTGGCGACCGATGTGGATCAGGAACCGATGGCGCACGCGATTCCACCTGGTCACCTCGTCGAGGAACATCTCCCTCTGGGCCGCGTTTTCCTGGGCCAGGCGCAGGGACTTCGCGATGGCCTGCTCGAAAGCCTCAATGACGCTCTTCTTCTTGTGCGGGTCCAAGGTCATCCCCCTGCGGCTTAACTCGTTTCCCTCCCGGCTGTCAAGCCGGTGCGGACCAAACGACTCTAGACTGCTGGACTGGCGATGAACAAACGAAAACGCGTTGCGATCGATAAGCACCGAAAGAAGAAGCGCAAGCTGAAGGCACGGGGCCGGCAGACGGCCCGGTAACCTCTCGTCCGCGGTGCCGTAGCTCAGGCGGTAGAGCGCGCGACTCATAATCGCGTTGTCGGTGGTTCGAGTCCACCCGGCACCACCAGGTCTCCACCCATGGCGAGGTCTGGCGGTTCCGTTCGGCACTTTTCCGCCACTTGTTGCGGAATGCTTCTGCCGATTCCGCACTTTTCGGCCAATTGGCGCCGAATCCCATCGGCCGCCACTGCGTCCTAGAGGTGGGTGACCACCACCAGGAAAAGCAATGTGAGCACGGCCATCCCCAGGACCCCGAAAGCCGCCCACGCGGCCGACACCGGCTGGTGAACGGTCGGGGGCGCATATAAAGGACGTGGGGAGGTCTCGCCCTGCATTCTGAACCCGACCCTGATCCCAAAGATCCCGGCCGCGATCGCGAGGAGCGAAAGCACGACCGTGATCGCGCCATTGGCCGCCTCGAAGACGGTCTTGTGCTCGGGGTGCACGTACCAGTCGGTCGAATAGGCGATGCCGTCGATCCTGAAGGCGAGGATGTCGTGCGACGCGGTGTCGGTGTAGACCACGACCGCCTTGCCGATGAGTGAGTAGTAGTCCGGCGCGGTCGGGTTGTACGACGACTCGGACTGCGGCGTGTAGGAATTCGGATCGTCTCCGAGGTACATCCGCCGCGTCGTGCTCTTGCCGTGGGTCTCGACGTAGTTCGTGACGGTCGTTTCGTGTGACACGAGGTGGACGGGCTGGGCAAGGGTCGCGGCATGCGCGCCGATGAGCAAGCCCACCGCTCCGACCGTGATCGCCACCCACGACCACCGCAGCCGGTTCCATGTGTGCGCCGAGTCGGGCCCGAATGGGTGATCCGGCATCGGCTCCGCCGAGGTCGCGGGCTCGACCGACAGCAGGCTGCGACACGCGGGGGCGTAGTAGAGATGGCATCTCTCGCCATCGGGCAGGGAGTTGTACGCCCCTGAGCTGATCCGTTTGCTGATGGGCCCGATGACGGCGTAGTAGCTGACGCTGTTCTTGCCTCGGACCACCTTCTTGTGCAGCGGGCCGGCGACATAGGCAACTTTGGCGACGATCGAATCCGTGAGAAACGCAAATCCCCGCCAGGCGACGTAGAGGGCCAGACCGCTGACGAGAAGACCAACGATCATCACGAGGGCGTTGTCGCTGGCCAGGGCGATGACCAGGCCGATCACCGCGAGCGGCGGGCCGACGATCAACCGCCAGATGCCGGACCACAGCAACCGTCCCTTCTGGCCGGGGGCGACGACGCCCGCGCGATTCGACGCCAGGTCCGCGTCGTCGAATTTCAGGAATGCCTCGAGGGACGCCTCGTCCAAAGCGAGTGATGGTATAGCGCGTGAAGCCCGATGCTTGACACCGTGAACGTCGAATTTCCGCCGCCGGGGCGCATCCTCGTCGGCGTCTCGGGCGGCCCGGACTCGACCGCGCTGCTGCTGGCCCTGGACGGTGCCGGCCGCGAGGTCGTGGCCGCGCACTACGACCACGCGCTGCGCGACGGCTCTGACACCGCGGCCCTCGAGGTCGCCGACCTGTGCGCCCGCCTCGGGGTGCCGCTCATCTCCGAGCGGCGCGACGTGTCGATGCCGAAGGGATCGTTGCAGGCCGCGGCCCGGACGCTGCGGTACTCCTTCCTGGAGCGCGCGCGCGTCGCCGCCGGCGCGGATTGGGTCGCGCTCGGGCACACCGCCGACGACGTGGTGGAGGGTGCGGTCATGCACATGCTCCGCGGCTGCGGCCTGGCGGGCCTGCGTGGCATGCCGGCGCGGCGCGAACGCTACGTGCGGCCCCTGCTGAGCGTTTGGAGAAAGGACGTGCGCGAGTACCTCGACCGCCGCGGAGTCGTCCCATTAGAGGATCCGTCCAACCGCGACACCCGCTTCGCGCGGGTGCGCGTCCGCCTGCAGATCCTGCCCGCGCTCGAGCGCGACCGGCCTGGCATCACCCGCCGTTTCCACGCGGCGGCGATGTCCGCCGCGCGCCTCCAGGCAGAAGCCGAGAGCGCGCCTGCCGACGTGGAGGTTCTGAAGCGGCTGTACGCCGACGCGGGTGGCAGCCGGCCAGGACTTTCCCGCAGCCACATCGAAGCCATGCGAGCCCTGGCTCGACCCGGCCGCGGCGGTCGCGGCGTCGATCTTCCCGGCGGCCTGCGTTTTCGTATTGTGGGGGGCCTCATGCAGGTCGTCCCGTCGCAGACACGAGCGCCGGCGATGCCTCGGCTCGAGGTGCGGAGCTGCGCGGGCTGCGATGAGCGCGACGCGGTGCACCTTCGCGACGGCCTGGACCTGAGCGTCGGCTTCCGCAGACCGGGTCTTCGGATGCGTCCGGCCGGCGGCCGAGGCACTCGCAAGCTGCAGGACATCTTCGTCGACGCGCGCGTGCCGCGCGAGGAGCGCGACGCCTGGCCGCTGGTGTTCGCCGGCGACAGGCTGGCGTGGGTGCCGGGTCACGCGGTCGACGCGGATTTCGTCGCCGCGGGCGCAGGACCGTCGCAGCACGTGTCGCTTGCACCGATGCCGGCTGCGCCGGCGTCGAAAGTTGCTAGGCTAGGTAACTCCATAGGAGATCTGAGTTGAGTCGCTTCCCCCGCTCCAGCCTGTTCTATCTGGCATTGATCGTTGTCCTGATCCTCATCTTCTGGTTCACGTGGAGCTCGATCCAGAACAACAACAACACCAGCGACTGGAGCTACTCGAACTTCATCAGCCAGTCCGACAGCGGCCGGGTGACCGACCTCGAGATCAACGGCACCGACGGCGTGGCAACCGAGGTGGGCAACAAGAAGCACAACGTCGTGCTGCCGGACTGCGGAGCTTGCGACAACCTCCTCACTCAGATGAAGGCCGACCACGTCAACGTGAAGTTCGACAAGAACAGCAGCGGGTCCTACCTGCTCCAGGTGCTCCTGCCGAACATCATCCTCGTGATCCTGATCGCCGCCTTCATGTGGTGGGTCCTGCGCCAGACGCAGAGCGGCAACAACCAGGCGATCTCCTTCGGCCGCTCCCGCGCGCGCATGATCGCCGGCGACAAGCCGGCCATCACCTTCGCCGACGTCGCCGGGGTCGACGAGGCCAAACAGGAGCTCACGGAGATCGTCGAGTTCCTGAAATATCCGGACAAGTTCGTCGCCCTGGGCGCGCGCATCCCGAAGGGCGTGCTTCTGGTAGGCCCCCCCGGAACCGGCAAGACCCTGCTCAGCAAGGCCGTCGCCGGCGAGGCGGGTGTGCCCTTCTTCTCGATCTCCGGCTCGGAGTTCGTCGAGATGTTCGTCGGCGTCGGCGCCAGCCGCGTCCGCGACCTTTTCGACCAGGCGAAGAAGAACTCGCCGTGCATCGTGTTCGTGGACGAGATCGACGCGGTCGGCCGGCAGCGCGGCGCGGGCCTCGGCGGCGGCCACGACGAGCGGGAGCAGACGCTGAACCAGCTGCTGGTCGAGATGGACGGCTTCGACACCAACACCCATGTCATCGTCATCGCGGCCACCAACCGCCCCGACGTGCTCGACCCGGCGCTGCTGCGCCCGGGCCGCTTCGACCGGCATGTGACGCTCGACCGGCCGGACATCAAGGGCCGCCGCTCGATCCTCGACGTCCACGCCCGCAACAAGCCGCTCGACTCGACCGTCGACCTCGACGTGCTGGCGCGCCAGACGCCGGGCTTCAGCGGCGCCGACCTGGCGAACCTCATCAACGAGGCGGCGATCCTTGCGGCCCGTGCCAACAAGAAGGTCATCGGCATGGACGAGCTGGAAGAGGCGATCGCGCGGGTGATCGCGGGCCCGGAGCGCAAGAGCCGGCGCATCTCCGAGCACGAAAAGGAGATCATCGCCTACCACGAGACCGGCCACGCGCTTGTGATGAAGGCTCTGCCGCACACCGACCCCGTGCACAAGGTCTCGGTCATCTCCCGTGGCATGGCGCTCGGCTGGACGCTGAGCTTGCCGGAGGAGGACAAGTACCTGATCTCACGCGACGAGCTCATGGACCAGATCGCGGGGATCATGGGCGGCCGCGTCGCCGAGGAGATCGTCTTCAACGACATAACGTCCGGCGCCGAGAACGACATCCAGCGCGCGACCCAGATGGCGCGCCGGATGGTCACCCAGTGGGGCATGTCGGACAAGCTCGGCACGGTGACGATGGGCCACAAGGAGGAGCTCGTCTTCCTCGGTCGCGACCTCGGTGAGCAGCGCAACTACTCGGAGGAGGTCGCCGCGATCATCGACGAAGAGGTCCGCAGGATCATCGATCACGGCTACCAGACCGCGAAGACGATCCTCACCCAGCAGCGCGTGAAGATGGATGCGGTGGTCGATCGGCTGAAGGTCGTGGAGACGATCGACGGCAAGGAGCTCGACGAAATCATCGCCGCCGAGGAGCCCGAGGCTCCCGCGGCAAGCTCCTCAGCTTCGTAGACCGGGCTCGCGAGCTGGGGTTCGTCTGCAGATTCGCGACATCGGCGGGCGGAGCCAAGGAACGGGTGGCGTGAGGAGGAACGCAGACGGTGCTGCGTGACGACGAGCGCCAGGCCCCGTGACGCAGGCTTCAGCGCCGTAGGCGCCCGTCCGCCGAAGGCGTGAAGATGCGACGAACATCCGGCCTCGCGAGCCCTGAGCTAACGGTTGCGGGGAGAGGCAAGCTAGGCCGCAGCCTCGCACGCGCTCTGCACGCGCGGCTCGTTCACGCGCGCGACGGGTTTCGCCTCCCACCTGAGGGCATCCTGTTTCTCGCCGTCCCCGACGGGGTCGTTCCAGCGATGGCGGAACGCATCGCTGCGATGGGACCCTCGACCGATCTTGCCGTCGTGCACGTGAGCGGGGCGCTCGGCCTGGATGCTCTGCAACCTTTGACCATGGTCGGCTCGTTCCATCCGCTGCAGTCGTTTCCCGCGGTTCGCGAGGCATCGGCCTTTCGTGGCATCACGGTCGCCGTCGATGCCAGCACGCGGTCCCTCGAGCGCCGGCTGGGGAGCCTGGCCCGCCGCGTTGGCGCGCGGCCAAAGCACGTCGGCGACGCCGAGCGCGTGATCTACCACGCTGCCGCCGTCTACGCGTCGAACTACGTCGACGTGGTCTTCGCCGAGGCCGTTCGCCTGTTGACGACGATCGGTTGGACCGAGAAGGAGGGCATCGATGCTCTCGTACCACTCCTCGAAGGGACGGCTGCCAACATCCGCCGCCGGGGACCCGTGGGGGCCCTCACGGGACCGATCCGGAGGGGCGATGTGAGCACCCTGACACGGCACCTTCAGGCCCTCGACCGACCCGACCTTTATCGTATGCTCGGCCTGGCCGCGCTCGGCATCGCAAAGGAAGCGGGCATGGAGCCCGGCGCCGCGGAGCGGACCAGAAGGGCGCTGACCCGAAATGTGGCAGCGACCCGAAGGAGAAGTGGCTGATGACCACGGTGCTGGACGTCCAGCGGTACAAGGACGAGGGCAGGCATTTCGCCATGCTCACGGCGTACGACTTTCTCAGCGCCCGGATCCTCGACGAAGCCGGCATCCCCATCCTCCTGGTCGGCGACAGCCTCGGCATGGTCATGCTCGGCCATCCGACGACGCTGCCGGTGACGATGGACGACATGCTGGTCCACGCCAAGGCGGTCTCCCGCGGCGCGCGCCAGGCCCTTCTGGTGGGCGACATGCCGTTCATGTCGTACCAGGTGTCGACCGAGGAAGCCGTGCGCAACGCGGGTCGCTTCATTCAGGAAGCGGGCATGCACTCGGTCAAGCTCGAGGGCGGCGGGCCCGCGATAGTCGAGATCACCAAGCGCCTGACCGAGATCGGCATCCCGGTGATGGGTCACCTCGGGCTCACGCCTCAGTCGGTGCACACGATGGGCGGCTTCAAGGTGCAGGGCAAGACGGACGCGCAGGCGGCGCGAATTCTCAAGGACGCCAAGGCGCTCGAGCAGGCCGGGGCTTTCAGCATCGTGCTGGAAGGCATGCCGAGCAAGCTCGCGGCGTCGATCACGCACGAGCTGCGCATTCCGACCATCGGCATCGGCGCGGGGCCCGCTACCGACGGGCAGGTCCTCGTCTTCCATGACGCGTTCGGCCTGACCACCGGCAAGGCGCCGAAGTTCGTCAAGCGCTATGCCAACCTGGCCGAGGACATCGCCCGAGCCGCGACCGAGTACGCCGAGGACGTGCGTACCGGGAAGTTCCCCGGCCCCGAGCACGAGTACTCGACCAACGGTTCGACCCCCGCGAAAGATCCAACCGAGGTCAGATACGGAGGCTGACGTCTTCGAGACGCCCGGCGCGATGCTGACGGCATCGCGCCGGTGGCGTCGCGATGGAAAGTCGATCGGTCTCGTGCCCACGATGGGAGCGCTGCACGCCGGCCACCTGAGCCTGGTCGAGCGCGCGCGGTTGGAGAACGAGCTGGTCGTCGTCAGCGTCTTCGTCAATCCGATCCAGTTCGGGCCGAATGAGGACCTCGAGCGTTATCCCCGCGACTGGAACCACGACTTCAAGATGCTGGAGGCGGCCGAGGTGGACGCGGTCTACCGGCCGTCGGTGATGGCGATGTACCCGCCCGAGGCGAGCACGCGCGTTCGCGTCGGCGGCCTGACCGACACTCTCGAGGGCGCGGCCCGGCCCGGGCACTTCGAGGGCGTCGCCACGGTGGTGACGAAGCTCTTCGCAGCCGTCGAGCCGGACCGCGCCTACTTCGGGCAGAAGGACGCGCAGCAGGCGGCCGTCGTGAACCGGCTGTCGCGCGACCTGGACCTGGGCGTCGAGATCCGCGTCGTGCCGACGGTCCGGGAGCCGGACGGCCTGGCCCTGAGCTCGCGCAACGTCTACCTCAGCGCCGAGGAACGCCATGCGGCCCTGGCGATCAGCGCGGCGCTGCGCGAGGCGGCGGGCGCCTACGCCTCAGGGGAGCGCGACCAGGCGCGTTTGCGCGCTCGGCTCGCGGCCCGGCTGGCGCTGGAACCGCTGGTCAAGCCCGAATACGCGGAGCTGGTCGATCCGGCTACTTTCAGGAAGCCCGGAACGCTCGCCGTGATCGCGGCGAAGGTGGGGAAAACCCGCCTCATCGACAACCACGACCTCGAAAAACCCTTCCCGGGATAGGCCACTTTTGTGCGGTACAATTGACGCTCGTTTTGGCGGAGGCCGGTTTGACGACCAAGACCACATCAATAACTTCTAGGGGGTTCGTATTTTGGCTACTGAGTTCGGTGCCGTCCTGACCCAAGAAAAAGGGGAATCAGACAAGGAGGTTACCGACCAGGAATCATCGGGCGCGATGACGATGGAGGACTACCTCCACTACGAGGAGGAGGCCTTCAAGACCCCCAACCACGGGGACATCGTGGATGGGATCGTCGTGCGAGTCGACCCGGACGAGGTCCTCGTCGACATCGGCGCCAAGGCTGAAGGGGTCATCTCGAGCAAGGAGCTCGGGCTGCGCGGAGACACCGATTCCGCCGGTCTCGAGCCCGGCGACCAGATCAAGGTCTACGTGCTGCAGCCGGAGAACGAGGAGGGCAACGTCGTCCTCTCCCTGCGCCGTGCGCGCGCGGAGACGACCTGGCTCGTGGCCGCCGAGAAGCAGACGGACGGGACAGTCATCGACGCCGACGTACGCGAGCAGAACAAGGGCGGGCTGATCGTCAACATCCTCGGCCTGCGTGGCTTCCTGCCCTCATCGCAGGTCGCGCGCGCTTACGCCGGTTCGCTCGAGTCTCTGGTCGGGAAGCGGATCCCGGTGAAGATCCTCGAGGTCAACCGCAAGCGCAACCGGCTGATCGTCAGCCAGAAGGCGGCGGAGGACGAAGACCGAGCGCGCAAGCGCGAGGAGCTGTTCAGCCGGCTTCAGACCGGCACGGTCGTGAAGGGCACGGTCAGCGGTATCACGTCCTACGGCGCGTTCGTCGACATCGGCGGCGCGGACGGGCTGATCCACATCTCCGAGCTCTCGTGGGACCGCGTCTCCAAGGTCACGGACGTTCTGCAGCTGGGCGAGGAGGTCACCGTGAAGGTGATCAAGCTCGACCCCGAGCAGACCCGCATCTCGCTGTCGCTGCGTCAGCTGCAGCAGGACCCGTGGGAGCGGCTGGTGCAGTCGATGCCGGTTGGCTCCATCGTCGAGGGGCAGGTCACCAAGACCAAGAAGTACGGCGCCTTCCTGCAGATCATGCCGGGGATCGAGGGCTTGCTCCACATCTCCGAGCTCTCGTGGGATCACGTCGAGCGGACCGAGGACGTGCTGAAGGTGGGTGAGACGGTGCAGGTGAAGGTGATCGGGATCGACACCGCCCGGCGCCGGATCTCGCTGAGCCTGAAGCAGCTGTCGGCGCCGCCGGCGGCGCTTGCGGCCGGGGCGCACCGGCAGCACGAGTACCCGACCGAAGAAGACGAGTAGCTAGCCGGCCAGCCCGCGCTCGACCTGGCCGACCACAGCTGCCGGTGTCCGCAGGATGTCTCCTGCTGTGAATCGCAGCAGCCGGTACCCAGCCTCGAGTAGGCGGTTCTGTCGCCGGTTGTCAGCGGCGAGACTGCCGCGATGACTGATGCCGTCGAACTCGATCGCAAGACGAGTCTGCGGGTAGTAGAGGTCCGTTCGGGCGATGAAGTTGCCGGCATTGTCGAGGAGCGTTGCCTGGAGCTTCGGCTTTGGAAGACCGTTCGATACCAGGAGGAAGCGAAGCCGCGATTCCATCGGGGCTCTCGCTCCGCGGATCGGCGCATTCAAGCGCAGCCCGCAACCGACGAACCCCGTGGAACCGCGGATGGGAGGCGATCCAATCGTGCGTTTCAGCGCTGTCGGTGAGCCCTCGGCGGAACGCCATGTCCAGGACGACGACCGCCTCGACTAGAGCCTGCCGTCGGCCGAGGTCCGCGACCGTTCGCGTCGCTGACGTCGTCGGAAGATCATTGATTCGGGAAACCTCGCTCCCGAGAAGATCGGAACGACGCACCCGGACACCGGCAATGTGCGAGGTGAACGAGTTTCTCGGCAGCGTGACCTCCACCGGGTTGCCGAGTCTGCCGTCCAGCCCGTGGAGCCAGGCTGCAGCTGGGCCGGAGAAGACAGCCCCCGGCGGAAGCCGGTCGCTCAAAACAATCAGCCGGATCAGCGGCAGCACCGGCCGATGATCGATTCCGGCTCGACGCGTGCCAACCCAGCTTGTTAAGGAGTGTGCTGGAAACCGGGTCTCAGGCCCTCGAAATCGAGCTTTTCAGCACACTCTTGGCTGCCGTGAGCGCCTGCAGAAGCTGCTGGGCCGGCCCGTAGTACGGGTCGATCTGCAGCGCCCGCTCGTAGGCGTGCTTCGCCGCCGCGTCGTTCCCCAGCGCCGCCTCCTTGTCCCCCAGCTGCACGTACATTTCCGGCTCCGTTTCTCCCAGCGCCCCTGCCTTGCGCAGCTCCTCGACCGTCCCGATCGCCCAGTGGTACTGGGCCTGCAGCGGGTCGACTCTGACGGCCAGGTCCGCCCGGCCCTTGACGTACCAGCCGTCGGC
Organism: Candidatus Dormiibacterota bacterium; assembly: GCA_024280995.1. Classification (GTDB taxonomy): domain Bacteria; phylum Chloroflexota; class Dormibacteria; order Dormibacterales; family Dormibacteraceae; genus 40CM-4-65-16. The sequence goes on from JAMXLM010000012.1 coordinate 86,283, forward strand.
CACCATGGGCAGCGCGGCCAGGGGGATGGCGACCACCGCCAGCAGCAGCGCCACCAGCACCGCGAGTAGGGCTGGCTTCGCGCCTCTCACCTCAACCGGCTCCCTTGGCGGGGAGACGGAGCTCCAGAGCACGCCCGCGAGCAGCCAGAACGCTCCCGTCGCCGGCGCCCAGTCGAAGTTGAAAAAGACCCACACGCTGTAGCCGACAATCGCCGCCGCCAGCCCCGGCACCCCGGCCGCGTCCCGCCGCCGCCACGCAGTCCATAGCACCAATCCGACGACCCACCCGAGCGCCGCGAGCCCAAGCAAGCCCTGCGTGGCCGCGATGTCGAGCGGTCCGGAATGGATCCGGTCGAAGGTCACCAGCCCGGCGTACTGGTGGGTCAGGTAGCTACCGAACGAAAGCCCGGTCGCGTCCTCGCCCCAACCCGTCAGAGGCCGCCCGAGAATCAGGCGCAACCCGTCTCCCCACAGATGAAGGCGCAGCTCCGGCGGATCGTTGTTCAACCCGCGCAGCGGCGTCGCCAGGAACACGAACGCCGCCAACGCGACCACAGCCGCGGACAGGGCGCCGACAGGCACCAGAAGGCGCCGCGGCACGAGAAAGGCGAGCACCGTCAGCGCTGCCGCGAATACGCCGAGCTCGCCGCTGCGCGAGGTCGTCACCCACAGGCCGGCCGCGAGCGGGATGAAGCTTCCCGCCCACGCGAACTGGAACATGGTGGCGCGCCGCACGCGGTCGATCGCCAGGGGAGCGGCCATGGCGACCAGGGCCGCGAGCAGGTTGGCGTTTCCCAGGTCGCCGTCGGGCCGGAACGGCGCGTGGGATGCCCACTGGAAGAAGGCTTTGATGCAGGCGATGCAGGTGCCGAACACGAACGCCCCGACAACGAAGTCGCGCTGCCGCTGGGTCCGCAGCAGCCACACCGACATCGCGAGGACGCCCAGGTAGGCGAGGCGCACCGGCAGCGACTCGTACCGTGTGTAGGACCCGATGAGGCTGAGCGGCCATGAGATGGAGAAGGCAAAGGCGAGCAGAGCCGCGGCCGAGGCGAGCGCCAGCGGCATCCGGAGGTTTCCCAATCCAGCCGCGCGGGGTATCAGTAGGGCTAACCCGACGCCGATGCAGGCGCCGGCGATCACAATCGAGGCGCGCGGGAGAATGAACGAGTCAGAGATGGAAGGCAGCCAGGCGACCGGCAGCATGAGAGCGACGACGGCCGGAAAGAAGCCGCTGGAGCGTTCGAGCAGGCGCCTCACGGCCACTCTTCTTAACCGAAATCGAGTGGCGGAGTCGGACGGTATATTAGGTACGGAAGTACCACTCGGTACCACTCAAGCGTTAAAGGAGGTGCTGGCCCCACCTAGTAATCGCAGAAAGGAGTCAGGAGGATAGGGACTTTGTATCCGTTTGAAAGATTCACTGAGCGGGCCAAGAAAGTTCTAACGCTTGCTCAAGAAGAAGCAGAACGATCGCACCACAGCTATATCGGGACCGAGCACCTGCTCCTGGGGCTTCTGCGCGAAGGTGAAGGCCTGGCCGCCAAGGTTCTCAACAACCTTGGCGTAGAGATCGGCAAGGTTCGCCAGACGATCGAGTCTGTCCTCGGTCGCAACGAGCGGATCATCATCCAGCAGATCATCCCGACGTCGCGCGTGAAGAAGGTCATCGAGATCTCCTTCGAAGAGGCGCGGCGGATGGGTCACAACTACGTCGGCACCGAGCACCTGCTCCTCGGCCTTCTGATCGAAGGCGAGGGCATCGCCGCCCACGTGCTCGAGGACCTTGGCGCAAACCTCGAGAAGGTTCGCGGTGAGATCGAGCGCCTGCTGCACGACTCGAGCGCGGAGACTGAGGCCGAGCCGGCGCCAAAGAAGCCGTCGAAGACCCCGCTCCTGGACCAGTTCGGCCGCGACCTCACCGAGCTCGCGCGTCGCAACCAGCTCGATCCCGTCATCGGACGGGAAACAGAGATCGAGCGCGTCGTCCAGATCCTGTCGCGACGCACGAAGAACAACCCGGCGCTCATCGGAGAGCCCGGCGTCGGCAAGACCGCGATCGCGGAAGGTCTGGCGCAGCAGATCAACCTCGGCAACGTGCCCGAGTCGCTGCAGCACAAGCGCGTGCTGACGCTCGACATGGGCGCGCTGGTCGCGGGCACCAAGTACCGCGGTGAGTTCGAGGAGCGCTTGAAGAAGATCCTCGACGAGATTCGCTCCAGCCGCGAAGTCGTGCTGTTCATCGACGAGCTGCATACCCTCGTGGGAGCGGGCGCCGCCGAAGGCGCGATCGACGCCGCCAACATCCTCAAGCCGGCGCTGGCGCGCGGCGAGATCCAGTGCATCGGCGCCACCACGCTGAACGAGTACCGCAAGTACATCGAGAAGGACGCGGCCCTCGAGCGCCGCTTCCAGCCCGTGTACGTCGACCAGCCGACGCTCAACGAGACGATCGACATCCTCAACGGCGTGAAGTCGCTGTACGAGAAGCACCACCGCGTGGTCATCACCGACGCGGCCGTGCACGCGGCGGCGGTGCTGAGCGACCGCTACGTCAGCGACCGCGCTTTGCCCGACAAGGCGATCGACCTGATCGACGAGGCGTCTGCGCGCGTGCGCATGAAGCTGACCACGACGCCGGACGACCTGAAGGAGCTGCAGAAGGAGATCCGCCGCCAGAAAGCGGAGCAGGACGACTCGGTGAACAAGCAGGACTTCGAGGCGGCCGCGAGCGTTCGCGACAAGGTCAAGAAGCTGCAGGACAAGCTCGCGCTGAAAGAGGCGGCGTGGCGCGACAAGCTGGGCGAGACCGTGCCCGACGTGGGTGAGGAGGACATCGCTCAGATCGTCGCCGCGTGGACCGGCGTCCCCGTGTCACGGCTGGTCGAAGAGGAGAGCGCTCGCCTTCTGCGCATGGAAGAAGAGATCCACAAGCGCATGGTCGGCCAGGACGAGGCGGTCGCGGCGGTCGCGCGCGCGGTGCGCCGTGGGCGTGTGGACATGCGCGATCATCGGCGACCAATTGGCTCATTTATGTTTGCTGGCCCGACAGGTGTGGGTAAGACCGAGCTGGCGCGTGCGCTGGCTGAGGCGCTCTTTGGCTCAGAAGACGCCATGATCAAGCTCGACATGTCGGAGTTCATGGAGCGGCACACGGCGGCCCGTCTGGTCGGCGC
>JAMXLM010000013.1 GCA_024280995.1 Candidatus Dormiibacterota bacterium
GTGCCTTGGCGATGTCATCGCTCGCTGATCGCCGACGCGCTCACGGTGCGGGGGGTCGAGGTCAAGCACATAACGGGCCGCGGCGAGCCGGCGCTGCACACGCTCACGACGTTCGCCCGGGTGCATGACGGGCGCATAACGTATCCACCGCCCGATACACTCGGCCTCTCAGAGAGGATGGGTAAAAAGCAGGTCCGGCAGGTCCGGCAGCAGATGCGCCGCGTTCAGCCGAAGGCCGGCGCAGCGTCCAACGCGCAAGGTGCGACACGCAAGCAGCGCGAGCGCTACGTCCAGTCAGGCGGCATGCTCCAGGGCTACGCCCCCGACTACGTGCTGCGGGTCGGCTACATCTCGATCGCCGTTGGCGTGGCCTGCCTGCTGATCATCGCGGCGTGCGTAGTGTTCCTTCCACCCATCTACGGCTGGCCCGACGCGATAGCCGCCGCGATCGCGTGGGTGCTGCCGATCGCCCTGCTCGCGAGCTTTGTCGGGCCTGGATTTCGTCTCGCCCTACGCGATCGGAAGGCGGAACCCAAGCTCGTCCAGGGCCAGCTGGTCGGCGCGAGCTCCGTCAGCACCTCGCTCGGCCTCGGCATGATGATGGTGCAGACCCGCGGTGGGGTCGAGCAGTACCTCGTGCCGCCCGCTCGCCTGAAGCAGGTGCCGGGCAACCAGGTGAACGTCGTGCTCACGGTGACGCCGCACCTCAAGCACGTGAAGGCTGTCGGTGTCATGGGTCAGCGCATGGTGGGGCGCGTCGAGCCGCCGGTCCCGCCAGTGATGCGCCGACTGCAGGTCCTTCCATTGCTGACGCCGCTCGCTTTGGCGATCGCCGCGATTCTCGCCACGGATGTGGTGGCGCTTCTACCTCTCGAACCGACAGCGCTGCACGCGCTGCTCGCGGTGCTCGCGGGCGTCGTGCTCGGCGGCGCCGTTTATGGGATCTCGTTCCTTCTCCAGCGCCGGATGATGGAGCAGGTCCAGGCGCTGCTCCCGAAGACCTGAGCTAGCCGGTCTTCTCCGGCTCCTCGTCCGGGTGTGACTCGACGGCTGGCTCCGGCTCGGGCGTGGGCTTCTCCGAGTGGAGCGGCGATGCCGGCAAGAGCTTGCGGCCCTCCGGATACGTGGCAATCAAAAGGAGCGTGAAGGCGAGCCCGAAGATCACCGGTCCCAGGTGAAAGCCCCTGCCCTGGAACTGGGAGACGATCTCGAAAGCGAGCACGACCAGGCCGTAGAGGATGCCGGCGCGGACCCAGGCGATGGAGCCGGAAGGGTTGACCGCGGCGACGATCAGGCCGACCCCCAGAACGGCCGCGGCGGCGGAGCCGTTGGTCCCGACCTGCTCGTCGATGGACCGGAACGACTCGACAAGATCCGTCCCGACAGCGCCCCCGACCAGCCCAATGCCCATCAGTAGGAGCCCAATCCGGAGCAGCACGGGTCTCACGAGAGCCGACTGTATACGCCGGGTACCGGCTGAGTCTCGGATTAGACTCGGATGAGTGTCGCGCCACCGAGGTCAGCAGCGGATTCGCGAAAATCGACGGCCGGAGCCAAGGAGAGGGTGGCGCAACGAGGAGCGCAGCCGTAGCTGCGTGACGAGTGAGCGCCAGGCCCCTCGACGCCGGCTTCAGCGCCAAAGGCGCCCAGCCGCCTAGGTCGCGAAGGTGCAAGGACCCTCGGGGTCGGAACACTAGGTCTCCGCGACCTCCGACAGCGCGACCTCGGACTTCTCGCCGAAGTAACGGTCGTAGAGCTCGGCGACGCGCGCGAGCGTGTCGATCTCCTCCACCGGCTTGTCGTCGCGGATGCGCACGATGCGAGGGAATCGCAGCGCGTAGCCGCTCATATGCCGGCCCGAATGCTGGATGGAGTCGAAGGCGACCTCGAGCACGACCTCGGGACGAACCATGCGCCGGAATCCCTGGTCTTCGATGGTCATCTCGAGAAAACGCTTCGTGAACTCGGCGATCTCGGCATCGGTCAGACCGGTGTAAGCCTTCCCGACGTTGACGAGCTTTCCCGACCGCGTGTCCTTGACCGCGAACGTGTAATCGGACAGCACACCCCGCCTCTTGCCGTGGCCCCACTCGACCGCGGTGACGACCACGTCGAGCGTCGCCAGCGGCCGCTTCAGCTTCAACCACGCGAGGCCGCGGCGCCCGGGCGTGTACGGGCTCAACGGGTCCTTCACCATCAGGCCTTCGTTGCCTCGTTCGCGCGTCTCTTTGAACACGCGGTCCAAGTGCTCCGGTCCGGTCGCCTCCTCGAGGCGGGCGAGCAGGAAGGGATGCTCCAGGCCCAGTCCCTCGAGCAGCTTGCGGCGCTCTGTCAGAGGCTCGTCCAGCAGCGTGCGCCCGTCGAGCCACAGCAGGTCGAAGATGACGAGCACGACGGGCACGTCTCGACGCAGCTCGTCGTCGACCTTCTTGCGGCCGAGCCGGTGCTGCAGCTCGAAGAACCGCAACACGCGACCGTCGCGGTGCGCGAGCACCTCGCCGTCGAAGAGCACGTCGTGGCCCATCGTCTTGGCGCCTTCGACCAGCTCGGGAAAGGCGCCGGTGGTCTCCTTCAGGTCGCGCGAGAAAAGCTCGACGCGCTCCCCCTCGCGGTGCATCTGGCACCGAACGCCGTCGTACTTCTCCTCGGTCCACACGCTCTCGGCGCCCATTCGGGTGAAGGCTTCCTCGGGCGCCTCGACTGGGCTCGCGAGCATGAAGCGGACCGGCTGGAAGAGCGTGATCTTGCTCGCCTCGAACTCGCCGCGTTTGCAGCGCACCGCTGTCTCGCCGATGTCCCCGGTTACGAGGTGCACGCGCTTGACCTGCGTGATCGGCACGTCGAACGCCTCGGCGATGGCGGCTTCCACCAGGCCTTCGCTGAGGCCGATGCGCATCTCGCCCGAGATGATCTTGATAAAGAAGCGAGTGGACGCGGGATCCATGCGGCGGACCATGGCTTCGAGAGGCGCCGCCTTCGCGTTGCCTCGCGCCGAGCGAATCGCTTCCAGCGTCGCCTCGACGTCCGCGAGCTTCACCGGTGCAGGTTGGGTGGCGCCGTCGACGGCCTCGCCGGCCCAGTCGCCCAGGTCCGCATGCTTCCGGAAGAGCGCGCCCAGGTCCTCCTCGTCGCGCGAAGAGATCGACGAGATGACCTTGCTCAACGTCTGCCAGCCGAGCCCAAGCGTGCGTCGCTGTGACGGTGGAAACGCTCGGCCGCTCATGTACACCGCGGCACGGCGAAGGTCCGCTTCGTCGAGCGAGCGGAAGTACGCGCCAAGGATGCGGGTCTTTTCGAGGGTGGCCGGGGTGGCGCCAACCGCGGCACCGGCATTCGCGAATTCGATCAATGGAAGGTGACCTATCGTAGTTCGCGATGCGCAGGTGCCCTTATCTCGAGGAGCTGGTCAAGGAACGCACCGGTCCGCTGCGCGTGTACCGGTTCGATTGCCACGTCGACCACCGCTCCAAGCGCAAGTACTCTTTCCGCGACAGCCCGCCGATCTGCGTACGTAATTTCGAGGATTGCGAGCTGTATCAGGTTGAAAAACGCCGCGAAGACGGCACAATAACGCGCTACACGGACTAACAACCGCCCTGGTACCCGCCATACCAATGAATTGCACAGTCTGTTCTGCTCCGGCTTTGCCCATCGATGACGCGTGCGTCTTCTGCCACGCGCCTCTTGTCGAGCGTGACCAGCCGGACGAGCTGCTCGACTACCTCGTGGAGCGAATCCCGATCGCGCACGCCAAGCGCGGCCATCTGAACCGCGGGCCGATCACCGAGCTCCAGATCGACATCGACGGCAGAAGCTTCCGCGCGCGGGTCAAGAACGAGATCCTCGAGCTCGCGCCGGCGGTTGAGCTGTCGGCGTGGGTGGACCTGCTGCTGACGAAGCTCAGCGACGCCGCGGCGGGCGACCACGACCTGCGCCGGGCGGTGCTTCGCTCAGGCTGGGCTCTCCGCTAAGCGGCCCGACCCGCCACGGGGGCGTAGAGTCAGGCCGGCATGGGCGCTGTTCAGATGCGGTCCGGTGTCCGCTTCTGGGTCGCGTGGGTCGCTGTCGCGGCGATCGGCGCCGCGGCTGCCGCGCTGATCAGCGTCTACGTCTTTAACTCAGCCCCGCCACGGGTCACGGGGACCTTTGTGCTCGCGCTGCCCGTCGTCGCGCTGCAGTACCTGGTCTTGAAGCTTGCCGGCGGCGTGCCCGCAAACGGCGCGGGTTGGTGGGCGGCCTTGAGCTTGATCGCCGCCGTCGCAACGGCGGAGATCGACTCCGTCTGGGTGGTCACGATCGCTCCGGCCCATTTCCCTAGCGTGACCAATCTCGTGCCGTCCCTATCCAGCCCAAGCTTCACGCTTGGCGCGCTTCGCATCATCGACCCGCTGGTCCTCGGGATCGCCCAGGGAATCGCCCTCGCCAGAATCTTCGGTAAGACGCGCGTCGCCATCGTCTGGACAGTCGCGAGCGTGATCGCCAGCATCATCGCTCAGCAGTTTCTCGTCAGCGTGGTCATCCAGCTTCCCATCCCAGGGATTCCATTCGTGCTTCCGATCCTGATCATCAATGTCGCGTTCGCGCTGGTCTTCTCGGCGCTCACCGGCGCGTTGCTTGTGGCGATGTTCAGGAATCGGCCGGTGTGGCTTTTCGGATTGCCGGCTACAGGGCGAGAGCCAGCTGTTCGTTCTTCTCAAGCGCCCACGCCTTGACGCCCTTGCGTCGCAGCGAGCGTGCGAAGTCCTCGGTGAAGCCGTGGACGGTGTAGACCTGCTCCGCCCCTGAGCGCTCGACCACCTCGACCAGCTCATCGAAGTCGCAGTGGTCGGAGAGGTCGAAGGTCGCGTCGGCGCCGAACAGGCGCGCGAAATCCGGATCCTTGGCCCAGCCTGAGATCAAAGCAGTGCGGTACCGGTCCAGGCGGCGGATGTCGTCCTTGCCGGCCGGCGGTGAGATCACGACTCTGTCCCGGACCGGCTCAACGTTGAGCTCGATCCAGTTAGGCAGCGACCGGCCCGCCATCGCGTACTGCCGCGCGCACGGAACGCATCTCTTTTCGAGGGCAAACGAAAAACCGAACCGCGAGAGCTGCAGCATCACCTCCTCGGTCTTGCCGAGGGCATGGCACAGCAGAACCGGCGTGACCCGACTGTCGAGGGCACGCCGGCACCACCGCGCGATCGTCTCCAGCGTCTCGTCCGGATCGCCAAAACGAAAGTGCGGGCGCCCATAGGTGGTCTCGAGGATCAGGACGTCCGCCCGCGGCACGAACGTTTCGATGCGGCCAGGCTGCCGGAGCTTGATGTCGCCCGTGTAGAGCACCGACCAGCCGTCGTCGTCGAAATGCAGCTGCGCGGAGCCCAGCATGTGGCCCGCCGAGTGCAGCGTGACGGTGCCTGCGCCGCGCCGCAATCGCTCTCCGTAGCCCAGCATGCGCCAGGCCCGTGGTCGCCGCTCCTCGGGGATGAGCGCCAGGGTCTGCGGCGTCAGCAGCGCCTCCTTGTGCCGGCGTGCGTGGTCGGTGTGAGCGTGAGAGATGAAGGCGAAGCTGCGCACCACGAGCGGATCGAGCCACAGGCTGTGGCCCGGCAGCGCAACGCCGTGGTCCCAGACGACCTCCCCTCTCACAGTCGGATGAGTGTGCTTTCGATCAGGTGTGGAGGCACTGTGACGCCGACCGCGGCATAAGCCTCGCGCGGAATGCCGATGTCTGCGATGTACACGTCGCCTGGAAGCTTCATCAGGCCTGGCTTGGGGAGGCCGAGCGCGATCGTTGTGGTCGCGTCCACAATCGGAGAGTAGGCGACGCCGCTCTCGGCGTCGAGCCCCGATGGAACGTCGACCGAGACGACCTCCATCCTGGTCACATTGATGCTCCGAATCCACTCCGCGAACGTGCCCTCTGGCGGCCTGGACAGCCCGGTGCCGAAGATCGCGTCGACGATTGTGCGTGCTCCGGTGAGCCGAAGCTTGGTGGACGGTTCGACACCCTCCTTGCGCAGAGCATCGAGCTCCATGGCGGCGGGACCTCGGAGCCGTGCCGGATCGACGCAGCACACGTTCACCAGCCCTCCCCAGCGGTGCAGGTGTCGGGCGGCGGCGAGCCCGTCACCGGCGTTGTTGCCAACGCCACAGACGACAGTCGCCGAATGGCGTACGAAGGTGGCGATCCGCCAGCCTGCTGCCTCCATCAGCCATTCGGTCGGAATGCCGAACCGCTCGGCGCAGACCCTGTCGACCTCCTTGGCCTGGGAACTGCTAAGTGTCGGCGGGACGCTGGACCACAAATGAGCAGTAGGGGTCGTGGCGATGGATGGAGTCCGACTGCGAAACGGCTGCGCCCGTCAGTCGGGAAATGAGCTGTGGGGTGATGGTGCAGACCTGCGGGAACTTTAAAGCCGTGTTGCGGAAGGGGCAGTTGTGGATAGTGACGCGCACGCCCTCGGCGCTTTCCGACTGCTCGACCAGCGTGCCCGCGCGCCCGATCCACGAGACCAGACGCCGCATCTTCTCGTCGAACTCCAGGCCTTCGATGTCGCGCTCGATGGCATCTGCGTGCCTCGCCGCGACCCGCGCGAACACCTCGTCCAGCGCCCCCGGGCCGCCCATCTCCTGGACCTCCTGCAGGACCATCGTGGCGAGCTGCCCGTAGCGTTTTGGAAAGACGGCGTCGGCCCGCTCGGTCAGGCCGAAGCGCAGCGAGGGGCGTCCACGGCGCGCACGCTCGGGCTGGCTCACGACGAGGCCTTCGCGCTCGAGGTTGGTGAGGTGCTGGCGGATCGCGTTCGCCGTGACGCCGAGGTCACCGGCGATCGTTTCCGCGCTGGATCGGCCCCTGCGCCGAAGCAGCTCGAGGATCTCCATGCGAGTCGAACGGCCGGCAATCATCAGGTGTTCATCCGGTCGCTTTGAAGCGACTCTAGCACAGGCCTGAACGACTAAAGCGATTTATTACAGGTCGTTCTTGACAAAAGACGCTCGCGCCCTAAACTTGGTAACCGGAGGAGATAGGGAAAATGCCGATGATCAAGCAGGCGAGCCGTGCCATCGAGCACATGACGGCGCGTGAGCGGCGTGTCCAGCGTGCCAAGTACGCTCGCCGAAACAAGATGCACTACATCGACAAGCTCCTTAACGAGCTGGAGATGCTCAACCTGGCCGACGAGCGGCAGATGCCGCCGGTGCTCTCGGTGGCTGTGAACAAGGTCATCGAGGAGTCGCCGGAGGTGACAGTTCTGGCGCAGGCCAAGCCGGCGTCGGTGATGGAGGCGATGGACGCCCTCTACGAGATCCAGGACAGCCTCATGTACAACCAGATCGAGGACGAGTAAGGCAATGTGACGAAGCCGGGCTCTTCGGAGCCCGGCTTTTCTTTTTCAGCGAGGAGGCCGGCCATGAGGATTGGTGTCATCGGGGCGGGCAACATCGGCGGGACTCTGGGAGGTCGGTGGCAGGCGACCGGACACGAGGTGATCTACGGCCTGCGCGATCCGGGGAAGAGAGAAGGCGCGCGCTCCATCGACGAGGCGCTCGGCGGCGCTGAAGTCGTGCTCCTGGCTATCCCCGGGGGCGCGGTCGTCGACTTTGTCAACGACAACGCGAAGGCGCTCGACGGCAAGACGGTCATCGACGCCACCAACAACGTCCGTGGCGCGGCGCTGAACTCGTGGGCGGACTGCCAGCCCGTCGTCCCGAACGCCAGGCTCTATCGCGCATTCAACATCTATGGCTGGGACGTGTTCGCGGCGCCGACCATCGGAGGTCAGCAGCCGGATCTTTTCTACGCGGGACCCGACGAGGGTCACGAGGACGTCGAACGCCTGATCTCCGACATCGGTCTCAGGCCGGTCAGGGTCGGCGACGCCGACCAGGCCGGCACCGTCGATGGGCTGCTGCGCCTGTGGTTCACGCTGACGCGCGACCACGGCCGGCACATCGCGTTCAAGCTGCTCACCGACTGACCTTCTCCAGGCGACATCAGCGCTTGGGTGACAATGAGAGCGGCTGGAGAAGGCAGCGCGCGATGAGTTTCGCGGCGCCGGGAGGTCTATAGAGACATGAGCAAGACACAAGCTGTCGACGTCCAGGACAGGGTCCAGAAGGCCATCAACGAAATGGTCGATTCGGGAGCCGAGCGAGGTCTGCAGGTCGCCGTCTATCTCCACGGCGAGCAGGTCGTCGACGCGGTGGCCGGGATCGCGGACCCGACAACAGGTCGGTCATACGACAGCGCGACGCCGGTCTACTGCTATTCGGTCGTCAAGGGCGCCGCGTCAACACTGATGCACATGCTCGTCGAGCGCGGCAAGTTCGACTACGACACGCCGGTCGCGAAGCTGTGGCCCGAGTTCGGCGCCGAGGGCAAGGAGAAAGTGACCGTCCGCCACGTCCTCAACCACACCGCCGGCGTTCCGGGCATCCCGTTGACCACCACGATCGAGGACCTGTGCGACTGGGACAAGATGTGCTCGGCCATTGCCGCCGAGAAGCCGTGGTGGGAGCCGGGCACGAAGATCGGCTACCACGCCTACACCTTCGGCTACATCACCGGCGAGATCATCCGCCGTGTCACGGGCAAGCCGATCCACGACGTGCTGCGCGACGAGATCTCGCGGCCGCTCGGCATCGACGACGAGCTTTACTTCGGCATGCCGGCCTCTGAGCAGTCGCGCCTGGCGGTGCTCGAGGATGCGCCGCTGCCGCCGGGCTTCCAGATGCCCGAGATGCCGCCGGACCTACCGATGTTCAGGGCGGCGCCCATGTCGCTGATGCCCAACGCCGCGTTCGGCAACCGTCCGGACACGCTGGCGGCCGATATCCCGGCCGGAGGCAAGACCTCCGCGCGTGCCATCGCGCGTATGTACGCGGCGATGCTCGGGACGGTCGGCGGAGTGCGGCTTCTGACGCAGGCGCGACTCGAGGAGGCGACGCGGTCGCCTTTCTCGGGTACGGACGAGGTCTTCGGCATGCCGACTACCTGGGCTCTCGGCTACGCGCCGGGTGTGCCGGGCGTGGACGCCAAGGAGCGGCCGACGGCGTATGGAATCGGTGGCGTCGGCGGGAGCTACGCCGGGTTCGACATCGCCGGAGGGATCGCATTCGGGTTCACGAAGAACCGGCTGGACCAGGACTTCCGCGCCGCGTCCGAGATCACGCGGACGATCTTCGAAAGCCTGGCCTAAGCTCCGACGGCGACGGGACCCCACAGCTGCTGGGCGCGCACGCCCAGTCCGTGGACGACCGCCGTGAACGCGTCGCGCTGCTCGAGCTTCGCTTCGCCGAACACGGCCGCCAGGTCGTCGCGAAACTTTGGGATGTACCCCGAGCCGCCGGTGATCAGCACTCGATCCACGTCCGCCGGCCGCATGTGAGCCTCGTCGAGGGCGCGGGCCACGGTGGCGGCGATCACGTCGAGCTCCGGCCGGATCATCGCCTCGAACGTCGATCGCCTGACCGCGACGTCCAGGTGGAGCGGCGGGAACTCGATCCGCGCCGAATCGGCGCTCGAGAGGGCGATCTTCGCCGATTCGACCGCCCGATAGAACTCGTATGCGTGTCCGGCATACAGGAGGCCCTGGACGATGTCGGCCGGTGCGCCGCCGATGCGGGCCAGCATCGCCGGGATCCCTGGGTCGGCCATCAGGAGCCGCACGGAGCTGGCGGTGCGAAGCTCGTTGAAAAGCCAGCTGGGCATGCCGTCGAGGCCGAGCGCGGGGCCGACGATCGTCTCGAACAGGATTCCGTCGAGCGTCTCGCCGCCGATGGCCGTGCCCGCGATCCCGGCGACCTGCGGAATGCCCGAGCGGGAATCCAGGACTGCGACATCGAATGTGCCGCCGCCGAAGTCGACCGCGACCTCGACGCCGCTGTTCCCGTGCTCACCGATGACGGCGGCGGTCGGCTCCGGGAGGAACGCCACGTCGGTGAACCCGGCTTCGCGAGCCGCCGCCTCGAGGCGGCGGAAGGCCTCCGCATCGGACGCCTCGCGATTGGTCGGATCGGCGCCGGCGAATACGACCGGGTGACCGATGACGACCGACCCGACGTCCAGTCCGGTCGCCCTGTCCGCCTCCGCCTTGAGCCGCGTCAGGACGACGCTGACGAGGGAGCCGACCGTGAAGTCCGTGGCCCACGAGTTGGTGCCGGCGAATCCCAGCTTTGCGAGCTCGTGCTTGACCCCCGACAGCAGTCTCGCGTCGTTGCAGCCGCCGCCCTTGCGGTACTGGCGGCAGTCAGTGTCCCAGCCGTAAGGCGCGAGAGGGCATTTCCAGCAATCGGTTTTCTCGTGGCCCGAGACCAGGAACGTGCGCAGCGCCTCGTCGCCGGCCGCGCGCCTTCCGGCACGGTGCAGGTAGACGAAAGAGGGAAGGGTGCGGGCGCCGCCCTTGCCGAGCGGTATCACCTCGATTCGGTCGGGGTATGCGACGGCGACCGAGCTGTTGCTCGTGCCGAAGTCGATTCCGTACCCGACCGGGGTGGAAGCCGCGGCTAGTCGTCCGCCTCGGCCTGACGGATTCGCTTCGACAGCGTCTGCAGCAGGCGGTAGGAGACCTCCGGGTGCTCCTTCAAAAATGCCTTGAAGTTCCACTCGGGAATGCTGGCCAGGGTCACGTCGGAGTCGGCCGTGATGGTCGCGCTTCGGCCCTCGTGGTCGAGCAGCGCCATCTCGCCGAACGAGTCCCCCGGCCCGAGCATGCGGGTCTTGCCGGTCACCGTCTTCACGCTGACGTCGCCGTCGGTGATGATCATGAAACCGACGCCGCCCTCGCCCCGGACCACGATCTCGTGGCCGGCAGGGTGCCTGACGATCTTCATTTGCTTCTCGATGGAGCGAAGCTCGGACTCGGGGATCCCCTGGAGGAGCTTGGCGTCTCTTAGCGCGGCCACGGCGCAAATACTAATTCCGATCGGGCCGCGGGATGGTCAGGCTTTTTTCTTGCCGTCCAGGAATTGCTGGTAGAGGCGGTACGCCTCCTGTTTGCGGCTGTCGACGATCTTGGTGTAGCCCTGGAGCGTGTTCAGGTTGGCGTGCCCGAGCACTTCCTGGACCAGGCGGACGTCGCCCCCCGTCACCTCGAGAAGCGTCGTCGCGGCGGTGTGCCGGGCGACGTGCGGCGACTTGAAGGACCACGCGCCGACCTCCTTGCGAATCTGCTTGACGATGTAGCGGGCGCCCGCGGCGGTGAGACGGCGCTCGCGGTCGTCGCCGGCGGAGCGGTCGAAGTTGATGAACATCGCCATGCACGCGTCCTCGCGGGCGCTCAGGTAATCCTCCATCGCCGCCCGCGCGTCGGCGGTCAGGTAGACGCTGCGCTGCTTCGAGCCCTTGCCCGTCACCACAAGCCGGTTGCCTGAGCGCGGAAAGTCGGTGCGATCGAGGGCGAGAGCCTCTGAGATGCGGCAGCCCGTGCTGACGAGGAACTGGACCAGCGCGCGGTCGCGCTTCTCGAGGAGCGTCGAGCTCGGCAGCGCGTTGAGCAGGCGGTTCAGCTCGTCAGGATCGATCGGCTTCGGCAGGCGCTGCTCGAGCTTCGGCAGCGTGATCCCGTTGGAAAGGTCCCGCTCGATCAGTCCTTCGCGCGCGATCCAGCGCAGCCAGGAACGGATGGCGACGAGCGCACGCGCCCGCGAGGCGGGGCTCTTCAAGCGGCCGGCGAGGTGGCGCTGGTACGCCCGCAGGTCCTCATGACGGAGCTTGTCGACCTCGAGCGAGTGCCCGTGCTCCGCGAGAAATCCGAGCAGCCTGCGGATCTCGCCGTCATACGCCCGGACCGTGTTGGGACTGCGGTTCGCTTCGAGCTGAAGCCAGCCGATGTATTCGTTCGCTGCGGCCTGCAGGGCGAGTGGCATGTCGAGGCCGGTGCTGATGATAACGAGCGTCGCGACGCCCGACTCGGGGTCGCTACACTCGGGAGGATATTGGGAGGTAGTCCCTCCGAGCTGGAGCCGATGGACGGCTTCGGCTTCGACTCCCAGTTCACCCAGCGCGTGACAAAGCTCGCGCTCTGGATGTACCGCAACTACTGGCGTGTCGAAGCCGATGGCGTGACGCATGTTCCGGGCCGCGGGCGCGCCCTGCTGGTCGCGAACCACGCGGGCATCGTGCCCTACGACGGCGCCATGATCCGGACTGCGATCATCGCCGAGCACCCGCAGCCGCGACACGCCCGCATGCTCGTCGTCGACTGGGCTTTCGCCGTTCCCTTCACCAACACGCTCCTGGTGAAGACGGGCAACGTGCTCGCCCATCCCGACAACGCGACCGCGCTGCTCGAGCGTGACGAGCTGGTCGGCGTGTTTCCGGAGGGCGTCAAAGGCGCGGCCAAGAGCTACCGCGACCGTTACCGGATTCGCCGGCTCGGCCGCGGCGGGTTTGTCCAGGTGGCGCTGCGCACGGGCGCGCCCATCATCCCGGTCGCGGTCGTCGGCTCGGAGGAGGTCCACCCCGTCCTGGCCGACGTCCAGCCGGTCGCGCGGATGCTTGGCCTGCCCAACCTGCCGCTCACGCCGACCTTCCCATGGCTGGGCGTGCTCGGGCTTGTACCGCTTCCCTCCAAATGGTTCATCGCCTTCGGCGAGCCGGTGGACGTAGCCCATTTCGGACCCGACGCCTCCAGTGACCCGCGCCTGGTGCTGGAGATCAGCGAGCACGTGCGGGCATGGATCCAGACGACCGTCAACGAGCTGCGACCGCGCCGGCGGACGATCTTTTCCTAAGCCGGAATCAGTTCCGGGCGCCGCTGGTAGCCTGAGCCGAATGCTTCGATTCCTGGTCGCATCCCTGCTCGTGACGATGGTTGCCGCATGCGGTGGAAGCCCCGCGCCGGCCGCGCCGACCGCCGGCAGCGTCTCCGTCCAGTCGAGCGACCTGCCTTCGGGCATGTCGAGGTGCGACCTGAGTGGAGACCTTGACAGCTTCCTGAGCAAGGAGAAGTCCGCCGATCCGGCCACCTACCAATCGACCAAGAGCGAATGGGACGACGCGAAGTCGAAGGGGGCCACGGCGGCTTACGCGGCCTTTTACACCGACAGCTCGGCGCACTGCGCCGCCATCAAGTCGCAGGGCTCCTCGATCGGCTCCGCGAACTACAAGCTGGTCGTCAACTTCGTCATCCAGTTCAAGGACGAGGCCAGCGCGGCAAAGGGCTACCAGAGCGAGTCCGTTTTCAACGTAAGCCCATCGGAGCTGCGCAGCAGCGGGCAGCCGGTCATCGAAGGCACGAATACGGGCCTGTCGAAGAACTCCATCGTTCTGAGCAGTCAGATCGCCAATCAGACCTACTACATCGCCGTCTGGCAGAACAAGACCTTCCTCGTGATCCTGGCAATCCTCAACGTCGACGGCGCGGCCAGCAAGAAGGTCGCCACCTCGGAGAACGGCCGGATCAAGTAGCCGCCGCGGCCGGCCGCGTTCCCTAGAATGGCCGGGCCGATCGCAAAAGCCCGCCACGTCACACCCCGCACTCGGCAGCGGAAAGGGCATCACGCCCTGTTCCGCCCTGCGTTGCTGCTCGCCATCGCCACGATGTCCCTGTTCGCGCTCGTCGCCGGCCGCTCGGCGGTCGCAGTCAGGGTCGCTCACGGAGCGAGCGCAGCGCCAACCCACCTTGCGGTGGCCGGCGTGCAGGCAGGCGCATGCATGAGCTTCGCGCCGCTCCAGGGGTCGACCAGTAAGACGGTGTTCATCGACCCCGGACATGGAGGTCTCGACCCCGGCGTCGTGGGGAACGCGGGGAACGCGAGCGGAAAGCCTGTCCTCGAGAAGGACGTTGCGCTTGCCGTCGCGGTCAGGCTGACCGCGCTGCTACGCGCCGACGGCTACCGAGTCGTGATGTCGCGAGTGGATGACTCGTCTGTTGGCCGGTCGGCAACCACCGGCATCCTCGCGGGCGCGTTGACGGCGTCGGCCGTGCACCAGGATCTTGTCGCGCGCGCCGCGTGCGCCAACGCCGCGAAGGCGTCTGTGCTGCTGTCGATCCACTTCAATGCGTTCGACGATCCGTCGGTGGGTGGGACCGAGACGTACTACGACTCGGTGCGCTCGTTTGCCCGCGACAGCAAGAAACTGGCGACTGAGGTGCAGGCGTCGGTCGTATCCGCGCTGGGGAGCGGCGACCGAGGCGTGTGGACAGACGATGAGCTTGCCGCGCCCACGCTGACGTCTTCGGGCGATGTTTATGGGCACTTCATCGAGCTGGGCCCCGCGTCGGCGGGGTGGGTCGACGATCCGAGCTCGATGCCCGGTGCCCTGGTCGAGCCATTGTTTCTGACCAACCCCGGCGAAGCGCGCTACGCGGCGTCGGTGACCGGTCAGGACACCATCGCGAGCGCGCTCCGGACGGGCGTTGAGCGCTACTTCAGCGGCGTATAGCTACCAGCGATACCAGCGGCCGCCGCCGGAACCGCGCAGGAAGAATCCGAGGACCCAGAGGATCAGGCCGATGATCAGGATCCACCACAGGATCTGAAGGCCTGAGCCCAGCAGTCCGCCTCCGCCGAAGATCAGCAGAAGCAGGACCAGAACGATGAGTGCGACCAACATATGCGCAGTTACCCCCCTTTTTTGAAGTTCGCCTAATGACAGGAACAGGCGAGGCAGGGGAAATCACCACACGGTACTGAGGTGTTCGACAACGCCGGTCCGCACAGAAGTCCTCATTCCATTAACTTGCATGTTGTGGGAAGCACGGTTGCTCTCCCGTTTCGCGGAGAAGCGGGCGATGTATACGCGGTCTATTTCAGCCCGGCAGCCCACGACATTCCCGAACCCGACGACGTCCGCAACGCCGCCCGGAACTGGCATGAGCGCCACCTCGAAGGCCCGCTGAAGCAAGCGGTCACCGCATTCCTCAAGCGAGGGTTGGTGACGATGAACGTGCAGCCGGTGGTGTCGCTGCCCGAGCTGCCGATCGACCTTCTGCATTACGTCGGCCTGGGCGAGCTCGAGGAGCGGGTGGTGCGCTCGGCGACGCATGCGGTTGTAGTGCTGACCCAGGACCTGAACATTCCCCCAAGGGCGGGCATGTGGAGCGCACTGGCCGCGGCGCTGGGGATCGCCGAGATGCTCGACGGGGTGGTCTTCGACCCCGATGCCCTCCGCATCATCGACCGGTCCGCCGCTGCGACGTGGTTTACACCGATGGGACTCGTCTCCGCGGCGCGGCACGTCATCGTCCCGTTCTCGGTCGGCGAAGGCGGGATGGGGTGGATGACCACGCGAGGCCTGCAGAAGTTCGGTCTTCCGGACCTGCAGCTGAACGAGGTTCCGCCGAACCTCGATTCCTCGAGCGTTGTGCTGAACGCTGTGGCGCAGCACCTGATCGACCAGGGATTCAAGGCCGCGCTCGAGAACCACGGCGAGATCGGTGAGCTGCTCGTCGACGACGAGGTGGTGATCGACGGAAACCTGCTGGCGCGAGCGCTTGCGCGCCCCGAAGTCGCGTCTGTGGCGGGCTCGGCTCGCGTCGCGCTGCGGCTTGACGCCGACGCCGAAGTGCCGACCATCACCATCGTCCGGCCTCCCGACGTGCGGATGTCTCAGTCCGAGTGGCTCTACTCCCTGCTGAAGACGTTGACCGAGCAGAAGGCGGCGCCGCCGTTCATGGCCAAGACGGACAGCGACGAGATGTCCGCGGCGCACACTCGCGCCATGTCCGAGATGGCGACCGTGAAGCAGCGCTTTGGCATCGGCTTGCGGCCGGGCGAGGTGCTGTTCATGAAGTACGGGTTCCAGACGCCGGACGGTGACCGGGAGTTCATGTGGCTCGCCGTGACGGCGTGGGTCGGGCCGGTGGTGGCTGGGCAGCTGGCGAACGAGCCACGGCAGATCCCGTCGCTTCGTCTGGGACAGGTGGTTTCGATCCCTGAGAACGACGTGTTTGACTGGATGGTGCAGAGGCCGGACGGGAGCCACGACGGCGGGTACACCAGCGAAGTGGCCATGAGGAACGCCAACCGGCAAGCCTGACCCGGGGCCGGCTGATCGCCGAGTCCGGCCGTGCCCGCGCCACGCTGATCGGCTCGGCGGTTTTAGAGCGGCGAAGCTCGGCCGAGCAACAGCTTTCCCGCGCGGGCCATGATCATCTTGTACTGCCACCAACCCAGCACGCCGCCTATCACGAACCCGATCACCAATCCTCTGACGAAAGCCTGAAAGAAGAGGAGGTCGATGATCACACCGATGACGAGGCCGATGACAGCGCCGAGGATCGCGCCGAAGAGCTGAGGGTTCTTAACCGCCCACTTGGCCAGGCCGTTCATGGGCGCATGGTAGCGCCGGTGCGGAAATTTGGGTCATCGACCTTGTGCTCTCGGCAGGACACTGTCCCGGAGCGGTCGCCGTGGTGCGCCTGGCAAGAATCGGACTTGCTGCCTCTTGCTCCGCAGGTACCGGGCCTACTCGCCAGGTTCGCGTCGATCTCGAACACGACGCTTAACCTGGACCAAGCCGTCTTTGGCGAGCGCCTAACTCGGCAACGATAAGGAAGAGGTAGCGCAGCATTCGGTTCGCGGTGCTGTCGCCGGGGCAGGTACACGGCACAGCGACCCAGCGGGCGCTTGCGGCCCTCTTGGGCTGACTCAAACGTCGTGTCCGACGTTCATACAATCGATTGCGAATGCCGATTCCCGTGGCGATCCACAAGCTGGTTGTGCGGCTGCATCTCGACCACCTCGTGATGTGGGCAAATAGCGGAACGAGGCAATCGGCCCGCGAGGTTGGGGGGAACGTGCATCAGGCCGGTCACGACCTGATCCAGACACAGATCGTCCACCAGGGCCTGACGCGGGCCGAGGTCCAGGGGATGATCGAGGCCAGGATCACCGAGTTGAAGGCAGAGAGTGCTTTGCCTATGCATGTCGAACCGGCTCGTCTTCCTGAACCCCTGGCGGTGGAGGTTGCAGTCGACGGCTTCGGAATCATCAGGGCGTTCGATCTCGAAGGCAGCCGGGTCCACCTCGACTTCTATGTTGCCAATGACTCACAGGAGTCGGTCTCAGTGACTGGCGTGATGTTGACGGTCAACGACTGCCTCCTCCGCATCAAGCAGTTCTTCACACGTGACGGCGAGCTGCGAGTGCCCGACCCAGGATGTGCGCTGAGAGAAGTTGGGCCGGGTAGCTTTGACCGGCTGAGCATCGAGTTCGAGAACGCCGGGGCGTCAATCGTCTACTCCGAAGGAATCCGCGGCCAGCTCGACATCCAACTATCCGACGGTCGCAGCGTTGTCGGATCGTTCAGCACTGGCCCGCTTGCGCTGAAGGCGATATTTGCTGAGATAGACGAGTGGTGCAGGGAGCACAACAGCGCGATGGCTTTCGACGTGCCGATCGAATCCGCGAGGCGCTGATTGTCTCCCGACACGGTAGCTTTGCCGCCTGAGAACGTGCCGCTTAAGCGCCCGACACTGCAGGTGGTGCCGGCCGGCCCGCTCGGCTGGACGGATAGCACGGACTACATCCTGCTCGACTCAGAGGAGTGCCACGGGCCGTTCCCGACAGGACGCCGCCCGCGGAACCGCTCGTCGCAAAAAGGGCAGCTTCGGCTACGAGGCCGTCGCGCCTGACCTGAAAGACCTGTCGCGCGACTGAGCTACGGACAGACTGCGGCGGCGCTCGCTGCGTACTGGTTGGCTTGGTTCACCCAGCCCTGCGCCTGCTTGAGCGCGGCGGTGATCATCGCGTCGGCTTCCGAGTTGGCCTTCGACGCCGCTGAGTGCGCCTGGGATACCTGACTCGCCGTCGGGGTGCCGCCCGGTTGATAAGACGGGATGGCGGACATCGCTGATTGGAGGGCTTGAAAGTCCGCGTCCAACCTGCTGACATCGTTCGTGACGGTCTGCTTATCGCCTTGCTCCACGGTCTGATCACCGTTGACGACCGTGAGGTCACCAGCGACAACCGTGGCATCGCCAGCGACGACGGTCGCATCGCCGCCGCAAGTGTCGCTGCTCGCACCCTCGGCCTGGACCTTCTTCATGTCGTTGTATGCGGTGATGGTGTCGTTGTATGCCTGTTTCAAGTCGTTGCTGACCTGACCCTGGAGGCCGTTGTACTGGTTGATATCGCTGCTGATCGCCGACGTATCGCTATTGACCCTGCCGATAGCCTTGTCCACTGCGTCGCGCTCGGCCGCTTCCCGCGCCGCCTGCTGCTGTGCCGCCTGCTGCGCGGCGGCGGCGGCATCCTGCTGGTCTTTCGTCTGTTGAGCCTGCTGCTGCAAGGTGTGAACGATGCTGTTGTAGGCGTTGGTGTCGCTGGGTGCGAAGTCCTCAGTCGCCAGCGTGCCGTCATTCTGCGGAATGCTGAGGTCGATGTTTGAGCCGCTATAGCTGCCGCTGATTGACGTCTCGAAGCCGAGTCCCTGTTGGAAGGTGAGAGTCATCTGGCTGCCATCCGTCGTGCCCGTGAAGGACGCGTTGACCGTGTTAACCGTCGTCGGGTCGGAGTCGGGGATCGTCGCGCTCTCGTAGTCGCCGCTCAGGTTGTTGCCGTTCCTGGTCACCTGCAGAAACTGCACCGAGTTGGGGTTCGGCTGCGAAAGATAGCCCTGCTGGCCACTCGATCCACAGGCGAGCAAAGTGGGGGCCAGCAACAGCGTCAACGCCGCCCTCTTCACCATCGCGTCGTCTCGGTGCCGGGATTATCTACCTGGCAGGTTCGGGACGAGCCCCCATCTTCTGAAACGAGGCGACACAGTCGGAGCAGACCAGCTTATCGAACATCCCGCCGCCAGTCGGGGCCGAGCGCGGGATGCCGCATAGCGAGGCTTCGGCGTCCTCCCGAACGAGGTGGGGCGGCTGCCTCCACTTGGAGCGCCCCAACGCTTGATCAGCGCGCAGTAGTCCTCCGACACGGCCGCATCGTAGCGCACATCCGTTCGTTAACCATGCGATCGGTTGGCAACTTTTCGTAGACCGGCATACAATCTGCAGTGCCCGCCCCGCCATCGGATTTGTTTTGCCATTGCTCTGGCTGAGGAGTTGTTGGGGTCGTGGGTTTCGCTGAACGTCGAGAGATAGTCCGTAAGATCGAGCAACAGCGCGGCTCAACCGTTATCTGTTTCCTGACCACACTCCGCCCAGGCGTGGCCGGGATGATTGCGGGCGATCAGGTCAGGATCTTCTTTGACCACCTGTTGCAACTGCCAAAGCGTCCGATCGACAAGCTCGACATCTTTTTGGTCAGCAATGGTGGCGACGGCACGGTGCCATGGCGCCTGGTTGCCCTGTTCCGGGAGTTCGCGGCTGCATTCAACGTCCTTATTCCGTATCGGGCGTACAGCGCGGCTTCTCTCCTTGCTTTAGGAGCTGACGAGATCGTGATGCACCCGTTCGCGGAGCTCGGGCCGATAGACCCCACGGTCTCCAACGAGTTCAATCCCGAGGACCCGATCACCCGTCAAAAACGCGCAATAAGCGTCGAGGACGTCACTGCATACGTGCACTTCATCAAGGAGACGGTCGGTATTACCCACGAAGATGAACTCGTGCGCGCCATCGAGATCCTCGCGCAACAAGTCCACCCGATAGCACTCGGGAATATCGAACGCTTCATCTCGCAGTCCCGCATGATCGCCCGCAAGATTCTGCGAACGCACATGGCGGACACCGAGTCGCACACCATCGACGAGATCGTGGAGAACTTGGCGTCAAGGCTTTATTTCCACGGCCATCCGATCAACAGGAAAGAGGCCAAAGAGGAGCTGAAGCTCAAGGTCAAGACTGACCTGACCGCGAACCTCGAGAAGTGGATGTGGGAACTCTACAGGGACTTCGAGGCCGAGTTCCAGAATGCCGACCAGTTCAATCCTGCATTGGAGTTAGCGGCCGCTGCCGCACAAGCAGCGCAGACCGCGCCTCCTCAGCAGATTCCCGGGCAACCCGGGTCGATGCCGGCAGCACCCGCCCCGGCGTTTATTGACCGCGACCTCCTGCACGCAGTTATCGAGTCAGAAGGATTGTCGAGTCGCTACCTCAGCAAGCACCGCTACATGCGAATGCAGATCCTGATGCCGCCGCAGCCTATTCCTCAGGTTGCAGTACAGGATGAAATGTTGGAGGCAGGATGGAGTCATTTGAAGGCTCCAGTGGCTCGGGCACAGGCCCCCCAGTCAAGCTCTGCTCCTGGGGGTGCTCCATCGGGCGCGGTGGGATCGCGGCCCAAGCGGGCGCGCTCGACCCGACCTCGGCCGGAATCGACTTGAACTGACCCGGCGGAAACACCAGCTTGGTGACCGTCCGGATGTAAATCGGCCTCACTGCTGACCTCCGTAAGCCACCGCTTTCGCCTCGATCATAACTTCGTGCAACGTTATGCGCCGAGCGGATCTTGCCACATCGACCCGTCCTGGGCTCCTGGGCTATTTGTCCTGCCGGAGCTCTGAACACCGTCCCCGAATGGTGAGCGTTACAACGCCTAATCCCGGGCGAAGTCGAGGAGTTAAGCGTCGTCAGCGAGTTCAGAACGGCGGACTGGTGCGCCTGGCAAGAATCGAACTTGCTGCCTCTTGCTCCGCAGGCAAGCGCTCTATCCGGTGAGCTACAGGCGCAGGAAAAGCGGGGGTTGGCCGGGCGCGCGCAGGGCGCAGTTCAGTTTAGTCGAGGGTCGATCGTGGCCGTCGCGGCCTTGAACGTATTCGAATCCAGGTTGCTGACCGCCACCAGGGCCACATACATGCCGTGCCGCCAGCACGCCAATCGTACCGACGGGCGTTCGTAGGTAAACGAGCTCGGGCCCAGGCCGGTGGTCGCGCCGACGGTCAATCCCGGGCTCAGCTCGCCCGGTGGAGGGGGCGCGAACCCGAACACGCCCGACTGCCATGCCCGGTCGGCCTCACCCGCGTCGGAAAACCTGGCGACAAAGCTGGTCACCGCTTTGACATCGGTCGTCGCACCGAGCTCTGATTTGCACGCGGACGCGCCGGCGGTGAAGACCGAGATCGCGCCGGCGCTCGCGCCGCCCTCGACCATCGTCTGCCACTGGTCCGACAGCTTTGACGCAAGCGCCGGATCGGACATCTGAATGACCGACAAGTAGACGTCTATCGGCCCCGAGCCGAGACATACGGTGAGCCCGGGGGGAACGTCGGCGGTCTGGAGGATTGCGGCCGTCGGGAGCGTATGCGGCGTCGGGGACGGTGCCGGGCTGAAGACGGCATGCGTCTGGTTCTGACACGAGACCAGGAGCCCGAAGGCCACGAGGACAGACAGCAACCGACCCACGGGGGGCGGAGTTTAGACTGAGTTAGACCTATCGCGCCTGTAGCTCACCGGACAGAGCGTTCGGCTCCGGACCGAAAGGCAGCAGGTTCGATTCCTGCCAGGCGCACCAGGACACCGCGGGGGTTGTTCAGCAATGCAGACGAAGTCCAGTCTCGCTCGCGTCAACGGCATCGAGCTCGGCTACCAGGTGTTCGGCGAGGGCAAGCCGGTGATCCTGCTTCACGGCGGCTTCGGCTCGCTGGAGATGTTCGGCCCCAATGTCGACCTCATCGCCCGTGACCATCAGGTGATCGGAGTCGACCTGCAGTCGCATGGTCGCTCGCCGGCGGCCAGGCGCACGATGACCTTCGAGGCGATGGCGGACGACATCGCCGAGCTGATCCAGCGGCTCGACCTCGGCAAGGCCGCGATCGTGGGCTTCTCGCTCGGCGGCGGCGTTGCGCTCCGGACGGGCATTAAGCATCCCGACCTGGTCGATCGACTCGTGCTTGTGTCGACCGTGTTCAAGAGCGCCGGCTGGCATCCCGAGATGGTCGCGGGCATGAAGGCCATGGGACCCGATACCGCCGAGCCGATGAAGATGAGCCCGATGTACCAGGACTACACCCGGATAGCTCCAAACGTCGACGACTGGCCGGTCCTCGTCGAAGAGCTCACAACGCTGCTGAAGAAGGACTACGACTGGACCGACGAGCTGCCGAAGCTGACGATGCCGGTGATGCTCGTCGTCGGCGACGCCGACGGCCTGCCGCCATCTCACGCCGTCGAGTTCTTCACCCTTCTCGGCGGTGGACTGCGCGACGCCAACTACGACCGCTCCGGCATGACGCATCACCGCCTCGCGATCCTGCCCGGCGCAACGCACTACGACATCAACTTCAGTCCGGCGCTGGCGGCAGCGGTCATTCCTTTTCTCGACGGCAAGTGATCGCGAAGGCGGAGTTCGGCCGGACCGGACACAAGAGCTCGCGCGTGATCTTTGGCGCGGCAGCACTGGGTCACGTTTCGCAGAAGGTCGCCGACCAGACGCTGGAGGTTCTTCTGCGCCACGGCGTCAACCACATCGACACCGCGGCGTCATACGGCGACTCGGAGCTCCGCATCGCGCCGTGGCTGAAGCGGGAGCCCGGTCGATTCTTCCTCGCCACCAAGGTCGGCGCTCGCGACGAGAAAGGCGGACGCGAACAGCTGGAGCGATCCCTCGACCGCCTGGGCGTCGACCACGTTGACCTCTGGCAGCTCCACTCGCTCGCCGACCCGATCGAGTGGGACCAGGCCCTCAGCCCGGGCGGCGTCATCGACGCCGCGCTCCGCGCTCGCGAGGAAGGGCTCATCAAATGGATCGGCGTCACCGGTCACGGTGCCCAGATCGCGGCCACGCACCGGCGCAGCCTCGACCGGTACGACTTCGACTCGGTCCTGTTACCGCACAACTTCATCACGATGCTGAGCCCTTACTACCGCGAGAACTTCGATGCGCTCGCCAGGACGTGCGCGGACCGACACGTGGCCGTGCAGACGATCAAGTCGATCGCGCACCGGCCCTGGATGGAGAGTGACCACACGCGGACGACGTGGTATCAGCCGCTCGAAGCGCCGGACGACATCGACCTCGCCGTCTGGTGGACGCTGGGCCGGCCAGGCCTGTTCCTCAACAGCGTCGGCGACGTCGACCTGCTGCCGCTGGTGCTTGACGCCGCGGAGCGGTTTCACGAGGCGCCTGGCGACGATCGGATGCGCGAGCTGATGGACCGCTCGCTCTCGATCCCGCTCTTCGTCTAAGCCGGCTCGATCTCGCGATAACCGCGCGCTGGACTCCACGCCTCGACGACCAACCTGTCGTTGCTGGGCGTCAGTCGCGTGATCACGACCTCGCTGATGTCAATCCGAAAGATCCGGACGCCTTCCTTCGACCTCGCTCGAATCGCCCGGCCTGCGATCTTCGCCTCGCCTCGCCATCTGCCGCTCTTCTCCGGATCTTTGGTCGGTCCGTGAATTGCGACTCGCGGGTCACGCTCCAGGTCCCTCGCCTTCAGGGCGCCTGGCGGCGAGCCGATGATGAGGTCGGGTCCAACGATCTCCACCTCGGTCCCGCTGATTCGCGGGGAACCGTCGCGCCGAATCGTCGCCATCGTCAGGTGCTTGCGAGCCGTCATCAACCGGCGCACTCGCGCCGCGAACTTCGGCTCCGCCGCCTCGAACTCCGCCCACGACGCCACACGATCAAATTACCCGTACCCTGAAGTTCCGATGGCGAGCCCGGAGAACGCCTTCGCGGCGAGTCTCTTTGAACCGCTGCCCTCTCGCTATGACCGCATGGCCGAGGTCCTGTCGCTCGGCCAGAACGGCAGGTGGCGGCGCGAGCTCGTCCGCCACATCGCCCGTTTCCAACCCGAGCGGGTCCTCGACGTGGCGACCGGCACCGCGGGCGTCGCCATCGCGCTGGCTCGCGCAACGGACGCGGACATCGTCGGAGTGGACATCAGCGAGCCCATGATCGAGCGTGGCCGGCAGCGTGTAACCGACGCCGGTTTAGACCAACGTGTCCACCTGCAGCGCGCCCGCGCCGAGGAGCTTCCCTTCGACGACGCGTCGTTCGATGCGGTCTCCTTCACTTACCTGCTTCGATACGTCGCCGACCCGGCGGCGACGCTGCGGGAGCTGGCGCGTGTTCTGAAACCGCACGGCGGGATGGCGAGCCTGGATTTCTTCGTCCCGCCCAGCCTCCTGTGGCGGATGAGCTGGCGCGTGTTCACTCGAGCTCTCATGCCGTCGGCCGGCTTCTTGTTCGCCGGATCGGCATGGTGGCGAACCGGACGCTTCCTCGGTCCGAACATCGAGGACTTCTATCGGCGCTGGCCCATCGACCATCTTTCCCGCGCATGGCACGACGCCGGCATGGTGGACGTCGAGGACGAAGTGATGAGTCTCGGCGGCGGGCTCGTGATGTGGGGGCGCAAGCACCATGAGTGAGACTCAGATCGCCCCGGCGTATTACGCGACGACCGCGCGTGGATTGCGCCGCGACGTCTGGGCGCTGCTCCATCCACCGTACACGGCGTGGCACCTCTCCTACGTGTTGATCGGCGCCGGTCTCGCGCCGCAGATCAACCTCCTGCGTTTGGGGGCGACGTTGATCGCGTTCTTCCTGGCGGTCGGCATCTCGGCGCACGCGCTCGACGAGCTGCGGGGGCGTCCGCTGCGGACCGAGATCCCCGCCGGCGTCCTGTGGATCGCCGCGGTGATCGGCCTGGCCGGCGCCGTGGCGCTCGGGCTAGCCGGCGTGAGCGTGCTCGGCGCGGGACTCATTCCGTTCATCGCCGCCGGTGTGCTGTTCGTATTCGCCTACAACCTCGAGCTGCTGGGCGGCCGGCTGCACGGAGACCAGTGGTTCGCCATTTCGTGGGGCGCCTTCCCGGTCCTCACGGCCTACTTCGCCCAGACAGGCCGGGTCTCGGTTGGCGCAGGACTCGCGGCCGCGGCGGCGTTCGCGACCGCGTACGGCCAGCGCGCGCTGAGCACACCGGCGCGCCGGCTCCGGCGCAAGACCCGATCCGTCACGGGCACGCTGACGTTGCGCGACGGCACCGAGACCGCGCTGGACGAGCGCGTGCTGCTCGAGCCACTCGAGCTCGCGTTGCGTTCGTTTGCCTGGGGGACCGTGCTCCTCGGGATCGGACTCGTCGCCGCGAAGCTGCTCTGAGTCGCGTCCGATCCGTCGAGGAACTTTCCGGGCGCGCCTCTAGACCGGAAGGACTCCGTGCTTGCGGTCAAGAGGCGGTGTGGCTTTTGTAGCGTAGGCGGCAAAGCGCGCGATCAACGTGCCGCGCAGGTCCTCCGGCTCGACGACGTCGTCCACGATCAAGTTGGAAGCCAGCTTGTACAGATCGACGTCCTCGCGGTACTCGTCCTCCAGCTCCTTGCGGCGCGCGGCGCGCTGGTCCTCGGGAAGTTCGGCCAGCTTGTTGAAGAACACGGCGTTGACGGCGGGCTCGGGGCCCATCACCGCGATCTGAGCCGACGGAAGCGCAACGACCGCGTCGGAGTCGAAGGCAGGCCCCGCCATCGCGTAGAGGCCCGCACCGTAAGCCTTCCGAACGATCACCGAGATCTTCGGCACCGTCGCTTCGGAGACCGCGCTGATCATCTTCGCGCCGTGACGGATGATGCCGCGGCGCTCGACGTCGGTGCCGATCATGAAGCCGGGCACGTCGGCCAGGAACAGCAGCGGGATCTCGAATGCGTCGCAGAGCCAGATGAAGCGCGCGGCCTTGTCGGCTGAGTCGTTGAACAGGACGCCGCCCTTTTGCATGGGCTGGTTCGCGACGATGCCCACCGCTCGGCCATCCAGCCTCGCGAAGCCGGTGAGGAGCTCTTTGGCAAACAGCTTTTTGATCTCGAGCCAGCTGCCCTCGTCGATGATCGCGTCGATCACCTTGCGCATGTCGTAGCCGCGATTGGGCTCATCGGGGATCAGATCGCCCAGAGCTTTCTGGCCGGCCCGCGGCGGCAGAGGATCGCAAGGTGCAACTCCGTGGCCGGCGGAGTCCGGCATGTAGCGGAAGTAGGCCTTGGCGAACTCGATCGCCTCTTCGTCCCTGGAGACCAGCGCGTCGCCGAGGCCGCTCTCGGTGTTGTGCATTCGCGCCCCGCCCAGCTCTTCGAGGCTGACCTTCTCGCCGACCACGACCTCGACCATCCTCGGCGAGCCGAGGTACATCGACGCGTTGCCTTCGACCATCACCACCACGTCGCAAAATGCAGGGATGTAGGCGCCGCCGGCCGCTGACGGTCCGAAGAGCAGGCAGATCTGCGGCACGACGCCCGAGAGCTGCACCTCGTTGAAGAAGATTCGCCCGGCGTGACGCCGGCCGGGAAACATCTCGATCTGGTCGGTGATCCGAGCGCCCGCCGAATCGACCAGGTAGAAGAGAGGCCGCCGCAGGCGGGCCGCGGTCTCCTGGATCCGGATGATCTTCTCCACGGTGCGAGCGCCCCAGCTGCCTGCCTTGACGGTCGGGTCGTTGGCCATGACCGCGACCTGGCGCCCGCCGATCTTGCCCAGCCCCGTGACTACGCCGTCCGCGGGCAGCTCGTCGGCGAGGGCATTCGCGAACAGGCCGTCCTCGACGAACGAGTCCTTGTCGAGCAGGAGGTCGAGGCGCTCGCGAGCGGTGAGCTTGTGCTGCTCCCGCAGCTTGGGAAGGTATCGCGTTCCGCCCTTGCGCGCCTTCTCGCGCAGCTCGCGCGACCGCTCGCGCGACCGCTGGCTCACTTCCCCTCGGGGACGGCGACCGGCACCGTCGACGGATCTTTGGCCCCCATGCGCCCGCATCCGGGCGTCAACTCCTGCGCTTCTCGCTCACGCATCAACGGATGCGCTCGCTGCGATGCTCGTCGTTTCCTTCGGCTGCGGCCACCTGGATGGCCAAATCTCTCGTCGCCGGCACCAGTCACCGCCCCTTGAATTCCGGTTCGCGCTTCTCGAAGAAGGCGGTGATGCCTTCTCGCGAGTCGTCGGTCTGCGAGACGAGCAGGAACTGACCATGGAGGTAGTGCAGCGCCGCGCGAAAGTCCATGTCCTCCTGCCGGTAGAAGGAGTCGCGGCCGAGCCGCAGCGCGATCGGCGACTTCTTCGCGAGCGTGTCGGCCACCTCTTTCACCGTGTGGTCGAGCTGCTCGTGCGCGACCACTCGGTTGATGACGCCGACGGACTGCAGCTGTGTCGCGGTCCAGCGGTTGCCCAGCATCTCCATCTCGAGCAGCACCTTGCGCGGGATGTTCCGGGTCAGGATCGCCTGGATCATCATCGGCCAGATCCCGACGTTGATCTCGGGGAGCCCAAACGTCGCCGTGTCGACCGCGATGAGCATGTCGCATGCGCACGCGAGGCCGAACCCGCCCGCGAGGGCGTGACCATTGATCCGGCCGACGATCGGCTTGCCGAGCTCGGCCATGAGGATGAACAGGTCGACGAAGAGATCGCGGCTGCGGAAGCGCTCGACCGGGCTCATGCCGCCATCGAAGCTCGTGAGGTCCGCGCCCGCGCAGAAGACACGTCCGGCGCCGGTGAGGACGACGACCCGAACGTCGGGTTCGGCGCTGCACCAGCGCAGGGCGGAGGCCAGGTCGCGCAGCATCGTCGCGGAGAGCGGGTTGCGCTGGTCCGGCCGGTTCAGGGTGACGGTGGCGACGTGACCGTCGACGCCGACAAGCACCTGCTCCAACGCCGGCCTGTCGGTCATCGGCGGGTCGCGACCCCGTGGGCCGACGCAGATTCGCCTAGGTCGCGAAGATGCAAGGACCATCGGGGGCGTGACACGCCGACTAGCCTAGAACTCCGACCGCGATCGCGATGCCGACCAGGATCAGCACCCCGCCGCCGATCTCCTCGCTCCACTCCTCCGCCCGCTTGCCCAGGCGGTTGCCCAGCTCGAGTCCGACCAGGGCCATCAGGATGCTGACCAGGCCGAATACGATCGCGGCCAGCCAGATGTCGACGGGATATACGGCCAGGGCGAAACCGACCGCCAGGTTGTCGATGCTCAGGGCGAGCGCGGTGATGATCAGGCCGCCGGTTCGGACCTCTCCGCGCCTCCGAGGCTTCTCCTCAGCCTCGAGGCGGCGCGCCTGCCAGATCGCGTAGCCGCCGGTCGCGACCAGGATCGCTCCGGCGAAGTACTTGCCGTAGCTGCCGAAGTAGCCGGCCACGTTGTGCCCGACGATCAAGCCGATCACGGGCATCAGCGCCTCGAAGAAGCCGAACGCCAGGCCGACGCGGATCCTGGTCCGGACGCTGATCCCGCTCAGCCCGATCCCGATGGCTCCGGCGAAATTGCTCAGCCCGACCGACACACTGACGAGAAGCAGGCTGAGTATCCCGTGCACTAGGCGGTAAGGCTAAAGGAGGCGACGAAACACCGCCTGGCGCCATCCTGTTAGGCGATATGACGACACTCCTTAACAAAAATACTTTGATTGCCCCATTAGGGGTCGGCAGAATTTGCACCGAACCTACAACCGCTCCTGTAACCCAAAGTTAGGCCCCCAATCGCTTAAAGCACACAACCCACCCGCCACACAAAGTAATGAAGGTCAAGTCACGCGAACCGGCCGCCGTGCTGGCGACCAATCACGGCTCGTCCCCCGACCTGGACAAGCCCATATTCACGCTGAGCGTGGCCTCGGAGATCCTCGAGGTGCATCCGCGCACTCTGATGATGTACGAGCACTTGCGCATGATTTCCCCCAAGCGGACCGTTACAAATCGCAGGCGCTATTCGCGCAGGGACGTGATGAAACTACAGGCGATCCAGACTCTTACCCGCGAGCATCGAGTCAATCTCGCCGGCGTTCGCTACATCCTCGCGCTGTTGAAGCGGCTTCACAACGCGGGCGTAGAACCACCGGAGGACCTGAAGAACCTGGACGTAACCCAACTCGACGTCTGAGCAAAAAACTGGTTTGAGGGAAAGGCAACAAAGAGGCAAATGTCAAAGAAAAGAAGGCGTCTAGAGATCAAGGTCGACCCGATCCCGGCCCTGTACATGGAGGAAACCGCCTCCTGCCCGGTCTGCGGCCGCGATGCCCAGGCCATCGGCCGGCGGCACGTGCAGATCGTGTTCCGCTGCGACGGCTGCAAAGTCGTCTTCAAGCGGAACCGGCACTGGCCCTACATCTACTAGGACTTCTACTAGGACTTCGGGCTCGGGTTCGTCTTCTTCGGCCGGTCGAACCGGTCGACGAAGGTCTCGATGGCACCGCTGATGAAGCCCTGTCGCGGCGCGCCCAGCAGCTCCCAGGCGCGACCGAGGCCGATCGCGTATGCGCCCATGAGCACAAGCAGCACCGTGATCAGAGCGTCCTTGCTGGTCGGATTGCGCCAGATCTGGATGCCGAGCGCGAACTCGTAGCCGTAGATCCCTGCGCTCGCGAGGAACAGGAACAGGCCGCGGGCGATGATCCCGATCGCGTGCCACTGCCGGGCCAGGCCGAGCAGCGCGATCGTCTGCAGCATGGCCGGGATCGCGATGATCGTCACCACCGGGCCAAAGGTGACCGCGGGCACCAGGCTCATCATCGAGATGAAGAAGATGTTGGTCAGGGCGGTGAATGCGCTCAAAGCCTGAGCGCGCCGCACGGGCTCCGACTGGTCGCTGAACACCCGCTCTGGCGCGATCGAGACGGAGACGAACAGCAACCCGATCAGCGCCGCGCTGGCCCCGACGCTCGCGAGAAAGAAAGGCTGGAACTCGGGCGTGATCATCACGCGCCAGTTTGAGCCATCCCCCACGTCGTAGCCTTTGGGGGATGAGGCGCTCAGTCGGACGAACGGCGCTGTACGGAGTCCTCTTCGGCCTCGCGACCGCCGCCGTGGCCGAGGCGGTGAGGCCGCGCGGCGGCACGACGGTGCTGGTTGATTGGGACGACGTCAGACTGGCGGCTCAATCGCGCCTCGACAAGGCGCACATCGAGGACACGCGCTTGACCGCGGTCGGCCTCGGCTATCGATCGCTCGCGGACAAGCTCGAACGGCCGCTGCTCAACTTCGTCGGCCCCCTGCCCAAAGGCTCGGTGCTGCCGCAGTTCGTGGCGCTGGACCGCGAGGGTTGGCTCGACCTGAATCTCGCCATCCTGCGCCGAGCGGTCGATCCGGTCGTGGAAAGCGGACGCATGCCCAACTCGCTGATCGTGGAAGTCGGGCGGGCCGGCGTGAATCGCTACGTCGGCTACATGCTCGCCTTCCTCAGCCGGCGCGTGCTCGGCCAGTACGACCCGCAGCTGATGAGCGCCGAGCCGATGGGTGGCGAGGGCCTGTACCTGGTGGAGACCAACGTCGAGGAGTGGCAGCATCACGCGAACCTCCCGGACGAGGACCTGCGCCGCTGGCTGATCCTCCACGAGATGACGCACGCGTGGCAGTTCGCCGCGCACCCGTGGTTGCGGCCGTACATGGAGGAGTCGATGAGCGTGCTGATCGACTCGGTCACCCGGCGGCGACCTGGCGTGGCGCGATTCGCCGCGTTCGCCGGCGTCCTGCCCGCGCAGTGGCGCGTCATGCGCCAGGTCCAGGGGACGATGTCCGTAATCGAGGGCTACAGCAACCTGGTCATGAACCAGCTCGGCTCCAAGCTGCTCCCGGGTTTCGACCAGCTCGAGGCGGCTTACCGGCAGCGGTCGTCGGGCAAGAGCGCGCTCGAAGTTCTGATCTGGAAGCTGACCGGCCTCGACTTGAAGCTGCAGCAGTACCAGCGAGGCGAGGCGTTCTGCAAAGCCGTCTACGAGCGTTACGGCATGAGCGTGCTGAACCGGGTCTGGGACGGACCGGAATCGATGCCGACGCTTAAGGAGCTGCGCAACCCGGCGGCGTGGCAGCGCCGCGTCGACGCCGAGCCATTCGCTCGCCGAGCCAAAGAAGCCCGCTAGCCTCGTGGGCGACGCCTCCGTGAGCGTGCACGAGGATGCGCTTCAAGAGCTGCGGGCGGCGGTCGCCGATCTGCGTGCGGAGATCGAGCGCTGCCCGGAAAGCGAGTGGCTCGCGGTTGTGCCCAACGGGTGGACGCGGGCCGCGGTGGCAATGCACGCCGCGATGGGGAACGACGTCGCCACGGCCTGGATCGCCTACCTGATCTCGGGACGCGACATCCTCGACACGGCGGATTTCCACGACCGCATGAACGGACGCCTTGCCGACCGCACGCGTTCCGTCACCAGAGGGGAAGTGCTCGACACGCTGGAGCGAACAACGGAGCGCGCGACGGACTACATCTCGTCTCTCACTGACGACGAGCTCGACATGCCCGCGAACTTCGGGATCGCGCAGCGCGACACCACGGCGAGGCGGTTTCTGCCCGGTCTCGCCCGCCACATCCGTGGGCACACCGACCAGTTCAAAGCCGGGCTCTGAACGGCGCTAGTCGCGGAGCTCCTCCTGTGCGGTCTCTTCGCTGATCGGCATCACCGCCACGGGCAGCTCGCTGATGTCGAAGTAGCGCACAGGCTTGTTGAGGCGCTTGGCGATGCCGACCTGGACCTTCACGCCAAGCGACAGCCGGCCGAAGACCCAGACCTCGTCCGAACGTGACAGCAGGTTGTTCATCGCCTCGCGCACGACGTCCTTGTCGACGGTGTGCATGAGGTAGTAGTCGAAGAGCATGAACGGGCTTACCGGCACCAATCCGGAGTCGAGGACGAATTTCTGGATGTGCGCTCGCCAGTAGAAGGACCTGTTCGACATCGCGACGTAGACGAGTCGCTTGGGATGTCGGAGCGTCTCCTCGGCCTGGTCACGAGCGCTCGGCTTGGTGGTCGGCTGGAAGATCCGTTCGAGGATGTCCTCGGCCGCCTTGCCGCTTATCGCCAACCCCTAGAAACCCCTTTGACCGAATTGAATTAAGCGGCGGTTATCGTATCAGCCGTGCCCGCAACCTCCCCGGTTCCGACCTTTTCGACAGCCGGGTTTGGTTCCTCGCCGCCGAAGCGGCTAGCGGTGAGAACGGGGAGCGGCTTGTGAGCGACGGCGGCGAGGCCGAGGTCTAGAAGCCTCCCCGTCGGCCTCTCCGTTCTCTGACGGCACCTGCCGGCTGTGGATGAAGTCTTCGAGCTCCTTCTCGTACTGGTACGCGCGGCGATCAGTCTCGTAGCGCAGGACGCGGCGCCGCTGGATGAAGTCCTCGAAAGCGGCTCGGGTGTCCCGCTTCGCCTTGAAGCCGAGCTCGCGCCCGGCTTTGGCCGTGGACAGTGTGCGGCCCCAGCGAAGCAGGTCGACCAGCTGGGGGGAGAGGAACGCGATGCCCGCCCGCCGGATGCCGAAGGCCGCGATGCCGAGACCCAAAGGCGGCAGGAGGGGCGCGTGAAGCTTGCCCGCGTCTTCGAGCAGGGTCGACAGCGGGACGTTGCCGGCGGGCGCGATGTTGTACGCACCGCCGGGCCCTCGTCGCGCCGCCAGCACCATCGCCTCGACGCAGTCGTCGCGGTGGATCAGCTGCAGCGGCGGGTCGTAGCCGATGATCGTCGGCACCACCTCGAGATCGAGGTATCGCGCCAGCGGCTGCGGCTCGTCCGGGTTGAGGCTGTTCGCGAACCTGAGAGTGAGGATCGTGATGTCGGGGTTGCGGACCGCGAAATCGCTGACGTACGACTCCACCTCGACGATGTCGCGCACGAACTGGTGATGCGAATTGACGTCGAGCCGGTGGTCTTCCTTGATGCCGGTCGGCAGGTCGAATTTCGAGCCGTAGACGTGGCCCGACGACTTGAGCACGAACCGGCGCACGGGGCTTCCTTCGCCTGCGCAGCCGGCGAGAAGGTTCAGGGTCCCGATGACGTTCATCTCGTGCGCGCGGGAAGGGTCCATATCGAAGGAGTCGATGCGAGTGAGCGTGTGGACGACGGTGTCGATGCCGACAGCGCGGACGAGCTTTCCGATCAGCGAGTGCCGGATGTCGAGCTTCAGGTAGTCGGCGCGGCCGAGGTCGTAGCGCGGCTCGCGGATGTCGATGCCGATGACCTCGGCGACGTCGGGATCTTCGACCAGGCGCTGTACGACCAGGGCGCCCCACCAGCGCGCGACACCCGTGACGAGGACTCGTCTTTTCCCCCGCGGCACTCCACCTACTCTAGCCAGCGCGCCCTTGGCGGCCGGGGTTCAGCCCGGCCGCGACACGCGAGGCGAATGATCACCAGGCGCAGTTTGTGGAAGGCTGCTTAGATGATCCGAACCGTATACCGGAAGGAGAGCAGACACTGCCGCAAAGCGGCGACCTTATAGGGCTCCCGCGCCGTAGCGCGGGAACGCCTCCGGGTTTCCTCTCATTAATACGTTCGCTTGATGACGTCGCGCTCCATGAGCACGACGGCCTTGGAAACGGGATCCAGCAATGGAGACTTCGCCTGGCGGAGGGCGAACTCCAGCTGGCGCAGCAGCGAATAAAGCGCCTTCATCGCCTTTATCGCGTCGCCGATGTCGACGTTAGGCGGCAGAGGGATCTTGTCCAGCGCCTCGCCCGACGACCAGCGATAAGCGAAGTCGATGTAGTCGTGCGAAGGCTGGCGCAGGTTTGGCTCGTCCAGCTCCTTCTCCATGTCGGCGAACCGGAAGTAGAGGGAGCGGACCAGCCGCGCCGTCTGTGCGATCGCCGGCGTGGGGTAGCGCCGCGGCGAGCGCTGCTCCCTGCGATCCCCTCGCCGTTCCCGGTCCTCTGCGGCCAGCATCACCATCACCGCGCACAGCTCTTCCGGCGTCAGGCCTTCGAACCACCCGAGGGACACGGCTTCAGCGACAAGGATCGTGTTCTCTCCGTAAACCCGCGCCGCGAACAGGCCCTTGTCGGTGGGCTTGTCGTTCTTGAGGAAGCCGGCCTCGTCGAGGATCGCTTCGAGCCGGCGGAGCTTGCGCGGGTACTCGTCCATCTGTCCGGTCGCATCGCGCTGCCCGCGATCGAGCTCCTGCTGCAGGGCGCGGATCTCTCCATATCGCTGCAGCAGCTCGCCGAAGCGCGGCGAGCGGACGACCTTGAGCTTGCGCTGCCGCTCGAGCAGTCCCTTGGCCTCGACTTCCAGGCGCTGGGCGAGCCGGCCCGAATGACCCTGGCCGCGCTGCCTGCCACCAAGACGATGGCGGCGCTCTTGCCCCGCCTCCCGGCGCAGCCGGCGGAGCTCGATCCGGATCGACCGCCTCCGCTCCTCGATCTTGAAGTACTGCCCGACGTCGTCGATGGAGACGCCGTCGCCGTCCCACAGGCGCTTGCGGTCCGCCAGCTGCTCGCGCACGTTGACGAGCCTTTCGGCGTGCGCGGATGCCGCCAGGCGCTTCTGGAACTGGCCGAAAGATCGCTGCATCAACGCCTCGGCTTCGGCGGGCGTGTAGACGCGAAGCAGGTTGAGGGCCATGTTGTAGCTCGGCAGGAACTTCGACTCGACGACGAGCGTCGGCCCCATCGCGACCTCGTAAATCGTCCCGACCTCGACGTCGGCCTCTTTGAGGATCACGCCGTGCCCGATGACGTCGATGCCGCGCCGGCCCGCGCGGCCCATCAGCTGCGTGAGCTCGCCCGTGGTCAGCGTTGAGAAGTTGACGCCGTCGAATTTCGTAAATGAGGAGACAACGACTCCGCGCGCGGGCATGTTGATGCCGAGCGACAGGGTCTCGGTGGCGAACACGACCTTGATCAGGCCGCGCTGAAAGAGCTCCTCGACCATCTCCTTGTGGTAGGGCAGCAGCCCGGCATGGTGCTCCGCCATGCCTCGCCGCAAGAGACGCGCGTCGACCATGCGTCGGAACAGCGCCTCCTCATCGACGTCCTTGAGGCCTTGAAGGCGCTCCGCCGCGACGCGGTCGATCGCCTCCTTCTCCGCGGCGGTCGTGAGGTCGAGCTCGTGGTACGCGCAGCGCTGCAGCGCCTCACGACATCCGCGCCGGGAGAAGATGAAGTAGATCGCCGGCAGCATCTCCAGCCCACGCAGCTGCTCGATGACGTGCAGCAGGTCGTTCGACGGCAGCCCGCGATAGCCGCCGATGCGGTACGAAGCCTCCTCCTCCTGCGCGGCCTTGCTCCAAGTCCGTTGGTCGATGCCGCCATCCGCCTTGAACAGCGGGAAGAAGCGGTTGTTGATGGCCAGCCACATCTTCAGCTCGACCGGCCGCACGTCGTGGAAGACCGTCTCCATGCCGCCGCGGTTCTCGGCCATCCACTCGGCGATCTCGCGGTAGTTGCCGATGGTCGCGGACAGGCCGACGAGCTTGATCGTCCGCGGCGCCTGGATCACGATCTCCTCCCACACCGAACCGCGCGGGAAGTCGTCGATGTAGTGCGCCTCGTCGAGCACGACGTACCGGACGAGGTCGAGGCGCGCGGGATCCTCGTAGATGAGGTTGCGGAGGATCTCGGTCGTCATCACCACGACAGGCGCGTCGTCGTTGATGGTGTTCTCGCCCGTGACCAGGCCGACCATCGACTCGCCGTACTCGCGAACGAAGTCGTGGAACTTCTGGTTGCTGAGCGCCTTCAGCGGCGTGGTGTAGAGGACCTTGGCGCCCTCGCGGAGCGCGCGGAAGATCGCGTACTCGGCGACGATCGTCTTGCCGCTGGAGGTCGGCGCGCTGACCAGCACTCCGCCGGGGCCCCGGTCGAGCTTCTCGATGGCCTCCTTCTGAAAGCCGTCGAGCTCGAACGGCAGAGTGGCCGCGAACTCGTCGACGAGGCTTCCCACCACATCCCGAAGCTCGGCCGGGGGAGCCATCGACGGATCCTCGGCGCCCATGCGGCCCATCTTCGGGCTCATCTCCTGCGCTGCTCGCTCGGGCATACGCGATGCGCTCGCTCCGCTGCTCGTCGATTCGCCCGAATCTGGACCACCTGGATCACCGAATCTCTCGCCGATGGCCCCCGTCCGAGCTTCACCAAGGCATGAGCTCCGTCGAGACGTCGGCGACCTGCGCGCCGTCGGCGTGGGCCTCGACGTAGGAAAGCGCCGCGGCCAGGACGCGGTCGGCCTGCCGGCTGTCGCCGCTCACCGTGACGATCGCGATCTCGGCAAGCTGCCAGCGGTCCAGCTCGCCGACCTCGGCCGCCGCGACCTTCAACTCCTGGCGCAGGCGGCGCAGCAAACCGCTGATCATCCGGCGCTTGGACTTGAGCGATCCCGACTCAGGAAGGTGCAGGACGACGCGGGCGATGCCTATCGCAACTTTGGCGGCCAAACCAACTCCATTTTTGACCCCTTGACACAACTCTTCATAATCATCGTGGGGTTAGACGCGCCCGGATGGCCCATGTCGGGACGCAGGGCGGCCCCAATGGGGGAGTCGACAGATGAGCGAAGACGAGGATCCCAAAGGTTTCGAGCAGTTTGAGCGGTTCCTGGAGGAATGGTCCCGCCGCGACTTCCTGAAGAAAACAGGCGGTGCGGCGGCTTACATGGCCTTCCTCGCCGGTGGGCTCGAGTGGCTCGAGGCGTGTGGGGGAGGCAGCAACAGCGGAGGCGGAACCGCCAAGAAGGGCGGGCACGTCGTCGAAGGGAACTTCTCCGACATCCGCACCCTGAACTCGATGCTGAGCAGCGACACCGCGTCGAACCAGGTCATCGGCCTGATGTTCGACGGGCTCACGAACCAGAAGAAGGACGGAACCGTCATCCCCGCCCTGGCCGAATCCTGGAAGACCTCCGCGGACGGCATGACGTACACCTTCAAGCTCCGCTCAGGCCTCAAGTGGTCGGACGGCCAGCCCATCACGGCGGACGACGTCAAGTTCACCTACTCGCTCGCCCAGGACGACGCCTACAAGGCGTTCGCGTCGCCGCGGCGCGGTGACCTTTCGAAATACATCAAGTCGATCGACACCCCCGACCCGCAGACGGTGGTCATGAACATGACGCAGGTCTTCGCACCGTTCCTGGCCAGCCACGGCCAGTACGGGATCCTGCCGAAGCACGTGCTCGGCACCATGGACGCCACCGCACTGAACACGGCCGACTTCAACAGCGCCCCCAGCGTCACCAATGGCGCCTTCAAGTTCGTCCGGTGGGACAAGGGCGCCCAGGTCACCATGGCTCGCAACGACAACTACTGGGCCGGCGCCGCGTACCTCGACCAGTGGATCTACAAGGTCCTGCCCGACTCGGTCGCGGTGACAAACCAGCTGAAGACCGGTGAGATCGACATCGGGCCTGTCGACCCGGGGCAGTACGACAACATCAAGACCACGGACTCGGTCACGCTGACGGAGTTCCCGGTCCCGTCGTTCACCTTCTACGCCTACCAGCTCGATCCGAGCAAGCCGGCCGGCCCCCTGTTTCAGGACCAGGCTGTGCGACAGGCGCTGCTCTACGCGCTCGACCGCCAGTCGATGGTCAACGCCATCTTCTTCAACCACGGCGTGGTCGCGGACTCGGTCATGCCGCCGACTTCGTGGGCGCACATCAAGCCCCAGACGCAGTACCCGTTCGACAAGAACAAGGCCGGGTCGCTGCTCGACGGCGCCGGGTGGGCCATGGGCTCGGACGGCATTCGCGCCAAGAACGGCATGAAGCTCAAGTTCACGATGATCACGAACGCTGGCAACAAGCAGCGCGAGAGCTGTCTGACGTACATGCAGCAGGCCTGGAAGGCGATCGGAGTCGACGCGACCCCTTCGCTGATCCAGTTCCCTCAGCTGGTGAGCCAGATCGTCAGCATCCGGACCTTCGACATGTTCCTCGTCGGCTTCAACTGGTCGGTCGACCCGGACGAGGCGCCGCTCTTCCACTCGCGCAACGCCGCACCGGGCGGATTCAACGGCGCGCATTTCAAGAACGACCAGGTGGACTCGCTGCTCGACCAGGCTCTTGGCACCCTGGACCAGAACAAGCGCAAGCAGCTCTACGCGCAGTTCCAGGAGATCATGGCCGAGCAGGTACCGTCGCCCATCCTCGTCTTCAACACGGGCATCTGGGGCGTGAACAAGCGCGTCCAGAACACCGACTTCGGCACGTTCAGCCAGTACCAGTTCCGGCCCTGGAACCACACCGTGTGGGTCACGGACGGCAAGTAAGGTCGATCGATTTGGAGGGTAGTTCGAGAACCGCCGGGATCACTACGTAAGACGAAGTGATACTCGCCAAGTATCTGGCCCGGCGGTTCTTCGCCTCCGTCATCGTCGTGTTGGGCGTGACCCTGATCACGCTCCTTTTGATGGACCGCACGCGCGGCACGTACGTGCCCGGCATCGATCTCAACCCAAGCCTCCGGCCGGAGGACATCGCCCGCCTGCGAGCCAACCTCGGCCTGGACCGGCCGTTCTACATCTGGTACCTGACCTGGATCTGGGGTGTGCTCCATGGCGACTTCGGGCGCTCGATGATCGACGGGAGCACGGTCATGAGCCACATCCTCGACCGCCTGCCGAACACCATCGAGCTGACCGCGACCGCGATTCTCGTCGGCATTCTCATCTCGATCCCTGTCGGGGTGGTCAGCGCCCTGCGCAGGGGGAGCAAGACCGACCACACGCTCACGGTCGTCTCGGTCGCCGGCTTCGCGGTACCGCAGTTCTGGCTGGGATTGATGCTCATCCTCATCTTCTCCGTCACCCTGGAACAGCACGGCCTGCCCTGGCTGCCTTCGAGCGGCGCATACAGCGCGTACAACGGCGGCGACCTCCTCGACCGTCTTCTGCACCTGATCATGCCCGCCACGGTGCTGTCCTTCTTCTATGTCTCGACCTGGTCGCGGTTCATTCGCTCCAGCATGCTCGAGGTGCTGTCGCAGGACTACATCCGGACCGCGCGCGCCAAAGGCATGAGCGAGCGCCGGGTCGTGTACTTGCACGGCTTGCGCAACGCGCTCATCCCGCTCATCACGCTGATCGGCCTCGAGCTGCCGGGCCTGGTGAGCGGCGGTCTCGTGGTCGAGGTGGTGTTCGGATGGCCGGGGATCGGCAAGCTCGCGTTCGAGCGGGCGCTTCAGTACGACTACACCACGGTGATGGGGGTCACCTTCTTCGCGACCATGCTGGTCATCGCCGGCAACCTGCTCGCAGACCTGCTCTACGGCGTGCTCGATCCAAGGATCCGCTACGGGTGATCGGTCCGAGCCGCGTCGCCGAGCTGGACATGCCGAGCGCCGGGATCGAGACCGGCGGCTCGCGACCCGCGCAGAGCTACTGGAACGAGTCCTGGGAGCGCCTCCGCGCGAACCGCATCGGCGTGGGCGCCGGAGCCCTGATCCTCGTCTTCGCGGCGATTGCGATCATGGCGCCCCTCGTCTCGGCCTTCATCACGCACTACCAGCCGCAGACGATCAACCTCGACCAGACCTTCGCGAAGCCCGGCTCTGTGCACTGGCTGGGCAGCGACGAGCTCGGACGAGACACCCTCACGCGGCTTGTCTGGGGCGCGCGCGTCTCGCTTGGCGTCGCCTTTCTCACGGTGGCCATATCCCTGACGGTCGGCACGTCCGTGGGCATGCTCGCCGGCTATTACGGCGGCTGGATCGATGACGTGCTGATGCGACTGGTCGACACCGTGCTGGCGATCCCGGCCATCTTCCTTTTCATCCTCATGTCGATCCTCTTCCGGCCGAACCCGTTCACGCTGGCGGTGATCGTCGCTTCAGTCGGCTGGGGGGCCGTCGCCAGGCTCGTTCGCGGCGAGGTGCTGTCGGTGAAGCAGCGCGATTTCGTCCTGGCCACCCGCTCGATCGGGGCCAGGGATACGCGGTTGATGGCGCGCCACCTGCTCCCCAACGTGCTTCCCGTGCTGATCGTCGCCGCGAGCCTCGGGGTCGGCCAGATCATCCTGGTCGAAGCGGCGCTCGACTTCCTCGGGCTTGGCATCCAGCCGCCCACGGCGAGCTGGGGCAACATGCTCACCAACGCCGAGAGCTACTTCTTCCGGTCGGGCTGGCTTGTCGCACTTCCCGGGGTCACGATCTTCACCACCGTCCTCGCGTCGAACATCTTCGGCAATGCAGTCCGCGACGCCTTCGACCCCCGTTTGAAGTCTTAAGGTGTCGCAGCCCCGAGATTCCTCGCATCCTCGCGGCCTAGTCGGCCGGGCGCCTGCGGCGCTGAAGCCCGCGTCAGGGGGCCCGGCGCTCACTCGTCACGCACCAATGGGTGCGCTCCTCGGCGCGCCACCCCTTCCTCGGCTCCGGCCGCCGATGCCACGAGATATGCGTCGGA
Organism: Candidatus Dormiibacterota bacterium; assembly: GCA_024280995.1. Taxonomy (GTDB): domain Bacteria; phylum Chloroflexota; class Dormibacteria; order Dormibacterales; family Dormibacteraceae; genus 40CM-4-65-16. Next base: position 39,884 of record JAMXLM010000013.1, read on the forward strand.
CCTCGGGTCCGCGACACCTGTGACGCAACCCCTCCTCGAGGTCCAGGACCTCCATACGGTCTTCTCGACCAAGGAAGGCCAGGTGAAGGCCGTCGACGGCGTTTCGTTCGAGCTGAACGCAGGGGAGACGCTGGGCATCGTCGGCGAGTCCGGCTGCGGCAAGTCGGTGACGGCGATGAGCATCATGCGGCTGCAGCGCCCGGGACGAATCGTCGGCGGCAAGGTGATGTTCAAGGGCCAGGACCTCACGCGCATCAGCGAGTACGAGATGCGTGAGATTCGCGGCCGCGAGATGGCGATGATCTTCCAGGACCCGATGACGTCGCTCAACCCGGTGTACAGGGTGGGGTGGCAGGTCGGCGAGCCGACGCGCCTGCACAACGGCTGGGACGCGAAGAAGGCGTTCTCGTCCGCGGTCAGCATGCTCGGCCGTGTCGGCATCCCCTCGGCCGCGTCTCGCGCCCGCGACTACCCACACCAGTTTTCCGGCGGGATGCGCCAGCGGGCGATGATCGCGATGGGCTTGACGACCACGCCGCACGTGCTGATCGCGGATGAGCCGACCACCGCGCTCGACGTCACCATCCAGGCCCAGATCCTCGACCTGCTGCGCCACGTCAACCGCGAGTTCGGGACGGCCACGATCCTCATCACACACAACCTCGGCGTCGTCGCCGGAATGTGCCAGCGGCTCATCGTCATGTACGCGGGCAAGATCGTCGAGGCCGGCCCCACGCGCGACGTGTTCGCCCATCCCAAGCATCCATACACGTGGTCGCTCCTCCGCTCGATCCCGCGTCTCGACGCCGACATCCACGAACCGCTGAAGCCGATCGAGGGCCTGCCGCCGAACCTCATCGATCTGCCGGGCGGATGCTCGTTCCACCCGCGATGCGCGTTTCGGGTCGACAAGTGCTCACATGACGTTCCGGCGCTGCTCCGGGTTGGCGAGTCACAACAGGCCGCGTGCTGGGTGACGCAGTCCGGGACGGAGCTCAAGGGTGCCTGAGACCGCCACCGCGAAGCACATCACCCGCGCCTGGACGGTCAACGATCCCCTCGTCACCGTCGGTGACCTCAAGGTCTGGTTCCCGGTCGCCACCGGGCTGATCCAGAGGAGCGCCGGCTACGTCCACGCGGTGGACGGCGTGGACCTCGAGATCAAGGCGGGCGAGACGCTTGGCCTGGTCGGTGAGTCGGGCTGTGGGAAATCAACTCTCGGCCGCACGATCATTCGCCTGGTCGAGCCGACCGGCGGCTCGATCAAGTTCAAGGGCGAGGACATCACCCATGTGCGCGGCGGCAAGCTGCGGGCGTTGCGTCGCGAGATGGCGATGATCTTCCAGGATCCTTACGCGTCCCTCGACCCACGTCAAACCGTGGGCGACATCGTCGGCGAGCCGATCGACGTGCATGGGCTCGCCAAGGGCAAGCAGCGGCAGGAGCGCATCCGCGAGCTGCTGCGCGTGGTCGGCATGAACCCGCGCTACGCCGATCGCTATCCCCACGAGTTCTCGGGCGGCCAGCGCCAGCGCATCGGCATCGCCCGCGCGCTGGCGGTCGAACCGCAGTTCATCGTCTGCGACGAGCCGATCTCGGCGCTGGACGTCTCGATCCAGGCCCAGATCATCAACCTGCTCGAGAACCTGCAGTCGAAGTTCAAGCTGACCTACCTCTTCATCGCCCACGACCTGTCGGTGGTCAAGCACATCTCGAACCGGATCGCGGTCATGTACCTGGGCAAGGTGATGGAGGTGGCGCCCGCCGGTCAGCTGTACAAGCGCCCGCGCCACCCCTACACGGGGTCCTTGCTGTCGGCCATTCCCATCCCCGACCCGGCGGTCGAGCTGGGTAGGGAGCGGGTGCTGCTGAAGGGCGACGTGGCGTCGCCGGTCGATCCGCCGTCGGGATGCCGGTTCCGTACGCGCTGCCCGCGGGCCAAGCCGCACTGCGCGGAGGAGATTCCTCCGCTGGAAACCTTCGGCCAGGAGCACCTGGCGGCCTGCTTTTATCCATTGGATTAATGAGAGGGCACCGCTAGCGCTTCCCTCTCATGAGCGGCGCTCAGCGTCCGTCGCCGCCTTGTCATAGATGAGAGGCGGCGCCGGCCGGATTCGCGCCGCCTCACCCTCCACTTGGTTGTGATCGCTTGTTCGCCTTCCACCCTCGGTGCTCAGTTGCCGTTGCGATGCGCGTCGCGGCCGGGCGAAGCCCGGCCGCCAAGGCGACACCCGTCTATTCCATTAGATTGATCCCGTGGCGGTGGGGGAACGCGAGGCTTTGGCGCGCGATCTCGTCGCGGCCTCGTATCTGAAGGGAGACTTCGTCCTCCGCTCGGGCAAGCGTTCCAACCGCTACTTCGACAAGTTCCTGTTCGAGACCGAGCCTGCTTTGCTGAAGCGTCTCGGCGCGCACCTCGCCGCGCTCGTGCCCGTCGAGACGGAGCGGCTGGCGGCGCCAGAGCTTGGCGCGGTGCTGCTCGGTGGAGTGGTTTCGATGGAGACAGGGATTCCGCTCGTGCTGGTGCGCAAGGAGCCGAAGGGCTACGGCACCGCCAAGCAGCTCGAAGGGCGCTTCGCGGCCGGCGAGCGCGTGACGGTGATCGAGGACGTCGTCACCACCGGCGGCGACTCGCTGCGCTCGATCGAGGCGCTGAAGAACGCCGCCCTCGAAGTTATCCACCTCGTCGTCGTGCTGGACAGAGGCGAGGGCGGCGAGGACAACATCCGTGCGGCGAACATCCCGTACTCGCCCCTGTTTCGAATTCAAGACCTCGACCTTGACTGAGCTGCTCATCAAGGGCGGAACCGTCTACACGCCCGAGGGCCCTCGCGAGGTCGACGTGCACGTCACCGACGGGGTGATCGCCAACGTGGGGCCCAGCCTCGTCGCATCGGCGGCCGAGGTCGTGAACGCGACCGGCCGCTACGTGCTGCCTGGCGGCGTGGACGTGCACGTGCACAGCCGCGATCCCGGGTTTCCGGAGAAGGAGGACTTCGCCAGCCTCACCGAGGCGGCGGCCGCGGGTGGTGTGACCGTCGTCGTCGACATGCCCAACACCGTGCCGGCCGTCGACAGCGCCGGCGTGCTGGAATCCAAGGCTGCGCTCGCCCACAGCAAGGCGCGCGTCGATTTCGGCCTGTGGGGTCTCGTCCGCTCGAGCAGCACATCGAAGGATCTCGAGGAGATGGCCGCGGCCGGCGCCGTCGGCTTCAAGGCGTACCTCGCCTACTCGTTCAGCCTGAGCCGAAAGCAGGTCCTGTATTCACCGGGCGTCGACGATCCCGACCTCGAGCCGCCCGCCGACTACGGCACGCTCGCGCGGCTCGCGTCTGAGATCGCCCGGCTCGGATTGCCCCTGGCGATTCACGCGGAGGATCCCGCGGTGCTGTCGAGCTTCCGGCGGCCGGTTCTGACTTATGAGGACCTGCTCGAATCCCGTCCCCCCGAGGCAGAGGCCGTTGCGATCGCCGCCGCGGCGGCGGTCGCGCGCGACGCGGGCGCGCATCTGCACATCGCCCACCTGTCGAGCGCGCTGGGGTTGCGGGCCGCGGAGGATGCGATGCGGATCGGCACCAACCTCACGCTGGAAACGTGCCCGCAGTTCCTGCTGCTCACGGCGGACGACTTCGACCACGCCGGCGCGCACATGAAGATGCTGCCGCCGATCCGCTCGGCCGCCGACCGCGACGCATTGCTGGACGGCCTGATGCGGGGCGTGATCACCTTGGTGAGCACCGACCATGCGCCGCACACGGACGACGAGAAGGCGCAGCCGTTCGTGGACGCGCCGGCGGGAAGCCCAGGCGTGCAGACCCTCTACCTCAGCTGCCTGCAGATCGCCAAGGACGCCGGCGACGTCTGGCTCGCGCCGCGGTGGGTGAGCGAGGCGCCGGCGCGGTTCATTGGCGCCGAGCAGAGCAAGGGAGCGATCGCGCCGGGTTTCGACGCCGACATCGTGGTGGTCGATCCAAACGCTCGCACCCACGTCACACCCGGTGAGATGCGCTCGCGCCAGCGCCACGGCGCGCTGGAGGGCAAGGAGTTCGACTTCGCCATCGAACAGGTGTACCTGCGCGGCGAGCGGGTGGGAGCCGGCGCAAAGGCTCGGGGCCGCATGGTGAGACCGGCGCTCGTGATGCGATGAGGTCGACGGTGGTTGCGGGGGCGTTGTGCCTTCTCACCGCATGCAGCATCTCGAACAGCTCGGCAGCGAGGAGCCCGAGTCCTTCCGTCTCTCCCACAGGCCAGCTCGATGCACAGGTGCCGATGCCGGCGTCGTTCCCGCACGACGTGCCGATCTACCCGAGAGCTCGGCTGACGGCGGCCGCGGGCTTCCCGTCGAGCGGACCGACCTCGTGGGGCATGGAGTGGGAGACCGTCGACTCTGTGGAGAAGGTGCAGGCGTGGTACGCACAGAGCTTCAACCAGGGCGACTGGACCATCACGTTCGCCTCCGCCACCGCGGAGAGCTTCGCGGCCACGTTCGCGCGCAAGACCGACAACCACATCAACGGCACGCTGGCGGCCAGAACGTCAAGCGGGGTCACCCAGATCGTGATGAGCCTGCTCTCTCCGCCCGCCTAGAGCGAGCTCTCTCTCCCCGCGGTGAGCGGGATCGAGGGTGAGGTGGCTACCTGACCGGCGCGCCCCGGAAGATCGGGTTCTGCGCCAGCTCCCGCTCCAGGCTCGTCGCGGGCCCGTGGCCGGGATAGAGCGCGGTCGAGGGTGGAAGTCGCAGCAGCTTGGTGCCGATGCTCATCATCTGGCGCCGTACATCCGTCTCGGGCGTCTGCTTGCCGATGCCACCGGCGAGGATCGTGTCGCCGACGAACGCGTGGTTGGCGATCACGAAGCAGACGCTGCCCGGCGTGTGGCCGGGCGTGTGCATCACCTGCACCTTGAATTCACCGAACGGCAGCTCGTCGCCTTCGAGAAGGTAGCGGTCGGCCGAGCGCAGGAACTGCTTGGCGTCCGCGGTGTGGATCCCAGTCTCACCGCCGGTCAGGCTTTTGAGGTCGTCCTTGCCGCCGACGTGGCCGGGATGGCCGTGCGTCGCCAGGATGTGCTTGACCGTGAGCCCGGCCGTCTGCTCCGCGATCTTCTCCGCCGGCATGCCGGGATCGATGACGACCGCCTCCTTGCTGCCGGCGTCCGAGACGATGTAGCAGTTGACCTCGCGATCGAGCTTGACCTTGACGATGGATAGCTTGCCCATTGCGATGACACACTATTTACCGCAATGGAGCACGCCGCTGTGGTCGGGTTTGCGGTAGTGATGCTGCTGATCACGCTTTTCTGGACGTACGGCTACATTCGCCGCCGCTCGAAAAAGCGCTACTAGGCCCCTCTGGCCGGCTTCGCCGGCCACCTCCCCGCGAGCGGGGAGGATTAACCCTCGACGACGGCCTGGATCTTCATCCGTAATGCGTCCAGAGCGTCGAACTTGTCCAGCTGAGGCTTCGGTCGAGGCCGATCCGGATACTTGGCGACCTGCACCGCCTCCTGCAGCAGCTCGAGCTCTTCGGGCGTGAAGTTGACCGTCTTGAGGACGACCTCCTTGACCCGTCCGCCGGGCCTGTCGACAGCCTCCTTGATCACCTCGTCGGTATCGGACACGACCTGCGGTCGCGTCGGGCGAAACAGCTCTTCGGATCCGACCAGTGAAACGCGCTTGAAGTTAGGCATCGCTCAAGAACCTCAGTCCTGCACCTGGTGATTTTCGACGACCTTCGCGGCGAGAGCCCGATAAGCCTTCGCGCCCTCGGACTCGCGTGCGTACGTCAGGATGGATTGGCCCGCCAGCGGCGTCTCCGCAAAACGGATCGAGTCGGTGATGAAGAAGTCGTAGACCTTGTCGCCGTACTTCTCGCGCACCGCGGCGAGCACCTCCTGGGAGTGAAGGGCGCGGTGCTTGTACAGCGTCGGCAGGATTCCGATGAGCTCGAGCCGTGGGTTCAACCGCCGCTTCACACGCTCCATCGTGACCAGCAGCTCCTGCATGCCCTTCAACGCGAGGAACTCGGCCTGCAGCGGCACGAGCACCTCGTCCGCGGCGACCAGCGCGTTGATGACGATCAGGTCCAGGGACGGCGGGCAGTCGATGATGATGAAGTCGTAGCGGCGCTGCGCCGGCTCCAGCTTGTCGCGCAGGATGCTCTCCCGGCCGATCTCGTTGATGAGCTGGTTCTCGGCGCCCGCGAGCTCGATGTCGGCCGGGATGTAGTGCACGCCCATCTGGGCCGCCTCCTGGACGACGTCGGTGACGGTGGTCTCCGGATCGACGAGCAGGTGGTAGATCGTCTTCTCCAGCTCGTACGCCGGCTTCATGTAGAGCGTGAGGTGCCCCTGGGCGTCGAGATCGATCAGGAGGACGCGCTGGCCTATCTCGGCGAGAGCGGCGCCCAGGTTGACGGCGGTGGTGGTTTTGCCAACCCCGCCCTTCTGCATCGCAACTGCGATCGTTCGGGCCAAGCGCTGCGAGCATACCCGAAGCTGCGTGTTCTGACTGGATTGGGGGGCCAGACCACTAGAATTGCGCCCGCTTTGGTCATCGACATCCTGATCGTCATCGTGCTGGCCGTCGCATTGATCACCGGGTTCCAGCGCGGGGTCATCCAGCCCCTGATGGCCGAGATCTTCTTCTTCGGCACGCTGCTGGTCGTTTTTCGCTTCCACGACCAGTTCACGAGCGAGATGCAGAAGCTGCTTCACCTCTCCCCGGTCTTCGCCGTGTTCGTGGCGTTGATCCTGGCCGTGGTGCTGGGGGCCGTCGGAGGCGCCATCGGCGGCGCGTTCCACCGCATGGAGGCGATCCGCGGCGTCGACGGCCTGCTGGGCATCTTCGTCCACGGGGTCGTCACGCTTGTCGTCGTCTACCTCGCGATCTCCGCGCTGGTCGTTCTGGACAACGCGTTCAAGCCCGCGGTGGACAGCGCGAACCTCACGCTTTCCCAGGTCAACTCGCTCGAGAACGAGATCCTCTCCAACCCGATCACGGCGGCGATGGTGTCGAAGTCCGACCTGCAGGCTTTGCAGAACGCCGCGGCCAAGGGCAGCGCGAACATCAACAACGTCGGCGGCATCCACCAGCTCGAGCAGCTCTACACGAGCTTCCTGCAGCCGCAGCTGCATGGGTCGCACCTGGCGCCGTTCATCCTCGGCTTCGGCAGTCACCTGCCGTTCATCGGCCACGAAGGCCCTGGCGACCTCAAGCCGCTGCCTACGCCGAGCCCCACCGCGTGCCCGACGCCGAAGACGAGCCCGTCGCCCAAGGCGACGACCTCGCCGAAGACGACGCCGGCCCCGACCCCCTGCCCGACGCACTGATCGCCGGATAGCTCGGTCCGGGGTTTTGCCGACCGCAGGTGGCGGTTCGGACCATCGCGGGAAACGATTAACGTAGGTCGCGATGCTGGACCTCGCGCTCACTCCCGACCAGGAGCAGCTGGTCGACGCCGTCAGGGACTTCTGCGCCAGGGAATTCGCGCCGCAGATCGCCGCCAACGATCGCGCCGGCCGGCACGACCCCGAGATCTTCGCCAAGCTCGCCTCGCTAGGCCTGCCGGGCGTGTGCTTCCCGCAGCGCTACGGCGGTCACGGCATGGACTACCTCGCGCTCGGCCTCGTGTGCGAGGAGCTCGAGTACGTCGACACCGTCTACCGCACCGTGCTCTCGGTCCACGTCGGGCTCGTAGGGATGGGACTCTACACGTGGGCGTCCGAGGAGCAGAAGCAGCAGTGGCTGGTGCCGATGGCCTCAGGCAAGAAGCTTGCCTGCTACGGGCTGACCGAGCCCAACGCCGGGTCGGACGTCGCTTCGATGCAGTCGACCGCCCGCCGCCACGGTGACGGCTACGTCCTCAACGGCCAGAAGATCTGGGTCTCGGACGCCGACACCGCGGACTTTCTCCTGGTCTTCGCGAAGACGGATCCGAAGGCGGGCGGCAAGGGAGTCAGCGCTTTCATGCTCGACCGCGCGGCCGCCGGCAAGGCGCTGAGAACGGAGCCGATCGACGACCGTCTCGGCATTCGCGCCGGAGACGTCGGCTCGATCTACATGACCGACCTCGAGGTTGCCGAGGCCAACCGCATCGGTGACGAAGGAGACGGCTTCAAGATCGCGATGAGCTGCCTCGACAACGGCCGCTACACGGTGGCCGCGGGCGCGACCGGCACGGTGCGCGCGAGCCTCGACGCGTCTGTCAAGTACGCGCGGGACCGCAAGACCTTCGGCCAGGAGATCGGGCGCTACCAGCTGGTGCAGCAGATGATCGCGCGCATGTCGCGCGACTACGAGATCTGCCGGCTCCTCTATTTCAAGGTCGCGTGGATGAAGAACACGGGAGCACGACACACCCGCCAGGTGTCGATGGCGAAGCAGTACGCGACCGACGCCGCTTTCAACGCCGCCCACGACGCCATCGAGGTTCACGGTGCCTACGGTTATTCGGCCGAGTATCCGGTCGAGCGTTTCCTCCGCAACGCGCGTGCGCCGATCATCTATGAGGGCACGCGCGAGGTGCACACGATCCTCCAGGGCGAGTACGCGCTCGGTTACCGTGAGGATCGGCCGGTCAAGAGATCGCTGCCCCCGTACCAGCCGGACTGACCTCGGCCGCGACGCCGCGGCGCAGGCTGCGGTCGATCGACCTCATCGTCTTGTCGCTGTACTGGATCGCGATCGGCTACTGGACCAACAGCCTCACCGCGCTGATCCTGCCCCAGCTCATCATCCAGTTCGTCGGGACGGCCAACGAGGGCACCGCGGCGAGCCTGCTCAAAGCCCTCGGCACCGTCGTCGCCGTCGTCTGGCAGCCGATCGCGGGCGGCATCTCAGACCGAACGGTCACGCGATGGGGCCGGCGCCGGCCGTTCATCTTCGCGGGCACGATCGGCGATCTCGTGTTCCTCGCCGGCATCGCGCTGGCCGGCAGCTACTGGTGGCTGGTCGTTTTCTACTTCCTCCTCCAGCTGGCATCGAACACCGCGCAAGCGCCCTACCAGGGGCTGCTTCCCGACGTCGTGCCGCCCGAGCAGCGGGGCGAGGCGTCGGGCTACTACGGCGTCGCGAACCTGATCGGCATCGCCGCGGGGACGGCGGTGGCCGGAGTCGTGCTGGTGCACGTCGGCCGCGCCGGCGCGATCGTGTCGATCGGGGCGGTCCTGCTAGTGACCATGCTCATCACGGTCACGCTCGTACCCGACCGAGCCGCGCCGGTCGAGCGGCAGTTCGCCGGTCTGCGCGAGCTTCTCGCCAAGACTTTCGGCACGCCTTTCCGCAACCGCGCGTTCGTGTGGCTGATGGTCTCGCGGCTCCTCATCTTCATGGGGTTCGGTGGCCTGCAGACCTACGCCTACTTCTACTTCGACAACGTGTTCTTCCACCACGACGCGAGCGCGACCGCAACCGCCGCGGCGACGCTGCTGGGCATCGCTATTGGCGTGGCGGCCCTCGTCACGTGGCCGGCGTCACGTGTTTCGAACCGGACCGGGCGAAAGCCATTGATCTTCGCCGCCGGATTCTTCGGGGCGGCGGGGAGCCTGGTCCTGGTGTTCAGCCACTACCGCTGGCTGCCGGATGCAGCGGTCGCGCCTCTCGCGTCGCTGCTCAAGGTTCCCGATCTCGCTGCCCAGGCAACCCTCGCCGGGCTCGTGATCGGCGTCGGCCTCGGCGTGTTCTTCTCCGTCGACTGGGCCTTCATCCAGGACATCATCCCGGCGCACGAAGGCGGGCTCTACATGGGCTTCTCGAACATCGCCACCGCCGGCGCCGGCATCCTGGCGCTCGCGATAGGCGGCCCGCTGCTCGACCTGTTCAACCGGCAGGGCCAGATCCTGGGGCTTCCGGGCGGATTCCCGGTCGTCTTTGGCCTCTTCGTGGTCTGGTTCGTTGCCGGGTCGCTTAGCATCCTGCAAGTGCCGGAGATCAGGCGAGAGTGAACCTCGACGGCCTACGTCCGTGGGGAGGGTTGGTGGACGGCGACCGGCCGGACGTCGTCGTCGCCGGAATCGCGTACGACGGTTCGGCCGTGTACCGAAAGGGCGCGGCGCTGGCGCCCCAGCGGATCCGTGAGCTGTCGGCGGTCATGCCGCCGGTCACCGAGGAGGGCCAGCTCCTGACGGGCCTGCGGGTGAAGGACATCGGGGACCTCGACGCCGGCGAGGACATCGAGGGCGGCTGGATGGACCCGATGAATCGTCTGGCGGCGATTCCTCCGGAAGCGTTCCTCACCGTCGCCGGAGGTGACCACTGCACGGCCATATCGACGCTTGCGGCTCAGACCCGCCGCCACCCAGGGCTGAGGGTGCTCTGGGTGGACGCGCACCCGGACCTCTGCGACTACTCCAGGGGCGGCAGCTGGACCTGCGGCTGCGCTCTCCGGCGCGCGCTCGAGGCTTCGGGCATCGAGCCGTCGCGAGTGGTCATCGCCGGCGGCCGCGACTTCGACCCGGAAGAGCTGGAGTTCATCCGCGCCAACGGCGTCCTCCTGGTGACCGCGGCGGACATCGCGCGCGACCCCACGGGCTCGGCTCAGAGGATCGCGGAGCGGCTAGCCGGTTCGAAGGTTCACATCTCGTTCGACATCGACGTGCTCGATCCCGCATTCGCCCCCGGCACCGAGATCCCGTCGGCCGGCGGGCTCTCTTCGCGAGAGGCGCTCGAGCTGCTGCGTGGCGCGACCAGGTCGTCGACGCTGGTCGGATTCGACGTGGTCGAGGTTTCCCCGCCGTTCGACAATGCGGACATCACTTCGCTTGCCGCGCTGAAGATGATCTTCGAGGTGTGGGGCCTGGTAATTGGAAAGCGCTGACGCCGTCATCGTCGGCGGCGGCGTGATGGGCTGCGCCCTCGCGTATCAGCTCGTCAAGCGCAAGGTCGACGTCGTCCTTCTCGAGCGCGAGGAGCTCGGCTCGCAGTCGACGGGCAAGTGCGCCGGCGGCGTCCGTCAGCAGTTCTCGATGGAGGCCAACGTCCGCCTGCAGCGCCTCTCGGTGAGCATGTTCGAGGACTTCGAGCGGGAGACCGGCCACCCGGCCGACTTCCGTCAGATCGGCTACCTGTTCGTGCTCACGCGGCCGCAGGACGTCGAGGACTTTCGGCACAACATGGAGATGTGGCACCGCGTGGGACTCACCGAAGCCCGGTGGGTCGACGCCGAGGAGGCCTCGCGCATGGTGCCCGTCCTGAACGTCGACGACGTGCTCGGCTGCACCTTCTGCCCGACCGATGGAATCGCGAGCCCGGCCGACGTGACGTCCGGCTACGCGTCGGTCGCGAGGCGGCTTGGGGCGCGGTTGCGTGAGGGCGTCGACGTGCTGGGGATCGACGTCGCCGCAGGGAAGGTGCAGGGCGTGCGCACGTCGCGGGGCGACATCGCCACGCGCCTGGTCTTCAACTGCGCCGGCGCGTGGTCGTCATCGATCGGGCGCATGGCCGGGCTCGAGATCCCAGTCCTGCCCTACCGGCGGCACATCGTCGCGACCGGAACGTTTGCTGCCGTCCCGCGCACCAACCCGATGACGGTCGACTTCCAGAGCTCGCTCTACTTCCACCCGGAGGGCGACGGGGTCCTGATCGGAATGAGCGACCGGGCGGAGCCGCCCGGCTACGTCACCGACGTGAACTGGGACTTCCTGGAGAAGATGTTCGAGCAGGCCGCGGTGCGCGCCCCTGCGCTTGCCGGTGCCGGCGTCAAGACGGCGTGGGCCGGTCTCTACGAGACGACCCCCGACCACCAGGCGATCCTGGGACCCGTGCCCGAGGTCGAAGGCTTCTGGTGCGCGGCCGGATTCAGCGGCCACGGATTCATGCAGGCGCCGGCGGCGGCCCTGCTGCTCAGCCAGCTGCTGCTCGACAACCGCTCCGACGTCGACATCAGCCCGTTCGCGTTCACCCGCTTTGCCAGGGGCTCGCTGGTCCGCGAGCGGAACGTGATCTAGGGCTCGAACTCCCAGCGCGTCGGCGAGCCGGTGAAGTCGTCGGCGCGAAGGCCGAAGGCCCACGTCGGACGCACGCGGAAAGCCGAGTTCAGCGCCGGGTCGAGCGTCTCGATGCCGTAGTTCGTGGCGTACTTCTCGTTTTCGAGCGAGAGCATCGAGGCCAGGTCGGCGGGGTCGTCGATCAGCTCCGCCACGCCTTCGACGACCACCGGGTTGGCGGCGTCCTCGGTCGCGATCGTGCAGTGGGGATTCGCGGCCAGGTTCCGCGCTTTGCGTGAGGGCTTGCTGCTGCTGAACCAGAAGCTCGAGTCGTGCCACATGCCCCAGACGGGCATGACGTGCGGCCGGCCGTCTGGCCAGACGGTGGTCACCCAGTAGTTGCGCGACGAGACGAGGCGCTCTTCGGCCCAAGACCATGGCAGGAGACCGGTGCCCTCGCCCGCCGCGCGCAGCCCATACCCGGGCATGTGCGGCCGAGCGGCGCGCGGCGCCACGAGCTAGTGCCTGAAGACCAGCGTCAGCACGATCAGGACGAGGCCGCCCAGCATCAGCGCGGCACCGCAGCCCACCGAGACGACGGTGTAGACGATTCCCCCGGTCGCGGCGTACGTCTCGGCGTAGCGCGCGCGGCCGCGCCTGCGCCGCATGGCCGCCACGACGCCGGCGACGCCGAGGAGGAAGGCGAATATGCCGAGCAGGATTCCACTGGAAGAAGCCCCGGCCATGTCTGAAGCTCAGTATCCACCGGATAGGATTCTCACCCGTGGCAAGGATCCTGCTCCTCGGCTCGACCGGCTTCGTGGGCCGCGGCGTGGCGCACAAGTTCCTGGACGCCGGCCACCAGCTCCGCGTCCTGGTCCGCGACCCGATGAAGGCCGCGGCCTTCAAGGTTCGAGGCGCCCAGGTGGTGGTCGGCGACGCCCTCGATCAGAACGCCGTCGTCAACGCCGCATCGGGCGTCGAGCACATCGTCAGCCTGGTCGCGGTCCGGCGGAACCGGCCGCAGTCGTACCTCGCGGTCAACGTCGACGGGCCGAGGATCCTGGGCCAGGCCGCGATCGCGGCACAGGTGCGGTCCGTGCTGTTCGTGAGCGCGATCGGGGCCAAGCTCGATCCGCACTTCAAGTACTTCACGTCTCGCTGGATGGGGGAGCAGGAGCTCGCCAAGACCGGCGTTGCCGGCACGATCCTGCGGTTCTCGATCGTCATCGGCGAGGACGGCGGCATCGTCAAGGACTTCGAGCGGGCGCTCCGGGGACCGTTCGCGCTCATCCCCGGGAGCGGCCAGAACCAGATCCAGCCGATCCTCCGGGAGGACGCCGCACGCTGCATCGTCGAGGGCGTGGTCAGGCCCGAGCTGCTCGGCAAGATCATCGAGCTCGGCGGCCCCGAGGTCGTGACCTACGAGACGATCTTCGACTGGTTCCTGCAGGCGCGCGGGATCAAGAAGGCCAAGCTGAAGCTGCCGACGGCCCTTCTGTCCATCCCGGCCGTGGGGATGGAGGCCGTGATGAAGGACCCGCCGGTCACGCCCGACGAGCTGCGCATGGTCGAGCTGCCGAACATCGCGGCGGGCATCGACTCCGTGAGCTCGCAGTTCGGGTGGAGGCCGAGCTTGCCTGGCGCCTGGGCGCCGACCCACTGGGCGAGGCGGGCGTAGGCCGCATCCGGGCGTTCTTCGGGCTCCCGCTGCCCGAGGAGCAGCGCGAAGCGCTTGCCGGCTTTCTCGCGCGCTGCGCCGAGGTCGCGCCCGGTTTTCGCTGGACGCCGGCCGGCAGCCTGCACCTGACGGTGAGGTTTCTCGGCCACGTCGAGCAGTCGCTCGCGGAGGGCATTGCCGCAAAGGTCGAAGCCGCGCACCCGGCGGCTTTCGAGCTGGCGCTCGGCGATGTCGGATCGTTCAAGCGAGGCCGGCTCGCGCGCGTCGTATGGCTGGGACTGAGGCAGGGCGAGGTCGAGATCGCACCCCTCGCGCATCTGGTCGAGGCCGAAGCCGTCCGTGCGGGCCTCGAGCCTGAGGGCCGCCGCTACCACGCGCACCTCACCCTGGCCCGCGCCAGAGCGCGCGAGGGCGCCGCGCCGGCCGACCTTCCCGCGCCTCCCGCGCTGCCGTCGTGGCACGCGAACGAGCTGGTCCTGTTCGAGAGCCACCTCGGACGTGGCGGGTCGGTCTACGAACCGCTGAGGACGATCAGGCTCCGCTGACGCCGGCCTGGGCGCACTCGAGGTCCTGCTCCGGCCTGCCGCCGCTCACACCGACGGCGCCCACAACCCCGTCGCCGGCCCTCACGAGCACCGAGCCGAGGCCAGGCACGATCGGCGTGCGCGTGAGCCGGTCGGCGACGGCGAAGAAGCCGGGGCGGTCTCTCGCAAGGTCGGCCAGGCCGGCGCCGTCACGGTGCAGCATCACCGCGCCGACCGCCTTGGCCTCCGCGACCTGTGGCGACAGCGGCGGCGCGCCATCCATGCGCGAAAGTCCGAGCATGAGACCGCCCGCGTCCACGACCGCGACGGTGATGTGGATCCCGAGGTCGGTCGCCTTGCTCTGCGCGCGGGAGATTATGGCGTTGGTGTCCGCGAGCGTCAGGGCCATCCCCGACCAAGTTTCGCAGGTTAAGGGGAGGCTACAAGTCGTGGGTTGGCGGCGAACTGACTTTTGGACTTGCGCGGATTCCCGGGCGGCCTTAACTTACGCCTCGGCCCCGAGGGAAACGTTCGAGGGGGCGGCAACGAGGCCGCAAGGCCGAGTAGCAGCTCTTGAGAGGCGATCCGTCGGGGTCACTTCTTTTTCTGCGGTAGGTAATCGCCGACCGCCGCGCTAATCTGACCGACCGTGAGCGTCGCTCAGCGCCCCCGCAAGCAGACCGAACGGTCTTCCCACACCGCCATCGAGCTCTCGATCGTCATGCCGTGCTTGAACGAGGCGGAGACGCTGGCGACCTGCATTGGAAAGGCCCAGCGCGCGATCGCCACGCACCATCTCCAGGCAGAGATCATCGTCGCCGACAACGGCAGCACGGACCGCTCGCCGGAAATCGCGCGGGAGCTGGGCGTGCGTGTGGTCGAGGTCGTCCGCAGGGGCTATGGCAGCGCGCTGATCGCGGGCATCGCAGCCGCGCACGGAAAGTTCGTGATCATGGGCGACGCCGACGACAGCTATGACTTCACCGCGATCGGCCCTCTCCTCGAGCGCTTGCGTGACGGCTGCGACCTCGTGATGGGCAATCGTTTCGCCGGCGGGATCGAAGACGGCGCGATGGTCTGGTCGCACCGGTACGTCGGCAATCCGGCGCTGAGCTCGATCAGCCGTCTCTTCTTCCGCACGCCCGTTGCGGACATGCACTGTGGCCTCCGCGGCTTCCGCAAGGACGCGTTTCAGCGGCTGCGCCTCCGCGCGACGGGCATGGAGTTCGCGAGCGAGATGGTGATCAAGGCCTCGCTGCAGGGGATGCGGATCGCCGAGGTTCCTGTGACGCTCCGGCCGGACGGCCGCTCGCGGCCGCCGCACCTGCGCACGTGGCGAGACGGCTGGCGCCATCTGCGATTCATGTTGCTGTTCAGCCCGCGATGGCTGTTCTTTTACCCGGGCGTCGCGCTGTTCGCGGCCGGCCTGGTCGCGGGAGCGGTGCTCGAGATCGGCCCCGTCAGGGTCGGACCGTTTGGATTCGACATTCATACCCTCCTGCTCGCCGGCTTCGCCTGCCTGATCGGGTATCAGCTGATCGTGTTCGCGGTCTTCACCAAGGTGTTTGCCATGCGGATCGGTTTCCATCCGCCGAACCCGACCTACTCGGCGATGTTTCGCTACGTCCAGCTCGAGACCGGACTCGTGATCGGCGCGCTGATGTTCCTGGCCGGCGTCGCCGGCACAGTCGCGGCCGTGCTCAGCTGGCGCGCGGTCGGGTTCGGCGCCCTGGATCCGCGACTCACGATGCGCGAGATCATTCCCGCCGCGGTCTTGCTGACCCTCGGTGTCCAGACCATCTTTGCAAGCTTCTTCCTCAGCATCCTCGGCATCGACAGCGAGACCGGGCAGGCTTAACGTCCTGTCCATCGCGCTGCGATACCCGCTGGTAGTCGCTTATCTGCTTGCTCTCGTCCCCGCGCTGCTCATGGCGATCACGCAGCCCGTGTGGTCGCGAGTCGACGAGGCGCAGCACACCGACTTCATCATCCAGCTGAGCCACGGGGTGTATCCGGTTGCGGACCGCACGGTGGTCGATCCCGAGACGCTGCGCGTGATGCAGTCGACCGGTGTCTATCGCTTCGAAGACCCTGGCTCCTACCCGACCCCGGATGCGTC
Source organism: Candidatus Dormiibacterota bacterium (assembly GCA_024280995.1). Taxonomy (GTDB): domain Bacteria; phylum Chloroflexota; class Dormibacteria; order Dormibacterales; family Dormibacteraceae; genus 40CM-4-65-16. Next base: position 56,130 of record JAMXLM010000013.1, read on the forward strand.
CGACATCGGGCCTCCGCCGTCGGGCATGTCCCCGCGCGCGAACGCGGTCTGGATGTCGCGACACCTCTGGCAGCTTTCGTACGAGTCCGCCCAGACGCCCGTCTACTACCTGCTCATGGTCCCGGTGTGGTGGTTGGCGGATCGGGCCGGCGGGACGTTCGGCGGGATCTACGGGCTGAGGATCGTCAACGCGCTCCTGATCGCCTTGCTCGCACCGATGGCGGTGGTCGTCGCACTGCGCCTTGCGCCGGGCAGGTGGGAGGTGGCGGCGCTTGCGGCCTTGTTCGCCATCGTGCTCCCTGGCCTCGACCTCGACGCGACCAGGGTGGGGAACGACGCTCTCGCCTCCGTCGTGGGCGCGGCGGCGATCGTGATGGCGGTCAGGTGGGCAGGCGGCGCCTGGACGGTGCGCCGCGCGCTCCTGCTTGGGCTGGTGCTCGGAGCAGGGGTCCTGGTCAAGCTGACCTTGCTAGGGCTCGCGCCCGCGGTGGCCGTCGCCATGATCTGGCCGGCCGCCGGCGTCTCGTGGAAGCGACGGCTCGGTCTCCTGCTCATCACCGGGCTGGTGGTGTCCGCGTGCCTCGGGATCTGGTTTGCGATCAACCTGCACCTGTACGGAGTGCCGGTGCCGTCCGCGCGCACCAACCGTCTGTCGATCGTCGCGCCGATGGCGTTCGACTGGCGTTACGTCCCCTTCTCGATCGCGTTCTTCGTCGTCAGCTACTGGGGTGGAGAGCCGCTCGGCGCACTGCCTTACGCGGCCGGCCTGGTTGTGCTCGGCTCGCTGATCGTGCTGGTCGCGGTCGCGGGCCTGATCAAGCGCCGCCGGGTCGATGGAGCCGCCGCGGTCGCGATAACGGCTGCCGCCGGCATGCTCGCGGTCGCCCTCCTTCTGCCCGCCACCGCGGCCTTCCAGTTCGCCGGCCCAGGCCGCTACGAGTACCCCGCGTTGCCCGCGGTCGCGGCCCTGACGGCGGTCGGATTGAGCGCAGTCCTCGCGCGCGCGTTCGCGGCGCGAACCCTGGCGGCTCTTTACGGTGTGGCCGCGGTGTTGATTCTCCTGGCCGGTGCGCTTGGCCTCGGCGCGGATGCAACGTCCGGCGGGTCGGGCGAGCCGCCATCCCAGGCGACGATCGTCACGACGGAGTCCACCGCCGAGCGCGGCGACGTCTCGCTCGCCGTAGACAGCGTTGCGCTCGACCAGGCCGGCGGCGCGACGTGGATCCACGTCACCGCGACCAACTCAGGCCCGGACGCGGCGGAGTGGGACCCGGCGGCGATTGTCAATGGCGTGAGCGCGGACTACGTACGGTCGAGCCATCTGCCCGGCGAGCTGAAGCCCAACGGCAGCGCCTCAGGCTGGATCTATGTCGGGATCACCACGCATCGCGGCCAGGCGTTGACGGTGCGCTTCCGCGATGTCGCCCAGCATTCCTACGCGGACGTCGCCGACGTGGTGCTTCAGGTAAGCGTGTAGGTTGGGTTAGGCGCGATGTGCGCCTCGTACTGCGCCGTCGACCCGTTCTGCCTCACCCACACGTCGAACAGGTAGGTGCCACGGGCCAGGCCGGTCGTGTTCCAGGTCGCCGACGAGGATGAGCCCCAGCCCTGGAGCACGACCCACGCGCCACCCGGCGCTTGAACCCAGAACTCGTACTGCGCATTGGGGCAACCTGTGGCCGCGGCGCTGAGCTGGACCGACGTGCCGGCCGGTTGTGGCGACGCCGGATTGAACGTCAGGGTGACGGCTGTGCACGCAGGACCGGTCTGCACCGTGTAGGTCGGGTTGGGCGAGATGTGCGCCTCGTAGCTCGCCGTCGAGCCCAGCTGTCTCACCCAGATGTCGAACTGGTACGTCCCCGTCGCCGCGCCGCCTGTATTCCAGACGGCGCTCGAGCTGGAGCCGTACGTCTGCAGGATCGTCCAGGACCCGCCCGGCGGCAGGATGTAGAACTGGTACTGCGGGTTGGGGCAGCCTGCCGCGGTCCCGCTCAGGGTGACCTGCGTGCCGGGCGGCTGCGGCGATGCCGGGCTGGGTGCGTTCCAGGTCACGGATGTGCACGGGGCTCCGGTCTGGAGCGTGTAGGTGGGATTCGGAGAGACGTGCGCCTCCCAGCTCGCGCTCGATCCGGACTGCCTCACCCATGCATCGAACTGGTAGGTGCCGGTCGCAAGACCCGCGGTGCTCCAGGTCACATTAGAGCTCGTGCTGTAAGCCTGGAGGATCGCCCACGCACCTCCTGGAGGGAGGACCCAGAACTCGTAGACCGGATTCGGGCAGCCTGAAGCGGTCGCGCCGAGCGACACCTGGACACCTGGTGCTTGTGGCGAGGCCGGGCTTGGTGCGTTCCACGTCACGGCCGTGCAGACGACGGGTGCCTGCAGCGTGTAGGTCGGGTTGGGGGAGATGTGTGCCTCCCAGCCGGCGCTCGAGCCGGCCTGCCTCACCCAGACGTCGAACAGGTAGGTGCCGGTCGCTGAGCCGCCCGAGCTCCAGGTCGCGGTTGGGTTCGAGCTGTAAGCCTGAAGGACGGTCCACGCACCCCCGGGCGGCTCGATCCAGAACTCATACTGCGGGCTGGTGCACCCCGACGCGACTCCAGTCAGCGTCACGGATGTCCCCACCGTCTGGGGCGAAGCAGGGTCGAACCCGAGCGAAACCGACGAGCACGGCGCGCCGGTCTGCAGGACGTACGTCGGGTTCGGCGATATGTGCGCCTCCCACTGCGCGGTCGAGCCGGATTGCTTCGCCCAGACGTCGAACAGATAGGTGCCGGTCGCCTGGCCGGCGGTGTTCCATGTCGCGGTGGCGCTCGAGCTGTAGGCCTGAAGCACCGTCCACGCTCCACCTGGTGGTTGGATCCAGAACTCGTAGACGGGGTTCGAGCACCCCGCGGCGCTCCCGCCCAGCGAGACCTGCGGTCCGGGCGCTTGCGGGGAGGCCGGGCTCGGCGGGCTCCATGTCACGGAGGTACAGGTGTTGGCAGCCTGCAGCGTGTAAGTCGGATTCGGCGAGACATGCGCGTCCCACTGGGCGGCGGAGCCTGCGTCCTTAGCCCAGACGTCGAAAAGGTACGTCCCCGCCGCGAGCCCCGACGTGTTCCAGGTGGCGCTGGAGGCCGGGCTGTACGCCTGGAGGATCTGCCACGCGCCGCCCGGCGGCTGAACCCAGAACTGGTAGACAGGATGCGGGCAGCCCGCGGCGGTGCCGCTCAACGTCACCTGGGTGCCTGGCGGTTGCGGCGACGCCGGGCTCGGCGCGTTCCAGGTGATCGAGGTGCACGGAACCGGCGGTGGCGGCGGGGTGCCGCTGGTGGTGACCGCGTAGTTCTGAGTCACCCACTGCGGAAAGCCGAGGAACGACGAGCCGTTCGACTGGTTGGTTCCCCACACGACGCCGGCGTTGAGCGGGTCGGGGCTTGCGCCGGAATAGTCGCCCCAGCGGCAGGGCGGCCCGTACGGCGATGAGCAGCTGAAATCGACGTCGACGTCCGTGCTGGTCGTCAGCACGAGCTCACCGGCGTTCAGCGTGGACAGCGGGGTCGCCGACGTGCGCGACTGCGCCGCGCTGACCACCATGTCTGTCGCCGAGCCGCGGTTGTAGAAGATGGCTGCGTCGTTGCCTGCGATCGACGGGGAGATCGACCCGTTCCAGACGAAGTCGGTCGTGCTCTGCACGGCGCCCTGCTGGCGCACCGTCATCGTCGCCGGCAGGATCTCGTACCAGCGCGCGACCGAGCGTCCGCCCGGCCCGTTGATCGTGTGCTGGGTCCAGATCGCGGCGGCGCCACCGGCGTCCGGATCGGCGTGGCCGACGGCCTGTGTCAGCCGTGCGTCGAGCGTGTCCACGACAGGTCCACCGTTCGGCTGGGGTGCCGAGGCCGGCACGTCGAACGCATTCACGGCCAGGTCGCCGTCGGCGAAGAGGTGGGGCTGCCCGCCTTGTGACAATGTGTGCCAGACCATCACCTTTGTCTGCGGGCCGGTCGGGTCCGTGGGCAGCGGCGCGACCGGGCTGTGCCCAGCCAGGATGTATCCCGTCGCGGAAGCGTCAGACATGTTCACAGGCACCGGGGTGAAGGCGGATGTGCCGTCGGCGTTCAGCAGGCGATGCTGCGGGTCGCCGAACTGCGTCAGTCCGCCTGCCGAGCAGGTGGTGAGGTTGCCCGCCGGCGGCTTGGGCAGCGCCCAGATCGCGGCGCTGCTGAAAACGTAGTTCCCGGTGGTGTCGTCGTAGAGGTTGGCCCCGATGAGGACGAAGTTGTCGTCGTGACCGAGCTTGGGATAGTCGGCCAGCTGATTGCCGGTGAACGTGGAGAAGTGACACCAGCCGGAGGCCAGGTTGCTCGGATCGGCGGTCATGGACCATCCGAACTCGAGGTTGTTGTTGTGGCTTGCGAACGCGAGGCCTGCGTAGAACCACCGGCCGGCACGGGGATCCCACTGCACCTGTGGGTCGCTGACGTTGAGTCCGCCGGCGCCCACGAAGCTCGCCATGTCCTGGCTGCTGAGCAGGGTCAGCGATCGGTTGTAGACCGCGATGGTCGTGTTGATGAACTCGACGTAATTGTTCGGGCCGATCGACCCGGTGCTGTCGGGGGGCGTGCAGCAGAAACCTTCGTCCGAAGCGCTCACACCCGGCTGGTTGGTGCCGTTGAACAGCCCGGCGAGCGGTCCGGCGCTCGCGGCGGGCGCCGCAGCCGCCGTCCTGGTGTTGCCGGCCCGGGCTTTCGCCGCCGCCAGTCCCTTCGGGTTGGCGCCCAGGAAGGGTTTGCCGGCGGTCTTGGGCTTGCGCTGTTGCCGGGTCGTCGGAGACACGGTCACGACCGGCGGACGGCCCACGGCGGGCACCTCGTGCCCCGAGGTCCTGGCTGATCGCGCCGAGGCTGCCGAGGTTGCGGCGACGGGCGCGGCCCATGCCGCGATGGCGCAGACGGAGGCGACCAGCCCTACCAGGGCTTTGCCACGGACAGAGAACCCCTTCTGCCCCATAGACCCCATGCCTCCAGCGTCCTTCCGGACTACTGCGCGGGTTATTTAGTGGAGAAGTAAACGCTCATCGCGCGGATTTGGGTTGCTTTAGTTACGATCCCGGGCCGACATGGGCGCTCTCCGCGTTGCGGTCGTCGGACTGGGCTGGGTGGGAACGCACCGCCATCTCCCCTGGCTGAAACGCAACCGGGATGTAGAGGTCGTCGGCGTGATCGATCACACGCCCGCACGGGTCGAGCGGGCTAGGGCCCTGTTCCGCGTCCCGCATGGAGTGACCGCCGAAGGTCCGCATGCCGTGCCCTGGCTCGACGAGATCGACGCCGTCACGATCGCGACGCCACCTGCGACACACGCGGAGCTCGCGCGCGCCTACCTCCTCGCGGGCAAGGACGTCTTGCTTGAAAAGCCGATGGCGCTCGAGGTCGGGCAGGCGCGCGACATAGCTTCGACCGCGGATCGCGAAGGGCGCGTGCTCGCGGTGGTTCACAACTTTCAATTCGCGCGTTCGGCAATACGCCTTCGCCGGCTGATCGCCGCGGGCAGGCTGGGACAGATCCAGGCGGTCTGGGGGGCGCAGCTGTCGAATCCGCGGCGGCGGCTGCCGGAGTGGTACGACTCGCTCCCGCTCGGCCTCTTCTACGACGAGTCGCCGCATTTCTTCTACCTCGTGCGCAGCATCGTGGGCGACGACCTGCGCATCGAGGTCGCGCACGTCGTGCCCGGACCGCCCGGACGAAGCACGCCTGCCGCCATCACGCTCCTCATGCACGCCGGCGCCACGCCGGCGCAGGTCTCAATGAACTTCACGGCGCCGGTCAGCGAGTGGCACCTGACCGTAATCGGGTCCGACGCTCTCGCGGTGGTCGACGTGTTTCGTGACGTATTGGTGACGACGCGCAACGATGGCGAGCACCTCGGGCGGCACATCTTGAGGACGACCGCCGACGCCGTGACGAGTCACCTGGGCGGAGTCGCGCGTTCGGGTGCGCTCAACGTCGCGGGCAAGCTTGCCTACGGCAACGACGTCGTGATCGCGCGTTTCGTCGAGGCGTGCCGGACGCGAGTCGCGCCCAAAGACATCGCGGCCGCGGATGGCGTCGAGGTCGTGCGACTGCAGCACGAGGTGCTCGAACGCGCGCGGGTTGCGGCGGGCTCATAGGGCGGCGCGTGCGGATCCTCCTTGTCAGCAACTACTACCCGGAACACGTGGGCGGCATCGAGACGGTTGCTTCGAGCCTCGCGCTCGGCTACAGAAAGCGCGGCCACGAGGTCCGCTGGATGGCCGGGGACATCGCGGGAGCGAGACACGCCGCCTCGGCCGATGACGCGCCTGTTCGCGTCTGGAACGCCATCGAGCGACTCGGTTTTCCCTATCCGCTGCCGGGCCCGGCGGCGATGCGTCGCGTCGGATGGCACGTCGCGTGGTCCGAGGTGGTGCACATGCACGATTGCCTGTACGCGCTCAACGTGGCCGTGTTCAGCGCCAGCCGGCGGCGCCGCCGGCCGGTGCTTCTGACGCAGCACGTGGCCAAGGTTCCGTACCCGAACCCCATCCTCCGCGGCCTGCAGTCGGCGGCCTACGCAACGATCGGGCGCAACGTGCTCTCGCAGGCGGAGGAAGTGGTGTTCGTGAGCGATTACGTACGCCGCTGGTTCGAGCCTCGCGTCCGTTTCCGCCGGCCTGCCGAGCTGATCGAGAACGGCATCGACGACGCCCTCTTCCAGCCTCCGACAGCGCAGGAGCGCGTGTCGATGCGCAACCGGATCGGCGCCACCGAATCGCGGCCCCTGCTGCTCTTCGTCGGCCGCTTCGTGGAGAAGAAAGGCCTCCGCCTGCTGCGTCCGCTGATCGCGGCCACACCGTCGTGCGACTGGATCCTGATCGGAAGGTCGGGCGACGTGGATCCGGCCGGGTGGAGCTTGCCCAACATGAGGGTGGTCGATCCGATGGAGCCCGCAAGGCTGCGCTGCTACTACGCGGCCGCGGATCTGCTGGTACTCCCCTCCAGCGGCGAGGGCTTTCCGGTCGTGGCGCAGGAGGCGATGGCGTGCGGAACCCCCGCGCTGCTCTCCGAGGTCACCGCTTCGGGCTTGCCCGCCCTCAGCCACGTCGTCTTCACCTCGCAACCGGCGGTCCAGGAGCTCACGTCCGCGGTCAATCGCGCCCTGGAGGCGCTTGCGCGGGACGCGGGACTGCGGGCGCGTGTCGCCTCGGTCGCGCATGAGCGCTGGCGGACCGAGACGATGGTCTTGCGGTACGAGGAGCAGCTGGAGGCATTGCTCCACTGAGGCGCGACCTGCTGGTTCGGTTCCTCCGCGACTATCCATTCCAGCCCGCGACCGCGTTCTGGCGTGCCGCCGAGGTCGAGCACCTGCTGTCCAGCGGGCTGCCGCAGGGCCGCGGCCTCGATCTCGGCTGCGGTGACGGGCTCTTGACGCGGATCCTCCTCGAGCAGACCGGTCAGCGCGAGATCGTCGGCGTGGACCCGGATCCGGCCGAGGCGGCGCAGGCCAAAGGGCTCGGGATATACGCGACGGTTCACGTCGGCGGCGGCGATCGCGTGCCTGAGGAGGAGGGGTCCTTCGACTGGGTGCTCTCCAACTCGGTGCTGGAGCACGTCGACGCCATCGAGCCCGTGATCGCGGAAGTGGCCCGAGTCCTGCGGCCGGGCGGCCAGTTCGTGTTGACGGTTCCAGGACCCGACTTCCACAAGTGCCTGCATGGTCCGGTGCTGCCAGGGGTGTCGCGCGAAGAGTACCTCCGCCACCTCGATGCTCGGCTTGCGCACCTGCGGTACTGGGACAGGCAGCAGTGGGAGGCCGCGTTGAACCGGTCCGGGATGGTCATCGAATGGCTGAGCGGCTACCTGTCGGTGGCAGAGGTGCGGAGGTGGGAATCGATCTCTCGCCTGACCGCCGGCGTCCTCTACGGCGTCGGACGTGGAGGCGCGCAGCCCATCGAGATCCAGCGCCGGCTCGGCATGCGCAAATCCGGCCGCCGCATGCCCGCGGTCGTGGCCGCGGCCGTCGCCGCGGCTATGTCTGCTGGACTGACGGACTCGTCACCGGTGTTCGGGTGCTTGCTGATCCGCGCCTCCAGAGGCGCCAGCGCACCCACACGAACAGCAGAACGTACTGGCTGAACTGGCCGACGCTGTACGAGAAGATGATCACCACGACCGGCGTCTGAGCGAGGCTCTCGAGTGGGTCCCAGATCAGCTGGGCGAGCAAGTAGGCGAGTCCGAGACCGATCCACAATGCCACCGGCGCCCGCTCGCGCGAGAACTGATAGGTGAGGAGCAGGAAAAGGGGCGCCAGCAGGATCCCATACGAAGCCCAGGCGATCGGACCGAGCAGGCCGGATAGAAGACAGCTTGCGGCGAACACCGTCCAGCGCGATTCGGAGGAGTCGGGCAGATCGCGCAGCAGCAGCCAGGCGCCGAGCAGGACGAGCACGGCGACGGCGGCGGTCACCGCGGTCGACGGCTCGAGCCCGAGCCGGCACATCGTCGCCACGGGCGAGTAGTTCTCCGGGACGCACGCCGCGATCGGCCCCTGGCCTTTGCTCAGGAAACCGGCCAGGTAATCGAACGGGTTGAGCACGGCGGCGTCCCCGGCGCGCCAGGCGAGGAATCCCAGGCCCGCAAAGCTGAGGACGATCGCAGTGGCGATCGCCCCCAACGCGGGAGCGCGCGACGACCTGCGCAAGAGCAAGGCGAGCGGAAGGACGACCACGATGGGTTTGAGCGCGATCGACAGACCGATCAGGGCTCCGGCGGCGCCATTGCGCCGCCCGAGAAGCACGAAGCCGAGCAGCGCGATCGCGAAGACGATCAGGTTGGGCTGCAGCCAGAAGATCGTCTGGATCGCGGGGGAGAAAACGATCGCGGCGAGGCAGGTGCCCCACCAGACCGGGGTGTTTAGATGGGTGCGCATCCGCAGCCAGACGACGTTGAGCAGGGCACCCCAGACCAGGATGTTCAAAGCCGTGAACGTGCGCGCCGTGATCTCGAGCGACCCGGCGCGACTGACCAACGCCATCACGGTTGCGTAAAACGGTGTGCCCGTCCACGTGAGGAGGTGCTGCGGCCGCCCGCTGTTCCAGGCTTCCACGCCGGCCTGGTAGGCGAGGCCGAAGTCGGCCGTGTAGCGGATCCACAGCGTCGCCACCAGCAGGATGACCGGTGGGACGATCAGCGCCAGCCTGCGGGCCACGGCGCTGCATTCTGCGCTAGTAGACGGGCGTCTCCACGCTTACGGTCTCGAGCCATTTCCGGCAGGCGGTGAGGAAGCGCGCGGCCTGGAGGCCGTCCAGGACGCGGTGGTCGAACGAGAAGCAGAGATACATCATCGGCTTGATCCCGATCATGCCCTGCACCGCGACCGGCCGCTCCACGATCGCTTCCATCGTGAGGATCCCGGCCTGCCCGGGGTTGATGACCGAGTAGCTGAACAGCGTCCCGAAAGTGCCCGAGTTGTTGACGGTGAAGGTCGCGCCGGACAGATCGTCCGCCTTCAGCTGCTTGTTTCGGGCACGAGTCGCCAGGTCGTTGACCGCGCGGGCAAGGCCGGCGATCGACAGGCCGTCCGCCTTGCGCACGACGGGCACCAGAAGCGTGTCCTCCATCCCGACCGAGATCCCGAGGTTGATGTCGCGGTGGACGATCAGCTCGGTCTCGTTGAAGGTCGCGTTCACGTGGGTGTTCTCGCGCAGCGCTGAGGTGGCGGCGGCCATCACATAGGGCAGGTAGGTCAGCGAGAACCCTTCCTGCTTCTGGAACGCCGCTTTGTTGGCAGTGCGGTTGGCGACCACGCCGGACATGTCGGCTTCCTGGGTCTGCCAGGCATGCGGGATCGTCTGCTTGGACCGGGTCATGTTCTCGGCGATGAGCTTTCGGACCCGCGTGAGCTGGATCACCTCGTCGCCCTCACCGGCGGTGGCCGGGACGGGACGTGGCGCTGCCGGCGCCGCGGGGGCCGCCGCCGGCGCTGCCTTCGACTTCGCCGCGAAGTCCTGGACGTCTTTCTTCGTGACCCGGCCGCCGAGCCCGGTGCCGGTGATCTTCGACAGGTCGACCTTCAGCTCGGAGGCGGCCATCAAGACGCCCGGCGAATATCCTCCCCGCTCGCGGGGAGGTGGCGCCGCTTGCGGCGTCGGAGGGGTCGCGCCCTCCTGAGGCTTCGGCTCCTCTGCGGGCTTCCCCTCCGCCGGCTTCGCCGGCACCTCTTCTTTGGGCGTGGGAGCGGGTGCCGGCGTTGTGGCTGCCGCGCCGTCGCCTGTCTCGACGACCGCGATCTCGGTCCCCGCCTGCACGGTCTGGCCCTCCTTGGCGAGGATCTCGCGCAGGATCCCCGACACGGGCGCCGGCACCTCGGCGTTGACCTTGTCGGTGTCGACCTCGAGCATGGGCTCGAACTCGGTCACTTTGTCGCCCGGCTTGACCAGCCACTTCGAGATGGTGCCTTCATGCACCGACTCGCCCAGCTGCGGCATGGTCACACGGGTTGTGTTGCCGGCCATCAGAGCATCAAAACTCCGCGAGGTCCTTCAAGACTTTGGTGATCTTCGCCGGCGTCGGCATGAAGTGCTCCTCCATCGGCACCGCGTAAGGCATCGAGGGCACGTCGAGCCCGCCGAACCGCTTCACCGGCGCGTCGAGCCACCGCCACGCCTCGTCGGCGATGAGGGCGGCGATCTCGGAGCCGATGGAGACGCTGAAGTTGTCCTCGTACAGCACCAGGCACTTGCCCGTCTTGCGAGCCGAGGCGATGATCGCCTCCTTGTCCAGCGGATATACGGTCCGCACGTCGATGATCTCGACGCTCACACCGTCGGCCTCGAGGTTCTTCGCCGCCTCGGCCGCGTAGTGAACCATCAGCCCGTAGCAGAACACGGAGATGTCCGAACCCTCGCGGTACGTGCGCGCCTTCTGTAGAGGGATGAGGTACTCGCCCTTGGGCACGGCCTCCTTGAACATGCGGTAGAGGCGCTTGTGCTCGAAGAAGAGCACCGGGTCAGGGTCACGGATCGCGGCGGTCAGCAAGCCTTTGGCCTCGTAGGGTGAGGACGGGATCACGATCTTCAGCCCTGGCGTCGCGAACCGCGCCTCGATCGACTGCGAGTGATACAGCGCCCCGTGGGCATGGCCGCCCATCGGCGCGCGCACCACCATCGGCACAGTCCAGTCGCCATCGCTGCGGTAGCGGTACTTCGCGGCCTCGTTGGTGATCGAGTTGAACGCCATGTGCGCGAAGTCGGTGAACTGGATCTCGGCCACCGGCCGCTTGCCGGCTATGGCGAGGCCCAGCGCGACGCCGACGATCGACGACTCGGCGAGCGGCGTGTCGATGACGCGGTCCTCGCCGTATTTCGTGCGCAGGCCGTCGGTGACCAGGAACACGCCGCCCTTCTTGCCGACGTCCTCGCCGAGGACCATGACCCGCTCATCGCGCTCCATCTCCTCGGTCAAGGCCGAGCGAAGCGCGGCCACCATGTTCATCTCCTCGGTCTCGACTCCGGGCGCGGGATCGATCGCCTCTGGGAACTCGACCGCGTAGACGTTGGTCAGCGCGTCCTCCGGTCTCGGGTCGTCGGCCTCCATCCCTTGCTTGGTGGCCGCGGTGACCTCTTCCTTGACCTGCTCCTCGAACTCGGCGACCTGCTTGGCGCTCAGCACACCCTCCTCGATGAGCTGCTTCTTGAAGCGCTCGAGGCAGTCGTTCTGGGCCAGCATGTCGATCTCTTCCTGCGAGCGGTACCGGCGCTGGTCGTCTTCCGACGAGTGCGCGCCAAGTCGGTCGACCAGGCACTCGATCAGCGTCGGTCCGTCGCCGGCGCGGGCGCGCGCGACCGCTTCCTTGGAGACGACATAGCAGGTCACCGGGTCGCGGCCGTCGACGGTGACGCCCGGGAAGCCGTAGCCCACGGCTCGCTGCGCGACGTGCTTGATCGCGTACTCCTTGTTGAACGGCGTCGAGATCGCGAAGCCGTTGTTCTCGCAGACGAAGATCTCCGGCAGCTTGTAGATCGCCGCGAAGTTGAAGGCTTCGTGCGCGTCGCCCTCAGAGCCCGCGCCCTCGCCGTAACACGTCATCAGGACCTTGTCGGTCTTGTCCATCTTCAGCGCGTAAGCGACCCCTGCGCCTCGCACCATCTGCGTCGCCACGGGCGACCCACCAGACGTGATGTTCAGTCGCGAATCGGAAAAATGTCCGGGGGTCTGCTTGCCGCCCGACGCCGGGTCGCCCGCCTTGGCGAGCACCGAGAGCATGAGGTCGAGCGGCGTCATCCCCATGCGCATGCACAGCACGACGTCGCGGTAGTACGGCGCGAGCCAGTCGTACTTCGGCTTGAGGGGCCAACCCACGCCGATCTGCGCGGCCTCGTGGCCGGCGACGGAGATGATGAACGGCGCCCGGCCCTGCCGGTTCAGGACCTGGAAGCGATAGTCGATCTGCCTGCCGAGGAGGATGTAGTGGAACCACTCGGTGAGCACGTTCTCGTCGAGGTCGGTGTCGCGCCACGCGACCGGCTCCTGGAACCGCCACTCAGGGGTGAAGGCTTCCTCGCGGGTGGTGGTGGTCTGAGCCATGCGGTCCTTAGAAATGAATGGCGTGGCCGTCCACGGCCATCGCCGCCTCCATCACCGCTTCGCTCAACGTCGGGTGCGGGTGGATGTTGCGGCCGAGCTCCCACGCGTCGCCCTGGAACAGCTGGGTGAGCGCGGGCTCGGCGATGAGCTCTGTCGCACTGTCGCCGACGATGTGAGTCCCGAGCAGCTGGCCCGTCTTCGCGTCGGCGACCACCTTGACGAATCCCACCGTCTCGCCGTGGATCTGCGCGCGGCCGATGGCCGAGAACGGGAACTTTCCGACCTTGACCTCGTGGCCTTTCTCGCGCGCCTGCTTCTCGGTCAGCCCGACGGACGCGATCTGCGGGTGCGAGTAGGTGCAGCGGGTGATCAGGTTCTGGTCCATCGGCGCCAGCCGCTGTCCGGCGATGTCTTCCGCAGCAACGATCCCCTCGTGCGAGGCGGCGTGCGCGAGCAGGAAGCCGCCGATGACGTCGCCGATCGCGTGGATCGAGTCGACCGACGTGCGGCACCACTCGTCGACCTTGATGAAGCCGTTCGGTTGCGTCTGCACGCCGACCTGGTCCAGGCCCAGCTCCTTCGAGACAGCGGAGCGCCCGACCGCGACCAGCAGCTGGTGCGCCCACACCTCGCCCTGGTCGGTGTCGATGCTGACGCCGCCGCGCGCCTTTTTGGCGCCACTCACCTTGACGCCGATCCGGCAGTCGATCCCGGCCTTCTTGAACGCGGCGAGCATCTCCTTGGAGACGTCCTCGTCCTCGAGCGGGACCAGGCGGTCGAGGGCCTCGAGCAGGGTCACCTTGACGCCGAGCTGGTTGTAGAGGGTCGCGAACTCGACGCCCACGGCGCCTGCGCCGATGATGCAGATCGACTCGGGGACGTCCTTGGCGAGGACGGCGTTGTCGGACGAGACGATCACCTGGCCGTCGAGCTCCAGCCCGGGCAACGTCCTCACGACCGAGCCCGTCGCGATGATCAGGTTCTTGGCCCGGAGCATCCGGCCGTCGGCCTCGATCGTGTTCCTGTCCCGCAGCCTCCCCCTGGCCTGGACGACCTCGATCTTGTTCTTCTTCATGAGGAACTGGACGCCCTGGTACAGCTTGTTGACCACGGCGTCGCGGCGCTCCGCGATCTTCGGGTAGTCGTAGCCGACGACCTCGGCCTTCAGGCCGAACTCGGTGCCGCGGGCCGCCACGCGGTGGTACAGCTCCGACGACTCGAGCAGGGCCTTGGTCGGGATGCAGCCGATGTGAAGGCAGGTGCCGCCGAGCTTGTTCGCCTCGACGAGGGCAACCTTGAGGCCCAGCTGCGAAGCCCGGATCGCGGCCGGGTACCCGCCCATGCCGCCGCCCAGTATGGCCACGTCGAAGTCGAAATCAGGCACTGGCTTCAAGTGTAGGGAGGAACATCAACAACCCGGCTTGCGAAGCCGCGTCTTGGCCGCCTCGAAATCGGCCCGGTCACGAATCGGCCTTCCGGCGACGGGGTCGCCATAGCGATCGACCGCCCGGTAGTAGGCGGCCGGGTCGACCTGGGGCATGACCAGGAGGTCGGCGTTGCCGGCCGGGTCGAGGCAGGGGTCAAACCGCATGGCGGCGAGGGCCTGGAGGTCGGCCTCGGCGCGCTGCATCTGGGCAGTCTTGGCGGCCGTGTACTCGACCAGCAGCACCGCACTGTTGAAGGCGGCGAGGAAGGCGCATGCCACCAGCACCGGCCTCCAGGTCCCGCGCCACGGCAGGTCGCGCGCCGCGTCCGCGAGCAGCACGATCCACAGCAAGGCCGCCACGTAGACGTAGCGAGAGGCGCCCGACTGCTGCCAGCCGAGCTGGGCCCGGGTCGCCCCGGCGACCAGGAAGAAGCTCACCAGGCCGGCGGCGATCCCGACCGTGAAGGCGTCGAGCCCGCGAACCCTCCAGCGCCATGCCAGGACGGCAGCCGCGACCACGAGCAGCACGACCCCGATCCAGCCGCTCACCCCGATCAATCCGGCCACGCCCTGGCTGAGCCCCCACACCGTGTACAGAGGCTCGAGCAGCAGGTTGCCGGCCGTCGGCTGGGGGTTGGGGTGCCCGCCGAAGCGGCCGAAGGCGGCGTACCAGGCCGCCAGCGCCGTGGCCGGGGCGGCGAACCACCACAGGTCACGCCTGCGCCCCGGGGTGAGCAGCAGCTGGACCACCGCCGCGACCACGAAGACCAGGCCTGTGCCCGAAAACGCCAGCGAGATGGTGACCAGGGCGGCGGTGAGCACGGTTCGCCGTGACTCGAGCGCGATCAGCGCGCCCAGACCGAAGGCGATGGATGCGAGCCACCCGACCTGGAACGCCCACAGCAGGTCCTCCCACCCCGCGCCCAGGACGAGAAAGATCAAAGCCGCCGCCAGCGCGATGCCCTCGCCCGCGCGCCGGCGGACGAGCTCGAAAAGGAGCAGGACGTTGGCGAGGTGCGCGAGGAGGAGCACCGCCATGTAGGGCACGTAGGTCCGCATGCCGACCGCGTTCAGCAGGAGCGCGTACGTGACGCGCAGAAGCATCGCCGGGTGCTCGTTGTGCGGCTCGAAATAGGTCCGCAGGCTCCAGTCCGGGGAGGTCAGGATGAAGGTCCACTCGTCGAAGTACCAGTAGAAGGTCCGGGTGAACCAGACCAGGATCCCGACCAGCACGACGCCGGCCGCGAGCACGATCCAGCGCGCCTGTGGCACTCGAAGGCCGGCTGCGTTCATCCCTTCAGGTGGCGACCGCGGGCGCTCTTCGCGGCGAGGTGAACATCGCCGCGAACCAGACCGCCACGCCAAGCAGGATCGGCAGTGGCGTCAGCGGCCATGCGAACTCGCCCGCGATGGCCATCACGAGCAACAGCAGGCGTAGGGGAATCGAGGGCCTCTCGCGCCAGAAGAGCCAAACCGCCAGGACCAGGATCGTGAAGTCCTGGAGGTGCCAGTACGTGGCGCCGAGCGTGGTGGCCACGATTCCCAGGGCGAAGATCCGAGCGCTGCTGTTGTGCCGGTTCAGGAAGCCGGCTATGGCGGCGGCCGCGGCGACCGCCACCTGGGCGGCGTAGCTCAGCGTGCCGGGGCCGAGGAGGAAGGCAAGCGTGAAGTAGCGGTTGTTGGCGTCGTGCTGCACGTCGGCCAAAAGGCTCAAGGAGTCGTTGAGGCCCTGCTGTCCGATCACCGCCAGGGAGGCCGCGCCCAGCAAGCCGGCCGTGGCCGCCCAGGCGGCGACGATCCTCCACCTGCCGGCGAACAGCAGCACCACCGGCAGGATGAGAAGCAGCTGCGGCTTGATCACCGAGAGGCCGAGCACGATCCCCGCGAAGTAGGGCCGATTGGCATCGGCGAGCCTCCACGCGATCGCGGCGAGGGCGAGGATCACCAGGTCGGGCTGGGCAAGGCTCAGGCCATACAGGAGCGGGTACCAGGCGAGAGCGCCGAGAAGCCATAAGGCCTTATGTGGCATGGTTCCGGGCGCGGCCAGCCGCCAGGCAGCGACCAGGGCGGCCAGGGAGAGAGCTAGCCAGATGTAGGTGGCGCCTGCTGCGCCGAAGATGGTGAGCGGCACGACGATCCACGCGTATGGCGGTGGCGAAACGAACAGCGCACCAGCGTTGAAGACCGCGTGGGGGCGAAGCTGGGCGAAGAGATCGTGCTGCAGCGCGAGCGAATAGATGTGGCTCCAGCCGTGCTCGAGCCCGATTCGGGCGCCGATGTAGATGAGGGTCAGGTCGTTGTCGAGGATGTCAGCACGGAGCGGGACGACGACCACGAAGTATCCGGTCAGCGCGGCGGCGATCACGAGGAACCAGGCGAGACCGGCGGCCCCGAGGTTGAGCCGGAAGGCGCGGTCGAACCGACCTGGGTCTAAGCCCTCTCGGCGAGCGGCACTGGCTTCCGCGGCTCCGGTCCGATGTATTCCGATTGCGGCCGGATTATGCGGTTGTGACCCGCCTGTTCGAGCACATGAGCGCTCCAACCTGCGACGCGGGCGGTGGCAAACGTCGGCGTGAAGAACTCTTTTGGCAGCCCGATGGCCTGCAGCACGCCCGCGGAATAGAACTCGACGTTGGTCGACTGCGGGCGCTCCGGGTGCTCCTCGTGAAGGATCGTCAGCGCGATCTCCTCGACCTTTGACGCCAGGGCGTAGAACTTCGGGTTCATGCGCTCGCACATGGCCTTGAGGATCTTCGCCCGCGGGTCGTAGACCCGATAGACGCGGTGGCCGAAGCCCATGAACTTCTCTTTGCGCTTGCGCATGTCCCGCATGTGAGTCTCGGCGTCTTTCGCGGCGCCGATCTCTTCGAGCTGCTCCAGCACAGCCGACGGCGCGCCTCCGTGCGCCGGGCCTTTGAGCGCGCCGATCGCGCCGACGAGAGACGACGTCAGGTCCGACTCGGTCGAGGCGATCACGCGCGCCGTGAATGTCGAGGCGTTCATGCCGTGGTCGGCGAGCAGCACCAGGTAGGTGTTGAGCGCGCGAACGATCTCGGGGCTCGATTCCTTGCCGTTCATCATGTAGAGGTAGTTGGCCGCGTGGCCGAGCTCGCGGCGTGGCTCGATCGGCTCGAGCCCCAGCTGGCGGCGGTAGAACTTGGCGAGGATGGTCGGAAACGACCCCGTCGCATGGATCGCCAGCGCGGGCGTCGGCTTCGCGAGCCGGTGCTCCACGCCCTGCACGGAGACGACGCTTCGCAACACGTCCATCGGATCCGTGTCGCTGGGCAGCGCATCGAGCGCAAATGTCGCGGCCTGCGTGAGCTCGCGGTGGCCGGCCAGCTCCAGCGACAGACCCTCGAGCTCCGAGCGGTTGGGCAGGTGGCCCTCCCAGAGCAGGAACGCGACCTCCTCGAAGGACATCTCCTCCGCGAGGTCGGCGATGACGTAGCCCTGGTAGACGAGGCGGCCGTTGGCGCCGTCGACGTGCGAGATGGCCGTCTGCGCCCCGATGACGCCCTCGAGGCCGGGGACGTACTTGTTGTTGTTGCTGCTCGGCTCCTGGCTCATCTCTTGGCGAGCTGGGCCGGCTTCTTCCCCGGCGCCGGTCCGACCCATTTCGAGGCCGGGCGGATGAGGCGCAGGTCGGTCATCGACTCGAGAACGTGGGCGGTCCAACCGGCCACGCGTGAGGTCGCAAAGACCGTGGTGAAGAGCTCCTTCGGGATCCCCGCACCGGTCAGCACCACTGACGCCCAGAAGTCGACGTTCGTAGCGTTGGGTCGGTCCGGATGCGCGTCGTGAAGGATCTGCAGCGCGACCTCCTCGGTGCGCGCCGCGGTGCGATGCAGCTCGGGGGCCGCGGTCTTCGCCATCTCGCGCAAGATCTTGGCCCGCGGGTCGTAGGTGCGGTAGACGCGGTGGCCGAAGCCGCTGAATCGCTCGTGCCGCGAGTGGGCCTCGTTGAGCCATCTCTCCGCGTTGTCGGCGGACCCGATCTTGTCGAGCATGTTGCGCGCGGCCAGGGTCGCGCCGCCATGTGCGGGTCCTTTCAGGGTCGCGATCGCGCCGACGACGCACGAGGTCAGGTCGCTGCCGGTCGACGCCACCACGCGCGCCGCGAAGGTCGAGGCGTTGAGGCCGTGGTCGGCAAGAAGGACGAGATAGCTGTCCACCCAGTGGACCTTCTCTGGGTCTGGCTCCTTGCCCTCCAGGCACCACAGGATGTTGGCGGCGTGGCTGAGGTCCTCGCGCGGCTCGACCGGCTGCTTTCCCTGCCGGAGCCGATAAGAGGCGCCGACGATGGTGGGGAATACGGCCGTCAGGGCGATCGCTTCGTCGAGCGACGGCTTGTTGAGGGTCTTGCCGGCCCCCTGCGCGGAAACGACGGTGCGAAGGACGTCCATCGGATCCGTCGCGGGGTCCATCGCGTTGAGCGTGCCCCAGCCGGCCTTGTTCAGCCGCAGGGCCTTCGCCATCTGCCCGCGCTGGGCGTCGAGCTCCTTTTCGTTCGGGAGCTCGCCATGCCAGAGGAGGTAGGCGACTTCTTCGAAGGTCGTGACCGGGACCAGGTCTTCGATGAGATAGCCGCCGCGATAGATGAGACGGCCGTTGGCGCCATCCACCTCGCTGACCGAGGTCTCGGCGGCAACCACACCTTCCAGCCCCGGGCTGTACTCCGCCACTTCGAGACTAATAGTAGGTGGAGCCAGTTTTTCAACGGCTAGAGTTGCCGGACGTGGAGCGGGCCTCGGTGCGCGTCACCTCGCTCATCGCCTTTGGGCTCGTCGTCGCGGTCGACGCCCTGTACATCGTCGTGATCAACGCGCAGGGTGCCTCCGCCCAGCCGTTCATCCCGCGTTTCGTGGGCGGGTTCATGGCGGTGATGGCGGCGTTGATTGTGATCGCGCTCCTGCCGAGGCCCGAGATCGTCTCGATCCGGGCACAGATCCGTGCGGCGGCGGCGGCGGGGCTGTTGATGCTGGGAATCTTTTCCGCCTTCTCGATCGGACTGCCGCTGGTCGTCGCCGGGCTCCTGACGGGGTTTGCATTGAGTCGGACGGAACGCCGTCCCCGGAAGGGAGTGGCGCGGCTGTCCGGCCTTGTGGCCGCGACGCTGACGGTCGGGGTGCTGATCGCCGGGCTCGATGTCACCGAGCGGCTGATCGTCTGCCCGGATTCGGTTCAGACGTTCGGGAGCGGGTCGTCGCTGCTCAGCGGGTCGTTCCAGTACGAGTGCAACAACGGTCAGCTGACGCTCCACTAGGCTCGCCAAAATTGGGCCGTCTGTATCCAGAAGGCCGCATCATGAACCGCCCTGGGTTCGATGGAGACTCGGCGGCTTGGAATCACGCGACACCTGACGCGTCGCAGGCGAGAGCGTAGCCGGTCTCTAACTCCGCCGGCGGCACGTTCCCATTTGCGCCATGGAGTC